>NZ_JBQXYB010000007.1:0-222611 GCF_052645315.1 Salinicola sp. V024
GATACCGCTCCTATCGAGGAACCGTAGGGCGAATCGCGCCCAATCTGCTCGACCGCCAGTTCCAGGCACAATGGCCTAATCAGAAGTGGGTCACCGATATCACGGAGTTCAGCGTCAACGGCCAGAAGCTCTATCTGTCGCCGGTCATGGACCTCTACAATGGTGAGATCGTGGCCTACCAGACAGGCAAGCGGCCGGCCCTGTCACTGGTGAGTGGCATGCTGCATAAGGCGTTGGCTCGATTGGAGCCCTCGGACAAACCGCAGTTGCACTCCGATCAAGGATGGCATTATCAACATCCCGCTTACCGGCGTTTGCTGGCGGAGAGATCCCTGGTCCAGAGCATGTCGCGGAAAGGCAACTGTCTGGACAATGCAGCGATGGAGAGTTTCTTCGGCACCCTCAAGGCCGAGTACTTCCACCTGAATCGGTTCGAGACGCTCGAGCAGCTGCAGCGAGGGATCGATCACTACATCCACTACTACAATCACGAACGCATCAAACTGACACTAAAAGGTCTGAGCCCTGTGCAGTACAGGACCCAGGCCTTGAGAGCCGACTAATTGAACCGTCCAACTTTATGGGGTCAGTTCACAATGTCGCTGGCGCTTTTCGTAGCTCGTAGCTCGTAGCTCGTAGCTCGTAGCTCGTAGCTCGTAGCTCGTAGCTCGTAGCTCGTAGCTCAGATCCGGTAGACGCTAGTCGTCATGACTTTCGACACTAGCCGCATGCCCCACTTCAACGGCAGCGGGAAGCGCTGACCGCCGGATTCCAGCGCCCAGCGCTCATGCTGCGCTTCGTCGATGCACATCTGCTCCAGTACCGCGCGCGAGCGCTTGTCGTCGATCGGCAATTTGCGCAGATGGGCTTCGAGATGCCGGCCGACCTGCTCTTCCGTCGCTGCCACGAAACCGAGACTGACTCGGTCGCCGATGGCGCCGGCCAATGCGCCCAGCCCGAAAGAAGCGGCATAGAACGCCGGATTGAGATAGCTGGTTCGGCTGTCGAGCTCCTGCAGACGCTGATCGCACCATGCCAGATGGTCGATCTCCTCTGCCGCGGCCTCTTCCATGCGTTCGCGAGTCTCGGTCAGCTTGGCCGTCAACCCCTGGCCCTGGTAGAGCGCCTGGGCGCAGACCTCGCCGGTGTGATTGACGCGCATCAATCCTGCGACCTGGTAACGCTGCTCGTCGTTCAGAGCACTTTCTGGCTGGACGTTGGCCGGCGAGGGGCGGCTCGGCTGGGCGGCCTTGGGCACCAGCGTGCGCAGCACGGTATCGAACTGGTGAATCAGATTATCGGCGCGAGAAATCTGGCGAGTCATCGATGCCTCCTGGCAATCTAGCGGCTAAACGAGGTCGGTCACTGTTGGCGAGCTGGGAAAGATGCCCTCGAGCGCGCCTTCATTCAGCCCGGCGGCCATTGCATCGAACGGCCACCCAGCAGATGCATGTGAATATGATAGACCGACTGACCGCCCGCTTCGTTGCAGTTCATCACCACTCGATAGCCGTCTTCGGCGAATCCGAGCTGCTTGGCCAGTTTGGCCGCGGTGTACTGCAGCCGCCCGACCAGGGCCAGATCGTCTTCCTCGATGTCGTTGAGGGTGGCGATCGGTTTCTTGGGGATGATCAGAATATGCGTGGGCGCCTGCGGATTGATGTCGTTGAACGCCAGCACGTGGTCGTCTTCATAGACGATATCCGCGGCTATTTCGCGATCGATGATCTTGCTGAAGAGTGTCGGCTCCATGAAAGCTCCTGAGTTCGAGATGATTTGCCGGCAGCGGCGGCTGGCGCTCAGCGAAAGCGACGCTGGGCCAGCAGTTGGCGCACCTGTGGCGCGAGGATCAGATCCATCGCCAATGACAGCCGTGCGCCCGGCACGACCAGCGTGTTGGGTCGGCTCATGAAGGCATCATGAATCATGGTGACCAG
The DNA here is from genome assembly GCF_052645315.1 of Salinicola sp. V024. Taxonomy (NCBI): domain Bacteria; kingdom Pseudomonadati; phylum Pseudomonadota; class Gammaproteobacteria; order Oceanospirillales; family Halomonadaceae; genus Salinicola; species Salinicola sp. V024. The sequence goes on from NZ_JBQXYB010000007.1 coordinate 1,938, forward strand.
GTAAGGAAAGTCCACGGCCGCGGGATCCCGGAAACGAATCACCACGAACGACTCGCCATCGTTGGGCACGTCCTGCAGCTCGAACGGGTTGGAAGTATCGACCGTCGGCACGCGCTGAAAGTTGATGTGCGTGCGCGACAGCTGGGGCTGAATATAGCGCACGTAGTCGTGCATGCGGCCGAGAATGGTGTCGATGACCGCTTCCTGGGAGTAGCCGCGCAGCTTGGTATCGCGATCGATCTTCTGCAGCCATTCGAGATTGATGGTCGGCGCCACGCCGATCAACATGTCGACGTGCCTGGCGATGTCGACCTCGTGGGTCACCAGGCCTCCATGCAGCCCTTCGTAGAGCATCAGATCCGTGCCGCTGGGAATCGGCTGCCAGTCGGTGAAGGTGCCGACTGGCCAGCCCGCCTCGATCATGCGCTTGTCTTCGGCATGGATGTAATGGCGGTAGGTGCCCTTGCCGCTTTCACCGTACTCCTGGAACAGATCGTCGAGCCGGTCGAGCAGGTTGGCGTTGACCGAGAAATGCGAAAGCTCGGCCTTGCGCTCCGGTTCGACCTGAAGGATCTGGGCCAGCTCGGCCCGCGAATAGCGATGGAAGGCGTCGCCATCGATGAACGCCGCATGCACGTCCTCGCGGGCGAACATGCGCTCGAAGGTTCGCTTGACCGTGGTGGTACCGGCCCCCGAGGAGCCGGTCACCGCGATGATCGGAAATTCACGCGACATGCCGGACCTCCCCGACGACGAGATTCAACGCGGTCCCGAGGTCGCTCGAGAAGACGAACCGTTGTCCGGCCAATCGTTGGCACGTCACTCGCTGCATCGCGGATTCCCTTGTCTCTAAACTGGCCGATTTTCTAGCTGACTATCTCTCAGTAACTGACTTTCTCTACATACCCGACTTGCAGGACGGCCGGCGCTCTTGTCACGCCGGTCGACAGGTTTTCTCAGGTTGACCGACGCTCTCGGGCGATGGCGCGATAGGCGATATCGCGGCGGTACTCGGCGCCGGCCCAGCGGACTACCTCGACGCTGGCATAGGCCTGCGATGCCGCCGCGCCGACCGTCTCGCCGAGAGCGGTCACACATAGCACACGGCCCCCGCTGGTGACGACGCGACCATCGTCGCTGACGCGAGTACCGGCGTGGAACACCTTGCAACCAGCGGCATCCGCGGCATCGAGCCCGCCGATCTCGTCACCCTTGCGATAGTCACCGGGATAGCCTTCCGCTGCCAGCACCACGCCGACCGCCGCACGCGGATCCCACTCGCACTCGATCTGGTCGAGACGGCGCTCCAGTGCGGCCTGGCACAGCGCCACCAGATCGCTCTTCAAGCGCATCAGGATCGGCTGGGTTTCCGGATCGCCGAAACGACAGTTGTACTCGATCACTCTGGGAGCGCCGTCGGCATCGATCATCAGTCCGGCATACAGAAAGCCGGTATAAGGATGACCTTCGGCCGCCATGCCGCGAACGGTGGGCAGGATCACCTCATCCATGACGCGTTGATGAACGCTCGCGGTGACCACCGGCGCCGGCGAATACGCGCCCATGCCGCCGGTATTGGGGCCGGTATCGCCATCGCCGGCACGCTTGTGATCCTGACTAGTGGCCATTGGCAGCACGTGTTCGCCATCGACCATGACGATGAAGCTCGCCTCTTCGCCGTCGAGAAACTCCTCGATGACGACCCGAGCCCCGGCGTCGCCGAAGGCGTTGTCCTCGAGCATGTCGCGAATCGCCGCTTCGGCCTCGGCTTCGGTCATCGCCACGACGACGCCCTTGCCCGCGGCCAGCCCGTCGGCCTTGATCACGATCGGCGCGCCCATCTGCTCGAGATAGGCCAGCGCCGGCGCGACATCGCTGAAAGTCTGATAATCGGCGGACGGAATCGAATGGCGCGCCAGAAAATCCTTGGTGAAGGCCTTGGAACCTTCAAGCTGCGCGGCGCCTTCGCTGGGCCCGAAAATCGAAAGCCCCGCGGCCTGGAACGCATCGACGACGCCGGCAACGAGCGGCGCTTCCGGCCCCACGATGGTCAACTCGATCGCGTTGTCGCGCACAAAGGCGATCAGCCCTTTGCTATCCATGACATCGATGGCAACGTTGGTCAGTCCGGGCTCGCGCGCGGTGCCGGCATTGCCCGGTGCCACGAAAACCGTCTCGACCTGCGGCGATTGTGCCGCTTTCCACGCCAGCGCATGTTCGCGCCCGCCCCCGCCAATGATCAAAACCTTCATCGCTAGCCTTCTTGTGCCGAGCCTTGGCTGGCTGTGTAAGAGTGTGTGGGTAAAAGCAAGGGGCATTATGTCAGAAAGGTGCTGCGCTCGCCGCTGTGTTCAGGTAACGCCCGTTCGGGCAGAATGGCCGCCCGGTCCGATCCCTTTTCACGATGTCTCGAACGCCCGCCCATGAACCTGATTCTCCTGCAACCCGACGAATGGCTGGATGATACCCACGCCGTCATTCGCGACCCCCGCCGCCTGAGCCATCTGCGCGACATCCACGGCGCCAGCCCCGGCGACGTGCTGACCGTGGGCGCCCTCGATGGCCTGATGGGGCGCGGCGAACTGCTCTCGCTGGAGGAGATGCAAGCCCGATTCCGGATCACGCTGGACCGCGAGCCGCCGGCGCCACTGCCGGTTCATCTGCTGCTGGCGCTGCCGCGACCACGAATGCTGGCACGGACGCTGGAGCACGTCGCAGCACTGGGGGTCAAACGCGTGACGCTGATGCATACGCGCCGCGTCGAGAAAAGCTACTGGCAGTCCCCCGAGCTTAAGCCGGACAAGATCCGCCAGCATCTGCTGCTGGGGCTGGAACAGGCCCGCGATACCCGGCTGCCGGAGATTACGTTCGAGACGCGCTTCAAACCCTACGTGGAAGATCGATTGCCGGCCCTGCTCGAGGGTCAGCGCGGCCTGCTGGCGCATCCCGGCCTGAGTCAGGAGTGCCCGCGCGGGATCAGCGATCCGACCCTGCTGGCCATCGGCCCGGAGGGCGGTTTCGTCGACTACGAGGTCGAGAAGTTTCTCGAACTGGGCTTCGAGGGCATTCACCTGGGGGAGCGCATTCTACGGGTGGAAACCGCGGTGACGGCGCTACTGTCGCGATTGTTCTGAACGGATAGTCGGACCGGCCCGGGCGCCACGTGCCGTCGTTTGTACCAGCCGCTAGTACCAGCCGCTCGTACTAGCCGCTCGCTGCCGATACGCGACCCGACGCGATCAGACGATGCTGCCAGTCGGCCGGATCGCGCAGCAGTTCGACGTTCAGAAAGCGTTTGAGAGTTGTACCCAGATTGTCGAGCAGACGCGCCGTCGCGGGAGCCAAGGTTGGACGACCATACTCGCCGCCGTCATCGTCGAGCCAGAGCAGCAGAGGCAGAGAGGTGGCGGAGGCCGCTGACGCGGTGATGGATGTCAGCGCGCGCTTCACCCGGCGGTAGAGATCGGCCACGTCGAGCTCAGCCACATCAAACCCAGCCGTATCGACCCATAGCATCCAGGCCGTCACGCTCGCTTGCCGAACCTGATCGTTGCGCAGCGCTTGCCAACGACGGCCTTCGACGCGGGGAAGTTGCGCTAGCGCTCGCCCTAGCGCGTCCTCTCCCGGATCGCCGATCACCCCCAGCGCCAGGACATCGGCACTCCCCGCCCACACGCGCAGCCCCGCGGCCTGATCGGTCACGCCGCGACCGATCGACCGGAAGCGGTGACGACGCCCGCCTGCGTCAGCGCATCATGGGCGCTTAGCGTATCCATCAGCGCTTCCAGCAGCGCTTTGGGGCGGCGCCCGCAGCGGCGTTGCGCGATGCCCGACAGACGCGCGCGAACATCCATCGCCCAGGCGGCGTCTTCCGCGCCCAGCCGCAGGGCCAGCGCGGCCAACATCGAGGCCAGATGCCAGCGCTGCTCCCGATCCTTCATCAGGCCCCGTTCCTGCATCAGCTGATCGGCCTGCCGGGTCAATCCGGGCAAGGCTTCGACGAGCACGGCCTGAGGCATCCGCGATGCCATATCCAGCCCCGCATGACTGCTGCTCAACCAATAGCGACGCGCCAGGCGGCGGCCATCATCGGCATCCCGGATCTCGCCGCACCACGCCAGCACAGGCAACCCTTGTGAATCCTGCCGGCGCTGACTGATGCTCGTCTCCAGTCGCGTCAGATGAAGACTGGCTGCGCGCCCCTGATGGCGAACGCGCTGCGGTTCGACGGCCTCACCCAGCGCCATCGTCTGGGATAGCGCCTGAGACAACGTCAGCCATTCGCCAGCGTGACGAATCCGCCGCGCGCCGGTCACCGCGGCCAGCCAGCCGCCACCGGCGTCATCGAGGCATTCGAGATCGGCGACGGCCGGCAGTTGCATCAACAGGTGCCAACCAGCTCCGAGCCCGTCGGCCCAGCGCTGCTGCTCGGCATGGCCCGCGGGTAGCCGATGGCGCGGCCAGCTCAGCGGCTGTGGCATGCCCTGATGATTCAGCGAGACCAGCGGCATCGCCCGATCGGCACCGCTGACACTGGAGGTCTTCGACCAGTAGAGCGCATGCGGCGCGTCCTCTGCCGTGAGCAGGCCTTGCTGGGTGGCGTCGGCCATCAGTTGAGCAAACTTGTCAGGGCCGTCATCGGGACGTTTGGCCCGTTGCCAGACCTGCTCCAGCAGCGTCATGCCCAGGTTGTGCTGTCTCAGGGTATCGAGGGTGGCCGCCAGGGCGTCGCTCTGGCGCAGCACGCCTCGCGACAACGCCTGTTGGCGTGCCTGCTGCGGCGGTAGCTCGCGCCCCGCCGGTGCACTTGAAAAAGGGGATTCCCCCGCGAGCGACAGCGCTTCGTCGAGCAGGGATTCGGCATCCGCGCGCTCGAGATCTTCCGGCACCCGTTGCCCACGCGAGACATAGCAGAGCTTGAGCCGGTGGCGCATGACCACGTCCAGCACGCTTCCCAGCCGCGCCGCTTCATCGAGCTTGGTCAGAATACAGCCCCACAACGGCTCTCCCGCTTCCATCGACGCCTGCTGCCAGGCCTCGATGACCTGCGCCAGGGTATCGCCATGACTGGCCGCATTGAGCACCAGCACTCGCCGGACCGTTGACGGGCCGCTGCCCAGCCGCGCGATCTCGCCCATCAGACGCTGATCACGCTGGCTCATGCCGATGGTGTCGATCACCGTCAGCTTTTTTCCCGAGCTGCGCGACAGCAAGGCCCGACGCGGCTGGGTCAGACGCGTCAGCAGATCGCCGAGATCACCGTCCGCCTCCAGTGCATGGACTTCCGTGCCCAGCAGCCGCGCATAGATGCGCAGCTGTTCGGCGGCGCCAATCCGGTAGCTGTCGGTCGTGACCAGCGCGACATCCTTCGGGCCGTGACGCATCACGTAACGCGATGCCAGCTTGGCCGTCGTGGTGGTCTTGCCGACGCCGGTGGGCCCGATCAGTGCAAACACGCCGCCGGCGTCGAACACGGCGTCCTCGTCCTCCAGCAACGACAGTCGCGAGCGTAGCTGACGCACCAGCCAAGCCTTCACAGCGGGGGAATCCGGGGCTTCATCGCGCAACTCCTCCGGCGGATCCTGCAACACGTCATCGGCCAGAGTGGCGCTGAACCCGGCCTGAACCAGCTGCTGGCGCAAGCCGGCAACCAGCGTCGACACACCGGATGTCGAGGCGGATGGCATGGCAACAGTGCTTTCGCGCAACATGGTGCGGACATCATCGAGCAGCTGCCGGTTGAGCGCCTGCAGGGTTTCTACGGTCGCGTCACCGAGGGGTTCGGCGGCCGGTGTCGCGACGGTGGCCACCGTCGTCGAAGGATCAAACTCGGAAAGCGCCTGCTCATGCTCCTGTTCGGGCATGGCAATGATCTCGACCCCTCCTTCGACGGAGCGGTTGGAAAGAATCAATACCTGATCCCCCAGCGCCGATCTCACTTGGCGCATGGCTTCGCGGCTGTTGCTGGCAATGAAACGCTGGACGCCCATGGCTTCCTCGGTAGCTCGAGGCAGCCACTCGGTCATCGCGGGCTGCTCTGGAAAATCGCGCCCACAGTCTGCCAGCCGAGAAGCCTCGGGGAAGGATCGGAATGGCATTGAAATCGGCGCCAATTCGCCGCGTGAACGATCCCTACGAGATTGGGATCGATAACGACCCTATCGGCGTTTGAACACATGAAGTCTGCGAGAAGGATGGCTAGACGAGACCGGCGCCAAGGTTCGGCGCCGGTTCGACGGTCGCGATCAGCTGTCGGTGAGTTGCTGGATCAGCGACTGAGTGGGATAACCGTCGGGGATGACGCCGACACTGCGCTGATAGTCACGCAATCCCGCGCGGGTATTGGGGCCAACCAAACCGTCCGGCGTGCCGACCTCGAAGCCGTGATCGTTGAGACCCTGCTGCATGCGCCGGATACGATCCCGCGACAGCGCCGGCTCATCACGCGGCCAGTCGCTCTGGATGCCGGGACGCCCGGCCAGCCGATCCGAGAGTGTCGCCACCGCCAGCGCATAGCTGGTCGAGGCGTTGTAACGCATGATCACGCGGAAGTTGTGACCCACCAGAAAGGCCGGTCCCTTGGCGCCGGCGGGCGCAATGACCGAGGCCTGATCGAAGTCCGGCAACGATTGGCCGTCCAGGCGCTTCACACCCTGCGCCTGCCAGTCCTGGGCCGCATGGCGCACCGATAGCTCGGTCTGCGAGTAATCGAAATCATCCGGCAGTGTGACCTCGACGCCCCAGGGCTGGCCGCGCTGCCAGCCGGAAGCATCCAGATAGTTGGCGGTCGAGCCCATTACGTCGGGAATGCTGCCCCAGATGTCGCGCCGACCGTCGCCATCCTCGTCGACGGCATAGGCCAGGAAGCTGCTGGGGATGAACTGGGTATGGCCCATCGCCCCGGCCCAGGAACCCCGCATGCGATCGCGATCGATATCGCCATTCTGCAAAATCTTGAGCGCCGCCATCAGTTCGCTCCGCGCGAACGACTGACGGCGACCGTCGAAACCCAGCGTGGAGAGCGCGTCGATGGTCTCGAAGTCGCCGAAGTTGCTGCCGTAATTGCTCTCGATGCCCCAGATGGCGACGATCACTTCGCCAGGAACGCCATATTGCTGCGTCACCTCGTCCGCCGTGGCGCGATTTTCCGCGAGCCGTTCACGCCCGTTGGCGACGCGAGTCGACGATACGGCCGTGTCGAGATAGCTCCAGATCTGACGGGTGAACTCCGGCTGGGAGCGATCGAGCTCGAGAATACGCGGCTGGTAGCGGGCCTGATCGAAGGCTTCGGCAAGCGTTGCCTGGTCGATGCCCTCAGCGGCGGCGCGCTGGCGGAAATCGTCGACCCATGCATCGAACTTGGGGGCATCCTGAGCGACCTCCGGGTCCGAATCCCGTTTTGCCTCATCGTCTGCCGCCGTCGTCGAGGACGCCTGCGAGTTCGATGGCTCGGAACGCGACGATGCCGGCTGGGGTGAAGTCGCTCCAGACGAGTTCGTTCCCGAGGGGTTCGCGCTGGAAGTCGCACCGGCGGACGATGCGGATGCCTCGCTCGCACTCGCGTCCGAGGCGCTCTGCGCCGTGTGGGTATCGGCAACGCTCTGACAGCCCAGGAGGGCGAGACAGAGGCACAGCGAGAGTGTGGCTGGGGCCTTGACCGGCAGTGAACGCTTCACGAGAGCACATCCTTAATGCTGAGTTCTTGATGCAGAGTTGTTCCGAAATCACGCTGGACGCGGTGGAGCTCACCATCGCGCCGCATCCGCAGTGTAGCGCATCCCATCACCGGGGGAATTCGAGGATGGCGAGGAAGCGACGATAGAGGGCCACCGGCCCGCCCCGCTTTCAGCCACCGGCAGCGAGCGCCACGACCCGGTCGCCGGTGTCGCACCCTATGGCTAGGTGTATATCGGCATGGTACAGTCGGTGCGACACCCTCGTTCGAATCTCGTAAATCACTAGGTTTTTCAGTGATTTCGCTGCGCGCGAACGATGATCGAGCGTTTTCTACCCATCGCGCGTTTCGTGCAAAGAGGAGAGACACCATGCCGGGCCACATGCCTAGCCAGCGATCGCTGACATGCGCGACCTGCCGCATCGGTGCCCACGCCCCGTCGTCCCTTACCGGTACGATCCAGGACCAGACGCCCGCCTGGATGCTGGCCCCTCGCGGCGCTCGCCGCCCCTATCTGACCGATCCGCCTCGGCGTCTCTGAGCTGGCACGGAAGCTCGGGCGGGCCAATAGCGTCGCTGCCCTCTCCGTTCGTCAGCCGCATCGTTGGGTAGATGAATGCTCCTACCGCTTCGCGCGGAACAAGCTCACCAGGCCCCCGCGTCAACTCCTGATCCCGACGACACGATGCCATTCTCGTGCGACTGGCGACATCGCTTACACTGAACCAGGAAGCGATTGCAGACCCGGAGCGACAAACGCGAGAACGAAGCTCGACCCCTTGGCTCGCGGCCCTGTGCCGGGCCGAACTCGAGCCTCCCTGATCCCAGAATAGAGCGACAACTTCATGTCACTGCCGCTAATCGTTCTGCTGCCCCTGCTGGGCAGCCTGATACCGATGCTGAGCAACAACCAGCATCGAACGATCAATGCCTGGTCCACCGCGCTGCTGCCGGCCATTGCGCTGGGCATCGTCATCGCCCATGCGCCGGGCGTGATCTCCGGCGAGGTCTACCACTTCAGCGTGAACTGGGTGCCTCAACTGGGGCTCGATCTGGCGTTCCGGATCGATGGGCTCTCGCTGCTGTTTTTGCTGCTGATTCTGGGCATCGGGCTGCTGATCATTCTGTATGCCCGCTACTATCTGTCGCCGGACGACAGCATGCCGCGCTTCTACGCCTATCTGATGCTGTTCATGACCTCGATGATCGGCATCGTCATGGCCGACAACCTGCTGCTGCTGTGGGTGTTCTGGGAGCTGACCAGCCTGTCGTCCTTCCTGTTGATCGGCTACTGGTCTCAGCAGAGCGAGGCCAGACGCGGCGCTCGGATGGCGCTTGTCGTGACCGGCATGGGCGGGCTCGCGATGCTGGCCGGGTTCCTGCTGATCGGCCATATCGTCGGCACCTACGACATGCAGACCGTGCTCGACAGCCGTGACCTGATCCAGGCCGATCCGCGCTATCTGCCGGCACTGCTGCTGGTGCTGCTGGGCGCCTTCACCAAGTCGGCGCAGTTCCCGTTCCACTTCTGGCTGCCGCATGCGATGGCAGCGCCGACACCGGTGTCGGCATTCCTGCACTCCGCGACCATGGTCAAGGCCGGGGTGTTTCTGCTCGCGCGCATGCATCCGGCGCTGGCTGGCTCCCAGCTGTGGCTCTATATCGTCACCCTCACCGGGCTGGTGACGATGATCTACGCGGCCTATTTCGCCCTGCTCAAATACGACCTCAAGGGCGTGCTGGCGTTCTCTACCGTCAGCCATCTCGGCATGATCACCATGCTGTTCGGCCTGGACAGCAAGCTGGCGGTCGCCGCGGGCCTGTTCCACATCATCAACCACGCGCTGTTCAAGGCGTCGCTATTCATGTCAGCCGGCATCATCGATCACGAAACCGGTACGCGCGACATCCGCAAGCTCAGCGGCCTGCGCCACAGCATGCCGATGACCGCGCTGCTGGCCGGATTGGCCGCGTCATCCATGGCCGGGGTGCCCCTGCTCAACGGTTTCATCTCGAAAGAGATGATGCTGACCGAAGCGCTGGGGACCGGCATTCTCGGCGGCCTGGCCTGGCTGATTCCGGTGCTGGCAACGATCGGCAGCATACTCTCGGTGGCCTATTCGCTGCGCTACGTGCGCAACATCTTTTTCGGCCCCGAAGCCAAGGATCTGCCCCAAACGCCCCACGAAGCCCCATTCTTGATGCGGCTACCGATGCTGGTGCTCGTCGGCCTCTGCGTGATCATCGGTCTGATGCCGGCGCTGACGGTCACGGGGCTGCTCGATGCCGCCGCTCAGGCCACGATCCTGTCGCCGCGCCCGGAACTCCATCTGGCGATCTGGCACGGTTTCAATCTGCCGCTGCTGATGAGCGCCGTCGCCCTGGCCGGCGGCGCCGGGCTCTATGCGGTGCGTCGCAATCTGTTCAACTTTCAACGCCAGTTTCCGCAGCGCGATGCCCTGATGACCTTCGAGAACAACGTTCTGCGGCTCCTGCACTGGACACAGACGGCGATCGACCGTTTCGAAAACGGCTCGCTTCAGCGCTACATGCTGTGGCTGATCATTGCCGTGCTGTTCCTGACCGGAAGCGGTCTGCTGGATCTCGAGCAGCTGCAGGGCCCACGTCAGCTGCAGGCCCTCGATGGTCTGCTGATCGTCGGCGCCGCGATCACTATCCTGGCCGGGCTGGGCACGGCGATCCTGCATCGGCGACGGCTGGTGTCGTTGATGATGCTGTCGGTGGTCGGTCTGATGGTCTCGCTGGCTTTCGCACGCTTCTCGGCCCCCGATCTCGCGCTGACCCAGCTGGCGGTCGAGGTAGTGACGGTGATCCTGCTGATGCTGGCGCTGTTCTTCCTGCCCCAGCGTACGCCCAAGGAGTCCAGCGGCCCGCGAGTGGTCAGGGACGTACTGTTAGCCGCAGGTTTCGGCGGCGTGGTCGCGAGTCTCAACTACGCCCTGCTGACCCGACCGCTGGATACCATCTCCGGCTTCTTCCTCGACAATAGCGTCAGCGGCGGCGGGGGCCACAACGTGGTCAACGTCATCCTGGTCGACTTCCGCGGGTTCGATACGCTAGGCGAGATCACGGTGCTGTGCATCGCCGCCATCGGCATCTACAAGCTGCTCAATCGCCTGCGCCTGTTCATGCCGTCGAGCGACAGTGAGGGCCGCCCGTGGTCGAAGGATCTCCATCCGATGCTGCTGGGAACGGTATCGCAGACGCTACTGCCACTGGCGCTGCTGGTGTCCGTCTACATCTTCCTGCGCGGCCACAACGAGCCCGGTGGCGGTTTCATCGCCGGGCTGGTGACCGCGGTGGCGCTGATCCTGCTCTACATCGCCCGTGGCGTGGACTGGTCTCAGCAGCGACTGTCGTTCCACTATCAACCGATCGCGGTGACCGGGGTCGCCATCGCGGCGCTGACCGGGCTCGGCAGCTGGGCCTTCGGTCACAACTTCCTGACCTCCGCCTTCGGTCATTTCTCGATTCCCTACATTGGCGAGGTCGAGCTGGCGACGGCCATGCTGTTCGACCTGGGCGTCTATCTGACCGTCGTCGGCGCCACCCTGATGATCCTGGCCAACCTGGGCAAACTGACGACACGCCATCGTCCCAGCAAAGAAAATGACAAGGAGACCGTCTGATGGAAGCGCTCTATGCCACCGTGACCGGTTTCCTCGCCGCCAGCGGCCTCTACCTGGCGCTGCGCGGGCGGACTTTCCCCGTGGTCGTGGGCCTGACCCTGCTCTCCTATGCGGTCAACCTGTTCCTGTTTTCCACCGGCGGCCTGACCACCAACGGCGCCGCGGTGATCCAGGACGGCGTCAGCTACTATGCGGATCCGCTCCCCCAGGCCCTGGTGCTGACGGCGATCGTGATCGGCTTCGCCATGACCGCCTTCTCGGTGATCCTGGCGATGCGCGTGCGTGGCGATCTGGGCAGCGATCAGGTCAATGACCAGCGCGAAGAGTCGAAGGAGGACAAGTCATGATGCACCACTTGATCACCCTGCCGATCCTTCTGCCGCTGTTGAGCGGGCTGCTGATGCTGGTCAAGCGCGACTCGGTGGTACTGCCACGCCGAGTGATCGCCGTCGTCACCACGGCGCTGCTGCTGCTGATCAGTGCCGTGCTGGTGATCCAGAGCGACAGCGGCGAGATCACCTATTACGCGCTGGGTGACTGGCAGCCGCCGTTCGGCATCATTCTGGTGCTCGATCGGCTCTCCGCGCTGATGGTATGCCTGACCAGTTTCCTAGCGCTGGGTAGCGTGGTCTACGCCTGTGCCGGTGACGATCGCAAGGGCAGCAACTTTCACGGCCTGTTCCAGCTCCAGTTGATGGGGATCAACGGCGCCTTCCTGACCGGCGACATCTTCAACCTGTTCGTGTTCTTCGAGGTACTGCTGATCGCCTCCTACTCGCTGCTGATGCACGGCGGCGGCAAGGATCGAACCCAGGCCGGCTTCCACTACGTGGCGCTGAACCTGGCAGGGTCGGCGATGTTCCTGATCGCTCTCGGCGTGCTTTACGGCACCACCGGCACCCTCAACATGGTGGACATGTCGCAAAAAGTGGCAACGCTCGATCCCAGCCGGCTGGGCTTGCTGAAGGCGGGGGCGTTCCTGTTGCTGGTGGTGTTCGGGCTCAAGGCGGCGATCCTGCCGCTCTATTTCTGGCTGCCGCGCGCCTACAGCAGCGCGCCGGCACCGGTGGCGGCACTGTTCGCGATCATGACCAAGGTGGGTGTCTACGCCATTCTGCGGATCTACACGCTGATCTTCGGGGGTAGCGCAGGAGAGCTCGCCAATTTCGTCCAGCCCTGGCTGTGGTGGTTCGCGCTGGCGACCCTCGCGCTGGGTGGCGTGGGCGTGCTGTCGGCGCGCGATCTACGCAGCCAGGTGGCCTATCTGATCATCATCTCGGTGGGCACGCTACTGGTCGGCGTCAGCATGAGTCGTGAGGCACCTTTCGCCGCCCTGCTTTACTACATGATCCATACGACCCTGGCCACCGGCGGACTGTTTCTGCTCGCGGATGCGATCAGCGAACAGCGTGGCAAGGCCGGGGCGCGTATCGTGTCCGGGCGCGGCGTCACTCAGCCGGCGCTGCTGGGTCTGTTCTACTTCGTCGGCGCAATGACCGTCGTTGGTCTGCCACCGCTGTCGGGTGCGATCGGCAAGGTGCTGCTGCTCGACTCGGCCCTACCCAGCGAACAGCCCTGGCTGTGGTCGCTGCTGCTGCTCTCGAGTCTCGCCGGGCTCATTGCCATGTCGCGCAGCGGTTCGGCGGTTTTCTGGAAGGCGACGCGTGGCGATGAGGAAGGACCGCGCCTGAAGGTCGCCATGCTGGCCGGCCTGATCCTGCTGATCGGTGCCTCGCCGGTGATGTCGATTCTGGCCGGCCCGATCACGCGATTCACCGATGCCAGTGCCACGCAGCTGCTCGATCACAGCGCCTACGTCGAGGCGATCCTGTCCCACAACGTCGCTGGAGGTGATTCATGATTCCTCCCACTCGCTGGCTGCCGATGCCGGTTCTGTCCCTGATGCTGCTGGTGGTGTGGCTACTGCTGCAGCACAGTATTTCACTCGGCCAGTGGCTTCTCGGCGGCTTTCTGGCGATTCTGATTCCGGTGCTGTGTCGTCCGTTCTGGGAGCGCCAGCCGACCATCAAGCGACCGCTGAAGCTGGTCGGCTACTTTTTTCGTGTCCTGGGCGACATCGTGACCGCCAATCTGCAGGTCTCGAAGTTGATTCTCGATCCTCGTGGCCGGATGCGCCCGGCCTTCGTCGAGTATCCGCTGACGCTGAAGGAGAATTTTCCGATCACCATTCTCGCCAGCACCATCACCATGACACCCGGCACCGTTTCGGCCCACCTGCGTCTGGATGGCAGGACTCTGCTGATTCACGCGCTGGACGTGGGCGATATCGACGCCCTGATCAACGACATTCACCAGCGCTACGAGCGCCCGTTGCTGGAGATCTTCGAATCATGATCGATACGGCTCTGTGGATCGCACTGGCGCTGTTCTGCGCCGCCATCGTGCTCAATTTCTATCGTGCCGTGGTCGGGCCGAGCCTGCCGGATCGCATTCTGGCGGTGGACACCATGTACATGAACTCGATCGCGCTGATCGTGCTGTTCGGTATCTGGGTCAACAACAAGGACTACTTCGAGGCGGCACTGCTGATCGCGATGCTGGGCTTCGTCAGTACCATTGCCGTCTGCAAGTATCTGCTGCGCGGCGATATCATCGAATAGGAGGCGAGAAGATGCTGGATACGATGATTGAAGGCGCGATCGCCTTCATGCTAATCGCCGGGGGTGCGTTTGCCTTCATCGGCTCGTTGGGCCTGACCCACCTGAAGGACTTCTACATGCGCCTTCACGGCCCTTCGAAGACCACCACGCTGGGAGTCGGCTGCACGCTGATCGGCGCACTTATCTTCTTCAGCCGCGAGGATGGGCCGGTGATCCAGGAACTGCTGATCACCATCTTCGCGTTCATCACCGCGCCGGTTTCGGCACATATGCTGGCCAAGAGCGCGCTGCACCATAAGCTCAAGCCGGATCCCCGCACCCGCGGCAATCCGGTCGAGCTGGAGAGTGAAAAGCCCCGGCACACGATCGAGGAATCCCCTCAGGGCGACTCTCCCCTGCCTTAGCTTTGGCCTTGGCCTGGGCCTAAAAACCGCCCGGGGAGTGCCTGGAACAGCGTGCGTCGCCCGCCACCGCGGCTTTACCAGCCTGCGGTGTGCTGTTCGACCAGATTGGCCAACAGGGTGATGTGCTCGGGGCGTTCGTTGAGTGCAGGGATATAGCGGTAGCGCCCGCCTCCGGCGTGCTGGAAGTATTCGCGGTTCTCGGCGTCGATCTCTTCCAGCGTCTCCAGGCAGTCCGCCGCAAAGGCGGGGCTGATGATGTCGACGCACTCGGTCTTGTCCGCGCCCCACGCCTTCAAGGTTTCGTCGGTGTAAGGCTTGAGCCACTCCTCCCGCCCGAATCGCGACTGATAGCTCTGGAACCACTCTCCCTTGCCCAGCCCCAGCTCTTCGGCCAGCAGCCGGCTGGTCGTCTGGCAGTGCCGAGCGTAGGGATCGCCGTTATCGACGTAGCGCTTGGGGATGCCGTGGTAGGACATCAGCAACCGACCGCGGTCGCCGTTAACCTCCCAGTGCTGACGAACGCTAGCCGCCAGCGCGGCGATGTAGTCAGGATGGTCGTGATAATCGCGCACGAAACGCAGTTCCGGCAGATGTGGGCAGGGATCCAGCGCCTTGGCCAGGCGCTGGAATACCGCGCCGGTGGTGGTACGCGAGAACTGCGGATAAAGCGGCAATACCAGAATGCGGTCGACCCCGGCGTCGCGCAGCCGCAGCCCAGCCTCTTCCATGCTCGGCTTGCCGTAGGTCATCGCCAGCTCCACCGGGATTTCCTCACCTTCAGAGCTTGCCAGACGCGCATGCAGCGCGCGCTGCTGGCGCCGGCCGATCGCCAGCAACGGCGACCCCTCCTCCTGCCATACCGAGGCGTAGGCCTTGGCGACCTTGGGCGGACGAATACGCAGAATCACGCCATGAAGAATGGGCCACCACAGCCAGCGCGGCGCGTCGATGACCCGTGGGTCGCCGAGAAACTCGCCCAGATACTGCCTCACCGCCTTGGGGGTGGGCGCCTCGGGCGTACCCAGATTGACCAGCATGACTCCGTAACGGGCCGTCATTTATACCACTCCTGTCCCTGCCATCTTGGGGCGAAATTCTATCACTATCGGTTTGCACGAACCCGATCATCTTATACGATCAAATCCATGTGTATAAGTTATGGATAACTTCATGTCGAAACCGCTGATCCTGATTCTGGGCGATCAGTTGAGCGAGGCACTGGACGTCCTCGCCAGCGCCCCGCCCAATGCCGTGGTCGCACTCTGCGAAGTCAAGGCAGAGGGAGACTACGTCCCCCACCACCCCCAGAAGATCGTGCTGATATTGTCGGCGATGCGTCACTTCGCCGATACCCTGCGCGACAAAGGGTATCAGGTCCACTACAGCGCGCTCGACGACGATGACAATCGCCAGGACCTGCTGGAAGAAGCCGAACGACTTGCCGACGCCTACGGCTGTGACGAGATCCGGGTGACACATCCCGGCGAATGGCGGCTGCTCGAACGCATTCAGCGTAGAGGGACGCGTTGGCGACTGTTCGAGGATTCACGCTTCTACTGCTCGATCGATGATTTCGGCGATTGGCTCGAGGGGCGCAAGCGCTTCCGGATGGAAGATTTCTACCGCCAGATGCGCCAACGTACCAGCCTGCTGATGGAAGATGGCGAACCCGCCGGCGGGCAGTGGAACTTCGACCATGACAATCGCCGGCCACTCGATAGCGACCTTGTCTTTCCCACTCCGCCAAGACACCGCCAGGACGAGATCACGCGGGACGTCACGGCGCTGGTGGAAGCGCATTTCGGCGATCATTTCGGCACGCTGGAGGGGTTCAACTGGGCGGTGACTCGACGTCAGGCGCTGACGGACCTGCGCCACTTCATCGCGCAGGCGCTGCCCGACTTCGGCACCTACCAGGATGCCATCAGCGATAGCGAACCGCTGCTGTTTCATTCGCGATTGTCGGCATCGATGAACATCGGCCTGCTTTCGCCAAGGGAGGTGTGCGAGGCGGCGCAGACGGCCTGGCAGCAGGGTCGTGCGCCGATCAACGCAGTGGAAGGCTTCGTACGTCAGATTCTGGGCTGGCGCGAATACGTGCGCGGTATCTACTGGCAACGAATGCCGGACTACAAGAGGGAGAATCGGCTCGACGCTCGGCGCGGCCTGCCCGACTTCTACTGGACCGCGGAGACCGATCTGCGCTGCGTGCGCCGTGCGCTGGAGATGACCCGCGACAACGCCCATGCCCATCACATTCAGCGGCTGATGGTCACCGGCAACTTCGCGCTGCTTTGCGGTGTCGCACCGGCGGCGCTTTGCGACTGGTATCTGGCGGTCTATGTCGACGCTTTCGAATGGGTAGAACTGCCCAATACGCTGGGCATGACACTCTACGCCGACGGCGGCTACCTCGGCTCCAAACCCTACTGCGCCTCGGGAAAATATATCGATCGCATGTCGGATCACTGCCGTCACTGCCGCTACGACGTCAAGCAGGTCACCGGCGAACACGCCTGTCCCTTCAACAGTCTCTACTGGCATTTTCTGGATCGCCATCGCGAGCAGCTGCGCGGCAATCATCGCATGAAACTCATCTACGGCAGCTGGGATCGCATGCAGGAAGACAAGCGGACGGCGATACTCGATCAGGCCGGAAAGTTCATCGACTCGCTCACCTTCGAGGCCGCATACGGCAAAGGCGATCACGCCAATGGCTACCGACGTCGCTGAGAAGCGAGAGCAGCAAGATCGGGACGACTAGCGAAGAAAGGATCGGATCGAGACGGGATGACAACCTGAACGAGACACGGCAAGAGAACTGCGCGAGAGCTGCATGGGAACTGCGTGAGAGCTGCAGCGACAAAGCAAACTTCCCTCCAAAGCAGGGCAAGTCAATTCTGAGCTTGCCGGAGGGAAACGGGGTGGATGAATGAAGAAGGGTGGCGGTTGCGGCGTTCGAACTGCGGGATCAGAAGACCAGCGGCATCCGGGATAACAGCGGGTCATGATAGCGCGCTTCGTGCCCGACGATCTCGTCGTTGGCGACCTGCTGAACCAGATAGGCGCGACGAATACCGGCCTGCTTCAGCTCGCCGTAGACATCGTCTAGCGAACGAAACAGCATCGGCTTGCCGCGCCGGGTCAAGATTTTCGTGGCCCCATCTGCCGGTTCCAGCATGACCTGATAGTAGCGACTGCCGGCATGGGCAATGACACGAATCTCGAAATTTTCGTGCTGTCGCTGATAGTGCGCGAACTCCGTGAGTTCCATGATTTCCTCCTGCGGATCGTATATGCAATCGTTATCTGGATCGGGACGACATGCCTTGTCATCCCGTGCGACACACTGACAGTCGGTTATGACAGGGCTGTGACTACGCTCTGCCTGGAAAAGCCTGCCCTTACTTATACGGCGTTAAAAGCCTTGTCTGGCTATCGCTCGTCGATTTCTTAGACAGCGTTCAGGACGCGGCGACATATTGATCGTTCAATTCCGCGGCAGGTTGTGATCGGTGATTTAGCGTTACCACGATACGGCCGTTATCGGCACGCTTGGCAGCCGGCTTGAAGTGACTCCAGAGATCGCCGAAGCTCTCGACCCTGGCCTCGGCACCGACGCGAAGCGCAATGATCGACAGGCGGACCAGCGGAAAGAAACGCCATTGATCGTAACGATCCTTGGCATGAAAGCCGCCATCCGCTCTGGCGTCGGCAGGAACCAGCGCATGCATCTCGACGATGAATCGGCGCTGGATGGCGGCCAGCCGGCGGTGAAGATCCTCCCCGTCATCCAGCAGCAAGATGAAATCGTCGCCGCCGAGATGGCCCAGGAAGTCTTTCCGTCCCAGTTCGTTTCTCACCAGGTTTGCCAGCGTGAGGATCATTCGATCCCCAGGGCGTAGCCGAAACGGTCGTTGAAGGGCTTAAAATGGTCGATATCCAGATAGCAGGCGACGAAGCTACGCGCCTGACGCTGATAATTTTCCAACGCCAACCTGATGGGCCGGTTGCCGGGCAACTGGGTCAGCGGATTGGCTTGGCGGGCCAGTTGAACCTGCTGCTCGGTGAACAGTTGCAGCAGGTTGATGACGTGCCCCATGCCCAGATAGCGACCACCGTCAGTGATGATGAAATCCTCGTCACGAGAGGTCTCCCCGCGCCCCGTCACCTTGCGCGAGACCCGGTCGAGCGGCTCATGCGCTTCCACGCAGAGCGCCCGGGTTCGCATCACCCTGGCAATGGGCTGACGACCGTGCAGATCGAAACCGAAGCGTTTGCCGAGCAGTGCCATGAGTTGCTGACGCGCGAGAATGCCGACAGGTCGGCAATGGTCATCGACGACCGCCAGCGCATTGGCATGGGGCAGACGGCTGAAGCGTTCGGATGCCTCCGCCACACTGAGACCGGACTCTAGCGCCGGTAGAGGAATGCTGAGTCGGCGGATCTCGGTCGCTGCAGTCGCAGGACGACGATTGGCAGCCAATGACGCCAGCCTAGCTTCGAGCGACTCGCGTATCTGGTGGGGGGCCGGATCGGGGCGCGCGAACAGCCATCCCTGGCAATAATCCACGCCCATATCGAGAAGGGTATCCAGCTCTCCCTCTCGCTCCACACCCTCCGCGATGACACGACTGTCCATGCTGTGCGCGATGTCGATGATGGAGTGGACGAAGCGGCGTTTGACCCGATCACCGTCGAGGCCCGTGACGAAGTGTCGGTCGAGCTTGACGTAGTCGGGGTTCAGCTGCGACCAGAGCCGAAGCCCAGCATAGCCATCTCCCAGATCATCCAGGGCGATGGAAAAACCCATCGACTGATAGTGGCGAGCGGCCTCGGCCATGAGATCGGGATCGATCCCCGGCGACTGCTCGGTAATCTCGATGACAAGGTTCGAGGGCGCGAGACCGTGCTGCTGCAACGAGGTCAGGGTCTTGCCAGTGAGATGCTCGGGATCGATCAGCACTTCCGGACTGACGTTAAGAAATAGAAGCTCGTCGAGTCCAGTAGCGACCCAGCTCTCGATTGCCCGTTCCCGGCATCCGCGCTCCAGCGCAGCAAGCAGACCCCGCTCGCGCGCCGCCTGGAACATCGGGATCGGGCTGGCATAGGGCGAACCCTGCGGCCCCCGGGACAATGCCTCGTAAGCGAGAATTCTCCCGGTGACAACGGAGACGATCGGTTGAAAATGCACGCTCAAATCGCGTTGAGCGATAATGTCCTCGAGGGAGGGCGGAGCGATCAGAGCGGTAGGTGGATTCATGAACGTCATGGAAGCGCAACAACATGACGCAATGATGACACAACCTGTTACACTTCGTTTACTCGCTCAAAAAGTTCTGTTACTGGTAGTCGGCGGGGTCGATGGCCTTGCCCAGCGAGTTGCGATCGACCCATTTCCCCGCCTTGGCTTCCTTGTAGCGAAACACGACCCGGTCGCCGACGCTCACCGGTATCTCGGAGTCTTCGGTCTGGTAGCTATAGAGCTCGCCGTCGACGGTCAGCCAATGGCGGTAGAGATCCGGCATCCCCAACCACTCCTTGAACGGTCCTTCCCGCTCATGCTTCTCCAGTTGGCCGCGTACTTCGATCTTGGGTGTACGTTGACGACGCCCCCGCTGAAAACCGCCTGCCATGTTTGACTCCTTGATGTCTTTCCCACGTCGGCAATGCCGACGCGCTTCAGTTTGTATCGAGCTAACTGTTCGAGCTAACCGTATCGAACTAAACGTCTCGGCCTATTCGCATGCAGGCCTGTTCGCAGTGCTGACCTGTTCGTAGTGCTGGCCTATTCGTAGCGCTGACCTATTCATAGTGCTGCCCATAGCTATCCGGGGCGAGATCCTCGAACCGCGTGTACTTGCCGATGAACGCCATGTGGACAGTGCCGATGGGGCCGTTACGCTGCTTGCCGATGATCAGCTCCGCCAACCCCTTGTTGTCCGGGTTGTCGGCATTGTAGACCTCGTCCCGGTAGACGAAGGCGATGACATCGGCGTCCTGCTCGATGGCGCCCGACTCACGCAGATCCGACATCACCGGGCGCTTGTTGGGGCGCTGCTCCAGGGAGCGGTTGAGCTGCGACAGCGCCACCACCGGGCAGCCGAATTCCTTGGCAAGCCCCTTGAGCGAGCGCGAGATTTCGGAGATTTCCGCGGTACGATTCTCGGAGAGCCCGGGCACCTGCATCAGCTGCAGATAGTCGATCATCACCAAGCCGATATTGCCGTGCTCGCGAGCAATGCGTCGCGCGCGCGTGCGCAGCTCATTGGGTGACAGTGCCGGCGTGTCGTCGATGAACAGCTGGCGATCCTTGAGCAGGTTGACCGCCGAGGTCAGCCGCGGCCAGTCCTCGTCCTCGAGCTGGCCGGTTCGCACCCTGGTCTGATCGATCCGTCCCAGCGATGACAGCACACGCAGCATCAGCGATTCGGCAGGCATCTCCATCGAGAACACGACCACCGGCTTGTCGTTGGAGACCACCGCATGCTCGACC
Organism: Salinicola sp. V024; assembly: GCF_052645315.1. Lineage (NCBI taxonomy): Bacteria > Pseudomonadati > Pseudomonadota > Gammaproteobacteria > Oceanospirillales > Halomonadaceae > Salinicola > Salinicola sp. V024. Next base: position 22,784 of record NZ_JBQXYB010000007.1, read on the forward strand.
AGATTCATGGCGAAGGTGGTCTTGCCCATCGATGGGCGCCCGGCGATGATCACCAGATCCGAGGGCTGCAGCCCCGACGTCATATCGTCGAGATCGCGAAAGCCGGTCGAGATCCCGGTCATCTGGCCCTTCATGTTGAACAGCTCGTCGATCCGGTCGACCGCCTTGGTCAGCAGATCGCTCATGCCGATCGGCCCGCCGAACTTGGGTCGCGACTCGCTGATCTGGAACACCAGCCGCTCGGCCTCGTTGACCAGCTCGTCTGGGAGCCGTCCTTCCGGCGAGTAGGCGCTGTCGGCGATCTGACGTGAGGCCTGGATCAGCTTGCGCAGCGTCGCACGCTCACGGACGATATCGGCGTAAGCGCGAATGTTGCTTGCCGAAGGGGTGTTGCGCGCCAGTTCCGCCAGGTAGGCGAGCCCGCCCACGCTTTCGAGTTGGTCGCGACGCTCGAGGGCTTCCGACAGGGTCACCACATCGAGTGGATGGGAGCTTTCGGCCAGCTCGGCCATCGCGTTGAACGTCAGCCGGTGCTCGTGGCGGTAGAAATCGTCCGCGACCAGACGCTCCGATACGGTGTCCCAGCTGCTGTTGTCGAGCATCAACCCGCCGAGTACCGACTGCTCCGCCTCCAGCGAGTGTGGCGGCATCTTCAGCTGCGCGGTTTCCCGATCGTTGTCGACGCGTTGGTTCATGCTTGGCATTCATCCTATGTCGTGCGCTGGACACGCAAGAATTCTCAGGCGCTCATTCTACCCAGTCGAGCGCGAGCACCGCCACGTCGACGGTCATGAAAAAGGCACGCAGGGCGTGAACCCTGCGTGCCTTGGTCAGACGTCGCGATCAATGATCGTGGTCGAGACTTACTCGGCCACCACCACCACACGGACGCTGGAAGTGACTTCGGCGTGCAACTGCAGCGCGATGTCATATTCGCCAGTCTGACGAAGCGGACCTTCCGGCATGCGCACTTCGCTCTTGGCGACTTCGATGCCGGCCTGAGCCATGGCTTCGGCCAGATCGCGCGGACCGATGGAACCGAACAGCTTGCCTTCTTCACCCGCCTTGGCCACCAGAGACAGTTCGATCTCGGCGAGCTGAGCAGCGCGCGTTTCGGCCTGGGCCTTGCGCTCGGCAGCCTGAGCTTCGAGCTCGGCGCGCTGCGTTTCGAACGCTTCGACGTTGTCTTTGGTCGCCGGTACGGCCATGCCGTAAGGAACCAGGTAATTACGACCGTAACCGGGCTTGACGGTGACCTTGTCACCCAGATCGCCCAGCTTGCCGATGTTATCGAGCAGAATGACTTCCATTCTCGTGAACCTCTCGTCAATCACTGCGTGTCAGTCGACCGCGAAAATCCGCGAAGGTATCTACCAACGCCAACAGCAGTACAATCAAAATCGTGGGCCAGGTGGTCAACAGCAAGGCGTAGAAGCCTACCAGCCAGAACCCGCTCATTCCCTTCAAACCAATAAACCCATGAACCAGCGCGACACCGGCAACCAGCAACGGTATCCAGGCCAACAGACTGGCGGCGGGGACGGCAAATACGACACCCACCGCCATCAGTCCGAGCAGCAGCAGAAGTTGTCGCCGCGAGAGCTTCAACGAATGAAACTCCTCGCGAAATCCGCCGGGGTTATAAAGCCCCGCCTGCCAGCTCCTGGCGAGTGCCAGACAGGCAATCCCCGCCAACAGCACTACCAGCCCGGTCGCACCGCCGATCACCAATGTCGCCATTCTCTCGGTGTCGATGCCCTGTGCCGCCAGCTGATCCAGCATGCTGGCCACTTCCGACGAGCTTTGCCGCAGCTCGTTGAGTAGCGGTCCGGTACCGCCGGTCGGTACGAAGATGCCCAGTTGCACCATCGCCATGCAGACGACGCTGCCGACGATCAGCGCTTCCGACCAGCGCATGCGTGCCCGCAGGACGGTCGCCATCAACGTCACCAGCAGGATACTGGACAACGGTACCGCATCGCCCTGAATCCACCACCAACCGGCAGGGATCGCCGCAGCGATCAGTACCGGCGCTGCCGGGGTCATGCCTCGGCGCAGCGTGACCAGACCCGCCACGGCGGCGCTGAACCAGAACAACCAGGGCACCAGCGCTGTCAGTGCGGCCGCCACCAACGCTTGCGGCGTACCGCGCATGATCCAACGGGCCAATGCCAGCATGACACCTCGTCAAGGTTTACCGGGTCAGGATTTACTGGTGGCTGTCGGAGTACGGCAGCAACGCCAGGTAGCGCGCCCGCTTGATCGCGGTGGACAGCTGACGCTGGTAGCGCGCCTGAGTACCCGTGATGCGGCTGGGAACGATCTTGCCGGTCTCGGTGACGTAGGCTTTCAGCGTATCGATGTCTTTGTAGTCGATGTACTTCACGCCTTCGGCGGTGAAGCGGCAGAACTTACGGCGACGGAAAAAACGTGCCATGAGAATCTCTCCTTAGCGAAATCGAATCAGTGGGTTTCTTCAGCAGCTTCGGAACGCTCGGGGCGCTCAGAACGCTCACGATCGCCACGCTCGGAGGGCTTGTCGTCACGACGACGGCTCTTTTCTTCAGCCGGCTTCATCATCGGCGAGGCTTCAGTCACGACCTCTTTGCAACGCACGATCATGCTGCGGATGATGGCGTCGTTGAAACGGAAGATGTTCTCGATTTCGTCGAGAGTCTCACCGCTGCATTCGACGTTCATCAGCACATAATGTGCCTTGTGAATCTTGTTGATCGGGTACGCCAGGTGACGACGACCCCAATCTTCGAGACGATGCACGGTGCCGCCGTTCTCGGTCACGAGGCCGGTGTAGCGCTCGACCATGGCCGGGACCTGCTCGCTCTGGTCCGGGTGGACCATGAACACGATTTCATAATGACGCATGTTAGCTCCTTTCGGTTTGGCAGCTTCCACGCGGGCCCTCGTTTGAAGGGGTACCACGAGAAGCAAGGAGTCGATATCGGGTCGCGGCGCAAAACCACGTTGCCATCCAGATATTCAGACCAATTGACGCTCTGCTCGGGCAAATCGCCTGGATCAGACTCACCTGACCCGCCGATTCATCCCGTAGACGAGGCGCGCTCCGTGAGCATAGCCTGCCCACAGAACCGCGCAATTGTAGAGACCGATCGCCTCGGGTGCAAGCTCAAGTGGAGCTGGCACGCCCTCGCTGACGAACGGCTTCGAACAGACAGATGCCCGTGGCGACCGAGACATTGAGACTGGACACGCCGCCCTGCATCGGCAGCTTGACCAGTCCGTCACACGCTTCGCGGGTCAGACGGCGCATGCCCTTGCCTTCCGCCCCCATCACCAGGGCGCAGGGAACGGTGAAGTCGGCATCGAACACCAGCGCGTCGGCTTCCCCGGCCGTTCCGGTAATCCAGACCCCGGCCTGCTTGAGCTTCTCCATGCAGCGCGCCAGGTTGGTGACCTGAAACACCGGCACGCTCTCGGCCGCGCCGCAGGCGACCTTGCGCACCGTGGCATTGAGCGGGGCCGACTTGTCCTTGGCAACGATGACGCCATCGACACCGGCAGCATCGGCGCTGCGCAGACAGGCACCGAAGTTGTGCGGATCCGTCACCCCGTCGAGAATCAGAAAAAGCGGCGGCTGGCTCTGCTGCCATTGGTCGAAGCGCCACCATAGCGCCGTCTCATTCTCCGCGATCAGCGGCTCGGAAAAACCGATCACGCCTTGATGAGAGGCCTGACCCGAAATCACGTCGAGGGTTTCCCGCGGCACCCTTTTCAGCTCGCAACCAGCGGCATGGGCCTGCTGCAGCAACGCCTCGAGACGTTGTTCGGCATGCCCCTGCTGAATCCACAGCACTCGCGGTGGCTGCCCACGTTCGAACAGCGCGCGCACCGCGTGAACGCCATAGACGGGTTCGAGTCCGTCTGGCGTCCGGGGAAGATCCGGCGATCTGCCGGCTTGACGTCGATGGGTTGGGCGACTCATGGCGTCACCTACTCCATGCCGCGGAACGACAGATCACGGCACTCATCGCTTGCCCCGGCGCTGGCGCGGCCCGCGGGAGCGCCGCTTGGGAGCGCCACCCTCCTTGTTGCCGCTCGAGTCGCTGTTCGTCGAATCGTTATTCGCCGCCCCGTTACTCGTTGACTCGTCATTCGTCGAGTCATTACCCACGGCGTCGCTGCCGGACTTGCCACCCTGACGCTCGCGCTTGCCGGGGCGATTCTTGCTCGCTGAAGGCTTCGCGTTTCCGCCGCCCCCACCCGTCTTCTGGGCGCGCGGCGTGCGGCGATGACGCGGCGCCGCATCAGCGAGGTCGAAATCGATCTTGCGATCGTCCATATCGACGCGCGCGATGCGGACGGTGACGCCGTCACCCAGGCGATAGGCCACACCGCTGCGCTCGCCTTTCAGACGATGCTTCTCGGCTTCGTAGTGATAATAATCGGACGGCAGCGAGGTCACGTGGACCAGACCTTCGACATAGACGTCGTCGAGACGCACGAAAATACCGAACTGCGTCACGGCGGCGATGGTGCCTTCGTAGACTTCGCCGACCTTGTCGGAAAGGAATTCGCACTTCAGCCAGTCGGTGACGTCACGCGTCGCGTCGTCGGCGCGGCGCTCGGTCATCGAACAGTGCTCACCCAGCTCGATCATCTGCTCGAAGGTGTACGGGCACCAGGTAGAAGGCTTCTCCACCGGTGCGCCCTCGGCCCGCAGGACCGTCTGGGTCTGACGCGGGCCGCGAATGACGGAGCGAATCGCACGGTGCACCAGCAGATCGGGATAGCGACGGATCGGCGAGGTGAAGTGCGCATAGGCCTGATAGGCCAGCCCGAAGTGGCCATCGTTCTGGGGCGAATAGACGGCCTGACTCATCGAACGCAGCATCACGGTCTGAATGATATCGAAGTCCGGGCGCCCCTGGATCGCCTCGCGCAGCGCCTGATAATCCTTGGGCGTCGGCTCGTCGCCACCACCCAGCGTCAATCCCAGCTCGCCGAGGAACACTCGCAGGTTCTCGAGCCGCTCCGATGCTGGCGCCTGGTGCACCCGGTAGAGCGCCGGCAGGTCATGCTTGTCGAGGAAGCGCGCCGTGGCCACGTTGGCCGCCAGCATGCACTCCTCGACCAGCTTGTGGGCGTCGTTGCGGCTACGCGGGACGATCTTCTCGATCTTGCGCTCGTCGTTGAAGACGATCTGCGTCTCGGTGGTCTCGAAGTCGATGGCGCCACGCACGTCACGCGCCTGTCGCAACACCTTGTAGAGCGCATGCAGGTTTTCGAGCGACGGGACCAGCTCGCGATACTGTTCGCGCAGCGCCGACCCTTCCTCGCTGTCCGGCTCCTGCAACATGGCGCCGACCTGGTTGTAGGTCAGCCGTGCATGCGACTGGATCACCGCTTCGTAGAACTTGTAGCGACTGATGGTGCCGTTCTGCGAGATGTTCATCTCACAGACCATGGTCAGGCGATCGACGTGCGGGTTGAGCGAACAGAGCCCGTTGGAGAGCAGCTCCGGCAGCATCGGCACCACCTGACCGGGGAAGTAGACCGAGTTGCCGCGAACGTAGCCCTCGTTGTCCAGCGCGCTGCCGCCGCGGACATAATGGGAGACGTCGGCGATCGCGACGACCAGTTTCCAGCTGCCGGACTTGGTCTTCCAGGCGCAGACGGCGTCGTCGAAATCCTTGGCATCTTCGCCATCGATGGTCACCAGCGGCATCTCGCGCAGATCGATCCGTGCGGCCTTGTCCTCGTCCTTCACCTCCGCGGACATGCCGGCGATCTGATCGTCGACTTCCGGCGGAAAGTCCGCAGGAATATCGTGCGAGCGGATCGCGATGTCGATCTCGAGCCCCGGGTCCATTCGCTCGCCGAGGATCTCGACCACCTCGCCGACCGGCTGCTTGCGGGTCTCCGGCTGCTGAGTGATCCGGACCGAAACGATCTGACCGTCTTTCGCCCCACCGCTGACACTGTGAGGGATGATGACCTCCTGACTGATCCGCGAATTTTCGGGAATCAGGACCGCGAACTCGGAGGTATTCTGACGGAACACGCCGACCAGCGTCTGGGTATTGCGCGCCAGCACTTCAGCGATGGTGCCCTCGGCACGGTTACGCCGGTCCCGGCCGCTGATACGCGCCAGTACCACGTCGCCGTTGAACACGCGTCGCATCTGACGCGGAGGCAGCACCAGATCGGGTTTGACACCGTCATGGCGAATCAGGAAACCCATGCCGTCCCGGTGACCCTGAACGCGCCCCTTGATCAGATCGAGCTTGTCGATCAGTGCGTAGGCGCCCTTGCGATCCTTGAGGATCTGACCGTCGCGCTCCATCGCCGCGAGCCGGCGACGCACCGCCTCCAGCTGGTTGTCATCTTCGAGCCCCAGCATGGCACTCATGTTTTCGTGGGTAATCGGCTTGCCGTACTCTTCAAGGCGCGCGAGCAAGTACTCACGGCTGGGTACGGGACTGTCATATTTGTCTGCTTCACGAGCCGCGTGCGGGTCGTCATCCAATGTCCAATGAGTCATGCAACCATCGTCCTTGCGTTGAGCCTACTGGGCTTGGGCTGTGGAGAGAATTCACGCGGCAGGCGGCTTGAGCCGTTCAATTTTTTGGGATTCATGCACCAAGTATAGCGGTCACGCCTGCCCGACCCAACCATGCACTGCGCAAACGGGACAATAGCGTTGACGAAGAGCCACGGTGGAACGCCGCAGCGACAAGGTTCGGGAGGATAAATCGCCGACAATCGGACGCTTGCATTCGGACGCAAAGCCGGTATCATGCATCGCGCCTTGGCCCAGATGGCGGAATTGGTAGACGCGCTAGCTTCAGGTGCTAGTGTCCTTATGGACGTGGAGGTTCAAGTCCTCTTCTGGGCACCATCGCTTCCGGCGATGGATGTTTCGAACGCACAAGGCCGGATAAGCCCGGATGGCGGAATTGGTAGACGCGCTAGCTTCAGGTGCTAGTGTCCTTATGGACGTGGAGGTTCAAGTCCTCTTCCGGGCACCATTCCAAGGGAGTTCTTCAGACTCCTGGCAACACCGATACATGACACGCCCAGGTGGCGGAATTGGTAGACGCGCTAGCTTCAGGTGCTAGTATCCTTACGGATGTGGAGGTTCAAGTCCTCTCCTGGGCACCACGTGTCATGTAATAGTCGGCAGCACTCCCCCCTGCGAACGACGGCTTTGACGTAACGCTTTCCCATCTTGATTTTTCGTCGTTTCCGACCCTTGTTTACATCCAGATCGTTCTTTGCATCCAGATCGTTCTTTGCATCCAGATCGTCGCTGGCTCGATGAATTCGCGAGTAGACGACCGGTTTGCCAAGCGGCCGACATCGGCAACCTTCAGCGCCGACTCCATTCCACGGCTACTGATAGCGTCCGGGCCGAGTCGAGACCGCTTCCAGCCCCCAACCGCTCTTTTCCACCTTTCCTTCCAACTGACGCTCGATCGGATCAGCCAGTTGCGGAAAGAAGTCCAGCCCGGTTCGAGCCTCGATTTCGTCGATGGTGATCACGAACCGCGCCAGCGGTTCGTCGCCCGTGACGTCCTGCGGCATCAGAAATGCCAGCGCTTTCGGCGTCTTGCCCGGCACGACCAATATCTTGTAGAAGCCCACGGGCACCTGCGAGAACCCGACACGGTGCAGCAGCTGGTCATCGAAGACCGGCCCGGTCACGACCCGAACGCTGCCAAAACGCGGCACGAAATCGTCGATGACCGCCTCTTCCAGGCGCTGCCATAGCTGTCGATTGAGCTTGGGTCGCTGCGGCGTGATATTGGTCATCAGGAAACTGTCCAGCTGGCCTTCGCGCCCATGAACGACCGCCATGGCATAGTTCGGCGCCAGATGACCGCGATCGTAACCGCTGCGGGCATAGTCGTCGCCGGAGATCGGCCACAGGCTGCGCCAGTCGGATTGGAAATGATCGGGGCGCGGCAGACTATGCGGATTGTCGACCCGATTCAGCGTGTAGCCCACCCACAGCGGCTCGGCCCGCACGTCCGACCAGCCGACCAGAAAGCCGTCGTTTCGCAGCACCCGATTCCAGCCCCGCCAGTCGTTCCATTGCCAGTCGGGAACACCCATCCAGCTCAGCCGGTCGCGGACGCCGCCTTCGTGCCAATACCACAGCCCGCTGATGACCACGACGAAGATCAATCCGATCCGAGACGAACGAGCCAACTGACCCAGCAGCCCCCGTCGTTGACGACGCGCCATCCCGACCTAGAGACCGACGGAGAACATGGCGTCGAGATCGTGGCGCGAATGCACCTGCATGGCATTGAGCGTTTCGGTATCGCGGATGCCTTCGACCTCCATCAGCCGCTCGGTCACCAGCGCGGCCAGCGATTCGAAATCTCGGGTGCGAGCGATGGCGATCAGATCGTAGCGACCGCAGGTCGAATAAACCTCACTGATTCCCTCGAGATCCGCCAGACGCTCGGCCACGCCACGAATTCGGCCTTTTTCCACATTGATCAGAATAACGGCGTTCTGCATTTCCCTCTCCTATCGATCCAGCCCAGCGAGCCAGCCACCGATCCGGCTATCGGCCTGCCCAGCGCGCCAAATCTCGCGATCCGCGGCCCAGTAGTGAAGTTGATGGCGCGAGTATATCAGCTCCGTGACCCATCGCCTCGTCGCACCAATAGCCAGCAATCGATCTGATCAGCGCTGGCTTGCAACCCGACAAGTCCACTCGGCGGGGCCCGCCAATCGGTTGTGGACGCTCCACACCGCGTCGCATAATTTCCGGGGAGAGATCATTTCAGCGACGGGACATCACGAGCGTCACCACGGCGAGGCGCAGAATGTCGATCCAGGAGAGGGCAATGAAAATGAGACAGGAGAGTCACGCCAATGCCGAGAACGGCGTGACGGATATCAAGCGTCGCCGGTTTCTGCAACGCGGCGTCTGCGCATCCGGGTTGGCGCTGCTGGGGTGGCAGGCCGTCCCGGCACTGGCCCAGCAGAAATCGATGCTCGACCCCGAATCCTACCCGGCCCGCGCGCTCGACTATGTCCAGAATGCCGAAGAAGCGAGCGACCATGACGCCTACCGAGCGGGACAGCGCTGTGATAACTGCGAGTTCTTCACCGCCGAGACGCAGGTTTGCGGCCTGTTTCCCGATCATCGAGTCGCCAGCCAGGGCTGGTGCAGCAGCTGGACGAGCGAAGACTCCTGAGGCCCATGCCAGCCGGCCCGATTCCGTTGCGCCGGAGCGATCTCGGTCTCATGCCGACTCTCGCGCCGGTTCCGGGATCGGCCATTGATAGCGGCGCACGACGTCGCCTCCTTCCATCGATTCGAGCTTGATAGGAAATCCCCACAGCTGATGCAGATAGCGCATCACCGGGAACAGACTCTGCCCCAGGGGACGGCGCCGATCCTGCACGTGACGTAGCGTCAGCGAGCGGTCTCCACGGATATCGGCTTCCCAGACCTGGATATTGGGCTCCCGCGCCGACAGCGCGTACTGCACGCTCAGCGCTTCGCGGATGCGTCGATAGCCGCGGTCGTCGTGAATCGCCTCGATCTGGAGGCTATCGTCACGGTCGTCGTCGACCAGACTGAACAGCTTCAGATTGCGGATCACGGTGGGAGAGAGAAACTGCTGGATGAACGACTCGTCCTTGAAGTTCTGCATCGCGAAATGCAGCGTCTCCAGCCAGTCGCTGCCGGCGATATCCGGAAACCATTCGCGATCCTCGCTGGTCGGCGCCTGACAGATACGCTTGATGTCACTGAACATCGCGAAGCCCAGCGCATAGGGATTGATCCCGTTGAAGTAGGGGTTGTCGAAGCCCGGCTGGCTGACGACCGACGTGTGCGATTGCAGGAACTCGAGCATGATGCCCTCGTCGATCTGGCCATCGTCGTACAGCCGATTCATCAGGGTGTAGTGCCAGAACGTCGCCCAGCCTTCGTTCATCACCTGGGTCTGACGCTGGGGATAGAAATACTGCGCCAGCTTGCGCACGATGCGCACGATCTCGCGCTGCCAGGGCTCCAGCAGCGGCGCGTTCTTCTCGAGAAAATAGAGCAGGTTCTCCTGCGGTTCGCTGGGGTAGCGGCCATGACGATGCAGGCCCAGGGGGTCGTTTTCGTGGTCGTGCAGTGGCTCCCGGGCGAGCTCGCTCACCGCCAGCGGGATCGTGCTCCAGAGTCGATTGACCTGAGTCTGCAGGTACGCCTCGCGGTCCTCCTGGCGGCGCGCCTCCTCCTCGGCGGAGATCGACGAGGGCCGCTTGTAGCGATCGACGCCGTAGTTCTGCAGCGCATGGCAGGCATCGAGAAGCTGCTCGACCGCCTCGACACCGTGACGCTCCTCGCACTGGGCGATGTACTTGCGCGCGAACACCAGGTAATCGACGATCGCCGACGCGTCGGTCCAGGCGCGAAACAGGTAGTTGCCCTTGAAGAAGGAGTTGTGACCGTAGCAGGCGTGGGCGATGACCAGCACCTGCATCATCAGCGAGTTCTCCTCCATCAGATAGGCGATACAGGGATCGGAGTTGATCACCAGCTCATAGGCCAGCCCCATCTGGCCGCGCCGGTAAGCCTGTTCCACCGACAGGAACTGCTTGCCGAACGACCAGTGGTGATAGCCGATCGGCATGCCCACGCTGGCGTAGGCGTCCATCATCTGCTCGGAGGTGATGACCTCGATCTGATTGGGATAGGTCTCCAACCGATACTCTTCGGCCAGTCTGGCGATGGCACGCTCATAGGCTTCGAGCGTCTCGAAATTCCAGTCCGAACCGGTAGCTATGGGCTTGCGTTGCGTCATCGCTGCGTTCCTCCTCGCTGCGTTCCGTCTGACCCCAAGACTGATATCAGCTCTGGGCGCGCTGTCGGAAAAGCTCACGAAAGACCGGGTAGATATCTTCCGCCTGGACGATCTGCTGCATGGCGAAGCGCTCGGGATAGGCCGCTCTGACCGTGTCGTAGGCTTCCCAAAGCGCCTGATGGGCGTGGGGAGTGATCTCCACGTAGGTGAAGTACTGCAATTTTCGCATCAGCGATTCGTCGAGCCGTTCGAGACAGGTCGATGAGTCGTCGTCCCAGTTGTCGCCATCGCTGGCCTGGGCCACGTACAGATTCCACTGCTCCGGCGCATAGCGCGCCTCGATGATCTCGTCGACCAGCGTCAGTGCACTCGAGACGATGGTGCCGCCGGTCTCCCGCGAGTAGAAGAACTCCTCCTCGTCGACCTCCTTGGCCACGGTATGGTGGCGCACGAACACCAGTTCGACCTTCTCGTAATTGCGCTCGAGAAACAGGTAGAGCAACAGGAAGAAGCGCTTGCCGATATCCTTGTGGGCCTGGGTCATGGAACCGGAGACATCCATGATGCAGAACATCACGGCCTGGTTCGACGGCATCGGCTGGTGGGTGAGATGGTTGTAACGCAGGTCGTAGGTATCCAGAAACGGGATCGACCCGATCCGTTTCTCGAGCCGCGCGATCTCGGACTTCAGCTCGTCGATTCGCGCCGGGTTGCGCAGTACCGGATCCTTGCGCTCTTCGGCGACCAGTGCCTCCTGCGCTTCGCGAAGAGCGCGCTTCAACGGCCCGCGCATGCCGATCCGCCTGGCCTGTGCCTCGCGCATCGAACGCACGATATTGATCCGCGCCGGCACGCCCTCCTTGGAGATGCCCGCGCGCACGGGTCGGGTCTCCTCCAGTACCCGCAGCTGCTTGCGCTCGAGGTGCGGTAATTCCAGCCCGTCGAAGACGAAATCGAGAAACTCCTCCCGCGACAGCGAGAACACGAATTCATCCATGCCTTCGCCCTGACCCGATGCCTGGCCGTCGCCGCTGCCTCCCCCGCCACCTCCACCGCCGGGCCGGCGTAGCCGATCACCCTCGGCGAACTCCTTGTTGCCGGGGTTCACGACCGTGCGCCGCCCGCCTGGGCCATGTTGAAACGAGGGCTCGGAGATATCCTTGGTGGGAATCGAGACTCGTTCGCCACGCTCCATGTCGGTGATCGAACGTCGATTCACCGACTCCTCCACGGCGCGCTTGATGTGCGAGCGATAGCGTTGCAGAAATCGCTGACGATTGACCGCGCTCTTGTTGCGCGCATTGGGGCGTCGATCGATGAAGTAGCTCATGGCACCTCCTGCAGGCTGACCGCAGACTGCTGCGACAGCGACCACCCGAGGATGGTCTCTGCTCCGGGAACGGCGCGGCTCGGGCCGCCACTGCCGCTCCGACGACGTCGTTTGACGCTGTTCTCTAGTGCGACTTCCGCACTCGCAGATACCACTCCGACAGCAGACGCACCTGCTTTTCGGTATAGCCGCGGCTCACCATCCGGTCGACGAAATCCTCGTGCTTGCGCTGGTCCGAGGCCGACGCCTTGGCGTTGAACGAGATCACCGGCAGCAGCTCCTCGGTGTTGGCGAACATCTTGTGCTCGATCACGCCTCTGAGCTTCTCGTACGACTGCCAGCTGGGATTCATGCCGTTGTTGTGGGCACGAGCCCGCAGCACGAAATTGACCACCTCGTGGCGAAAGTCCTTGGGATTGGAGATACCGGCGGGCTTCTCGATCTTCTCGAGATCCTCGTTGAGCGACTGGCGATCGAACAGCTCGCCGGTTTCCGGGTCGCGATACTCCTGATCCTGAATCCAGAAGTCGGCGTAGGTCACGTAGCGATCGAAGATGTTCTGACCGTACTCGGTGTAGGACTCGAGATACGCGGTCTGGATCTCCTTGCCGATGAAGTCGACGTAGCGCGGCGCCAGATACTCCTTGATGAAGCGCAGATAGCGCTCGTGGACTTCCTTGGGCAGCTGCTCCCGCTCGAGCGCCTGCTCCAGCACGTAGAGCAGATGCACCGGGTTGGCAGCGATCTCGTGAGCGTCGAAGTTGAACACCTTGGAGAGGATCTTGAAGGCGAAACGCGTGGAGAGCCCGTTCATGCCTTCGTCGACACCCGCCGCGTCGCGGTACTCCTGAATCGATTTGGCCTTGGGATCGGTGTCTTTGAGATTCTCGCCGTCGTAGACCCGCATCTTGGAGTAGATGCTCGAGTTCTCCGGCTCCTTGAGCCTGGAGAGCGTCGAAAACTGGGCCAGCATGCGCAGCGTATCCGGCGCGCAGGGGGCTTCGTTGAGCGACGAATGTTCCAGCAGTTTCTGGTAGATCTTGATCTCTTCGGAGACGCGCAGGCAGTAAGGCACCTTGACGATGTAGACCCGGTCGAGAAAGGCCTCGTTGTTGCGATTGTTGCGAAACTGCTGCCACTCGCTCTCGTTGGAGTGGGCCATGATGATGCCCTCGAAGGGGATCGCGCCCATACCCTCGGTGGGGTTGTAGTTGCCCTCCTGCGTGGCCGTCAGCAACGGATGCAGCACCTTGATCGGTGCCTTGAACATCTCGACGAACTCCATCAATCCCTGGTTGGCCTTGCACAGACCGCCGGAGAAACTGTAGGCATCCGGGTCGTCCTGGGAATAGAGCTCCAGCTGGCGGATGTCGACCTTGCCCACCAGTGACGAGATATCCTGATTGTTCTCGTCGCCCGGCTCGGTCTTGGAGACCGCGATCTGGTTGAGGCGTGAGGGATGCAGGCGCACCACGCGGAATCGGGACAGATCGCCGCCGTACTCTTTGAGCCGCTTGGCGGCCCAGGGCGACATCGGCCCCCGCAAGTGGCGCTGGGCGATGTTGTACTCCTTCTCGAGCAGCTCGCCATCCTCTTCCGGCGAGAACAGCCCGAGCGGAGACTCGAAGACCGGCGAATCCTTGATCGCGTAGAACGGCACGCGCTCCATGAGTAATTTCAGGCGTTCGGCCAGCGAGGACTTGCCGCCCCCGACCGGGCCCAGCAGGTAGAGAATCTGCTTGCGCTCCTCGAGCCCCTGGGCGGCGTGACGAAAGTAGGAAACGATCTGCTCGATCGCCTCTTCCATGCCGTAGAACTCGGCAAAGGCGGGATAGCGTCGAATGACCTTATTGGAGAAGATTCGCGACAGGCTGGGATCCTTGGCCGTGTCGATCGTTTCCGGCTCCCCGATGGCATTCAGCATTCGTTCGGCAGCGTTGGCGTAGACCCGAGGATCCTTTCGGCACAGCTCTAGATATTCCTGCAGGCTCAATTCTTCCTGCTGAACCTGCTCGTAACGGCTCTGCACGTGATCGAAGATGCTCATGGAAGCCTCCTGGTCGTGACCCTCGACCGTACAGGACGAACGCCCTGCCAGCCGGGCTAGCTGACTATCAGCATAGACAGATGCACGAAGCGTCGGGTAGACCCATTTCGCGAGTCTTTTCAACGCAGCGTCGGAACATACGCTTTAGAACACGCTACCACGATCCGGTTTCGTTGCACGGGGAATTTGCGGGGACAAAATGCGCAACACTGCACGATGGCAGGCAAGCAGAGGAAAAGTCAGGGAAATTTCGTTGTCGAGTCGAACAGGTGGGAACTCGGGAAGGGAACGGCGCCCGTTTGACGGACGCCGCTCGGGCTCATGCCGCGTCGAAGGCAGTGCGGGCGTCGGCCAGCAGTTGATCGAGCAGCTCGGGCGTGGTGTTCCAGGAGCAGACAAAACGCGCGCCACCGGCACCGATGAAGGTGTAGAAGGTCCAGCCCCTGGCGCGCAGCTGGGTGATGACCGGTTCGGGCAAGCTGACGAAAACGCTGTTGGCTTGCGCCGGGAACATCAGCGAGGCGCCGGGTAACGAGGCGAGCCCGTCGGCGAGATACCGGGCCATGGCGTTGGCATGGTCGGCGTTACGCCGCCAGGCGCCAGTTTCCAGCAACCCAAGCCAAGGCGCGGCGATGAAGCGCATCTTGGAGGCCAGCTGCCCCGCCTGCTTGCAGCGATAGGCAAAATCCTCGGCCAGCTCCTTGTTGAAGAACAGGATCGCCTCGCCCATCGGCAAACCATTCTTGGTACCGGAAAAACAGAGCACGTCGACGCCTGCCTGCCAGGTCAGCTCGGCCGGAGTCGCATCCAGGGCACTGCAGGCGTTGGCGAAACGCGCGCCGTCCATGTGAACGCGCAGATCGTACTTGTCCGCGACGGTGCGGATCGCCAGTAGCTCCTCGCGAGAGTAGACCGTGCCCACTTCGGTGGCCTGGGTAATCGAGACGACCCGTGGCTTGGGGTAGTGGATGTCGTTGCGCTTCACGACCAGCCTCTCGATTCCCTCCGGGGTCAGCTTGCCGTTTTCGCCAGGACTGGTGAGCAGCTTCGAACCGTTGGAGAAGAACTCCGGTCCGCCGCACTCATCGGTCTCGATATGCGCCAGTTCATGACAGATCACGCTGTGGTAACTCTGGCCCAGCGCCGCCAGCGACAACGAGTTGGCGGCAGTGCCGTTGAAGACGAAGAAAACGTCACAGTCGTAATCGAAAAGCTCACGGAAACGGTCCGCGGCACGGTGGGTCCAGGCATCGTTACCATAGGCGAGGTCGTCGCTGCCATTCGCCCGGATCATATAATCGAGGGCTTCCGGGCAAATGCCGGAGGTGTTGTCGCTTGCCAGATAGCGAGGGCTGCAATCGGATGTCATCTGGGGGTCCTTGTACGATCCCTCCACGGAGAAAAGCGATTCAGAACCCGTGACGGTAACCAGAATCGCGTTTTCTGAGGGTCAGGCGTGGCGGTCGCAATGCGTCGCGGCCCGAATAACAAGAAGCGCGAATCCGCGGGTAACGGGATCCCCGTCACACGGCTCGCGCTCGCTGGTGAACCCTTAGTCTAACACCTGTCCTCGAACCCCGGCAGCGCCGGGACACTCGCCACTCACGCTGACTCAACGCAATCGGGCGCCCGCGCTCACAGCATCGCCGCCAGCCGCACCCCCTGATCGATGGCGCGCTTGGCATCGATCTCGGCCGCCACTTCTGCCCCGCCGATTCGATGAACCCGCGTCCCGCTCGCGGCAAGCGTGTCGTAAAGCGCCTGCTGCGACTCCTGCCCGGCACAGATGACGATTGTGTCGACCGCCAGCAGCCTGGACTCCCCATTGACATCAAGGTGCAGCCCGTCGCTGTCGATGCGCCGATAGACGCAGCCCGACAGCGTCTCGACCTTGCGAGCCCGTAGCGCGGCGCGATGAACCCAGCCGGTGGTCACCCCGAGCCCAGCCCCTGGCTTGCCGGTCTTGCGCTGCAGCAGCGTGATCTGTCGCGGCACCGTGGGCTCCAGCCGCGGCTTCAATCCGCCGGCATTCTCGACGCTCAAATCGACGCCCCACTCGTCGCACCAGCGCTCGATATCCAGCGTCGGCTGCTCGGCATGCGCCAGCAGTTCCGCGACGTCGAAGCCGATCCCGCCGGCACCGATGATCGCCACTCGACGCCCCACGCGCTCGGGATGCTGGATCGCCACCGGGTAGGAGATCACGCTGGAATGCTCGATTCCCTCGATATCGAGCGCGCGCGGCCGGACGCCGGTGGCGACAACGACCTCGTCGAAATCCTGCAGTTGCTGACTGTCGGCCTCGGTGCCGAGGCGCAGCTCGACGCCGTGCCGCGAAAGCTGGGTGGCGAAGTAGCGCAGCGTTTCGGCAAACTCCTCTTTTCCCGGTATTCGCTGGGCCAACCGGAACTGGCCGCCGATCTCCCCATCGCGTTCGAATAGCGTTACCCGGTGTCCCCGCTCGGCGCAGGCCACGGCAGCGGCCAGGCCGGCCGGCCCGGCTCCCACCACGGCGATGCGCTTGGGAGACTTGGTCGGCGGCAGCGTCAGCTCCGTTTCATGACAGGCGCGCGGATTGACCAGACAGGAGGTCAGCTTGCCCTTGAAGGTATGATCGAGGCAGGCCTGATTGCAGGCGATGCAGGTATTGATCTCGTCGACTCGGCCCTGCTCGGCCTTGGCCATCCAGGCCGGATCGGCCAGGAAGGGGCGGGCCATCGAGACCAGGTCGGCAGCCCCCTCGGCCAGCACCGCTTCGGCCACGGCCGGCATGTTGATACGGTTGGTCGCGATCAGCGGTATCGAGACCGCTTCGCGCACTGCCCGGCTGACCGAGACGAAAGCGGCTCGCGGCACGCTCGTAACGATGGTCGGCACGCGCGCTTCGTGCCAGCCGATGCCGCTATTGATCACGTCCGCCCCGGCATGCTCGATCGCCTGTGCCAGCGCCACGATCTCCTCCCGCGTGCTGCCTTCTTCCACCAGATCGATCATCGACAGCCGAAAGATCAGCAGAAAGTCCGGACCGCACACGTCACGAACGCGGCGCACGATCTCTACCGCGAAGCGTTGACGACGCTGGCTATCGCCACCCCAGGCATCGTCGCGATGATTGGTACGCCGACACAGGAACTGATTGATCAGGTAACCTTCCGAACCCATGATCTCGACGCCGTCGTACCCGGCACGCTGGGCCAGACCGGCACAGCGCACGAAATCCTCGATCTGCCCCTCGACCTCGTCGGCACTCAGCGCCCTCGGCGTGAACCGATTGATCGGGGTGGCGATCGCCGAGGGCGCCACCAGATCCGGAGAGTAGGCGTAGCGGCCGGCATGCAGGATCTGCAGGCAGATGCGCGCGCCGTGGGCATGCACCGCCTTCACCACTGGCCGATGCCGTTCGACCTCGGCGGCGTCAGTGAGCTTGGCGGCCCCCTGAAACACCGCCCCTTCCGGATTGGGCGCAATGCCGCCGGTGACGATCAATCCGACGCCGTGTTGCGCCCGCTCCGCATAGAACGCCGCCAGCCGTGCGAACCCGTCGGGGGCTTCTTCCAGATTGGTGTGCATCGAGCCCATCACCACGCGATTGCGCAGCGTCAGCGAGCCAACTCGCAGGGGACGAAAGAGATTGGGAAAGCGCGTCACGTATCGGCTCCACTCATGTCTTGGCACAGTCCTTGGAACAGTCCTTGGCACAGCTCTTGGTACAGCCTGGGCGCACACCGCGGCAGCGGCTTTCAAACGCGCGTATGAACGTCAGTGTAACGGAAAGCGAGACGAGGGCCATTCCACCAAAGCGGTAGGTGACCGTGCAGCCGACCTTAGCGCCATTCGACTGACACAGACGATCGACCAGAACAGGCATCAGTGCGATTGAACGGAGAAACCGGACGGATTGACAGGCAAGGAGAAAGCGTCGTCAACCTGCAGGGAGACGAGGAACCCAAGGGGCAACGAAAGAGAAGAGAATACAGAGGAGGTCAAAAGACGTTATTGGCGGACCGGACGAGACTCGAACTCGCGACCTCCGGCGTGACAGGCCGGCATTCTAACCAACTGAACTACCGGTCCGCTATGGTGGGTGGTACGGGACTCGAACCTGTGACCCCCAGCATGTGAAGCTGGTGCTCTAACCAACTGAGCTAACCACCCAAACGTCAAACAGCTTTCAGTACAACAACCGCATGGAGCGAAGCGTGGCGGACCGGACGAGACTCGAACTCGCGACCTCCGGCGTGACAGGCCGGCATTCTAACCAACTGAACTACCGGTCCACTCTATGTGTATCGAGAGGCTGAGTCGAAACTCGTGCCCACAATACCTGCTACGCAACTAGCGGGTGACACTGCACGCCTCGAAGGCATACTCATGTCGGCGGAAATGGCGGACCGGACGAGACTCGAACTCGCGACCTCCGGCGTGACAGGCCGGCATTCTAACCAACTGAACTACCGGTCCGCATTTTCCAACTGCCTTTCTTGCAACGACATCTTCTACAACGATGTCTCTTACAACAACCACTTGCAACACGTGAACCCGAGCACTGCGAAAACGCAATGGTGGGTGGTACAGGGTTCGAACCTGTGACCCCCAGCTTGTAAGGCTGGTGCTCTCCCAGCTGAGCTAACCACCCGTGGTCACGTGGCGCTGCATTCTACCTGTGACCGATTCAAAGTCAACAGCTTTTCGTGCCGCTTTTCTCTATCCGGATCATTCACTTGCGCCCAGCCGCCGTACCACGTGGCCGGCCGCTTCATCGATCAATGTCGCCTGCGTCTGCGCCTGGCGTTTGGGAGCCTGCCAGTCGTGGTCGCCGCCCTCCATGAAATGGCACTCGACCTGCGCCGGCAGATCGTAACCCTCGACCTCGTCACGTCGCCCGAACGGATCGCGAGTGCCCTGAAAAAGCACTATCGGGCAGCGGATCTCCGGCCAGTGATCGAGCCGCAAGCGTTCAGGTTTGCCGGGTGGGTGGAACGGGTAGCCGCACAGTACCAGCCCGGCCATGTCGACGCGCGTCGCCAGCAGGCTCGCGACTCTTCCGCCCATCGACTTGCCACCGAGCCAGAGCGGCGTCTCGCTATCTAGCGTCCTGATGGCCCGATGCCATTCGCCAAGTTCCGCGACCAGTGTCTCGATTCTGGGCGGGGGACGGCGCCTGCCCTCTCGGCGCATGGTGGTCATGTAGCCGAATTCCAGCGCCACGACCTGGATACCGCACGCAGCCAGCCGTTGACGCCAGCGGATCAGGAACACGGAGTCGTGGCCGGCGCCCGCGCCGTGACACAGGATCAGCCGCCCATGATGCGCCACACCTTCGACCATGAAGCCGCCCAGGGCGGTTTCATGGCGCGAGCCCTCCCCCGTGGCCAGCGCCTTGCGCAGCTTTGCCAAGTCCCGGGTTTCAAGCGTGGGTATCATCATCGCCTTGGTCATCGTATCGCCTCACCGAATTTCAGGAGCGGGTTGGTTCGGTTTCTGCCTCGGCGGTGGCCGTATCGGCATTCCCACCGGCTGTCTCTTTTGCGTAGGATGACAAAACTTGATCGATCGGTCAGATTCGCTCGGTCAGACTCGATCGAACCGCCGATACGTTCTTTAACGACAACAATTCAGGACAACTCATGGCTTTGAACGTTCTCGTCATCGGCGCCGGCATGGGCGGGCTCACCGCCGCCCTGGCGCTGCAGCAATCGGGCCACCGGGTCGAGGTCGTCGACCGGGTCACCGAACTTCGCCCGGTGGGCGCCGCCCTTTCGGTCTGGTCCAACGGCGTCAAGGTGCTCAAGGCTCTCGGCGTGGGCAACGCCGTCGAACAAGCCAGTGGGCGCATGAACGAGATGGCCTATCTCACTCAGGATGGCAGACCGCTGACGCGCTTCAGTCTGCAGCCGCTCTATGACCAGGTCGGACAGCGCGCCTGCCCCATCGCCCGGGCAACGCTTCAGCAGCTGCTGCTGGACGCCGTGGGGCCGGATAATGTCACGCTCGGCCTTTCCTGCATCGACTACCGCTGCGACGACAGCGGCATTCTCGCCGAATTCGCCGACGGATCGAGCCGCCGGGCCGACCTGATCGTGATTGCCGACGGCACCCATTCACGCCTTCGCGAGCGTGCGCTGGAGCGCCCCGTCGAACGCCGCTACTGCGGTTACGTCAACTGGAATGTACGCGTCGCCGCAACGCCGGATCTGGCGCCGCTCGATCAATGGGTCCAGTACGTCGGCGATCATCAGCGCGTGTCGATGATGCCGATGAGCGGTGACGACGACGCCCCGGAGTTCTACTGCTTCTTCGACGTGCCGTTGGCGGCGGACACGCCCAACGATTCCTCCCGCTACCGGGAAGAGCTCTCCAAGCATTTCGCCGGCTGGGCGGAGCCTGTGCAGAAGCTGATCGAGCGTATCGATCCCGCGTCGATGGCCCGCGTCGAGATCCATGACATCGAGCCGCTGGAGACGCTGGTCGGCGAACGCGCGGCGATTCTCGGTGATGCCGCCCACGGCATGGCACCGGATCTGGGTCAGGGCGGCTGTCAGGCGATGGAGGATGCCTGGGTACTGGCTCGCACCCTCGATGACGCCGGCAGCGACATCGATACTGCCTTGAAAGCCTACGATGACGCACGAACCCGGCGTGTCGGCGAGATCATCACCCGGGCGCGACAGCGCGCGGAGACGACTCACGGCGCCGATCCGCTCGCTACCCAGGCATGGTACGCCGAGCTGGCCGAGGAAGACGGCACTCGCATCATGGGCGGCATGAGCAAGACCATACTCGGCGGTCCACTGGGCTGAGGGATGAGGGATGAGGGCTGAGGGCTGAGCAACTGGGGCTGAGAGCTGAGGGCTGTCGACGGTCCAGATACGACCTGAAAACCGATCGCCCCAACGCAAGAAGCCCGCCAGAGATCACCTCCGGCAGGCTTCTTGTTCCCTATCGCGGCCCTGTATCCGTTACGCCGTATTCGATACGCCTTACTCGTGTCAGGCTTCGCGGGCGAGCAGGTCGAACGCGTCGATCCGCGTCTCCTGCCTTTGGCGCTGCTTGGCTTCCAGCCCCTCGAAGTCGAACAGATTGCGATCCGCGAGCTGAGAAGGGGCGACGTTAGTCACCGCCTTGAACATGGTCTCGAGCCGTCCGGGATGCTTGATCTCCCACTCCGCCAGCATCTCCTTGACCACCTGTCGCTGCATGTTGGGCTGGGAGCCACACAGATTGCAGGGGATGATCGGAAACGCCATCTGCCGGGAAAATTCGGCGATATCGGCCTCGCGGCAGTAGGCCAGCGGGCGGATGACGATGTTCTTGCCGTCGTCCGACAGCAGCTTGGGCGGCATCGACTTGAGCGAGCCCCCGAAGAACATGTTGAGAAACAGCGTCTCGAGAATGTCCTCGCGATGATGCCCCAGCGCCACCTTGGTCGCGCCGATCTCCTCGGCGAAACCGTAGAGCGACCCGCGACGCAGACGCGAGCACAGTGCACAGGTCGTCTTGCCTTCAGGCGTTTTCTCCTTGACCACCGAATAGGTGTCCCGCTCCATGATGTGATAATTCACACCCCTGGCGGCCAGGTATTCGGGCAGCACATGCTCGGGAAAACCCGGCTGCTTCTGGTCGAGATTGACCGCCACCAGTTCGAAATCGACCGGCGCGTTGCGCTGCAGATTCATCAGAATCTCCAGCATGGTATAGGAGTCCTTGCCACCGGACAGACAAACCATCACCTTGTCGCCTTCATGGATCATCCCGTAATCGATGATCGCATTGCCGACCTGGCGACGCAGGCGCTTCTGCAGCTTGTTGAACTCGTACTTCTGGGTAACGGTAGATGCTTGCATGGGTCGAACGACACACAGGGAAATGAAGGCGAACTCATGCTATCACTGCGCCCGACGACTTGCGATGCCGCGCCCGCTGCCAGACGCCTAACTCGCCGCCAGAGCGCCCTTCTTCAGGCGTACGTACATCAAGGCCGTGGTCGTCGCGTCACCTAGGGCAGTATGGCGGCCCATCACCGGCACATTGAGCGCCTCAGCGACCCGCTCGAAATTCATCGTTGGCTCCAGCTGCGGCCGCGTCCGATGCATTTCGCGACGATAGAGCCCTGCCACATCGACGCATGGATTGGGCAAACCGAAGTCGAACAGGGGGCGCAGCTGGCGGTCGATGACCGCCAGGTCATAATCAATGCACCAGCCCAACAGCGGCCGGTTACCGATGAAGTCGAGGAACTTCTCCAGCGCCTCGCCCAGCTCGTTCCCATCATTCAGGTCGACCCCGCGCATGCCATGGATCTTGATAGAGTCACCGTGGAGGCTGGCCGGCGGCTGGAGGCGCAGATCCAGCGAGCCGCTGGTCATCACCCGCTCGCCCTTGATGCGTACAGCGGCGATCGAGACTAGTTCGGCGGTCCTGGTGTCGAGGCCGGTGGTCTCGCAGTCGATGGCCACCAGCTCGTCGCCGGCGTAGGGGCTGAACAGCCAGTCATAGCGGCCATGCCCTTGGCGGCGTCGATCGGCCGCACGGCGTAGCGAACGTAGCATCGAGGCCTCTTCAGTATTCGAGATGAAAACGATGCGTCAGGCGTTGCTGGAAATCCTTGACGATATGCAGCGCCTGGCGCAGCAGGTCGCGCTCCAGCGAAGACAGGGACTGAACCACGACCAGATTGGGTTCGTCGCTGTTCTGCCGTCCGTCGAGCTGGGCCAGCTGTTGCTTGAGGCGCAGCTCGATGAATAGCGCCAGCGCCTCGCCGAGATCTGCGGCAAAGTCCACTTCCAGCCGTCCCTGTCCGGCAAGCGCCGCCAGCCGGGCGAGGGTCGATGTTTCGTTGATACGACATTCCAGCGCCAGGGTACGTACCCCGTGCACGATCGGAAAGATGCCGCCCTTCTTGATGTCGATGCCGTGTCTGGGCTTCTTGAGCGTTCCGAACAGAGTCAGCGGTGCGGCGAAATGCAGTGCGGCCCGAGCCAGGTAGGAAAGCAGCAGTTCATCGTGGGAGCAGCTGTCGAAGAGATATTCGCGTAGGCGATCCAGCAGACGGGTGTCGCCGGCCACGCCACGGGCATCGAGCATGATCGCGAGGTTCATCAGCGACGCCCCGTCACGGCGTTCAACCCAGCGCGAGACCGTCCTTCTCCAGCCGCTCTCGCTGTCTGCCCAGGCAGGGTTCGAGACCATGATGTTGCCCGGACACGGCGGGTAGCCGAGAGTGTAGAGCGTTTCGGTGAAACGCTGCATGGCCATCGCGCGATCGGGCCAATCGCTATCGTCGGCAACAATCAGCGCATTGTCCTGATCGGTCTTGAGAATCTGTTCGCCGCGTCCTTCACTGCCCATCACCAATAGGCAGCTCTGGGCGCGGTAGCGAGGGTCGATGAGAAACTGATAGGCCTTGTCGACGATACGTCCGTTGAGCGCCGCCAGCAGGTTCATGACAAAATGGAGTTTGATTCCCTGGGCCATCAGCGCCTGGACCAATTCCGGCAATCGTGCGCTGGCGCGAGCCAGCGCATCGAGGTCGTCGGCCTGCTCGAGCTCGAGACTGACCATGTAGGAGCGGCTCGAGAAGTAGCTGAGCACATCAGTCAACTCCACCACGCCGACCGGCAGATCCCGCTCGACCACTACCACCCTGGCTACCTGATGCCGGGTCATCTGTACCAGCGCTTCGAACAGATACTGATCGGGGCCGGCGGATACCAGCTCGAAGTGGGCAATGGTGACGACCGGACGCGCCTGCGTCGCGCCCTCCATGACCAGAGCGTTGAGCAAATCGGTCTTGGTCACCACGCCGAAGCGACCGTTGTTGACGACTAGCAGACTATCGGCATGACTCTCGTTGAGCCGGTTGACCGCCGCGGCGATGGTGGTGGCCGCATCGACGATCAACGGTGCTCGCATGCACGCGCTGACCCGAGCCAGCATGAAGCCCGCCATGTTCACGCCGCTCTTGGCGCGACGCTCGGCTAGCAGGCGGGTCTTCTGCGCCAACCTGCGCTGGAAGAAGTCGGCGAACGTCGGGTAATCGTCGCAAAGGTGTTCGAAGAGTAACTTGGGCATCGCGTAGCAGAGGCTTTCCTGCTCCACCTTGAAGCGATATCGGCTGGTCCCTTTGAGAATGCTGATAGCGCCGAACAGGTCACCAGCCGTGTAATGGGCAATGCGCACCCGATCACTCGGCGCGTGAGGGTCGAGCTCCGCGACCTCACCCTTGTGAATGATGTACACGAACTCCCCGGGCTGGCCGGCATCGAGAACGATCTCGTCGCGACTGAAATAGAGCAGATCGACGCCACGAGCCACACGCTCACGTCCGCTGTCGTCGAGCAGCGTGAAAGGCGGCTGGGAAAGGTCCATGTTGACCATCAAGTGGCTCCCGTCATCGCAATGGCACACCCTTGTCGGGAATCTGGCAGCGGACGAACCCGATGGGGGTATGCTCGAACTATTGTCTCGTTTCAATCACGAGAATTCCCCTCTTGAAAAGCATCATGCCATCGTTGCTCAAGCAAAACGCAAAGACGGCGCGCCGCAAACACTTCCGGTACTCCGTCAGTATTCTTCACGACTAGCTCCAGCACCACTCCACTCGCTTTACTTTATCCTGCATTTTGTTTGCCACCTCATTATAACTTAACGAAACACATTCTCTTTTATTGTTAATGACTCGCTATTTGGCATCAAAAAATAGACTATCGACTCTGGACTTCCGGCAACATCGAGCACTTCCCGTTCGTCACGAGACCATCGTCTTATAGACGTCGACGCAGATTCTAAGAGCGAATTGATTCATGCCGAGTCAAACTCGCGCCGCTATATCTAGCCATTTTAACAATACTAAGGTAGAAGATTTAACGTCTTGTTTTCGTTGCCCAATATTGCTATTGAGTAACTCAGGGCAATCGCAGATCGATAATGCATCCCGTCGACGAGCCATGGCGCCAATAAAGAGTGACTTTAGTCGCTATAAATGAGTGATCGAAACGCGCCAATCGGTCGAACCTTCCCGCGCAGAATTCGTATGCACGCGAATCACTCATGATGAATACGGTTTGTATATGAACGACGGATCCATCGGGTAAGCATAAATTCAAAGCCACTTCCCACCCTCAATGACGCGGAGAACGATAATATGGCAGATGACAAAACCAACGCTGCTGCCTATTGGAAGGCGAATGTTCGCCTGATAACCGGCTGCCTGATCGTGTGGGCGCTGGCGTCCTATGGCTGCGCCATCCTGCTACGCCCCCTGCTCGCCGGCATAGCCGTCGGCGGCACCGACCTGGGTTTCTGGTTCGCGCAACAGGGATCCATTCTGATATTCATCGGCCTGATCTTCTTCTACGCCTGGAAGATGAACCGACTAGACAAAAAATTCGGTCTCGGGGAGTAAGCCTGCATGAGTCAATTTGCGATCAACGTTCTCTTTGTCGGGGGGTCCTTTGCGATCTACATCGGCATTGCGATCTGGGCCAAGGCCGGCTCAACCAAGGACTTCTATGTCGCTGGCGGCGGGGTACATCCGATCACCAACGGCATGGCGATCGGCGCCGACTGGATGTCCGCCGCCTCGTTCATCTCAATGGCAGGCATCATCGCCTCGTCAGGCTATGGCGCCTCGACTTTCCTGATGGGCTGGACCGGTGGCTACGTGCTGCTGGCCCTGCTGCTCGCCCCCTACTTGCGCAAGTTCGGCAAGTTCACCGTTCCCGAGTTCATCGGTGACCGCTTCTACAGCAAGTCGGCACGCATGGTCGCGGTGGTCTGCCTGATCATCGCTTCGCTCACCTACGTCATCGGCCAGATGGCCGGTGCCGGCGTGGCCTTCTCGCGCTTCCTGGAAGTCGACGCGACCACCGGCCTGATCATTGCCGCGATAGTCGTATTCTTCTATTCGGTATTGGGGGGGATGAAAGGTATCACCTATACCCAGGTGGCCCAGTACGTCGTGCTGATCATCGCCTACACCATTCCGGCGGTGTTCATTTCGCTGGAATTGACCGACAACCCGATACCGCCGCTGGGGCTGTTCTCCGATCACAGCGCATCCGGCGAGCCGCTACTGTCCAAGCTCAACGAAGTCGTCGTCGCGCTCGGTTTCAACGAGTACACGGCGATGGTCGACAACAAGCTGAACATGGTGCTGTTCACGCTATCGCTGATGATCGGTACCGCCGGTCTGCCGCACGTCATCATGCGCTTTTTCACCGTCCCCAAGGTCGCCGATGCTCGCTGGTCCGCCGGTTGGGCACTGGTGTTCATCGGGCTGCTCTACCTGACGGCGCCGGCCGTGGCCTCGATGGCTCGCCTCAATCTGGTGACCACCATCTATCCGGACATGGCCGGCCAGGTCGAGAACTACGAGGACGCCGCGGCCAACCCGATCGCCTACGCAGACCGGCCCGACTGGATCCGGACCTGGGAAGAAACGGGGCTGATCAAGTTCGACGACAAGAACAACGACGGCAAGATTCAGCTCTACAACGACGCGGCCGACTTCTCCGGACGCGGTTGGCAGGGCAACGAGCTGGAAGTCAGCAACGACATTCTGGTGCTAGCCAACCCTGAAATCGCCAATCTGCCCGGCTGGGTGGTCGGCCTGATCGCCGCTGGCGGCCTGGCGGCAGCGCTGTCCACGGCAGCAGGCCTGTTGCTGGCGATCTCCTCGGCGATCAGTCATGACCTGATCAAGGGTGCGATCAATCCCAGGATCTCCGAGAAGGGCGAACTGCGGGCAGCGCGCATCTCGATGTCCGTCGCCATCGTCGTCGCCACTTATCTTGGCGTCAATCCGCCGGGATTCGCCGCTCAGGTGGTGGCCCTGGCCTTCGGTATCGCCGCCGCTTCGCTGTTCCCTGCCCTGATGATGGGGATCTTCTCCAAGCGGATTAACAACAAGGGGGCCATCGCCGGCATGTTGACGGGCCTGATCTTCACTCTGGTCTACATCTTCGTCTACAAGGGTTGGTTCTTCATTCCGGGCACCGCCAATCTGCCGGATACCGAGGCCAACTGGGTGATGGGCATCTCGCCGCTATCCATCGGCGCCGTGGGTGCCATCCTCAACTTCGCCGTGGCCTACGTGGTTTCCAGCGTCACCGAGGAGCCACCGCAGGAGATCCAGGACCTGGTGGAGAGCGTGCGCTATCCCAAGGGGGCTGGCACCGCGATCGATCACTAAGCGACAATGCCTCCCTGACGAGCCAGGCTAACTGGTTCCAATCGAATCGGGCTTCCCAACGGGAAGCCCGATTCTTTGAGCAAGGACTCACTATGATATGGCATTTGGTCGCCGCCGCCGCCGCTGGCCTGGGCGCCGCCGGCGTAGCACTGCTGCTGCGTATGCTCAGCGGCAAGCGCCTCCCACGCTGGATCATTCCGGCCTGCGCGGGTCTGGGCCTACTGGCCTACCAGATCAACTACGAATACGACTGGTACGGGAACAAGCAACAGCAGCTGCCGGAATCAGCGCAGGTGGTGTCGACCGAGCAAAGCCGGATGCCGTGGCGCCCGTGGACTTACCTCTATCCGCTGACCACGGCGTTCAGCGTCGTCGACCGGGACAAGCTGGTGAGCTCGCGAGCCGATGGCGAGCATCTGGTCGAGTTCATCCTCTACCATTTCGAGATGCAGTATCGCGACGTACTCACTCATCAGGCGTACCTGATGAACTGCAGCAACCGGGAACGGGTACCACTCGTCGGCGACAGTCGACGGCCCGATGTCGATCGCCTGCGCCACCTCGCAGACGACGATCCGCAACTCGAGACGGTGTGCGCCAAGGGCTGACGCAACACACAGTACTGTTATCCCCAAGCCCGGGATCGCGGCTGCCCTCAGGGCCGGCATTGCCCTAGAATGGCCGCAGTTCAAGGGAGAGAATTTCATGTTCGAAGGCGGGTTGTTGATCGTCGTGGCGCTACTTTACGTCGCCACGCTGTTCGCGGTTGCCTGGCGGGGAGACCGTCACGCCAGACTTCACGGTCCAGCGACCCGTCGGCCCATCGTCTACAGCCTGGCGTTGGCGGTCTACTGTACGTCCTGGACTTTCTACGGCAGCGTCGGTCAGGCCGCGACATCCGGCTGGTCGTTCGCCAGCATCTTCTTCGGCCCGGTACTGACATTTCTGCTGTTCTGGCCGGTGATCACCAAGATGATCCGCGTCGCCAAGCGCCAGAACGTCACCTCGATCGCCGACTTCATTGCTTCCCGCTACGGCAAGTCGCAGTCATTGGCGGCGTTCGCCAGCCTGATCGCGTTGATCGGCACACTGCCCTACATTGCCCTGCAGTTGAAAGCGGTTTCCACCGCCTTCCAGGTGATGACCAGCGATGGCGATGCGATCAAGGCCCCGATCGTCGACGACACCGCTTTCTACATCGCCATTTTCCTGGCGGTCTTCGCGATACTGTTCGGGACCCGTGACACCAATGCCACCGAGCACCACGAAGGCTTGATTCAGGCGATCGCTTTCGAATCGGTGGTCAAACTGCTGGTATTTCTGGTTCTGGGTGCCTACGTCACCTGGGGCATGTTCGACGGTCTGGGCGAGCTCATGACGCGCGCCGATACGTACCTGAAGTTGCAGCAGCAGCTGACCGAACAGAACTTCGATACCGGTTTCTGGACCCAGACGCTGCTGGCGATGCTGGCGGTCTTCTGTCTACCCCGCCAGTTCCATATCACGGTGGTAGAAAACACCCACGCCGACGATGCCAAACGGGCACGCTGGCTATTCCCGATCTACCTGGTGGCGATCGGCTTCTTCGTGTTACCGCTGGCCGCTGCAGGGCTTACGCTGTTCTCCGGCGACGACATCTCGCCGGACAGTTACGTTCTCGCCCTACCGATCGTTGCCAACCAGCCCTGGCTGGCAATGATAACCTTCGTCGGCGGCCTCTCGGCGGCCACCGGCATGGTGATCATGGCCGTGGTCTCCAACGCCATCATGATCTCCAACGAGATCGTGCTGCCCGCGCTGTTCCGGCTGCGCTGGTTCGAACAACAGCCGCGAGACTACGGTCGGATGGTCCTGCGGGCTCGCCGAATTACCATCGTCGTCATTCTCGCGCTGGCCTACCTGTTCTATCAGCTGGTGGCCGAGTACAGCTCGCTGGCCGCGACCGGCCTGCTATCGCTCTCGGCGGCGGCCCAGTTTGCGCCGGCGGTGCTCGGCGGGCTCTACTGGAAACGAGGCAATCGTCTTGGCGTCGTCACCGGTCTCAACGTCGGTTTCCTGATCTGGGCCTACACCCTGCTGATGCCGGCGCTGATCCAGGCCAACCTGCTGCCGGAATCGTGGCTGGCCGGCGGGCCGCTAGGGGTGACGTGGCTCTCGCCGCTACATCTGTTCGGCCTCAACGTCACCGATAGTTTCGCCCACGGCGTCATGCTGTCGCTGGGTCTGAACCTGTTCTTCTACATCTTCATTTCGCAGCTGACACCGCAGCGCGTGGTCGATCGCATCCAGGCTTCGCTGTTCGTCGACAGCATCGAGACCCGTCAGACAACCGTCAACCGCCCATGGACCGGCGCCACCACCGTCGGCGATCTCAAGGTGCTGTGCGAGCGCTTCCTGGGCAAGTCGCAGGTCGAGCGGGCCTTCGAGGACTACGCCGGACGCACCGCCAAACCGATGGAGAACAACACCCGGGCGTCGATCGACGTGATCCAGTTCACCGAACGCCTGCTGGCGTCGGTGCTCGGCGCATCGTCGTCGCGCATCGTCGTCAACTCCGCCCTTCAGGGGCGCGGCATCGGTATCTCGGACGTCATCTCGATCGTCGACGAGGCGTCGCAGGTGCTGGAGTTCAACCGCGCCTTGCTGCAGGCCACCATCGAGAACATCAATCAGGGCATCGGCGTGGTCGACCAGAATCTCAATCTGGTGGTCTGGAATCAGCGCTATCTGGAGATCTTCCGTTTTCCGGACAACCTGATTCGTGTCGGAACGCCGATGGAAAAGGTCTTCCGCTACAACGCCCACAACGGTGAATACGGCCCCGGCGATCCGGAAGAACACGTCGAACAGCTGATCGACAATATCCGCAGCGGCAAGCCCCACCGCTACGAACGCTACCGCCCCGACGGCAGCGTGCTCGAGGTGCTGGGCAATCCGATGCCGGGCGGCGGGTTCGTCTACACCTATCAGGACATCACCCAGCAGAAGCGCACCGAAGAGGCGCTGATCCGCTCCGAAAGCAATATCCGTATCTACACCGACAACGTGCCGGCGCTGATCGCCTATTTCGACAAGGAGTGCCGCTATCTTTTCACCAACCGCGCCTACGAGGCGACGATGGGGATCGATCGCAATGCGGTGATCGGCGAACGGGCGGAAAACGTGCTGCCGCCGCAGACCGCGCGTCAGCGCACGCCGTGGATGCAGCGGGCGCTGCGGGGCGAGCGGGTCACTTTCGAGATTTCGCTGGACGATGGCGACGGCGGCGTGCGCTACATGCTGGTGACCTACACCCCGCACTTCGGCGAAGGCGGGCGTATTCTCGGCTTTTTCGCACTCTACCAGGACATCACCGAGCGTCGTCTGGCCGAAATCGCGCTGCGCGAGACCAACGAAAATCTCGAGGAACGCGTGCGCGAGCGCACCCAGGCGCTCTCCGAGGCCAACGCGGCTCTGCGCCAGGAGAACCGCGTTCGTGCCGAGGCCGAGCTGGCGCTACGTCAGGCCAAGCAGACTGCCGAGGATGCCAACGCCTCGAAGACCCGCTTTCTGGCAGCGGCCAGCCACGACCTGCTGCAACCGCTGAACGCGGCGCGGCTTTTCACCTCCGCGCTCGGCCAGCAGATCGAGCATGTCGACCACAGCCGTACCATCGGCCATATCGACAATTCCCTGCAGGCCGCCGAGGAGCTGCTGGGTACGCTGCTCGATATCTCCAAGCTCGATGCCGGCGCGCTGACACCTCGCCGCAGCCAGTTCCCGCTGGCGGATATCCTGCGTCCGCTGCGCGCGGAATTCGAGGTCATGGCGGATGATCGCGGTCTCGACTTGGAAGTGGTCACTACCAGCCTGTGGGTCGACAGCGATGCCCAGATGCTACGTCGGATCGTGCAGAACTTTCTCTCCAACGCGCTGCGCTACACCCAGCAGGGCCGGGTGCTACTGGGCTGCCGACGCTACGCCGAGCGGATATCGATCGAAGTGTGGGATACCGGCCCGGGCATCCCGGAATCCAAACTGAGCGAGATATTTCAGGAATTCCGCCGGCTCGACCAGGCGTCGCGCCACAAGGAGAGCGAGCGCGGCCTGGGGCTGGGGCTGTCGATCGCCGAGCGCATGAGCCGGGTGCTGGACCACCCTATCCGCGTCCGTTCTCAGGTTGACGCGGGCACTGTGTTTTCGGTTTCCGTGCCGCTGGTGGCCGGCCGCCGCGGCGCCGCCGATCCGGAGGAGACTGCACCCGGCAAGCGGGTCAGCAACAAGCTGGGAGGAACGCGGATCCTATGCATCGACAACGAGCGCCTGATTCTCGAGGGAATGAAGGCGATGCTGGAAGGCTGGGAGTGCGAGGTCTACACCGCCACATCGATCGGCGGCGCCAAGTCGGCGATTCGCAACATGGGTGGCGATCCGGATGCCATTCTGGCGGACTACCATCTCGATAACGAAGTCACCGGGATCATGGCGCTGGAAGCGCTGGAGGAACTCTGCGAACAGGCGGTGCCGGGTATCGTGATCACCGCCGATCGCACCGAAGAAGTCGCCGAGGAAATCAAGCGCGGCGGCTATCAGATCCTGCTCAAGCCGGTACGCCCGGCCGCCCTGCGTGCGCTGATGACGCGCACGCTGCAGGCGAGTCGGGCAGCGAGACTATCAAGCGACCAAGGAGACTGATTTTTCAGTCGCTGACAACCTTCATTGCCACAGAGCCCGGCGGCTATTCAAGACCGCTCCTTCAGGCTCATTTGCGAGCCGGGTCTTGCGACATGGATGTCGCAAGAGGCGCGTTAGGACAGGATGTCCGTTACGCGTCGACCCGAGCGAGCACATGAGTTTGAAGGTGAAAGCGGACTTGTGCCGCCAATAGAGGGGGAGCGGCGAGGGGGCGAGCGTTAAGCCCCCTCGTCATTACGCAGATGAGTTCGAGAAGTCCTCGGCAGTGAGGTTCCCGCCGATTTCGAATCAGTCGCAGTACCCAGGATATTCACGTCCCCGCCGACCGGCCGCCTCATAATGACAAAAGCCCAGCCAACCTCTCGGTTGGCAGGGCTCGTCGTTCGTGCCCGCGATAGGGCTTTGCGATAGGGCTTTGCGATAGAACTTCGCGATGCAGCTTCGCGCTTACTCGTCGAGGAACGAACGCAGCGGCTCGGAACGCGACGGATGACGCAGCTTGCGCAGCGCCTTGGCCTCGATCTGACGAATACGCTCGCGGGTGACGTCGAACTGCTTGCCGACCTCTTCCAGCGTGTGATCGGTATTCATGTCGATCCCGAAGCGCATGCGCAGGACCTTGGCTTCGCGTGCCGTCAGCCCGCCGAGGACGTTGCGCGTCGCTTCGATCAGGCCTTCACCGGTGGCGGAGTCGATCGGCAGCACCATGGTGCTGTCCTCGATGAAGTCGCCGAGGTGCGAGTCCTCATCGTCACCGATGGGCGTCTCCATGGAGATCGGCTCCTTGGCGATCTTGAGCACCTTGCGCACCTTGTCTTCCGGCATCTCGAGGCGCTCGCCCAGCTCTTCCGGCGTCGGCTCGCGACCCATCTCCTGTAGCATCTGGCGCGATACGCGGTTGAGCTTGTTGATCGTCTCGATCATGTGCACCGGAATACGAATGGTACGAGCCTGGTCGGCAATCGAACGGGTGATTGCCTGACGGATCCACCACGTCGCATAGGTCGAGAACTTATAGCCGCGACGATACTCGAACTTGTCCACCGCCTTCATCAGGCCGATGTTGCCTTCCTGGATCAGATCCAGGAACTGCAGACCGCGGTTGGTATACTTCTTGGCGATCGAGATGACCAGACGCAGGTTGGCCTCGACCATCTCCTTCTTGGCCCGGCGGGCCTTGGCCTCGCCGATGGAAAGACGCCGATTGACCTCTTTCAGCTGGCCGACACTGAGCAGGACCATCTCTTCTTCGAAACTGATCTTGCGCTGGGCGCGCTGAATGTCGCCGCGGAACGGTTCGAGGCGATCGGCATACTTACCGTGCTTGGCGAGGAAATCGTCGAACCACGTATTGGTCGCTTCACTGCCCAGAAACGAGCTGATGAACGTCTTGCGCGGCACTTTGCCCTGCTTGACGAACACCTGCATGATCGCCTTTTCCTGGCTCCGAACCTGATCGACACTGATCCGGACCTGACCGACCAGACGCTCGAAATGCTTGGGCGACAGCTTGATCGGCGAGAACAGCTCGGCCAGACGCGCCTGCTCGGCATTGGCGTCTTTCGAACCACGCCCGTGCTTGTCGATAGCGGCCTTGGCAACTTCATTCTGTTCGCGAATCTGCTCGAAGCGAACCCGAGCTTCTTCGGGATCGGGGCCGCCTTCGCTGGCGGTGTCGTCGTCTTCTTCGCTCTCTTCGTCGTCTTCGTCGTCACCACTGGACGTGGTTTCGACCTCTTCCGGCAGCTCGACCTCGGCAACACCGGGAATCCCCTCGTCGGGATCGATGAAACCGGAAAACAGATCCGACAGGCGCCCAGGGGCTTCCTCGTCCTGAGTCTGATCGTAGACCTTGAGGATGGAATCCACGGCACCGGGCAGGTAGGAGAGAGAAGACATGACTTCCCGCAGGCCTTCCTCGATGCGCTTGGCAATCTTGATTTCGCCTTCGCGGGTCAGCAGCTCGACCGTCCCCATTTCACGCATGTACATGCGCACCGGGTCGGTCGTGCGTCCGACATCGCTCTCGACGGCGGCAAGTGCCGCAACAGCCTCTTCCGCCGCCGATTCGTCTGCCGAATCGTCGGACATCATCAGCGTATCTTCGTCAGGTGCCTCCTCGACGACATTGATCCCCATGTCATTGATCATGGAGATGATATCTTCCACCTGATCGGGATCGGCGATATCTTCGGGGAGGTGATCGTTCACTTCGGCATAAGTCAGGAAACCCTGCTCTTTGCCGCGTGCGATCAGCTCCTTCAAACGTGACTGCTGTGCATTTCCAGCCATAGAAACCCTACTCGACGAAGAAGAATGAAGCACCTGGGGATGACAGCGCGCCGCCCAAAAGCCGGCCAGTATAGCGCGCCCCCGCTTTTTGCTGCCAGCTTCTACTAACTTGCCTGCCAGGTGTGCTAGTGTGCTTGGTTAACCTATTTGGTGGCGATCGCCGCCATTTCAACCTTTTTGACCGCGCGTTCGGTTGATAACCTTACTGATTGACCACTTCATGCTTCCCTGCCTTGGTAGTCCAAATCTCGTGACGCCGTTTCCCGTCCGATGTCTGCTCTAGAAACGCCGGACGGTTGCTGTACAAACGCCGGGCGCTCGCGCCAATCTCGTTATTTGCATGACCTTGGTGTCAATCCGGTCGACGCTCATGGAGAGCCTGACCCGCCAGTTGCCAACTGACCGATCAGCGCCCGGAGCCGCTGCTTCTCTTCGCTGCCGAGGGCGCCCGGCTGACGGCTCTTCTCCAGCAGCTGACGATACTCCTCGACCGGGCTCAAACGCTCGCTTTCACGCTCGAGATAGCGCACCCAGTTGTCCAGCTCGCTGGCCCGAACCTCACGCGGAATGGCCAGCTCACGGCGCGCCAACTGATCGAGGCGTTCACCGTCGGCACTACCATGAAAATGCGCCAGCAGTACCTGAGGACTGCGGTAGCGTCCGGCACGCAGCAATTGCACCACTTCGCGGCACAGACGGCCATCAGGCACTTCCGTCGGGCACCATTCGAGCGTTTCGGGCAGCCCCTCGGCCAATCCCGGCTCGTGCAACAGCAGATGCAATATCCGAGCCGGAATACTCAGGGAAAGCGTAGCAGTTCCTGAGCGAGATGCCGGAAATGCGCGCGATCTTGCCGAATGTTGCCTCTTATCGACCCTCGCTCCGGGGTCTGAAGCCGTTTCTTCGCTCTCTGCCACCGCCATCAGGGCTTCGTAGCCACCGACGTCCGGTGTCGTTGCCTGACGCGGCAACGACTCGGCATGCGTCGCCAGCCAATCGATGAAATGCGACTGTTCGATGCCACTTCGAACCGACAGTTCCCTCACCAGCAGAGATTTGAGCACCCCTTCCGGAAGACGCTTGAGAGTCTCCAGCACGGCGGTAACGAAACGCTCCCGCCCCTCAACCTGCTTGAGGTCGTGCCCTTCGGCCGCCTGCTCGAACAGGAATTCCGACAGCGGGCTGGCACAGGTGACTCGGTTCTCGAACGCCTCCTGACCTTCCTGACGGATCAGCGTATCCGGATCCTCACCCTCGGGCAGAAACAGGAAGCGCACCTGGCGACCATCGATCATCGATGGCAGCGCGGTCTGCAGCGAACGACGCGCCGCCTGGCGTCCAGCGTTGTCGCCGTCGAAGCAGAACACCACCTCGTCCACCAGCCGAAACAGACGCTGCAGGTGGTCGGTGGTCAGCGCCGTGCCCAGCGTGGCACAGGCATTGCGAATGCCGAACTGCGCCAGCGCGACGACATCCATGTAGCCTTCGACCACCAGCACGCGGGCAAGTTGGCGATTAGCCTGGCGCGCCTCGAACAGGCCGTAGAGTTCGCGCCCCTTGTGAAAGACCGGCGTTTCCGGCGAGTTCAGATACTTGGGCTTGGCATCACCCATCACCCGACCGCCAAACGCGATGGTGCGGCCTTTCCAGTCCCGAATCGGGAATATCACCCGGTCTCGAAAGCGATCATAGGTACGCCCGGTCTCTTCACGGTGCACCAACAGCCCGTATTCGACCTGGACCGCCTCGCTGATTCCTTGTTCGAGCAGATATCGCTTGAGCGATTCCCACTCGTCCTCGGCGTAGCCGATACCGAAATCACGGATGATCTCCTGACTCAGGCCGCGGCGATCCAGATACTCTCTGGCCTGACGTCCGCCCCCCAGCGCCAGCCGCTCCCGGAAGAAGCGCGAGGCCAGTTCCAGCAGGTTGACCCCTTCTTCGCGCTTCTGCTGACGTTGACGAGCACCCGGATCCTCACCGCCTTCGCGTTCGACCTCCATCCCTGCCCGCGATGCCAGCTGCTCGACGGCTTCGGGAAAGCGCAGATTGTCGAATTCCATCAGGAAACGCAGGGCGTTGCCGTGAGCGCTGCAACCGAAGCAGTGGTAGAACTGCTTATCGTGGCTCACCGTGAACGACGGCGAGTTTTCCTGATGAAACGGGCAGAGGCCGCTATGATTGCGCCCACTTTTCTTGAGCTGAACGCGCTCGGAAATCACATCGACGATATCGGTACGCGCCAACAGGTCATCGATGAAGCGCTGAGAAATCTGTCCGGCCATATCGTCGGGACGCTCTGGAGAATCCGGCTGCAGGCGGGCTGTGATAAAGGGCCCGGCGCTGCCATGTCTGTTGTAAAGCAGGTCTGTTGTAAAGCAGGTCTGTCGTGACGAAGATCTGTTGTAAAAAGTGCCTGTCGCGAAGCGTGGACAGTCAGAAATTCCTGCCTGCGTGCCGTTTCCGGCAAATGGCAGCGTGACAAAAACAAACGGCCACCTGAACGGCGGCCGTTTGATCGTCCCTCTGAGGTGACCGAAGTCACCCACAGTACGGATCAATACAAGCGTTCGAAACGCTTACGCTCACGCTGCAACTTCTTGGCGTGACGCTTCACGGCAGCCGCAGCTTTACGCTTGCGAACCGCAGTGGGCTTTTCGTAAGTTTCGCGACGGCGGACTTCGGATAGAACTCCGGCTTTTTCGCAGGAGCGTTTGAAGCGACGCAGCGCGACGTCGAACGGCTCGTTATCACGTACTTTAACAGCGGGCATGAAGCACTCACCTACCTTGGGAATTGAGTTCGGTTTGAACGCACACCCTTTTCGACGCGCAACCCGGGATATTCGAAACCTCGTCACGAAGGAAATGGATACCTTTCGTGGCGCAACCCCGGATTTTCCCGGTCCGGTTCTTTCCAGCTCGATTCGAGTCATCATGACCCGGATCTTGCGAATAGACAGCCGAGAACGTGTTAAAGGCGCACGACCCAGTCCTGCAGAGCAGAGTATTCTAGTCTCGGCCCCCAACCAATGCAAATGACTTTTCGGCAGCGTAAACTAGCGCTCTTTCTGATTCCCGACCTTTTTGCCTCCCGACCTCGACGGACATCCGACTATGCGCGTGCTGGGCATCGAAACCTCCTGCGACGAAACCGGCGTCGCTCTCTACGACACCGAGGCTGGCCTGCTGGCCGACGCGCTCTACAGCCAGGTGGCGCTGCACGCCGAATTCGGTGGCGTGGTGCCGGAACTGGCCTCGCGCGACCACACTCGCAAGCTGCTACCGCTGGTCGATCAGGTGCTCGACGACGCCGACCTAACCAAGCACGAT
Source organism: Salinicola sp. V024 (assembly GCF_052645315.1). Taxonomy (NCBI): domain Bacteria; kingdom Pseudomonadati; phylum Pseudomonadota; class Gammaproteobacteria; order Oceanospirillales; family Halomonadaceae; genus Salinicola; species Salinicola sp. V024. Next base: position 60,450 of record NZ_JBQXYB010000007.1, read on the forward strand.
CTGGATGCCATCGCCTACACCGCCGGGCCCGGTCTGGTCGGCGCATTGATGGTCGGCGCCTGCACCGCCCACGGCATGGCCCGCGCGCTGGAGATTCCAGTACTGGGCGTGCATCACATGGAAGGGCATCTGCTGGCGCCGATGCTGGAAGAAAATCCGCCGGCATTTCCGTTCATTGCTCTGCTAGTCTCCGGCGGCCATACCCAGCTGGTCGATGTGCGCGGTCTCGGCGACTACCGGCTGCTGGGGGAGTCCGTCGACGATGCGGCCGGCGAGGCCTTCGACAAGGTCGCCAAGATGCTCGACTTGCCTTACCCCGGCGGCCCCCAGGTCGCCGCGCTGGCCGAGCAGGGTCGCAGCGAGCGCTTCCGCTTTCCGCGGCCGATGACCGACCGGCCGGGCCTCGATTTCAGTTTCTCGGGACTCAAGACGCACACCATGACCGCGCTGCGCCAGCTTCGCGAGCAAGACGTGCTGGACGATCAGGCGCGTGCCGACGTCGCCCGTGCGTTCGAGGACGCCGTGGTCGATACGCTGACGATCAAGTGCCGGCGTGCGCTCAAGGAGAGCGGTCGGAAGCGGCTGGTGGTCGCCGGTGGCGTCAGTGCCAACCGCCGCCTGCGCGAGACACTGGACGCCGCGCTCGCCAAGCTGGACGCCAAGGCTTTCTATCCGCGCGGACGCTTCTGCACCGACAACGGCGCGATGATCGCCTACGCCGGCGCGCAGCGACTCGCGGCCGGTCAGCGCAGCCAGACCCTGCAGCCTCGGCCGCGCTGGCCGCTGGCCGAGCTCACTCCTCCCGCGGCCTAGCCTCCCCTGGCTCGACGTTTTCCGGATCCGTCTTTCGGGAGTCGGCTCTGGCCGCGACAGGATTTCGCCGGTTGCGTGACGCGTCTTCCTCATCGCAAGGATCGGAAGCATCAGGATCGGAAGCATCAGAATCGGAAGCATCAGAATCGGTGGCAGAAGAGTCGGCATCGAAAGCCTCGGCCAGAGCTGGCTCCTGTGTCTCGCGGCGCCGCTCCTGCCATAGCCGGATGTTCAAGGCGTGTCTTGCCAGCACCAGTAGCGAGAATACGCAGATGACACCGGTCATGGCCGGCACCAGCCAGTAACTCAGCAGCGGCGCCATCAACGCCGTGGCCAGCGAGGCCACCGCCGCCGTACGCACGCGCCAGGCCAGCAGAAACCAGCACAGCGCGCAGATCAATGCCACCGGCGTCGCCAGCATCAGCAGCACGCCAAAGGCGCTGGCCACCGCTTTCCCCCCGTGGCCTCGATGCCAGACCGGGCAGCTGTGCCCGACCAGCACGCCGAGCCCCACCAGCCCCTGCGCCCAGACCGACAATGACAGCGCCCCCGCCAGCCACAGCACCGGCATGCCCTTGACTGCGTCAACGATCAGCGTCAGCAGCGCCGGCCGCCAGCCAAACGCCCGCAGCACATTGGAAAACCCCGGGTTTCCGGAGCCGGCAAGACGCGGGTCGCGAAGCCCCCAGGCACGACAGACCCAGATCGCGCCAAGCAGCGAACCACTCAAGTAGCCGGCCACCATCAGCAGACCGGTAACGAGGACCGAGGGCAAAGGCATCAATCTCCTTGTTGGCGCGGGTCGGGCATCATCGAGAGGCCCTGATTCTGCCACTCTCATCGCGTACAATCGACGCCACCTTGGCCGGGGCCTCGATCGACACGCCTCATCGCCGACAACACCGGCCGCCAACCCGACCCGCTGCTGACGAGGACATCGCGTGGATCAGATATTGATCGAGGGCCTGACCCTGGAGACGGTGATCGGCGTCTACGACTGGGAGCGCACCGTACGCCAGCGCCTGGAACTGGACCTGGAACTCGGTACCGACATCCGCCCCGCCGCCCGGGGGGACGATCTCACCCGGACACTCGACTACGCCGCCATCTGCCAGCGCCTCACCGCCTATGCCGAGGCCAACGCCCATGGCCTGGTCGAGACCTTCGCCGAGCGCGTCGCGGCAATACTGATCGATGAGTTCGGCGTTCGCCAGCTGCGCCTGACCGTGCGCAAACCGGGCGCCGTGGCCGCGGCGCGCGCCGTCGGCGTCCGTATCGAACGCAGCGTCGACTGATGGCGCTGGTCGTGCTCGGGCTGGGCAGCAATCTGCAACGCCAACGCCACCTTCGCCGCGCGCTGGACGCGCTGACCGATCTCGCCGGTGCGTCGCCGCTGCGACTCTCCAGAGTGTTCGAAAGCCCGGCCGTCGGCTTCGACGACGACCGCCCCTTTTACAATCTGGTCGTGGCATTCGACACCGAGCTGTCGCCGGGAGACGTGACCGATCGCTGCAAGCGTATCGAAGGGGATAACGGCCGTCCGCCGGGGCCTGCCAAGTTCATCGCCCGCACGCTGGATATCGACGTGCTGCTATGGGGCGATGCCGTCGGGTGCTACGGTGAGGCACGTCTGCCACGCGAGGACATCACCCGCTACGCCTTCGTGCTGCATCCGCTGGCCGAACTGCTGCCCGCGCACGCACACCCGGTCGACGGTCGCACTTTCGATGAGCTGTGGGCAGCCTTCGACGCCACCGGTCAGCCTCACTGGGCGGTGGACTTCCGCTGGGGGGGCCGCTGGATTTCCCGCGCCGACGAGCGCTGATCGAGCTGGGCTCGGCCAGGCGCCCAACAATTTCCAGCGCGACGATCTTCAGTACGACTGATCTCCAGCACAACAATCTCCATAATGTTTTCCCATTGCCTGAATCGTCATTGCTTCGCCTTGCGCCACACTCCAGAGATCGACGACAACCGTGAAAAAGCCAGACGCTATGTCTTTATCGCTCAGCAGCCGACGTGGCTGGCCACGACTATCACGCCTCAGCATCAAGCTCTTCGCCATCATCCTGGTCACCAACGTGCTGATCAGCGGGCTGGTGTTCGTGTTCGTGTCCCGCAGTCTGGACGAGGGTTTTGTCAACTATCTCGAACGCAGCCAGTCGACGCGCGCCGAAACACTGGCCAACGCGCTGGGCGAACAGTGGACCCAACGCGGCAGCTGGCAGTGGCTACGCGACAACCCCCGCGCCTGGCAAAGCCTGGTCCGCAGCCAGCTGTGGTCGAGTGATCGGCATCCGCCCACCGGCATCGATCGACAGCTCTCCGATGCCCGGGGCTACGTGCTGCTGGATGAGTTGAGCAATCCGGTCATCGGCGAGCCGCTACTCAAACCGCCCCCCGACGATCTCGACATGCCTCCGCCGCCGGAGCCGCACTTCGTCCCGATCCGCAGTGGCGACAAACTAGTCGGTCAGCTTGGTTATCTGCCCCCCGAGCGGCTGATGGCACGCATGGACCGGATATTTCTCGACCGTCAGCAGCGCAATCTGACGATCATCGTCGGCTCGCTGTTTCTGACCTCGCTGCTGCTGGCCGGCGGGCTCGCCTGGTGGCTGGGTCGCCGCGCCCGCCTGATGACGCTCGCCACCCGCCGGCTGACGCTGGGCGACTACAGCGTGCGGCTCTCCGAGCGTGGCCGGGACGAACTGTCGCGCCTCTCCGCGGATTTCAACCAGCTCGCCGAGACGCTCGAGGCCAACCGCCGCGCCCGCCAGCGCTGGGTCGCCGACATCGCGCATGAACTGCGCACGCCGCTGGCGGTGCTGCGCGGCGAAATCGAGGCCATGCAGGACGGCGTGCGGCCGCTGTCGTCGGATAACCTGGGCTCGTTGCAGCAGGAGGTCGATCAGCTCGGCCATCTGGTCGAGGATCTGCGTCTGCTGGCTCAGAGCGACGCCGGCGCGCTGGATATGCATCTGGTCCCGGTCGATCTCGGAGAGTCGCTGGAGCAGCGGCTCGACGACAGTCAGGCGCGGCTCGAAGGTCACGGGCTTTCGCTGCAGCTGGAAACCGAATCGCTGTGGGTGCGTGCCGACAATCAGCGGCTCCGCCAGCTGTGGGACAATCTACTGTCCAACACCATTGCCTACACCGACAGCCCCGGTACGCTGCGAGTCACGCTGAAACGCCAGGATCAGCGCGCGGAAGTCACCTGGGAAGATACCGCACCCGGCGTCTCGGACGACGAACTGCCCCGCCTCACCGAACGTCTCTATCGTGTCGAGGGATCGCGCAATCGGCGTAGCGGCGGCAGCGGACTGGGCCTGTCGATCGCCCGCGCACTGATCGAGGCGCAAGGGGGCACCCTGATCCCGTCCACCTCGTCGCTGGGCGGGCTGCGCTGGACGCTGACCTTCCCGCTTGACCTGCCCGGCGGCGTGTCGACCGATGTTTCGAGCCATGTTCCGGCCGGATCCGCCTCGGGATCATCACCGACGCGATCCCCGGGGCGATCCCCGGGGCGATCTCGACAACGACCCAGCGAATGACTCGATAAACACGGCAGTCACGCCAACTGACCTGGAGCCGGCTTGATGAACGACACCATTCTGATCGTAGAAGATGAACCCAAGATCGCGCGCCTCGTCGCCGACTACCTGTCGAAGAGCGGCTACGCTTCCGACCATATCGATCACGGTAATGCGGTGATGGAGTGGCTGGAGGAGAACCAGCCAATGCTGATACTGCTCGACCTGATGCTGCCCGGCACCGATGGCCTGACGCTGTGTCGCCAGATCCGCGAGCGATTCCCGGCGATTCCCGTCATCATGCTGACCGCGCGCGTCGAAGAGGTGGATCGTCTGCTGGGGCTCGAACTGGGTGCCGACGACTACATCTGCAAGCCCTTCAGCCCCCGCGAAGTGGTGGCCCGCGTCAAGGCGGTGTTGCGCCGTAGTCAGGGCGTCGCCAGCGTGGGCGAAGACAGTGTCGCCGCCGCCGACCGGCTGACGCTGGACGAGGACGGCTGGCGTGCCCTGGCGGGCAGCGAGGATCTCAATCTCACCGCCGTCGAGTTCCAGCTGCTCAAGGTCATGATGCACAGCCCGGGGCGGATCTTCTCCCGCGACCAGCTGATGGATCACATGTACCGTGATCACCGCATCGTCTCCGAGCGCACCGTGGACAGCCACGTCAAGAAGCTCAGGCGCAAGATCGCCGATGTCTGGCCAGACCGCGACATCATCCGCTCCGTCTACGGCGTCGGCTACAAGTATCAGCCCGAAGAGTGATGCCGTCTCCGGCCCAATCTCGACGCTGGCCAACAAGCGCCGGCACCGGTCAGCCGGCCGGGGCGCCGTGAGCCAGAAAGGTATCGACATCCCTCGCCGAGAAGAACAGCAGCGTCACCTCGAGATCGGGAAGCGCGGGCAGCAGCTCGCGCATCACGCCGGTTACGATGGCGGCCGCCGCGTCGGCCGGATAGCCGTAGACACCGGTCGAGATCGCCGGAAACGCCAGCCGCGTGAATCGATGCTCTCCCGCCAGTCGCAGCGAGTTACGATAACAGTCGGCCAGCTGTTCGGAGCGATCTGCCGATTTGGCGAAGACCGGCCCCACGGTGTGGATCACGTGAGAAGCCGGTAGCCGGAACCCCGGCGTCATCGCCACCTCCCCCACCGGCAGCCCCTCCGGCCAGACCGTGCGTCGCAACTCGCGGCACGCTTCGAGGAGTTCGGGCCCCGCCGCGCGATGGATCGCGCCATCGACGCCGCCACCGCCCTGCAGACTCTTGTTGGCGGCATTGACGATCGCATCGCCCTCGAAGCGGGTGATATCGCCCTCGGCAACGACCAGGCGGTCGCCCTGCCAGTGAATCTTCATCACGTCTCTCCTGTGGACCACGCATACTCGATCGGTAAAACGCAAAAGGTTGGCAACGACCGAATCGCTGCCAACCCCTCTTTCCCAACCCCTCTTTCCCAACCCGTCGTTTTCACACAATGTAGGACGCGATGCCAACGCTCGCGAACCAGAGCCGTTTCGAATCAGGAGGCCTGGTGTCATTTTCAGAAGACGGCTGCACGGAATGTCAGGGGTCGATTGCACCCTCCGGGCTTGCTGCTGTGGCATAGGTAACACTCGGTCTTGCCCTTTCCCTGCCGGCTACCTCCAGGGCAGGGTCATGCGTTGACCACACTATTTCGCCCCCGTGACTTGACTGCATAGCTCGCAGCATCGGCACGCCTTACCACGTCATCGACGCTCTGGTCCGACCATTGGAAGTTGCTCACCCCGATGCTGGCCGTCACTTTCCACGTGCGGCCGTTGTGTTCCAGACCCTTGGCCGCAATGCGCGCTCGCAGCGACTCGGCAATGCGCATGGCCTGGGAGAACTCGCAGCCAGGCAGCAGAATGGCGAACTCGTCGCCCCCCTGGCGGGCGGCATGGTCGCTGCTGCGCGTTTCCGCGCTCATCGCGGCCGCCACCTCGCGGAGCATGCTGTCGCCCAGGGCGTGACCGCCTGCGTCGTTGATGGCCTTGAAATGGTCCAGATCGAACATCAGCAGGGCCGACTGGGTGCCGGCTTTTTTCCAAGCGGCAAAGGCTTCCTCCAGCCGGCGCTCGAAACCGCGGCGGTTGAGCAGGCCGGTCAGCGGATCGTGCTCCGCTTCCCAGCGGCGCAGGGCATCCTCGTGCTGACGCTGGGTGATATCGCGTACGACCCCCACCTGGCCGATGATCTCGCCGTCCACCCGGATCGCAGTGGCGTGGACGTCCAACCAGTACAGCTCACCATGCTCGCCGTAGTAGCGAAACTGGCGCGCGACGTCCTGGTGCCGGAGAAGGCTCGCCTGCCAGGCGGCCACCACCGGTTTGCGATCCTCTTCGTGGATACGCTGGGCCCAGGTCGGCAGGTGGACCGGCGGCGTGATCCCCAGCAGTTGTCTCAGTGCCTGATTGACGAAAGTCAGGTTTCCCTGGGTGTCGGTGACGAACATGCCCTGGGGCGAGGCGGCCAGGATACCTTTCAGGAATGCCTTACGCTGTTGCAGGTCTTCCATGGCCTTCAGACGGCCATGCTCCACCTCATTGAAGACGTCGATGACGTTGCGCAGCTCGGACAGGCGGGTGGCGATCTGAAGGGAGCGCCGGTGGCCTTGGCTCAGCTCCTTGAGCTGCTGGGCCAGGCGCGTCAGTGGCCGCAGGGTCAGCCAGATCACGGCCGCCATCATCGGCAGCAACAGCCCCAACACCCACCAGCCCCGCCACGTAATGCGCTCCATGACGTTTGCCAGGGGGGTATAGACCTGATCGAGGGGCAGGTAGAGACCCAGTATCCAGTCGGCGGGCCAAATCTGGCGATAGGCCGTCAGGCCCGCGCTGCTTCCAAGCAGGTTGCCACTGGCCTCGCCCTGCCAGCCATCGCGCGCCAGATCGAGCCAGGGGTCGCGCGCCACGTCCTCCAGCGTTGGCAGGTCTTGCCGCTGGTCGGGGTGATAGAGCAGCCGGCCCGAGGCCGTGGCGATCACCACATGGCCCTCGTCGCCCAGCCGGAGGCGCTGGAACCCCTCGAACAGCTCGCTGCGGGCGATCTCCACCAGGCCACCCACGAAGCCCGTGTAGCGGCCCTGCTCCGTGTGGCGCGGTACCAGCATCATGACCATGGGCTTGCCGGAGACCGCTCCGACGAAGGGTTCACTGACATGCGGGCGCTGCACGTTGCGCATGAAGCGCGCATAGGACCGATAGCCGATGTCCTGGCCGCGGCGACCTTCAAGCGTCGGCCAGTCATCGACGACGATGTTCTCGGCATCGACCAGAATCAGGCCCTCGAAGAGGGCGAGCAAGGGGTCATGGTTACCCCGGGCCAGCATTCCCGGCGAGGCGTCGGGATACAGCCCGGCCAGGCGCTCCAGTACCTCCAGACGCTGCTCGATCTCATGCGTGATGTCGTTGCGGATCAGCTCCGCCTCATACCGCAGATGCACGCGGTTGGATTCCTCGACCAGCAGGGTGCCGGACTGCCAGCCGAAGGCCAGTAGTGTCATGCTCAGCAGCGTCCAGATCACCACGACCCCCAACAGCAGGCGGCCCCGCAACGAGAAGAGGTAATGATGCAGGACGTGTTTCAGAGACTGGGCGACCCTCATATTCGGCACTCCTATGCTCAACGGCGACGCCACTCCCGCGGCGCAATCGGCGACGCTTGTTCCCAAAGCCTGTTTCGGTAACACCCTACGCCATGTCCGCACAGCCCGCATGGCGACCGACATGGCGCAATCCGCTGCTTGGCGGCCGTCATCTTGTAAGGTCGTCCGCCTTTTCGGCCTTATCGTGGATATCGGGCTGGCTGGCCTTCAAGGCGGCGTAGAGGGCCGTCTTGCTGACCTTGATCCGTGCGGCGGCCTCGCGGACGTTCAGCCCGTTGGCCAGGTACTCCCTTGCCCGCTTCAATTTGTCCTCGGTGACGACAGGCTTGCGTCCCCCTTTGCGCCCGCGAGCGGCGGCAGCGGCCAGTCCCGCCCTGGTACGATCCCGGATCAGGTCACGCTCAAACTGCCCCAGGGCACCGAACACATGGAAGATCAGCCGCCCACCGGGGGTGGTGGTGTCGATGGCTTCGGTCAGTGACCGGAAGCCGACACCACGCGCCTCCAAGGTGCTGACGACCTCGATCAGATGCGGCAGCGAGCGTCCCAGTCGATCCAGTCGCCACACGACCAGCACATCCCCGTCGCGTAGGAACTCCAGGGCCGCTGTCAGGCCGGGACGTTCCGCCTTGGCTCCGGAGACGGTGTCATCGAAGATTCGCTCGCATCCTGCCTTGTGAAGCGCATCGGTCTGCAAGGCGGAGTCCTGCTCCGCCGTCGAGACCCGCGCATAGCCGATCAGTGCCATGGACCGCCTTTTTGTCCGCTTATCCGTCCGCCTATCTTATTGTCCGAAACCCCATCAAACAAGCCTATTCTCGGACACTGTCCGGCTTGGCCGCCTAATGATCGTTTCCCGGACAAAGATGCATCATGCACGGGAGTTCTGAGCAAGCGGGCAATCGCTTTGAACGAGTGCGCTTTCCTATTGACCAGCTGGTCGCTGATCGAGGACATCGTCTCGCCGCTCCAGACGATGAGCTTGCCAGGGCGGGATCACCGCCAGGTATTGAACGGCCTCCTCTGGGCCCTGTGGCCCTGTGTTCAAGAACCAAATGGCGCGATTCTCCAGAATGCTATCGTCCTTGGAAGTCCGGCAGATGGAGAATGTTATCAGTCGGGCTGGTCACGGAGTCTCCTTACACTGGCCGAGCTTTCCCTAGTTGTCAGAGACGGGGTCTGGCAGGAGGACTGCGCAAATGCCTCAACCAGGTAATCGATCATCGCCCTGACCTTGGCTGGCGGGCGCCGGTCGGGGGGAAACAGCACATGCAAGCCGCCCAGGTCGAGCGTGGGCTGGTCGAGTTCCAGGGCCACCAGGGTACCGCGCGCCAGGGCCTCCCCCACGATGAAGTTCGGCTGATAGATCACGCCCTGCCCGCCAAGCGCCGCCACCAATAATGCATCACCATTGTTGGCTTTGAGATCGCCTTGCACAGGCACCTGAATGTCGCCCTCGCGACCGAAGCTCCAGGTCCCCTCTCTCTGAGAGGGCGACAGGGTATAGCTCAGACAGTTATGGCCGGATAGTTCGGCGACGCCCCCCGGCGTGCCGTATCGTTCCAGATAGTCCGGCGCGGCACAGACCCGCATCGGGCAGTCGCCCAGCCGTCGCGCCTTGAGCGAGCTGTCGGCAAGATGACCGATGCGGATCGCCAGGTCCCAGCCTTCCTGGATCAGGCCGTGCTGGGCATCGCTCAGGCCCAGTTCGACCTCCACCTTTGGATAGCGACGGTGGAACGCGGGTAGCAGTGGCGCGATGAAGCGCACGCCGAAGGAGAGCGGTACATTCATGCGCAGCCGCCCGACCGCTTCGACTCTCTGGGCGGCCACTTCCGACTCCGCCTCGTCGAGTTCCTGCAGGATGCGCCGGCAGGCCTCGAGATAGTCGGTGCCGGCGTCCGTCAACGTCAGCCGTCGGGTGGTGCGATGCAGTAGCTTGACGCCCAGCCGGGCCTCCAGGGCATCCATGTGCTTGGTGGCCATAGCCGGCGACATGCCCAGCGCGCGTCCCGCCGCCGATAGGCTGCCGTGGGTTGCCGCTTGGGTAAAGACCCGCATCCCCGTAAAACGGTCCAGCATCTATTTCGCACTCATAGTTAAAGGTGTTTGCATAAAATACCATATTCTCTTACTAAGGGAGTGAGGATACAGTATTACCTACCTAAGTATTCACCGGGCCGCATGGCCCAAGGAATTACACGATGACCAACGCGAGCGTATCGCCCCCTGATTCAACCACCCAGCCGGTGCTGTTCATTCCCCACGGCGCCGGCCCGTGCTTCTTCATGGACTGGAACCCGCCCGGCACCTGGGAAGGCATGGCAGGCTTCCTCAAGGGCGTGGCCGCCTCGCTGCCGGCCCGCCCCCGCGCGATCCTGATGGTCTCCGCCCACTGGCGAACCCCCGGCTTTCGCGTGAGCGCGGGTGAATACCCCGAGCTGATCTACGATTACCACGGGTTTCCTGACCACACCTATGAGCTCACCTACCCGGCCCCCGGCGCGCCGGCCCTGGCAGAGCAGGTCGACAGGCTGCTCTCTCAAGCCGGTCTGGCCAGCCAACGGGACACCGAGCGGGGGTTCGATCACGGTATGTTCGTGCCGCTGAAGCTGATGTTCCCCGAGGCGGATATCCCCGTAGTGCAGTTGTCGCTGCGCGATGATCTCGATCCCGCGGCCCATCTCGCTGCTGGCGAGGCCTTGGCGTCGCTGCGTGATGAAGGTGTACTGATCGTCGGCAGCGGCATGAGCTTCCACAACATGCGCGGCTACGGGGATGCGCGTTTTACCGCACCCTCCGAGGCCTTTGATGACTGGCTGACTCAGACCGTGGAGGCTGAGCCGGATCGGCGCCACGCCGCGCTTGGCGACTGGGCTCGGGCACCCCATGCGCCTCAGTGCCACCCGCCGGGCGACGAAGAGCACCTGATCCCGCTGATGGTCGCCGCCGGCGCCGCGGGGAAGGACAAGGGCCGCAAGATCTATTCGGAACAAGTGCTCAAGACGCAGCTGTCCGCCTACCGCTTCGGCTGAGGCGGCCACGCCACTTTCACAGCCACCTCACATGGCAACTCACGCAATACAGCAGGAGATAGATGATGCGAATTGAACTTTCCGGCAAACAGGCCCTAGTCACCGGCTCCACCGCGGGCATTGGGCTGGCGATCGCCACTGGCCTGGCCCAGGCGGGTGCCAGCGTGACCGTGGTCGGTCGCGATCAGGCCAAGGTGGACAAGGCCGTGGCCCATATCCAGCAGGCCAGTGACCGTGACGATGCCAGCGGCGTGGTGGCCGACCCCGGCACCGCCGAAGGCTGTCAGGCGCTGATCGCGGCCCGCCCCGAGGTCGATATCCTGGTCAACAACCTAGGCATCTACGGCGGCCGCCCCTTCTTCGAGATTGACGACGCCGCCTGGGAAGAGATCTTCCAGATCAACGTCATGAGCGGGGTGCGCCTGGCGCGCCACTATGCCCAGGGCATGCAGGCCCGCGGCTGGGGTCGCATCCAGTTCATCTCCAGCGAGTCGGCGCTGAACATTCCCTCCGAGATGGTGCACTACGGTGTCAGCAAGGCGGCCCTGCAGGGTGTCTCCCGCGGTCTGGCCAAGGTGCTGGCCGGCAGCGGCGTCACGGTGAACACCATCCTGCCCGGCCCGACCCGTACCGAAGGCGCCCAGGCGATGATGGCCAAGCTGGCCGCCGAGCGCGGCGTCTCGGCCGAAGAGATGGAGACCCTGTTCCTGGAGGAGAACCGCCCCTCGACGCTGCTCAAGCGCTTCGCCACCCCCGAGGAGGTCGCCAGCCTGTGCGTCTATGCGGCCTCGCCCCAGGCCAGTGCCACCACCGGCTCCGCCCTGCGAGTGGAAGGCGGCATCGTCGAGAGCATTGCCTGATCGAGACGTCGGGACCGCGGCGATAGCAGGCGGTTTGCTAGCCTGCTAGCTTGGAGCTGCTTGAATTTTTGAAACTACCTGGCGGAGATGTCGATGATCAACGATTCCAAAGAACGCTATGGCAGCGTCAGCAAGGCCTTCCATTGGCTGATGGCGGTATTGATCATCTGGCAGCTGCTCAAGTTTGGTGACCGGATCGCCGAGGGGGAGCACTGGGTAGGCCAGACCCTGGTTCCCTGGCACGTCTCCATCGGCACCCTGCTACTGGTGTTGATCGTGCTGCGCCTGGCGTGGGTGGCGCGTCAGCGTCATCAGCGTCCGGCCCAGGACCCGGCCACTGCCAAGCTGGTCAAGGCCGGGCATGGCCTGCTCTTCGCCGGCATGCTGCTGATGCCGATCACCGGGGTGATGGTGATGCTGGGAGGCGGCTATGGACTGACCGCCTTCGGGTTGGAGATCTTTGCGGAGAGTGAAGAGATCGCTTGGGCCGCAAGTCTCGGCAGCCTGCACTCACCGCTGGCTTGGGCGTTGACCGCGCTGGTCCTCGGGCATATCGGCATCGCCCTGTTTCACCACTTTGTCCAGCGTGACGATACGCTCAAGCGGATGCTGTAGCGCGACCGTGACAGGTACCAGGCATTGCCTTCAACAGGTTTTCGACATGGGAGAGAAAAGGATCATGAAAAAACGCAACTTGGGCCGCTCCGGGGTCGAGATCGCACCGCTCGTCTTCGGTGGCAACGTTTTCGGCTGGACCGCCGATGAAGACCGCTCCTTCACCCTGCTCGATCGCTTCGTCGAGCGTGGCTTCAACGCCATCGACACCGCCGATGTCTATTCGGCCTGGGCGCCGGGGCTCGAGGGCGGTGAGTCGGAAACGGTTCTGGGTCAGTGGCTGGCCCGGCGCGGGCGGCGCGACGATCTCGTACTGATGAGCAAGGTGGGCATGTGGGAGCCGCGCAAGGGCCTCTCGGCGGCCAACATCGAGGCCGCCGTCGAGGACTCCCTGAAGCGCCTGCGTACCGATTACCTGGACGTCTACTTCGCACATATCGATGACCAGGATGTGCCACTGGAGGAAACCCTTGGGGCCTTCGCCCGGCTGATCGAGGCCGGCAAAGTGCGAACCATCGGCGCTTCCAACTATTCCGCCGAGCGACTGGGCGAGGCCCTGGCGGTCTCCCGGAATCAGGGGCTGCCCCGCTACGAAGTGACGCAGCCGCTCTATAACCTCTATGACCGTGACGACTTTGAGGCCGGGCTTGCGAATGTGGCCGAGGAGCATGCGCTCGGGGTGGTGAGCTACTTCTCCCTGGCCAGCGGCTTTCTGACCGGTAAGTATTCGAAGCTCGAAGATCTGGAAGGTAACGCCCGGGCCGATTTCCTGAAGGGCTACTTCGATGAGCGCGGTCAGCGACTTCTGCAGGAGCTGTTGAACGTATCCGATGAGCTTGGCGCCAAGCCCGCCCAAGTAGCTCTGGCCTGGCTGCTGAGCCGCCCCGCGGTCACCGCGCCCATTGCCAGCGCCACTAGCCTAGGTCAGCTGGATGAAGTACTGGATTCCGTGAGCTTGTCGCTGCCTGAACAGGCGCTGGCCAGGCTAGATGTTGCTAGGCGATAACTGACCACCCTCCATCAACCAGGTAATCCGGTGAGCAAGCGACTAGGCTCATTCCTGTGATGGACAGGTATCAACCACTTACTTCCGGATACTCCCGTTTGTTCGAAAGATCGACAACTCGCAACACTCCCAAGGAGGTACACCCCATGACCCAGGTACTGGTGCTCTACTACTCCATGTATGGCCATATCGAGACCATGGCGAACAGCATCGCGGACGGCGCACGCCAGGTGAACGGTGTCGAAGTGACGATCAAGCGGGTCCCCGAGACGATGGACCCGGAGGCCTTCGCCAAGGCCGGCGGCAAGGCACTCGACACCCCCGAGGCGCGTCCCGAGGAACTGGCCGACTATGACGCCGTTATCTTTGGCACGCCGACCCGTTTCGGCAACATGGCCGGCCAGATGCGCACCTTCCTCGACCAGACCGGCAGTCTGTGGGCGAGCGGCAGCCTGCGCGGCAAGGTGGCCAGTGTCTTCACCTCCACCGGCACCGGCGGCGGCAACGAGACCACGATTCTCACCGCTTGGACGACCCTGGCCCATCACGGCATGGTGATCGTGCCCATCGGCTATGGTCTCGAGGCCCAGTTCGATATCTCCGAGGTCAAGGGCGGCTCGCCGTATGGCGCCGCGACCATCGCCGGTGGTGACGGCTCACGTCAACCCAGCGAGACCGAGCTGAACCTCGCCCGTTTTCAGGGCGAGCACGTCGCCGGCATCGCTGCACGGCTGGCCGGATGATAGCGCTCCTCTCGCCCTTGCCGATTAGGCCCCGCCCGGTCACCCGTGCGGGGCCTTTCGTGTGTCAGGGCCAGAGGTTCAGCCCCGGGCAAGATGCTCGGCGATGGCCCGGTCGAAGGTCTCGTGGGTAGCCGGTCGCGCTCGTCCATGACGACCAGGACGATGACCGTGTGGTCGATCTGCACTTGTTCCAGCGGCGTAATAGCAGCGGGAGGTACGCCGCCAGCACCCGCAACGGGCGCGCTTTGCACGCCTGAGCGACCTCGCGGTGAAACGCCGCCAGACTGCGCTTCTGCTTGGTCAGAAAGCGCTTTTGCAGCAGCTCACGGATGATGCGTTCGACCGACTCCGGCAGACGCCCCTTGCCTTTCCCGCCGCCGGATTGGCCGGGAGCCAGGTCCGTCACAAGGCCAGTGCCTTGCCGGGCACGGTGGATCAGGACATATACCTGTCGCCGGGACAGGCCCAGCGCTTGAGCGGCGGCGTCGACGGCCTCATGCCCCACCACCTCAAGCGCTGCCAGTGGTCCGATGATGTCCGTTCGCTGCCGGGCCTGGGCCCAGGCTTTATCGGGCAGGGTGGCCACGCCTTGCTCGGCAATCGGTGTTGAGTCTGACGCCATGCCCCCGACTCGCCTGTGGTGCATAGGAGTACTGAGCATAGTCGAGGTTGGTGAAGGTGACTGCTGATACCGGGCTGTCAGGAGCCGCCTTCACACCTGGCGTTACGCCCCGCCACCTGGTGCAGTCGTCTTCTGAAAATGACACCTGGCGGCTCGCCTCGGCCGACGCGGACTCGGGCAGGGTTGCGGCGGCCGGTGCCATGCCAGCCTCGCCACGCTTGAGCAGGGCGTAGCCGACACCGGTGATCACCGAGCCGGCAGCGATGGCCAGCAGATAGAGCAGCGCCAGGTTGACGGCGTTCGGGATCAGCAGCACGAACAGGCCGCCGTGCGGTGCCATCAGCTTGACGCCGAACCACATCGAGAGCGCCCCGGTCACCGCGCCGCCGACCATCGATACCGGAATCACGCGCAGCGGATCCTTGGCGGCAAAGGGTATCGCCCCCTCGCTGATGAAACAGAGCCCCAGCACGAACGACGCCTTGCCCGCCTCGCGCTCGGCCTGGGCGAACCGGCTGCGCCTCAGGAACGTCGCCAGGCCCATCCCGATGGCCGGCACCATGCCCGCGGCCATGATCGCAGCCATCGGCATGTAGGTCTCGGTCGACAGCAGCCCGACGCCGAAGGTATAAGCTGCCTTGTTGACCGGCCCGCCCAGGTCGAAGCACATCATCGCGCCGAGCAGCACGCCCAGCAGAACCGCGTTGGTCGAGCCCATGTCGTTGAGGAAGGCGGTCAATGCCGACAGAACCGCCGCCACCGGCGTGCCGACCACGTAGATCATGATCAGGCCGGTGACCAGGCTCGCCAGCAGCGGAATGATCAGGATCGGCTTCAGCGACTCCACGCTGGCCGGCAGCTTGACGTAGCGCGTCACCGCCTTGGCCGAGTAGCCGGCCAGGAAGCCGGCCAGAATCCCGCCGATGAAGCCGGCGCCCAGCGTCGAAGCCAGCATCCCGCCGATCATGCCGGGCGCAATGCCCGGACGGTCGGCAATCGAATAGGCGATGTAACCGGCCAGCACCGGCACCATCAGCGCAAAGGCGGTGCCGCCGCCGATCTGCATCAGCGCCGCCGCCAGCGTCCCTTCCTGCTCGTAGGCCTTGATTCCGAACACGAACGAGAGCGCGATGCACAAACCGCCCGCCACTACCATCGGCAGCATGAACGAAACGCCGGTCAGCAGGTGCTTGTAAAATCCGCGCTCCTTGGCGCTCTTCGGGGATCCGCCGCTCTTGCGCTCGCCGCTGGCGCCCTTCCCGCTGCCGGCCGATTCCACCTGCGCCTCGTCGAGCGCCTTCTGGATCGTCTGCTGCGGCTGCTTGAGCGCACTACCGGTGGACGTGCGATAGACCCGCTTGCCGGCGAAGCGGGCGTTGTCGATCTCGATATCGCAGGCCAGCAGCACGACGTCCGCGGCTTCGACGTCTTCGTCGGTGATCCGGTTCTGCGCTCCCACCGACCCTTGTGTCTCGACGTGAATTCGATGACCCAGCGCCCGCCCGGCCTGCTCCAGCGCTTCGGCCGCCATGAAGGTGTGAGCCACGCCGGTCGGGCAGGCCGTGACCGCGACGATGCGCTTGATTCCGGAAGACTCGGGCGACACTGTCTTCGCTGGTTCCGCGGGCTCACTGGCAGCATCGAACACCGTCGCCTCGCGGGCGGCGCGTTCGAGAAACGCCTCGGGGTCGGGCAGCGCCTGCTGGATCGGCGCGCGATAGAGCCGCTTGCCAGCGAAGCGAGCGGCTTCGGGCACCCGCTCCGCTGCGACGACGATCAGATCCGCCGCGGCGATCGCCGCTTCCGACACCGGCGTGACAGCTTCGAGCTCGCCATGCATTTCCGTCCGGGCCTCCCAGCCGCGACGCTTGGCGGCCTGCTCCA
Source organism: Salinicola sp. V024 (assembly GCF_052645315.1). Lineage (NCBI taxonomy): Bacteria > Pseudomonadati > Pseudomonadota > Gammaproteobacteria > Oceanospirillales > Halomonadaceae > Salinicola > Salinicola sp. V024. The sequence continues at coordinate 77,182 of NZ_JBQXYB010000007.1, forward strand.
GGCGTCTTGCAGCCAGAAAGGTCGTCGCCATGCCGCTGGGGCAGGCGGTAATCAGAATGACATTCATGCGTTCCCCGTTCATGCATTCCCTCCGACGCGCGCTTCGCCGCAGCGGCTGACGCTCGTCTGTTGCAGTAATTCCTGGAAGTCTTCGGCGTGCGGATTGCCGACACCGATATGGCGCACCGCCTCGGCGGCCAGTGCCGTCGCCTGGCGCAGCGCCTCCTGCGGTGATTGATCCGCGATCACGCCATGCAGCAAAGCGGCCAGCAACGTATCGCCCGCGCCCACCGTATTGCGGACCTCGACCCGGGGCGGCGTGGCGCGCCACTCTCCGCGCCGGCTGACCCACAGCACGCCGTCACCGCCCAGCGACAGGATCGCCTCCTCGACGCCGGAAGCGTGCAGACGCCGGACCGCATCGAGCTGGGCCGCCGGATCGGCCAGCGGGCCGCCGGCCCAGTCGGCCAGCTCCTGTTCGTTGGGCTTGGCCGCGTCGGGCAGTACCGCCAGCGCCGCGGTCAGGGCCGGGCCGCTGGTGTCGATCCAGACCGGCACGCCGCTGGCCTTGAGCGCCCGGATCAGCGCCGCCAGCGCCTCAGGCGACACGCCCGGCGGCAGGCTGCCGGTCACCACGACCGCAGCCGGCGACGTCGCCTTGCAGCGCGTGACCAGATCGGCCGTCAGTTCGGCCAGCGCCGCCTCGGAGACCTCGATGCCCGGGCCGTTGATGTCGGTCACGCGGCCGTCGTCCTCGGCCAGCTTGGCGTTGATCCGGGTCTCGCCGGGCAGGCGCAGGCTGGCGTCCTCGATCCCGTCACGCTGGCAGGCCTGGACGAAGGCGGTGTCATTGTCCGCCCCCAGAAAGCCTGACAGCGTGACCCGGTGGCCCAGCGACGCCAGCACCTGTGCCACGTTGAGCCCCTTGCCGGCCGCTGCCAGATGCGACGAACGCGTGCGATTGACCGCCCCCGGCTCGAGCCGCGGCAGCTGGATCGACAGATCCAGCGCCGGATTGAGCGTCACCACCAGCACGTGCGCCATTAGAGCGCCTCCAGCGCATCGCGCACGGCCTGGCTGGTGGCCTGGGCCAGCGCCGTTTCGGCATGCAGGCGGGCGCTCTCCTGGGTGATCCCGCGCAGGCGCGCCTTGACCATCGGCACCTGGCGCACGGAGACCGAGAGCTCGTCGACGCCCAGCCCCACCAGCACCGGCACGGCGGCGGCGTCCGAGCCCAGCTCGCCGCAGACGCCGACCCACTTGCCCTCGGCGTGAGCCGCATCCACGGTCATCCGGATCAGGCGCAGTACCGCCGGGTGAAGGCCATCCGCCTGGGACGACAGCTCGGGGTGGCCGCGGTCGATCGCCAGGGTGTACTGGGTCAGGTCGTTGGTGCCGATGGAGAAGAAGTCGACCTCCGCCGCCAGGCTCGGCGCCAGCAGCGCCGCCGAGGGAATCTCGATCATCACGCCGACCTGGACGTCGGACGCGCCGATCTCCTGCTGCAGCCGATCGACGATCGCCCTGGCCTGACGGTACTCGTCGACGTCCTTGACCATCGGGAACATGATCCGCAGCGGACGGTCTCCGGCAGCGGTGAGAAGCGCCCGCAGCTGGGTTTCCAGCACGTCAGGGCGGGTCAGTGCCAACCGGATGCCACGCAGGCCGAGGAAGGGGTTGTCCTCCGCCGCCACCGGCCAGTAGGGCAGCGGCTTGTCGCCGCCGACGTCCAGCGTGCGCGCCACCAGCGGGCGGCCGCCGAGAGCATCGAAGGCACGCCGATACTCGCCGATCTGGGTCTCCAGATCCGGCGCCTCCGGGTGCGCCATGAACAGGAATTCGGTGCGCAGCAATCCGACGCCTTCGGCACCGTGTTCGACGGCATCCTCGGCATGCGCGGTGTTACCCAGGTTGGCAGCGACTTCGATACGCCGGCCATCCGCCGTGCGGCCCTCCTCGAAGCGCAGGCCGTGCGCTTCGCGACGCAGCCGCTCCAGCTCCTTGAGGCGCAGTTCGGCACGGTCGCGGCGCTCCGCGCTGGGCCGCACGATCACCCGGCCGAGGTCACCGTCGAGGATCAGTTCGTCGTCGTTGACGAGCGTCAGCGCCCGCGCACCGGCACCGACCACCGCGGGAATGCCCAGCGCCCGCGCCAGGATCGCGCTATGGGACGTGGCACCGCCGCGGGCAGTCAGCAATCCGCGCACCTGGGCGGTATCGAGGCGCGCCACGTCGGAGGGGCCGATATCGTCGGTGACCAGAATGTACGGGCGCTGCGGCGGCGTCGGCATGGAGACCCCGCACAGCACGCCCAGCACACGACGTCCCACGTCACGCAGGTCGGCGGCGCGCTCGGCCAGCAGCCGATCCGCCAGCACCTCCTGGGCGCGGGCGGCGGTATCGATCGCCTGCCACCACGCCGCTTCGGCGCTCAGGCCATCTCGCATGCCCTCGAAGGCGGCCTCGTGCAATTCCGGGTCGTCGAGCATCTCGGCATGCATGGAGAGAATCTCGGCCACGTCCCCGCCCTTGGCGGTGCCGATCAACGCGTGCAGCTGCTCGCGGGCCTCGACCAGGCTGGCGCGCAGCCGCTCGCGTTGGCGTTCTGCATCACCCTGTCTGTCCGGCGTCAGGTCCCGGGCCCGCTCGGGATAGTCGAAACTGGGCGCACGCATCACGAAGATCGGCGCGATTGCCAACCCGGGCGACGCGGCGGTGGCCGGCAGCGCGGTATCGTCGGCGAAGGGTTCGTACGCCGCTTCAGACAGGGTTTCGGCATCCGATCCGTTGGACTCGTGGCGTCGAGCGCCCTGATGGCTGGCATCGCCGACGTTCGACAGCGGCCGCACGGACTCGCCGAGCCCACCATTGACCGCCGCGACCATTGCCGCCAGCGCCGCTTCGGCACTCTTACGTTCACCCCCGCCCTCAGCGGAGAAGATCAGCGTCTGTCCACGCCGCGCGCCGAGTCCGATGACCTTGGTCAGGCTGGCGGCGGAGACGGTTTCCGCCGCGCCTTCCATCAGGCGCACGCGGACCGGCAGGGATTGCTCGCGGGCCGCTTGCACCAGCAACTTGGCCGGACGGGCATGCAGGCCGTGAGCGTTGAGCAGCGTCACGCGGGCCGTCTCGGTACGGCTCGACTCTCCGGATAGACGCGCCAACACATGATCGGCATCGGCATCGACCAGGGCTTCGCCTTCGCCGCTATCCAGCAGATCCGCCAGCCGACCCAGCAGCTCACAGTGCGCCTCGCCCTGCGCCGCCACGCAGAAGACGCCGTTGACGGCACCGCGGTGGCCGGTGAAGGCTCGCTCCGGCGTCGCCAGTGCCAGCGCCGGCTGACCAACACCGGTGCCGGCGCTCACCAGCCACAGCCCCTGGCCCAGCGAGACCGGCTCCTGCTCGGTGATCGCGGCCACGAAACGCGCATCGACGCATTCGGCCTGGCGCAGCCGCGCGGCTGCCGCCAGCGCCAGCTCGAACCGGTCTCGCGCCGGGAATCCCAGACATAGCGTGCCGGCGTCCAGGCGGGCCTTCACCTTGGGCTTGGCGAGCAGCGCAACCATCGCCTCGGCCGTATCCGCCTTGGCCAGGCGTTCGGCCACGCCCTCGTCGTCGAGCACGTGGGTCAACCGGCGCAGCACGTCGAGATGCTCGTCGCTGGCGGCGGCGATCGCTACCAACAGGAAGACCCGGTTGCCGTCGTGCCAGGTCACGCCATCGGGAAACTGCAGCAACCGCACGCCGGTTCGATGAATCTGGTCGCGACTTCCCGGGGTGCCGTGAGGAATGGCGATACCGCTGCCTAGAAAGGTCGAGCCCTGCGCCTCTCGGGAATGCAAGGCATCGCGATAGCTGGCTTCGACCAGGCCAGCTTCGTGCAGCGAGGCGGCGGCCTGATCCAGCGCGTTCTGCCAGCTGTCGGCCTGACAATCGAGCGCCGCGTCCTGCGGCTGGAGGGTCAGCATAACGGTCTCTCCGAAGGGTCATTCGATGCACGCAGCATGGTCCGCCAAAGCCTCCCGACGCAATCGGCGCTGTCCAAGAGGAGTATTTTGCCGGCTGCTGAATCGTGTCACCTAGATAATAAACATGCTCGCCGTTCGCGACCGCTTTGACAAGCTAGACCTTCGACGCAAGCGATGCCGGGCCGCTGTGCATCACGATCGGGCTGGGCCAGAAAAGCCCGACGAGGTATCGTTCCAGGCTGGTCGGATGCATCCCACCGATCATCAACGTTGCAGGAGCCTTGCATGAAGCTTGCCGATATCGCCCGTCTGGCCGGCGTTTCCCGGACCACCGCCAGCTATGTGCTCAACGGCCAGGCCAGGACGCGGCGCATCAGCCAGGCCACGGTGGAGCGCGTTCTGGCCATCGCCAGCGCCCACGATTATCGAATCGATGCCCAGGCGGCTGCGCTGCGCGGCGGCGACAGTCGAACCCTGGGGCTGATCGTGCCGGATCTGGAGAACGGCAGCTACGCGCGTCTGGCCAAGCGACTCGAGCACGGCGCTCGCCAGCAGGGCTATCAATTGCTGATTGCCGGTTCCGACGATGACCCCGGCAGTGAACGCGAGGTCGCAAAGTCGCTGCGCGCTCAACGCTGCGACGTGCTGCTGGTTGCCAGCAGCCTGAGCCCGGAGGATCCGTTCTACGTCGAACTGATGGCGCAAGGGCTGCCGGTCATCGCCATCGACCGTCCGCTGGACCCTGAGCGGTTCGTCAATATCGTCACCAACGGCCGTGCCGCCGGCGAGATGTTGACCCGTTCGCTGCTGGCCGATGACGTTTCGGACGTGGTGTGGCTGGACGCGGTACCGGATCTGTCGATCAGCGCCGAGCGCCGACAGGGCTTCCTGGACGCTCTGCGTGACGAGCCGGACTGCCAGCCGCGCTGTCTCAGCGGCGAGCGTTATGACCGCGATAGCGGGGCACGACTGATGCGCAGCCTGCTGAACGACGGCGGTCTGCCGGATGCCATCGTCACCGCGTCCTACACGCTGATGGACGGCCTGCTCGACGTCCTGCTCGAGCGCGGCGCCCCCCCGGATACGCTGCGACTGGCCACTTTCGGCGATGACCGGCTGCTCGATTTCCTGCCCTGCAAGGTCAACTCACTGCCGCAGGATCACGATCGGGTCGCCGAGCAGGCATTGGCGAGAGCGATGCAGGCGGCACGCGGTGAGTACACCCCGGGGCTGGACGTGATCGACAGAACGCTCAAGCGGCGGCGCTGAAAGTCGGCCTGACGGCGTGACATCTTGCATCGTCTCTCGAACGCGCTCTACATGGTCGCTGTATAGCGGCTGAAGTATGCTTAGCCCATCGACGCTTTCAGGAATGACGACTTGTCAGACGATCTCCCCGACATTCTGGCCGGCCCCCTGCTCCGCCGCGCCGCCCCCCGTCGATTGGTGTTGTGGTTGGCTGCCTCACGCGCCCTCGAACTTCAATTGACGCTCAGCTCTGACGCAGGCGACCGAACCCATGATCTGGAAGCGGCGACGTCCCGGTTGGCGGTCGGTACCCACGCGCACCTTCATCTGATCGATCTGCAGCTGGACGATCCCCTGCCTCTGGATGCCGTGATTTCCTACGACCTCGCCTATCGTGTGAATGCGGAAGGGGAAGGCGCCGGCTGGCGCTCGATGCGCGACTGGGGCGCGTCGCTGTGCTACGACGGTGAGCCGCTGCCGACGCTGGTGTTGCGTTCGCGCTACGACAATTTGCTGCATGGTTCCTGTCGCAAGCCTCACCATCCCAGTCAGGATGGCCTGGCGCGCGCCGATCGCTGGCTGAGCGAGCGCCATCAAGACAGCGCCGCCCGGCCTGCAGCGCTGCTGATGACCGGCGATCAGATCTACGCCGATGATGTTGCCGGCCCGATGCTGGCCGCCATCCACTCGCTGATCGCCCGCCTGGGGCTCCACGACGAGTGCCTGGAAGGTACGGACATCGCCAGCGGCAGCGAGCTGTATGCCAGAGACGAGACCTACTACCACCGCGATGACCTGCTGCCCGCCATTCGATCCACCGAGGCCCTGCGCGAGAAGTTCTTCGGTGGCGTGCGCAAGCCGATCTTCACCACGGCCAGCGCGGAAAATCACCTGATCACCTTCGCCGAGCTGCTGGCGATGTACCTGCTGGTCTGGTCGCCGACGCCATGGCGGCTGATCGAGGTGGAGATTCCTGAGCTCGCCGCCGAGGAGCTGGACCGTTATCGCGGCGAACAGCAGCATATCGATGCTTTCGTGGCCGAGCTGCCGAGCGTGGCACGCCTGCTCGCCCACCTACCTACACTGATGATCTTCGACGATCACGATGTCACCGACGACTGGAATCTGTCCGCCGCCTGGGAGGCCGCGGTCTACGAGCACCCCTTCTCGCGCCGGATCGTGGGTAACGCGCTCATCGCCTACCTGCTGTGTCAGGGATGGGGCAACGATCCTGACGGTCTGGCCGAGCCGTTGGCCGCCAGCCGTGCGTGGATCGACTCGGCCAGCGCCAGCGGCCAGCTCGACTGCGAGAGCCAGAATCAGCTCGTGACGCAGCTGCTCCGGTTTACCGGCTGGGGCTACACGATCGACTCGACGCCTCGGCTGGTGGTGCTGGATACGCGTACCCGGCGCTGGCGCAGCGAACGCCGCCTGCATCACCCCTCGGGGCTGATGGATTGGGAAGCGCTGAGCGAATTCCAGCAGCAGCTGCTCGGCGAGCCGTCGGTGATCATCGTCTCCCCGGCGCCGGTGTTCGGGGTCAAGCTGATCGAAGGCATTCAGCGTGTTTTCACCTGGTTCGGCAAGCCGCTGCTGGTCGACGCGGAGAACTGGATGGCGCACCCCGGCGCGGCGCATACCATGCTCAATATTCTGCGTCACAGCCGCACGCCGCAGCGCTACGTGATTCTCTCCGGCGACGTCCACTACTCCTTCGTCTACGCCATCACCATCCGCCAGCGGCCATCTGAAGCCTTGGCCGGCCAACCGAGTGAGAGGAAGCGCAAGGCGCGCGGAGCGCAGAATTGGAGACATAACTTGGGGTTAGGCGAGAATTCGAGCACCGCGCAACACGGCGATTCGCTCACGCAGGAGGCCGGCCCCCGCATGTGGCAGATCACCAGCAGCGGCCTCAAAAACACCTTCCCCGAGACCTTGCTCGACTGGTTCGATCGCCTCAATCGTTGGCTCTATGCGCCCTGGTCGCCGCTGAACTGGCTCACCAAGCGGCGCCGCATGGCCGTGGCACCCTATGACCCCGAGCACGCCTCGAAAGGCGAGCGGCTGTGGAATCGGGCCGGCATTGGCCAGGTTCTGCTGGACGATCAGGGCGCGCCCCGCGAAGTGACCCAGCTGGGCGCGGACGACTGTGATACCCGTTTTTCCGAGACTCGCCGGTGAGCATTCTGCGCGAAGCCAGATTATCGGACCTGCCGGCCATCGAGGCTCTGGTCAAAGCGGCCTACGGCCATTACGTCGATCGCATCGGCAAGATCCCCGGGCCGATGCGGGACATCGATGACCACCGCTATGCACGCCATATCGATGCCGGCCACGTCAGCCTGCTATTCGATAACGCGGACGGTGAAGAGAGCGTCGATGCGGGAAATGGCGGTGAGCCGGTGGGTCTTCTGGTGTTGATTCCCCAGACCGATACGCTGCTGCTGGATAACGTCGCCGTCGCTCCCAGCGCTCAGGGACGTGGATTCGGCAAGGTACTGATGCAGGTCGCGGAGGCGCGGGCGCGCCAACTCGAATTCGACAGCATCACGCTCTATACCCAGGAGCTGATGCACGAGAATCTGGCGATCTACCGACGCCACGGCTACGTGGAAACTCATCGCGCCGAAGAGTTCGGCCTCAAGCGGGTCTATCTGCGCAAATCGCTGGCCTGAAGCACCCTGATACCCGGCAATGCCAACCACCGCGTCCCGTGGGAAGGCGGGCGGTTGGCAGGCGGCTTATCTCAAGGGTCCTCTTATAGGCCCTCTTAATAGGCCCTCTTCAGGCCCGTTTCAGACGGTGCGGGCACTCGCGGGGACGGCTTCGACATCGCCGAACGTGCCGCTGGTCCCTTCGACGTCGCGAAGTTCGACCACGATCCCCCGGGCCGCGGCGTTCTCGACGAAGCGGTCGATGTCTTCGCGAATATCCGGATCGATGTAGTTGGCACCGATGGCATCGATGATCAGCTCCCCGTTATCTGGCACGGCGTCGAGACACTGGCGCATTTCCTCGCGATTGAGAAACGAGACGTCCTGCTGGAACTTGAGCAGCATGTGATCGCCGCGCCGGGTGCAAGTAATGGCCGAGCGGTAACCCGATTGCAGCAGGAAGTAGAGACTGCAGACCAGCCCCACCAGCACGCCCATCAGCAGATCGGTGGCAAGAATCGTGATCACCGTCACGGTGAACGGGATGAAGCGACGCATGCCTTCACGGTATTGATCGAGAAACAGCGCCGGTCTGGCCAGCTTGTAGCCGGTATGCAGCAGGATCGCCGCCAGGGTCGCCAAGGGAATCAGCTCCAGCCACATCGCCAGGAACGCCACGCTCACCAGCAGCAGGCTGCCGTGTATCACACTCGACAGCCGGGTACGACCACCGGCATTGGCATTGGCGGAGCTGCGCACGATCACCGCGGTGACCGGCAGCGCGCCGACCAGCCCGCAGACCATGTTGCCGACACCCTGGGCCTTGAGTTCACGGTGGGGCGGCGAGTGACGCTTGAGCGGATCGAGCTTGTCGATCGCCTCCAGACTCAGCAGGGTTTCGAGACTGGCAATGATGGCGATGGTGATGGCGACGGTGTAGACCGCCGGATTGGCCAGAGCGCCAAGGTCGGGGTGAGTCATCTGCCCGATCAGTTCCGTCGGCCCGGATAGCCCGCCCAGGTCGATATGGTGCCCGGCACTCAGCGCCCAGCCAGGCATCGCACCGCCGACCAGGCGATCGATGGCGATACTGCCGAGCACCACCAGCAGAGGGCCCGGAATCAGCGCCAGCGCGCGGTGGCGTTTGATGATCGGCTGCTCCCACAGCACCAGCAGACCGAGACTGAACAGCGCGATCACGGTCGCCAGTGGCGAGATATCACTGAACAGCGCCACCGGGTCGGTAATCGCCGGCATGTCATCCAGCGGGTGACCCAGCGCCATCGGGAACTGCCCCAGCACCAGGATCAGGCCGATCCCTGCCAGCATGCCCTTGATCACCGAAGTCGGCACGAAGGCACCGATTCGCCCCAGCTTGAACACGCCCATCAGCAGTTGCAGTACGCCGGCCAGAATCACGGCTATCAGGAACGCGGCGAAGCTGCCGAGCTGCTCGATCGCGTCCAGCACGATCACCGTCAGCCCCGCGGCCGGGCCGCTGACGCTGAGCGCGGAGCCACTGAACATCGTCACCACCAGCCCGCCGATCATGCCGGCGACGAGCCCTGCGATAGGCGGTGCACCGGACGCCAGTGCAATTCCCAGACAGAGTGGAATCGCAACCAGGAAGACGACGATTCCCGCCGGGATATCCCGGGAGAGATGTCGCAAGGACAAGGTGCCGGAGTTGTCGTGAGGTGTCGATGTCGTCGACGTTATGGGCGCCGTCTGTGTAGATACCGTCTGTGTAGATACCGTCTGTCTTGATGCAGTCTGTCTTGATGTCGTCATCGTCGTGTCCTCGAATCCATGAGTCACAGCGTAAAAGGCGTTGTTCTATCCGGCCGCGGCGCGCTGCCAGTCGGGCTCGGCGCTTTCGGACCCGCTCCCTTCGACCTCACGACGACAGACTTCATCCAGATGCCCGCTCGCGAGGTCGTAGACCCAGCCGTGCAGGCTCGGCGCCCGACGGGCCTGCCAGCTATCGGTGACCAGACGCATCTCGGCGAGCCGTTCGACCTGAGCGATCACGTTGAGCTCGACCACGTGGTCGACCTTCTGGCTGAGCTGCGAGAACTGCTCGAGCGCCACGTGATGCTCGGCGACCAGCCGTTTGACCTGCCCGAGATGCCTTTCGACGTAGGGCAGTGCCTGCAGGGCATCGCCACCGCTGACTGCCGCCTGAATGCCGCCGCAGCCGCGATGGCCACAGACGATGATGTGATCCACCTTGAGCGCGTTGATCGCGTACTCGAGCACGCTCGAGACGTTGGCGTCGTCTTCATGCACCAGATTGGCGATATTGCGATGGATGAAGAGTTCGCCGGGTTTGGCGTTGCAGATCTGCTCCGCCGGTACTCGACTGTCGCAGCAACCAATCCATAACGCGGCAGGCGATTGCCCCTGATGAAGCCGCTGGAAGACCTCCGGATCGGAAGCCTTCATGTCGTCGGCCCAGGCCCGGTTTTCGAGTAACAGTCGGTCGAAGAATTGCATGTCCAGCACTCCCGTATGGTGACGATCGAAGAGCCTTGTCCGTGAGCAACCGGGAACGTCGGTCGGTTTCGATATCAGTCGGCCTCAACACAAGGTTCTGATGAAATCACCTGCCCTATCGATAACTACGAGCCGAAGGTTCAAATCGAAGGAGACGAATCGGCATGAGACGAAAGGCGCAGGCTTCGCTTTCAGTGGTACGGCGAGGAGGCTGGATCGGGCAAGCAGAATCCGCTTTGCAGACGGCAAATTTCGTAAGGCTAGGTGATGGAATGTTGATTCGGAAAAACGTGACAGAAGAGACCCACTGACATCGGATAGCAGCCAAACGGCGAGTGCCGACTGTCCCAAAACGTAAAATGGGGCTTCCGGAGCAGGGACGGAGGTATAGATGAACCCGGCATGACAGCGGGCTTCATGAAATAAAAACGAAGGCGGGACACATCAAAAATTTAATAAAAACTAATGTAACAGAAGGCGCGACAACCTTGCGTGAAGATGAATCGATTTCAATCACTCGTGACGCTTGCAGGCATGAACGCCATTTGCCGATGGCGTTCATGCCGGGTTCATGTCAACCGGTGGTTTCCAGCACCTCGATCGGGGCGTTGACGCCGATCTCACCGCTGTTTTCCGCGACGAGATTCTGACCGAAATAGACCTTGCCCTTCTCGCCCCGGCGATAGCCTGCCAAGGTCTTGAGCGGCTCCTTGTCGACCCGCTTTTCACCGCGCGCCGGATCGACCGTCACCATGGCGCAGCGTGCGCAGGGCGCATCGATCCGAAACGTGACGTCGCCGATACGAATGCGTTTCCAGCCATCCTCGGCGTAGGGCTCGGTGCCGGTGGCGACGAGATTGGGCCGAAACTGCGCCATCACGTGAGTGCCATCGGTACGCGCGTTGAGATCCTCCAGCGAGGCCTCGGAGATCAGCAGCAGCGGGTAGCCGTCGGCGAAGCTTACCCGGACACCGATCGACTCCCGGTAGCGCGACGATCGCTCGCCCAGCCACAGCAGCCGCGCGGGTTCGCCGGCAGCCTCGCTGAACCACGCGTCGAGCGAGTCATGGGTCGTGGTTGCCGTGAAGGGGTCGGCCCAGACCTGAGTCTCGAACGGCTGACCCGAAAACTCCTGGCGCGCCACGTCCACCGGCGGCAGCCTGCCGTGAGTCACGGTGAGGCGTTCGCCATCGAACTGTGCGCGCACGAGCTGGAGCCCGGGATGCGTCCGCGCCGTCAGGAAAGTGCCGTCGGGCTTGACCACCATGAACCGGCGATCGCCGACCAGGCCCTCTTCCTCGACTCGAGCACGTTGCAACGATGAGCCCGCCGTGGACTTGATCGGATAACGATGAATGGCAGCGAGGGTTGGCACGAAAGACTCCTTGCGAAAAGTGATGACGCGAATCCGCGGGAATCAGCGCTTGGCGGATCTCAGCCGACGCTGATAGTCACGCTTGGCCCGCTGGTAGGCTTGGTCGTCGCGTACCTGGTCCAGCATCTCACGATAGTGCTCGGCAATGCGTGCCTTCTCGGCGTCGGCGTTGCTCGGTTGCCGCAGGCGACCCTCGGCATCCTTCTTGCGCCCACCGGGATAGCGCGCATAGCGCCGCGCGCGGGTGTAACCCATCTGGAGATACTTGCGCGCCATGTCCATGCCGACGAAATCGCCCTGCTGACGATAGTCGCGGTAGCGTTCATGGATGTCGGCAACGGCCTGTCTGGCATCGGCCTCGTTACGAATCGCCCACAGCGGAAGCAGCTCGTCCTTGTAGGGATGGACGTGAAACACGCCGCGTTCCCCATGGCCGATACGGTAGCACTCCGGGTTCTGGCGATAGTCGATGGATGCGTCGGGAAAGCTCACGGTCACCTCGTTCATGCTGACGATCAAGCGGCGCAACGACATTGGCGCGATCGAATCGAATACAAAAACGGCCGTCTCCGGAGAGACGACCGTCATGTTGCCACGCCCGCGATCCCGCGTCAGGCGGTCGCGACGCGTTCCGGCTTGTTCGCTTTGGGTTCACGTCGACGCCGCTGGAGCAGGACGACCAGCCCGAACAGCAACAGACCCGGGATCCACATCAACTCTTTCGGCATCTGAGACGTGGGGATACGCACCGATACGATCTGCTGATCGAAATCGAAACCGAGCTTTTCCGCCTGGCTATCGAAATCGGTCATGTCGACCAGCGTCTTGCCGTCTTCCTGCATCAGATGCAGGCCCAGGCTCGAGAGCCGCTCGGCCCCGGTATCGCCCTCGGTCGCCGGCACCTGGATCACGAAACTGGTGGGCGAACCGTAGGCGTCGAGACCGTCGATACGCGTCATCAGATGACCGTCGGGGCCGATCTCACCCAGGGCCTGTTCGAACTGCGCCGGCGGCACCTCTTCGTAGGGCGCATCGATCATGTCCATCCAGAAGCCGGGGCGGAACAGCGAGAAGGCGATCAGCAGCAGCAGCAGGCTCTCGTACCAGCGACTCTTGACCAGCATGAATCCTTGCGTTGCCGCCGCGAAAATCAGCATAGCCGCCGTGGCCACGATGAAGATGATGACGCCGTGCAGCCAATCGACATTGATCAGCAACAGATCGGTATTGAAGATGAACAGGAACGGCAGCGCCGCCGTTCTCAGGCTGTAGTAGAACGCCTGGAACCCGGTCCGGATCGGATCCGCGCCGGAGATCGCCGCCGCGGCGAACGAGGCGAGTCCTACCGGCGGCGTCACGTCTGCCATGATGCCGAAGTAGAACACGAACATGTGAACGGCGATCAGCGGTACGATCAGGCCATTTTGCTCGCCCAACTGAACGATGACCGGCGCCAGCAGCGCGGAAACCACGATGTAGTTGGCGGTGGTCGGCAGACCCATGCCCAGGATCAGGCTCAGAACCCCGGTGAGCAGCAGCATCAGCAGCAGGTTGCCCATCGATAGTGTCTCGACCAGGTCCGCCAGCACCAGGCCAACCCCGGTCTGGGCAACGGCGCCGACGATGATGCCGGCGGTCGCCGTGGCAATACCGATGCCGATCATGTTGCGGGCGCCATCGATCAGACCGTCCCAGAGGTCCATGCCGCCGCGCTTGATGTCGTTGACCAGATCGCTTTTGCCCCGGAATAACGCGTCGACCGGGCGCTGGGTCAGGATGATGAAGATCATGAAGGCGGTGGCCCAGAAAGCCGAAAGCCCCGGCGACAGACGCTCCACCATCAGACACCACACCAGCACCACGACCGGCAGGATATAGTGCAGCCCCACCATCACGGTGGGTTTGGTGCGCGGCAGCGTGGTGATTTCAGAATTGGGGTCATCGATTTCCAGCGGGGGATAGTTCGAACCCAGCTTGATCAGCCCCACATAGACGGCGGCAAGCAAAAGCGCGATGACCCAAGGCGCGCTCTCGCCCAGCGCGGGCTTGAGCCAGCCGAGGCCGTAATAGACGATGACGGACATCAGCATCAATCCGACCAGACCGGTCAGAAACCCAATAATCTTGTTGAGCCACGGACGCTGCGGGTTGCCGCTGGGCAGCCCCTGCATGCCCGCCTTCATCGCTTCGAGATGAACGATGTAGAGCAGCGCGATATAGGAGATCACCGCCGGCAGAAAGGCATGCTTGATCACCTCGAGATAGGAGATGCCCACATACTCGACCATCAGAAACGCCGCGGCCCCCATGACGGGCGGCATGATCTGACCGTTGACGGAGGAGGAAACCTCGACCGCGCCGGCCTTGGTGGCACTGAAACCGACACGCTTCATCATCGGAATGGTGAAGGTACCGGTGGTCACGGTATTGGCAATCGAAGAGCCGGAAATCAGGCCGGTGAGGCCGGAGGCGACAACCGCCGCCTTGGCCGGACCGCCGCGATAGTGGCCCAGCAGCGAGAACGCCACCTTGATGAAGTAGTTGCCGGCACCCGCCTTGTCGAGCAGCGCGCCGAACAGCACGAACAGGAACACGAAACTGGTGGAGACCCCCAGCGCGATCCCGAACACGCCTTGCGTGGTCAGCCACTGGTGGTTGACCAGACCCGAAAAGCTCACGCCGCGGTGGGCCAGAATGCCCGGCATGTAAGGCCCGGCCAGCGAGTAGACCAGAAAGATCAGCGCAATGATCATCAGCGGCGGGCCGAGCGCGCGGCGCGTCGCTTCGAGCAGCAGCACAATGCCGATGACGCCGACGATCACATCCTGCAGGATCGGGGCACCGGGACGCTGTGACAGCTGCGCGTAGAAAAAGTAGAGATAGGAGGCGCAGAACGCCGCCACGATCGCCATGACCCAGTCGAGGATCGGCATGCGTTCGCGCGGAGAGCGCTTGAACGCCGGATAGGCCATGAAGGCAAGAAAGACCGCGAATGCGAGGTGGATGGAACGCGCCTCGGTGGCGCTGAAGACACCGAACCCGACCATGAAGGGTAGCGGCGAGGCGATCCAGAGCTGAAACAGTGACCACAGCGCCGCTATGCCCAGCAACAGGCGATTCGGCATCCCGGTCAGCTTGCGCCCCCCGGTATCGGTCGCAGCCAGTTCGTCCAGCTTGGCCTGATCAGGGCCAGAAGTTTTGTTGTCCGTCATGAGCAGATCCTGACTTGAGGAAACACTGAATAATTGCCTGCGCGAGCGAATCGCTACGCTATGACCGCCATCCCTGGCGGTCACCGAAGGCCGGCCTACGGCCGTTCAAATTCGCTCCCGGCGAATTTGTGCGCGGTACTCGAAGGCTCACCTAACCCCAAGTTATGTCTCACCTTCTGCGTTCCGTGCGCCTTGCGCTTCATCTCGCTCGGAGAATGACTCAGCGCTCCCTTGGCAGCCGGTAGGCGAAAGGACATCGAGACGACATCATTTCGCGCTTGATTCGATGCGACGCCAGGCGTCGCGGGGACTCGATCTAAGGACGCGGCGGTTGTCACCAACCACCGCGTCAGAGTGTCAACGCCATCTTGGAAGAATGGCGCTGTGGGCGATTACAGCCTGCCCTTTTCCTTTACAGCCAGCCCTGCTCTTTGTAGTAGCGCTTGGCACCTTCATGCAGCGGTGCAGAAAGACCCTGGCTGATCATGTCTTCCGGCTTCATGTTGGCGAAGGCGGGGTGCAGACGCTTGAAGCGATCGAAGTTGTCGAACACGGCCTTGACGGTCTGATAGACGATTTCGTCGTCGACGTCGGCAGACGTGACGAAGGTGGCGCGGACACCGAAGGTCTCGACGTCATCCGGGTTACCCTCGTACATGCCGCCGGGAATGGTGGCCATGCTGTAGTAGGGGAACTTGTCGACCAGCCCTTTGACCACATCGTCGTTCAGCGGCACCAGATTGGAAGGAACGGTAGTGGTTGCTTCCTGGATCGCACCGTTGGGGTGACCGACCACGTAGGCCATCGCATCGATGTTGTTGTCGGCTAGTGCCGAGGCCATCTCGGCCGCACCCAGTTCGGAAGCCAGCGAGAACACGCTGGTGTCCCAGCCCTCGGCGTCCATCAGCACTTCCATGGTGGCGCGCTGGCCGGAACCCGGGTTGCCGATATTGACGCGCTTGCCCTTCAGGTCCTGTACGGAATGAATGTTGGCATCTTCACGCGCCAGGATGGTGAGCGGCTCACCGTGCAGCGAGAAGACCGAACGCAGATTTTCCATCGGCTGGTCGAACTGCGCTTTGCCTTCATACGCGTTGAACTGGACGTCCGACTGGGCGACGCCCATGTTCAGTTCGCCGGACTTGATCCCGTTGATATTGGCAACGGAGCCGCCGGTCGACGGCGCGTTACAGCGGATGCCGCTCTCTTCGGCACTGCGGTTGACCATCCGGCAGACTGACTGGCCGACGACGTAGTAGACGCCGGTCTGACCGCCGGTACCGATCGTGATGTACTGCTGATCCTGCGCCATGGCGGGCGTCGAGACCGATGCGACCCCCATCAGAGCCGTGGAGAAGATGGCTGCGGTTAATGCGTGGCGTTTCATGCGCATACCTCGAATTTTTCCCGTTTATTGTGTTGATCGGCTTTTCCGACCGCGAAGACGACAGGCTGAGCGGCGTGCCTCAAAGGCGTGATCGACATCGCACCCTGCCCGTGGACTTATCTATTGCAACATACGTATCGCGAACTAGCTTAACCCGACGGCGCGACATCATATAGCGTGTTCTGAGCTGGCAAAACCTTTGCGAACGGCATATCCATCGCTCTATCGCTGAAATGGCAGCACCGGTCGGCCTGCAGCTACCGCTCTCGAGACACCGTCCGCGAAAGACAGCGCGCTCGCGCGTCGGACTCGCGCGTCGAATTAGCGCGTCGAATTAGCAGTCCGTTATCGGCATGTCTCATGCAGGAAACGAATGCGTTTCAGGGCGAATCCAGCCACGGCGCCAGTTCGATGCGATCGCCCACGCCGATGCCGCGCGCGGCAAAGTATCCGGCATTGGTCTCCAGCGCCGCGCGGAATGGCGCGCCCGCCGGATAGACGGGACATCGGCTGGACTGCTCGGCATGACAGGGCGACATCGTCTTGAGCGAACGGATCACGCCCCCGCTGTCGATGAAAGCGATATCCAGCGGGATTCGGGTCTTGTACATCCAGTACGCGTTGGCTCCCGACTGTTCGCTAGCGTAGACAAACAACATCCCCGCCTCGGCAGGCAACGCTTGCCGCTCCATCAGTCCTTTCGCGCGCTCTGCTGGCGTTCTCGCAATCTCGACCTGAAGGCTATGTTCACGCTGGCCGCTATCGACAGTCAGCTCATGGCGTGGCGACGTCTCTCCCCAAGCCGGTATCGTCAGCAATACCGACACCAGCAACGCGCCCTGGATCATCATTTTCGCCAACGGTTTTATCGTCGCCATGACACCTGCCGGATGAGTTGTGGAGGCATTCTGGCGCATGGTAGCGCATTCATCTCCAGTAAGGGATGCCGAGATGCCGCGCCAATAGCAGGGATTCGCCCTCTCTCGGAGCGACGATCGGCACGCCAGCTCAAAATAACCTTGCTCTCGTCCGAGGCGCTGGGACAATGTCTCATCAGCGCCATGCGGTAGCGCTCTTGAACGATATCTTCGAACGTAACAGACGCTTTTAAACGACGCCCTTAAAGACGAGTATCGCGCGTGCCTCTCAAGCATCTACTGATCGGCCTCGGCATCATCGCCATCTGGGCTTTCAATATCATCGTGATCAAGGTCGGGATCGAGGATCTGCCACCCCTGCTGGTAACGGTTCTTCGCTTCATGCTGGTCGCCGTGCTGGTGGTGCCGTTCACACGCATTTCACGTCGGCAGCTTCCCTGGATTCTGGTATTGGCCGTGACCTTCGGCGGGTTGCACTTCCCGCTGCTGTTTCTGGGCCTGCAGCGATCGGAAGCCGGTACCGGCGCCCTGCTGGTACAGATGGGCACACCGTTCGCGACGCTGCTGGCGGCGATATTCCTCAAGGAGAAACTCGGCTCGCGGCGGATCGTCGGATTGATCCTGGCATTCGGCGGTGTCGTGGTGCTGGCCGGCGGCCCTTCGCTGCCGCCGCCGGCATCCACCGCCCTGCTGCTCGCCAGCGCGTTTTTCTGGGCGGTCTCGACCATGATCATCAAGCTCGCCCCGCCGATCGCACCGCTGACCCTGACCGGCTGGATCTCGCTGTTCGCGATCCCGCTGGTCGCGCTGGGTAGCTGGCTATTCGAGGATCATCAGTGGCAGGCGATCCAGCAGGCTGGCTGGGCCGGCTGGGGTGCCGTGGTCTACACCGCGGTGATGTCGTCGATCGCCGCCTACGGGCTATGGTACTGGCTACTACAGAAACACCCCGTCAGCCGAGTAGTACCGTTGACCCTGCTGATGCCGGTCTTCGCCGTCATTCTCGGGGTCTGGCTGCTGGGCGACCCGCTGGGCTTCAACAAGCTCGCGGGGGGCGCCATGGTCATTGCCGGGCTCGCCGTCATCAACATCCGTTTCCGACGTCACCGCCAATCGAGTGCTGCCCCATGAACCATCAATCGATGCCCGACATCCAGCCCATGACCCCCGACGATCACGCGGATTTCGCCGCCATGATGCTGCGCACCCCGGGTGTGGTGCTCAGAACCGCCGATGGCTATGCGGCCACGCAGCGCTATCTCGAGCGCAACCCCGGATTGAGCTTCGTGGCGCGTTCAGCCGAGGGAACAGGTATCGTCGGCTGCGCCATGGCCGGTCACGATGGCCGACGCGGCTATCTGCAACACGTCATGGTCGACCCGGACTACCGTCACCTCGGGCTCGCCCGGAAGATGGTCGAGCGCTGCCTGGCGGCGCTGCTGGACGCGGGGATCGAGAAAGTGCATCTCGACACGCTGGCGGATAATCACGAAGCTCACCGTTTCTGGCAGCACCTGGGCTGGGCCGACCGGCGCGACGAGATCGTCAAGTTTTCACGCGTACTGGTCGAGGATGACAATGCCTGATATCGCTGTGCCGAGCCAGACGAGCCAGGCAAGCCTGCCCGGCATGAGGTCGCTGTCTCGGAGATCCACATCGTCCCCGAAGCGGCGGTTTCCAGTTAGACTACGAATCAAGGTTACGGGTCACGGCTACGGCTACGGCTACGGCCGCGATCAAGACCAATGCGACCAGCATCACAACAACGATGGCGGCGGTTGTGACCCTATTTAAATAGCGTGCTAACATTACCGTCCGTCCCACGCCGCCACTACCAACGGGATACGTATGGGTCTACAGGAAATCGCCGTGGGCGGAATCTTCATCAGCCCATTGCTGCTCTACGCGATGATCGGATTCATCGCCACCATCGCCGTGCGCTCGCTGCTGCACTGGATGATCGGTCAGCGCGCGCTGTGGTATGAGGCCTGGTTCGACGTTTCGCTGTTCGTGCTGTTCACTGCCGGCATTACCTTTCTGTTTTCCGTCCTGCTCGAGAGTACTTGATGCGCAATTCGCTACGTGTCCTCCTGACCCTCGTCGTCGTCGCGATCGCCGTGGCCGCCGGTTTCTGGCTGTGGAACTACTACCTCTTCACGCCATGGACGCGAGATGCGCGCGTACGTGCGGAAGTCGTGACCATCGCCCCGGACGTTTCCGGATGGGTACGCACCTTGAACGTCAACGACACCGGCCTCGTCGCCAAGGGCGACACCCTGTTCGAGATCGACCCTGCACGCTATCAGGCGGCTCTGGAACAGGCGCAGGCGACGGTGGAGAACCGTGAAGCCACCTTGAAGCTGCGTCAGACCGAAGCCCAGCGCCGCAGTCAGTTGAGCAGCCGTTCGATCAGCGCCGAAGATCGCCAGATCGCCCAGATCAACAGCCGGGTCGCCGCTGCCAATCTCAAGCAGGCCCAGGCCGATCTGGCCAGCGCCAAGCTCGACCTGGAGCGCACCCAGGTCGTGGCGCCGGTCAGCGGTCATGTGCTCAATCTGCAACTCGCCGCGGGCAACTACGTGACTCGCGGCACCCCGGTCATGGCGCTGGTGCAGTCGAACTCCTACTACGTCATGGGTTATTTCGAAGAGACCAAGATGCCGTCGATCCGGGTCGGCGATCCGGTCGCGGTCACTCTGATGAATGGCGATACCCATTTGCGCGGGCACGTCGCCGGTATCGGCCGCGGCATCGCGGACGCCAATACCACTCTCAACAACCAGCAGCTGCCGCAGGTACAGCCCACTTTCAACTGGGTACGGCTGGCCCAGCGTATCCCGGTGCGCATCACCCTGGACCACATTCCCGACGAGACGCTGCTCAGTTCCGGTATGACGGCCACGGTACGGGTCGAAAAGGCGGACGGTGATCACGCCGACGACCGCGTCTCGACGCCGGTGAGCACGGCCACGCCTGCCAATGTTCCTGCCGATCGACGCCCCACCCAGCAGGCCCAGCGGCCTGACGAAGGTCCGGCCGGAGACACCGCCGCCGACGCGCGGTGAACGCCATGTCACCGCTCGTCAAGACCTACCTGATGCCCGAGACCTCGGCGGTCAAGTTCGCCATCAAGACCACCCTGGCGATGATGATCGCGCTCTATCTGGCGCTGTGGTTCAACCTCGACCGCCCTTACTGGGCATTGATCTCGGCCGCCTTCCTGCAGATCCGGCCGATGAGCGGCATGGTCATCGAGAAAGGCATCTGCCAGATCAGCGGCACGCTGATCGGCGCGACGGCGGGTATCCTCATCATGGCGCTCTTCGCCCAGGCGCGAGTGCCGGCGCTGATCACGCTGACGCTGTGGATCATGCTGTGTACCTACGTCGGCTCGCTGTGGCGCAACAACTACACCTACGGCTGCCTGATGGCTGCGGTCACCGCCATGCTGATCGTGGTGATCTCCAACGGCAGCACCCCGGGAGGAATCTTCGATATCGCGGTGGCGCGACTGTCGGAACTGGGGCTGGGCGCCATCTGCGCCACCCTGGTCAGTTCGCTGCTGTGGCCCTCTCGGGTCGGCAAGCATCTTTCCGACCAGGCCGACACGGTCATCAACGAAGCATTCGAGAATGCCGCCCTGCGACTCGAAGCCAGCGACGACATTCCCGCCATGCAAAAGGCGCTGCGGGGTAGCCTGGGCCCGCTGACAGTACTGGAAACGGATAGCCAGGCAGCACGCTTCGAAGGGCCGGAGGGGCCGGGCCGCATCCGCGCCACTCACGTGCTGACCCGACGCACGCTGCGTTTTCTGGCCAATCTGCAGGCGCTGCATCAGATGCTGCACGATCACGCCGACAAACTGGACAATCGGAGTCTCGAGATAGCGCTTCAGGTCGCCCAGGGGTTTCGCGAGGCGGAACACGTCAAGGGCGTTCCCCAGGCGCGTCAGGAACTTCAGGACCTGCGTCATCTGGTCCACGAGAGCGACGAAGAAGGCATGGCTCCGCTGGATCGGCGCGCGCGTCTGGGCCTGCGCGAGTCGATCGGCCACGCCATGGTGATGCTCGACGCCCGCGAGGCGATCGCCTCGCCCGGCACCCACAAGTTGCGTTCGGCCTCGCTGGCCTGGCATCGCGATCACCTTGCCGCCGGTATCAACGCCATCCGTTCCGGGTTGGTGTTCGGCACGCTGGCCACCTCCTGGATTCTCACCGCCTGGAACAGCGCCATGGTCGCCATGCTACTGGGCACGCTGTTCTCGTCGTTCTTTGCCAGCCGCGACAACCCGGTGGCGATCACCATGATGTTCTACAAGGGCATGCTTGCGGCCATTCCCAGCGCCTTTCTGTTCGGCCATGTATTGCTGTCACAAGCCCATGGTTTCCCGATGCTGGCCATGCTGTTCGGCACGCCGCTGTTCCTGGGGCTACTGGGGGCGACCAATCCGGCGACGATGGGTTACTGCCTAGCCTTCACGATCTTCAATATCCTGCTGACCATGCCCGGCAACAACATGGATTTCTCCTTCGACAGCTTCGCCAATCGCGCCGTCGCGGTGATCATCGGCCTAACCTGCGTAGTGATGGGCTTCCGGCTGCTACCAGGGCTCGGCACGCGCCTGCGTCGGCGCCGCCTGATCAATGCCATTTCGAGAGACATCCATCACTTGCGGCGGCGGTCGATACGCGACGCCGAAACCCGCTTCAGCGGACACATGGCCGATCGCATCCTGCAACTGGCGCAACACGACGACATGCTGCCGGAGGATCAGCGCCATCTGTTCATTCTGGGGCTGACCGGGCTGGATCTGGGCACTGCGACGCTGCGCCTGCGTGACCGCCTCGACGACGCCCCGCACCCGCTGATTCGACGGGCGCATCGCCAGCTACTCCGCGCCCTGGCCAGCGGCTTCGAGGAGAGCGCCAACGGCCGCCAGCCTCAGGGCATTCGCGAGGCAGGCCAGCGCCTGAACGAAGCCATCGCCGCCCACGGCAACGTGCCCGCCGACCGCCGCGTATTGCTGGAAGGACTGGTCGAGCGCCTCGAGCTGACGCTGGAGCGTCTGGGTCGCATCATGGCCGAACGCCCGCAGATCAAGCCCGACCATCAGCCCGATCCCGCAACCTCCTGATCGATCAGCGACGCAGCCTTCAGCGGCCGATACACGGCCAGGTGTCGGCGAGACGATAGCCGGCGGGCCACGGGTCGTGAGGGTCGAGGGTGTGCTGATGGGTGCCGGTGATAAACGCGCGTCCGCGGATCAGCGGCGTCACCGCCTCCTTGCCGCCAACGCGAGTCGTGCCATCGAGCTTGCAATAAAAGCGCGAATCGATGATCGATTCCCCGATGAAGGTCTCGTTCAGCCCGAGCTTGCCCTGAGCATGCAGCAGCGCCATACGCGCCGAACAGCCGGTACCGGTGGGCGAACGGTCGAGCTTGCCGGGCTGAATCGCCACCGTGTTGCGCCCCAGCCAGGCGTCGCCCTCCCGCGTCAGCGGCGCGGCGATCTGGCAGAACGAGACGTGCTGCCACTCGGGATTGGCGGGGTGATGAAAGCCGAACTGCTCGTTGACCGCATTGGTGATGCGGATGCCGGTTTCGACCAGCTCTCGCGCTTCGTCCGGGACCAGTCGGAAGCCGAGATCCTCGGCATCGACGATCACGAAGCTGTCGCCGCCGAACGCCGTATCGACGCGCAGCGTTCCGAGCCCGGCCACTTCGAGCTGCAGATCGCGCCGGTCGACGAATGCCGGCAGGTTGCGCACCGTGACGTCCAGCACCCGGCCATTCTCGCAACGCGCCATGATCTCGATCACTCCGCCCGGCGCCTCCAGTACCAGCTGCGTTTCCGGCTCCTGCATCGGCAGAATGCCGGTTTCGAGCAGTACGGTGGCGACACACAGGCTGTTGGATCCAGACATCGGCGGGGTGTCTTCCGGCTCCATGATGATCCAGCCCATCTGCGCGCGCGGATCCTTGGGCGGCACCAGCAGATTCACGTGCCGGAAGACGCCGCCGCGAGGTTCGTTGAGCATGAAGTTGCGCAGCGTCTGGTCGCGTGCGACCCAGCGTGACTGCTCCCACAGCGTGTCGCCGGGCGGCGGTGCCACTCCGCCGACGATGACGTCCCCGACCTCGCCCTCGGCATGACAGCTGACGCTATGAATCACTCGACTGGTCTGCATTCGATTCTCCGAAGTCTGCTATTCCCTGACCCCCTGTTATTCGCCAACGCCTAAATAGGACTTCACGATCGATTCGTCCTGGCGAAGTTCAGCCGCCGCGCCCTGCATCCGGATCTCGCCGTTTTCGATCACGTAAGCATAATGCGCCAGACGCAGCGCCAGACGCGCATTCTGTTCGACCAGCAGAATGGTGGTCCCGGCCTCGTTGAGACGCTTGATGATGCGCATGATGTCGGTCACCAGCTTGGGTGCCAGCCCCATCGAGGGCTCGTCGAGCAGCATCACGCTGGGACCGTGCATCAAGGCTCGCCCCATCGCCAGCATCTGCTGCTGGCCGCCGGAGAGCAGCGAACCATCCTGATGGCGGCGCTCGTGGAGGATCGGAAACAGCCCGTAGACCTCGTCGAGTCGCTGGCGGCGCAGCGCGTTGTCCTTGACCGTGAACGCGCCGAGTTCCAGATTCTCCTTGACCGTCAGCCCCCGCAGGATCCGGCGCCCTTCGGGCACGTGGACCACGCCGCGGCGGGCGATGTCGTGGGCGGCGAGCTTGGCGACCGACTCCCCTTCGAGCTGAACGTCGCCCCGCTGCGCCCGCACTAGCCCCGACACGGTCTTGAGCGTGGTCGACTTGCCGGCGCCGTTGCTGCCCAGCAGGGTCACGATCTCGCCTTCGTGCACATCCAGGGTCACGCCTCGCAAAGCCTGGATCTTGCCGTAGAAGGCTTCGACGTCGCGGATGCTCAGGCGCACCTTGCCAGGCCGCTCGGTAGTGGCCGATACCTCGGATCGCGCTGCCTCGTGTGGTGTCGTGGTTTGCGTCACAGTGCCAGCTCCTCGTCGTCCTGACCGAGATAGGCCTCGATCACCCTGGGATCGTTCTGCACCGTGTGGGGGTCGCCCTCGGCGATCAGACTGCCGTGATCGAGCACGCTGATTCGCTCGGAGACGTTCATCACCAGGCTCATGTCGTGTTCGATCAGCAGCACAGCGACGCCGCGCTCGTCCCGGATGCGTCGAATCAGTTCGATCAAGCTCTGTTTCTCGCTGCTGTTGAGCCCCGCCGCCGGCTCGTCGAGCAGCAACAGCTTGGGCTCGGTCGCCAGGGCGCGGGCGATCTCGACCCGGCGTTGATGCCCGTAGGCCAGATTGGTCGCCAGTCGCTCTTGTTGCCCCAGCAGGTCGACGAAATCGAGACACTCGAGACTGGTCTCGAGGATCCGGCGCTCTTCGGCGCGCTGACTCGGCAGGCGCAGTATCGCCGCCAGCGCACCGGACTTGGTCCGGCAGTGCTGGCCGGCCATGACGTTCTCGAGCACCGACATCTCACGGAAGAGGCGCACGTTCTGGAAGGTACGAGCGATGCCCATCCGGGTCACGGCATGCGGCTTGCGTTTGACGATACGCTCGCCATCCAGGGTGATATCGCCTTGCTGCGGGCGATAGAAGCCGGTGATCACGTTGAACATCGAGGTCTTGCCGGCGCCGTTGGGGCCGATCAGGCTGTGAATGCGCCCCGCCTCGACACCGAAGTCGACATCGTGCAGTACGGTGTTGCCGGCGAAGCTCAGCGACACCTGTTTCAGTTGCAGCAGCATCGCTTTCTCCTAGGATCTCTTTTCGGGCCAGATACCACTCGGCCGGAACAGCATGATCAGCAACAGCAGTACGGCGAATATCAGCAGTCGCAGCGTGCCGAAATCACGCAGCAATTCGGGGCCGAGCACCACGATGAACGCGCCCAGGATGACGCCGGGTATCTTGCCCATGCCACCCAGCACCACCGCCAGCAGAATCAGCACCGACTGCTGGAAGCTGAAGCTCTCCGGCGAGATGGCCCCCAGATTGACCGAGAAGAAAATCCCGCCGATCGCCCCGAAGATGGCGCCGGTCACATACGCTGCCAGCTTGGTCGCCACGCGATTGATCCCCATCGCTTCGGCGGCGTCCTCGTCGTGGCGCACGTAAAGCCAGGCCCGCCCCAGCCGGGAATCGAACAGCCGCTGACTGGCGACATAGGCCAGCACCGCCAGCACTACGAAGACGTAGTAGAAGTCGATCGAGCTATCGATGTGCCAGCCGAACAGCGACGGCTCCGGTATGTGCGACAGACCGCTGGCACCACCGGTGATCTCCAGGTTGCGCGCGGTGAAGCGCACGATTTCGCCGAAGCCCAGCGTCACGATCGCCAGATAGTCACTGCGAAGACGCAGCGTGGGCCCGCCGATGATCACCCCGGCGAGCGCCGCGGCCAGCAGGGCAAACGGAATGGCCGCCCAGAAGTTGACCCCGAACTGCTGGGTCAGAATGCTGACGGTATAGGCGCCGACGGCGAAAAAGGCGGCGTAGCCGAGATCGAGCAGCCCCGCATAGCCGACCACGATGTTCAGTCCCAGGCAGAGCACGACGTAGAGCAGCGCGTTGGTCAGAATGACCGTGGTGTATTGACTGGATATCCATGGCGTGACGATCAGAATGGCCAGAATGACGACATGCAGTGCGCGCCGTCTTCCCGGTGATTCGAAGGCGGCATAGAGGCGCTGAAACAGATTCCGCGGCCGCGGTTCTTGGCCGTCTGGGGCAGTCACCGGGGTTGGTTTGGGTTCGGACATGTCACATCCTCTCCACTTCGGATTTGCCCAGCAGTCCGGTGGGCTTGAATACCAGCACCAGAATCAGGATCGAGAAGGTGAAAACGTCCTTCCACTCGCTGCCGATGAACGGAATGTGCGTACCGAAGGACTCCAGCAGGCCCAGAATCAGGCCTCCCAGCATCGCCCCGGTGATACTGCCGATCCCGCCGATCACCGCGGCGGTAAAGGCCTTCAATCCGATCAGAAAGCCCATGAAGTACCAGATGCTGCCGTAGTACGCACCCGCCATGGTGCCGGCGGCGGCGGCCAGCCCCGAGCCGATGAAGAACGTCACCGCGATCACCGCGGAGACGTTGATCCCCATCATCCGGCACATGTCCTTGTCGATCGACACCGCACGCATGGCGCGCCCGTACAACGTCTTGGAAACGAACAGTTCGAGCGCAATCAGCAACACCGCGGCGGTCGCGACCAGGACAATCTGGTTATAGGAAAGAAAGAGATTGCCGAGGTTGAAGCCACCGAATCCCAGATCGGTCTGAAACGCGGTGTACTGGCCACCGGTCAGTGCCAGCGCTGCGTTCTGCAGTACCAGCGAAACCGCCAACGCCGTAATCAGGATCGACAGCCTCGGCGCACCGAACATGGGATGATAGGCCACCCGTTCGATCACCACGCCAAGACAGCCCACAGCGAGCATTGCCAGCAGCATGGCGATGAAGATGCCGAGCCAGCCGGCGCCGACGAAACCGGAGATCAGCGATAGTCCGCCAAAACCCGCGAAGGCACCGGTCATGTAGAGATCGCCGTGGGCGAAGTTGAGCAGTTTGATGACGCCGAACACCATGGTGTAACCGAGCGCCACCAGGGCATAAAAGGAGCCCAACACCAGCCCGTCGACGAGCTGCTGCAGAAAAGAGTCGTACCAGGTCATGAGCGTGCATCTCTGGACAGCGGAAAGCGGAAGGGGTGCGCCGAGAGCACTGCGGGCATCAACATTCCCGCAGCGCTCGCCGACACCGTCGGCTCAAGCGATTGATCGAGCTACGGCACTACCCGTCATTTCTTCTCGTAGCGGGTCCACTTGCCGCCCTGCCCTTCGAGTACCACGAAGTTGCTGCGCGCCAGCGTATGCTGGGGGGTAAAGGAGATCGGGCCGGCCAGCCACTCTTGCCCATCGGCGCTGTTCAGGGCTTTGATGATGGCATCGGCGTCCGTCGAGCCGGCCTTGTCGATGGCCCAGGCCATCAGTTGCATTCCGTCATAGGCGAGCGGCGCATACGGCCCCGGCGCATTGTCGAACTTGGACTGGTAGTCGCTGATGAACTGCTTGGCGGCCGGCAGGAAGTCGGCGGTCGGGTTGGAAAACGCGAATACGCCCTCTGCCGCCTGGCCGGCAATGTTGAACAGTTCCGGTGAGTTGGAGCCATCGCCCACCGCGATGGTGCCCTGGAAACCGCGCTGACGGAGCTGGCGAATCAGCAAGCCACCGTCGGCGTAGTACGCCGTCCAGAAAACCGCCTCGGCACCCGAGCCGCGGATCTTGTTGACCAGTGCCGAGAAGTCCTGCTCACCCTTGTTGATGTACTCGAACGCGGAGACGGTGTGGCCGGCGCCGGTCCAGGCATCGCGGGTCAGGTTGGCCAGATCCTGCGAATAGGCGTCGCCCTGATTGACGATGGCCAGCTTCTCGATTCCCTTGCCCTCGAAGAAGTCGAGCGCGGTCTTGGCCTGATCGTCACCGGTGGAGTTGATCATCACCGCGTTGCCTGGATTGGCCGGAATCAGCTGCGTCGAGTTGGCGGCCACGATCACGAACGGGATATTGGCATCACCGTAGGTCTTGAGCGTGGGCTGGGTGGCACCGGAGCAATACCCGCCGACGACGCCGACCACTTCTCGCGAGGCCAGACGGCTGGCCGCGTTGACCGACTGCTGCGGATCACAGGCGGTATCGCCGGTCACCAGCTCGATCTGACGGCCGCCCAGCAATCCACCCTTGGCGTTGATCTCGTCGGCGGCCAACGACATGGCGTTGAACATGTCCTTGCCATAAGTCGCTTCGGAGCCGGTCGTCGGGACCTGAACGCCCAGCGTGATGGGGCCATCCTGAGCCATGGCGAGAGAACCGGCGGCGAGATTGATGACGGCCGCGGAGGCGATCAATTTGAGAAATTTACCCATACAGCAACACTCCCTTCAGCGCTTTTTGTTTGTTCATGCTTGTTTGTTGGTACTGCAAAGGGGTCGGGCATTGCGCCCTTCCGTGCCTGGACCGCGCTGATCGCGGCATTCCTTCATCCTGCCATGGAAAGTTACATTCTGACACTAAGCTTTTCGTAGGCCGGCTGAAGCCGGCTGATAATAGACACTAGGCTTTTCGTATAAAATATACAAGAAGATCCCCGAGAGCCGTATGCCGGCGCCTCGCAAGCCCGTGGCGGCCCCGGCCGGCCAAAAAAAACGCCCAGCAATCGCTGGGCGTTCATCTTTCACCATCCCTGGCTCGGATCAGTAAGTCAGACCGAAGTGGGACTGGATGCTGGTATGCCAGCCGTCATCGACAGGAGAACCGAAGTAGTTCAGCCCGTTCTTGTTGGTGATGACGTCGAACCAGGCGTAATAGCGACCAGCCGTCAGTTTGACGCCGATGTCGTTGAGCATCGGATCGTCCATGTCGCCATAGCCGCCATTGATGGCGGAGAAGTCGTCAGACGGGTCGATGTAGCTGAAGTCATTGAAGAAGTAGGCGTTCTCGATCGGCCCCCAGTCGACATCCATGCTGTAGGCCAGACTCGCCGAGTACATCTCGCCCTCGGCCGGAATCAGGTAGTTGAAGCCAAACGCGCCAATCTGAACCACGTTGTCGGAAATGCCGGAAGCGGCTTCACTCGGGTTCTTGGCATTGAACTCGTAGGTCGTGGCCTGCAGCTGAGTCATCCAGTTGCCATAGCTGCCATCCAGACCCATCGCCACCGCCCAGCTGTCTCCGCTCTTGTTCGTATTGTTGTTATAGAGCTGCCCACCCTTGGCGGAAAGATTGACCTGAGTGGTGTAGTCACTCCCTTGATTGAAGGTGTACGCCAAGCGCCCGGCCAGCTGATTTTCCTCGGTATTGCCCTGCGCGCTGTCACCGATGGCATTGGCGCCATAGTGCTCGTTACCGTCACCCAGCTGATCGCTCTTGAAGAAAGCTAGGCTGGACTCCCAGGCACCCTGGGTATGATCCCATTTGATGCCGGCATTCTGGTTGTCATTGAAACCCGCCAGGTACGGGAGACTGCCGTACCAGCCGAGATAGCCGTAATCCATGTTGCCGAACGGCGTCTGGACCAGACCGAGCTTGACGTTGTCATTATCGCCGA
The DNA here is from genome assembly GCF_052645315.1 of Salinicola sp. V024. Classification (NCBI taxonomy): domain Bacteria; kingdom Pseudomonadati; phylum Pseudomonadota; class Gammaproteobacteria; order Oceanospirillales; family Halomonadaceae; genus Salinicola; species Salinicola sp. V024. Next base: position 106,547 of record NZ_JBQXYB010000007.1, read on the forward strand.
ACTGGTAACCGGCCCAGGCATGGTGCAGAAAACGATAGCCATCGTAGAGACGATACTGGAAGGAGTAGGAGAGCGAGCCTTCGCCGCCATCCATCCCCAGAATGAACTTGCCGAAATCGAGATCCCCGGCCGTGTCCTGACTGGTCTCGTCCCAGTCATTGAAAGTGTAACCCAGCTCCACGGTACCGCTGAACTGCGGCGTCCCGACCTCGTCCAGCATGGAGCGATTTTCTTCGGCCATGTCGCGGGTCTTGGTCGCTTTCGTCTGCTGACTCTCCCGCTGTTCGGCCAACTGCTGTTGCAGCTGCTGGACTTGTTGCTGCAAGGCGTCGAGCCGACGCTGGATCGCGTCGTTATCCTGTGAAGTCTGCGCCAGCGCCGTCGGCACGCACGCCATCAGCCCTACGGCAAGGCCGAGGGATTTGAAGATCGGTGAAGTCACGTTGTCGTTCCCTTAGTACAGGTTATTAGTACGGATGCCGGGCTCGGATCCCGGATACGGATTCTTATTACAGGCTATTAGTACGGATCCTCGATATTATTAGGTTACCGTTATTCCGGTGTTGTCGAAAAAGCCGTTGATAAAGCCGTCGAACAAGCCGTTGGACGCTCTTGTAGGCTTATTGCACATTTACCGTAACAAAACGGCTACCCCCCTTAAACCTTTGCCGGACAAAAGGGTTGACGCAATAGGTCGCCAAAAAGCCCGAATTAACGTGAATTTGTGGCCTGAAATCATCGCTACCCTGCGATACCATGACTATCCTTATCGCATGCGACTACATGTCGCGGTAAGCATCTGGCGCAGCGGAGCATGCGCCTGAATAACCATTAGAGTTTGTTTCAAGGGAGAATTCCGTGGCCACTTCGACCTCTTCCGGCGGCGTTGGCGCAATATTCGCCAAGCTTGTCGGGATCATCGTTGCACTTGTCGGTCTGGCGCTGGGAGCCGGTGGCGCTTATTTGGCGACACTCGGCGGTTCCTGGTATTACCTGATCGCCGGGATATTGATGCTGATTGCCGGCATCCAACTGTTTCGCGGCCGGATCTCCGGCGCCGGTATTTACGGAATCGTCTTCATCGGTACGTTCCTGTGGGCGGCCTGGGAGTCGGGGCTCAATTACTGGCGCTGGATTCCTCGGCTCGACGTGGTGCTGATTCTCGCCATCTTGGTCGCACTGGTCACTCCCGCGCTCCGGGGCGGTCCGTCACGCAAGGCCGGGTTTTCTGTCGCAGGTGTCCTGTTCCTGGGCCTGATCGTGGCCGGGGCACTGGCTTTCCTCCCGAACCGCGGCTATGAGCATCCCGAAGATGTGCCGGCACTGGCCCAGGAGTCGCTGTCCACCGATGTCGGGGACGCCCAGCCGGCCGATGTTCCCGCTGACGAAGACTGGTCCGCCTATGGCCGGGATTCGGCGGCTACGCGCTACTCCCCTGCCGACCAGATCACGCCGGACAACGTTGGTGATCTCGAGGTGGCCTGGCAGTACCGCACCGGCGACATTCTCGACCACCGCTGGGGTGCGGAAACCACGCCGCTGAAGGTCGGCGACGATGTCTTCCTGTGCACCTCGCGCAATATCCTGATCTCGCTGAATGCCGCGACGGGTGAAGAGAACTGGCGCTACGATCCGCAAGTTTCCAAAGACGCCATTCCCTACACCGCCGCGTGCCGTGGCGTGACGTATTACAAGACACCGACAGGTTCATCGTCGAGCGTCGATCCGTCGACGGCTCAGAACGGCGAAGGCTCTCCGGCCGCCGATAACGGCCAGAACGGCCAGAACGGCCAGAACGGCCAGAACGGCCAGAACGGCCAGAACGGCAACGATAGCCAGAGCGGCGACAATCAACCAGCGCCGACAGACGATACGTCTTCCGGCCAGGGCGCAATCGCTTCGAACGACGATCAGTCCTGCCAGGCGCGGATCATCTCCGGCACGCTGGATGGCCGCCTGATCGAAGTCGACGCCGCTACCGGCGAGCCCTGCACCGACTTCGGTGACAATGGCCAGGTCGATATCAAGCGCAACATGGGCGAGACCCCGGACGGCTACGTCTCCATCAACTCTGCACCGATCGTGGTACGCAACGTGCTCATCACCGGCCACCAGGTGCTGGATGGTCAGCGCCGCTATCCGCCCTCCGGCGTGATCAAGGGCTACGATGTCGAGAGCGGTGAGCTGCTATGGGCCTGGGATGCAGGCCGTCCCGACCAGAGCGAGCCGTTGACGGGCGATGACACCTACGTACGCGGTTCTCCCAACATGTGGACCACCGCCGTGGGCGACAGCAAGCTCGGCATGATCTATCTGCCGATGGCCAACAGTGCCGGCGATTACTGGAGCAGTTCGCGCACACCGGAAGAGAACGAGTGGGCCGCATCGATGGTCGCGATCGACGTCGAGACCGGCCTGCCGAAGTGGCACTTCCAGACCTCACACAAGGATGTCTGGGATTATGATCCCGGCTCGCAGCCAACGCTGATCGACTTCCCCACCGACAATGGCAAGGTGCCAGCGCTGGTGATGCCGACCAAGCAGGGCGAGATCTACGTCTTCAACCGCGAGACCGGCGAATTGCTGGGCGGCGGTGCCGAAGAACGCCCGGTCCCCCAGGGCGGCGCCGAACCGGATCAGCGCAGCAAGACGCAACCGTTCTCGCTCTACGCCACGCTGCGCCAGCCGGACATCGACGAGAAGGACATGTGGGGCATGACCCCGTTCGACCAGCTGTTCTGTCGTATCCAGTACCGTCAGGCGAGCTGGGAAGGCATGTACACCCCGCCGACCGCCGAACAGCCGTGGATCCAGTACACCGGCTACAACGGGGGCTCCGACTGGGGCAGCGTGGCGATCGATCCGCATCGCGGCGTGATCATCGCCAACTACAACGACATGCCCAACTACAACGAGCTGGTGCCGCGTGATGTCGCCAACAAGCTCGGCTGGGTGCCGCGCGACGAGCAGAAGGAAGACACGGGTGGAGCCGAAGGCGCCGGTGATCCACAGGCCAATACGCCCTATGCGATCAATGTCAACGCCGGCTGGCGCGTGCCGTACACCGGCATGCTCTGCAAACAGCCGCCTTACGGGCATATTCGCGCCATCGATCTGGCGAGCGGCGATACCCTGTGGGACCGTCCGCTGGGTACGGCTCGCGCCAACGGCCCGTGGGGCATCCGTTCGGGCCTGCCGATCGATATCGGCACGCCCAATAACGGCGGCTCGGCGGTGACTGCAGGCGGCCTCATCTTCATCGCTGCGGCGACCGACGACCTCATTCGCGCCATCGACATCGAGAGCGGCGAGACAGTGTGGCAGGCGCCGCTGCCGGCGGGTGGCCAGGCCAATCCGATGGTCTATGAAGCCGACGGGCGTCAGTATGTGGTCATCGTGGCCACCGGGCATCACTTCATGGAAACGCCTACCGGCGACTATGTGATCGCCTACGCACTGCCGAAGGACGAGGATGACGCCTCATCGCAGTGACGAATCAGGCCCCGGTCAGGAAGTACCTGCCGGGGCGTTGATCCGAAAATGTTGTTGATATGATCAAGTACGATCAAGCGGCGGTGTCGATGACACCGCCGCTTTTTTTGATTGGCTGATAAGAATATGACGAGACTGCAGGCACGGGACGGACTGCCACAACGCCACAACAGAGTCCCGCTTCAGAATCTTCCCACCGAAGACCGACAGGCGGACACGAAGCGAAAACTAAGCGGACACCAAACCGACATTAAAAAGCCCGAACCTCGTGCAATACAGGGTTCGGGCTGTGCATCGATTTGACGGCAGTTTTTCTATACGAGAGGCAGTCGTCAGGCAGATGAGATAACTAACGCTGGCCTGTTCTCATCGACCAGGCTGACTGCGACATGAAGCTCTTAGACAAGGCGTTCCGGTTACGAGGCGCTACCGTTGCCAGGTACCAGGCGCCCATGTGGCAGGACGCGTTGATAACAGATGCCCCGATCACAGACGCCGAGTATCAGGCGGCTACCGTATCACCAAGCTGCTGCTTGATCTTCTTCATGGCGTTCTTCTCGAGCTGACGAATCCGCTCGGCAGAGACCCCGTAGACATCGGCCAGCTCATGCAGCGTGGACTTGTGATCGGAGAGCCAGCGACGCTGCAGAATGTCGCGCGAACGATCGTCCAGTTCGCCCAAGGCGCCCCGTAGCCGACCCGTGTAGTCGGCTTCCCAATCGTCCGCTTCGAGCTTGGCCGCCGGGTCGAAACTGTGATCCTCGAGATACTGCGCCGGCGCCTGATAGCCCTGATCTTCCTCTTCGCCGGGACTGGCATCGAAGCCCGCATCATAGGATGACAGGCGACCTTCCATTTCCCGCACGACCTTGGGCTTGACGTCGAGATCCTTGGCGATCGCGTCGACTTCGTCGTTGTTCAACCAGGCAAGACGCTTCTTGGCGCTGCGCAGATTGAAGAACAGCTTGCGCTGCGCCTTGGTGGTCGCAATCTTGACGATGCGCCAGTTACGCAGCACATACTCGTGAATCTCGGCCTTGATCCAGTGAACCGCGAAGGAGACCAAACGAACTCCCTGGTAGGGATCGAAGCGTTTGACCGCCTTCATCAGCCCGACGTTACCTTCCTGAATCAGATCGGCCTGCGGCAACCCATAGCCCGAATAGCTTCGAGCGATGTGAACAACGAAGCGTAGGTGCGACATGATCAGGCGACGAGCCGACTCGAGGTCGTCCTCTTCGTACAGACGTACGCCCAGGTCGTGTTCCTCTTCGGCCGTCAGCACGGGAATGCCGTTGACCGCTTGAATGTAGCCGTTGAGATCGTGACCCGGGGAAAGGTTCCCAATGGATTGAAGACTGTTGCTCATCTGCGATGTCTCCATGCTGGGCGGCGTGTCGGAGCGAAGAGCCGGTCAGCTCGATCCGCTTGGGAACACGTCGCAACAGGTTGTTCTGCCTGCCTACGAGGATACCTGATAGGACCCTCAGCCTAGACAAAAGTTCAATATTCTCGCCAGTATCAGTGGTGCTGAAACTGAAGCTTGGCGAGTGATGACCGATACGTTGAGTGGTTTTTTAGCGCATCCCATGGCCATTGACCAGCGCGCCGAACCACCCATGACGACTCATGACTACCCATAATAAATAGGCTAACGCGGTTTGATGTCCGCCAGATGACGACCCACCGCGAGCCATGCTCCCAACCAGCCTAATAGTGTACTAAAAAGCAGCAGAAATGCCGAATGTCCGATACCCAGCGAGGGCAGTGCGAAGTGGGCACCGTAGCTTTCTGCCAGCGCCGCGACCGGCGAGGCCAGCCAGTTGCCGCCAAGTACCAGAATGATCAGCGACAGCGCCCCGCCGCCGAGTCCGTACCAGGCGCCACTATAGAGAAAGGGGCGGCGGACGAAGGCATGGGTCGCGCCGATCAGCGTGACGACCTCGATTTCCTGGCGCCGGCTCTCTACCGCCAACCGGATGGTATTGCCCACCACCAGCAGCACGCCGAGGCCGAACAGCAGCGCCAACGCCAGCGCCACGCGCTGGCCGAGCGCCGCCAATTGTTGCAGACGATCGAGCCAGGCCAGATCCAGACGCACTTCGTCGACCCCGTCGAGGGCCTGCAGCCGTTGACTCAACGCCTGAACTTCAGCGGGCGCCGTCGCGTCGGGGGTGACCACGACACTCGCCGGCAGGGGATTGGTCTCGAGCTGCGAAAGCGCGTCGTCCACGCCCAGCGTCTGCTGGAAATCCGCCAGCCCTTCGGCGGCAGTCACCAGCCGCGTGCCGGCCACACCGGGCTGCTCGCCGACTTCGGCGGCCAGGTCCATAGCGCGAGACTCGCCCACATCGGCGGCAAAATAAACCGTCAGCGTGGCGCTATCGTCCAGCTCGGCGTCCAGCAGCCGCGCGCTGTCCAGTGCCAACCACAATCCCGCCGGCAGAATCAGCGCGATGGCGATCGCCAACATCGTCAACAGCGTTGCTATCGGCCGTTTGACCAGTCGCAATGCGCTGTCGCTCATCATCGCCCGATGATGCCGCAGCCAGGCGCGACCGCCGCCGGAAGCGCGACGCTGCGGCTTCTGCGCGCCACGAGGGCGCTCAGCGGAAGGCTGGCGTTCGCTCATGCCGCCCCCCCATCACCGACCAGGCGGCCGTCGCGCAGCTTCAGCACGCGATGCCGCAGCCGCGCGATCAGGGCCAGGTCATGACTCGCCACCAGCACCGTGGTACCGATTCGGTTGAAATCCTCGAACAGCCGCATGATATCGGCGGACAGCTGTGGATCGAGATTGCCGGTCGGCTCATCGGCCAGCAGCAACGCCGGCTTGTTGACTACCGCACGGGCGATTCCCACCCGTTGCTGCTCACCGGTAGAGAGTTCGATCGGCAGCGCCCGCTCGCGATGCAGCAGCCCGACCTTGTCCAGCGCCGCGCGCACGCGGCGCGCGGCATCGGCCGGCTCGACCCCCTGGATCGTCAGCGGCAGCGCCACGTTGGAGAAGATGTCGCGATCGAGCAGCAGCTGGTGATCCTGGAAGACCACGCCGATCTGGCGTCGGTAGTAGGGAACCTGACTGATATGCAGGCGGTCGAGATCATGACCGGCAACCAGCACCCGCCCCCGCGAAGGGCGCTCGAGACGCATGACCAGTCGCAGCAGGGAACTCTTGCCGGCACCGGAATGGCCAGTCAGAAAGAGCATTTCGCCACGCTCGACGCGGAAATTGATATCGGCGAGCGCTTCGAAACGCCCGCCGTAGCGCTTGCCGACGTGCTCGAAAGCAATCATGAATCCGCGTCGCCATCCCGGCCGGCGTCTCGATCGAAAAGCGCCTTGACGAAGGTCTGGGCATCGAACGGTCGCAGATCCTCGAGCGATTCACCGACGCCGATGAAGCGGATAGGGATACCCGTTTTCTTGGCAAGGGCAAAGATGATGCCGCCCTTGGCGGTGCCATCGAGCTTGGTCAAGGTGATACCGGTGACCGGAATCGCCTCGTCGAAGGTGGTCGCCTGAGAAATCGCGTTCTGGCCGGTACCCGCATCGAGTACCAGCATCACTTCGTGCGGTGCCGTGGCGTCGAGCTTGGCCATCACCCGCTGCACCTTCTTGAGCTCTTCCATCAGGTGGCTCTTGTTGTGCAGGCGGCCGGCGGTGTCGGCGATCAATACGTCGACCTTACGCGCCTTGGCCGCGGCGACGGCGTCGTAGATCACCGAGGCACTGTCGGCGCCGGTATGCTGGGCGATCACCGGCACGCGGTTGCGCTCGCCCCACACCTTGAGCTGCTCGACGGCGGCGGCCCGGAAAGTATCGCCGGCCGCCAGCATCACGCTGCGCCCTTCGTTCTGGAAACGCTGAGTCAACTTGCCGATGGTCGTGGTCTTGCCGACGCCGTTGACGCCGACCATCAGGATCACGAACGGGCCCTCACCCTTCGGCGGCAGCTGCAGCGGCTGGGTGACCGGATCCAGTAGAGCCGTCAGTTCTTCCTGCAGCGCGCGGTAGAGCGCGTCGGCGTCGGCGAGTTCCTTGCGCGAAACACGTCCGGTCAGGCGTTCGATGATCTCGCTGGTCGCCTCGATTCCCACATCTGCCAGCAGCAGCTGAGTTTCGAGATCCTCCATCAGATCATCGTCGATCTGCTTCTTGCCCAGCAGCAGATCGGCGACGCCATCGGTCAGATTGGCACGTGTACGTCCCAGACCAGCCCGCACGCGCGATAGCCAGCCACCCTTGGGCTTCTCCTTCGGCGCGGGGGCCGCGGCACTCGGCTCGGCTGCAACCGGCGAGGACTCGATCGGCGAAGATGAAGCCGCCGGGGCTTCGTCCGGCGAGGGGGACGCCGCTGCCGGAAGTTCGTCCAGAGAGGCCTCGACCGGAGAGGATTCTGCCGGAGAGGACGGCGGCGTCACGTCGGTTGCCAGCTCTGTCGCACGCGTCCCCTCCGCGGGGATCTCTTCCAGCGCCGACTGCGGCGACTCCTGCGACAACGGCTCACTCAGCGCTTGTCTGGCAGCCGTCTCCTCGAGCGCCGATGGCGCGTAATCCACGCTTGCCGAGCGTTCAGGATCTTCCGCCTGAACGAGCGATTCATCGTCGGGCGTAACGGTCCCGACCGCCGGAGCGGTCGTTTCGTCTCGAACGGAAGGGTCTTCGCCTGGAACGGAAGGGGCTTCGTCGGAAACGAGAGATTCCGGATCCCGCTCGACTTCGGGCTGCGAGGCGTCGGAAGACGCGCGCTCCTCCTCCGTGACGGCGTTTTCCGAGCCATCACCCTTGGCCTCGTCAACCTCGACGCTCTCGCTGTCGGGAACGCCGGCCTCCGCGTTTTCCTCTACCGCCGCGGCCTCGGCGTCTTCTGCCTCGCGCCGGCGGGCTTCCTCTTCCTGCTGCTGTTTCTTGCGACTCTTGAATAGTCCGAACATGGATGGCTTCACTGCTGAAAAGCCGTGCTGGCGCCGCTGAATCAGCGTCGATCATCACGACTTCGGAGAATATCGATATCGAAGCGTCATCCTATCACCGCGAGGGTTGCGGGGGTACAATTGCGCGCCATGAATCGACGTCGCCCACGCAAGGCTGTCAACAGCGCCCGAAACCGCGCCCCAGGCAGCGCCCGTTCTGGCCATAACGGTCCCGCGTCACCGCATCGGGGGGCCGGTCAGCTGCGTCTGATCGGCGGCGAATTCCGTCGTCGCACACTGGCGATTGCCCAGAGCCCCGGCTTGCGTCCAACGCCGGACCGGGTGCGCGAAACCCTGTTCAACTGGCTGGCGTTCGATGTCGGCGCCAAGCAGGTGCTGGATCTCTATGCCGGCACCGGCGCGCTGGGACTGGAAGCGCTGTCGCGCGGCGCGCATGCGGCCACGTTCGTCGAATCGACTGCCGTCGTCGTCGACGTCCTCGAGGCGAATATCGAACTGCTGGGTGCCAACGGCCGGGTTCATCGAAACGATGTGCAGCGATTTCTCGACGGTACGCCCACCGCGTTCGATCTGGTCTTCCTCGACCCGCCCTTCCGCCTGGGGCTTGCGGCTCAAACCTGCCAGCGACTCGAAACCGATGGCTGGCTGGCAGCCCGAGCGATGATCTACGTCGAGACGGAACACGAACTGGATTGGCAGCCGCCGGATTGCTGGCAGCTTCATCGGGAAATCGTCGCCGGAGAGAGCCATGGGCGGCTGTTTCGGCGCGATCAAAGCGCGGGTTGACGTCGCCAGTTCGAGACGCTTGTCGTGGGCTTCGGCGCCACGTAGGCTGGCGCCCATCAGGTCAACAGTGGTTTTTCATCAGGTTGTTTTCCATTAGATTGTTTTCCATTAGACAGTCATGAGCTTTCAAGGAGCGTGCCAATGAACGGGGAAATCTTCGCCAAGCTGGAGCAGAAGATTCAGGATGCCGTCGACAGTATCGAGATGCTGAAGATGGAAAACGAAGAGCTCAAGGCGGAAAACGCGCGCTTCCAGCAGGAGCGTGAGGAGTGGGAACAGCGCCTCGGCGGCCTGCTCGACAAGCTGCAGTCGCTGGATACTCAGACGAGCGACAGCAACAACAGCTGAGTTGAATCCAGGGTGGCCGTCTTCGAGCCACCCTGTCGGCACGCCGGCCGCGCTCACGAGCCTCGGTTCGAATCCCGCTGTCTCACTCCTCCCCCTGGCGGTGTCCGCCCCTGACTCAACTCAACTCCAATCAGCGCCCGCGACATCAGCACTGCATCCTCGCCTCGCCCATCCTCACGCCGATAATAACCCTGACGCTGGCCATCGACGACGAACCCGGCCTGTTCGTAGAGTCGCCTGGCCCCCAGATTCGATTCTCGAAGCTCGAGCAGCAATCTTTCCGCCCCGCGCGCAGTCGCACACTGCGATATCCAGGCCAGCAGGCCTCGTGCCAGGCCATGGCGTCGCTCGCCAGGCAGGACGCAGATCGACTGCAGTTCGGCGTCGAAGGGCAGGTGGGCCAGAACGGCCGTCGCCCGCAGTCCGGCGCCATCGGCCGATCGGATCCCCCAGACTTCGTAATCGCTGTCGGTCAGCGCGGCACGCAACAACGCTTCCGTCCAGGCGTCGTCGTTGGCCAGGCGCTCGAACGTCAGCAGTGCCGGCAGATCGTCCACGCCCAGGCGGACCGGGGCGAGATCGGACGGGAAAGTGTCGGAAAGAGAGATCACGTGGCGTTATCCGGGAAGCGTGGAAACGATCGACATCGGAGAAGGTCGAGATTGGCGGAGGCCGAGGTTGGCAGAGTTCGACACCGTCAGACGTCGGCTTCGCCATGTGTTGAATTCAACAGCCGCCGGACTCGAGAGGTGATGGAGCCGCTCATTCCGACCGAGCAGCGCCCTGCCGCCAGGCAACCGCCAACGATTGCAGCCGTGGCCAGCATTCCCGTTTGGCATCGGCGGAGGCCAGCAGATCGTCGGGATGAGGCAGCGAGTGGCAGGTCCAGCCGGCATTGTCCTTAGCCTCGTACTCGGCGTTTTCCTCGGCTTTGCTGTCGGCGTCGCTCAACAGCGGCGCCCAGATTTCATCGCCAACGACGATGGCACCGTCGATCCTCAGGCCGTGGCGCTGCGCCTGACCGGCGCAAAAAACCTGAATGCCCTCGCGAGCTTCATCGGCCGGGTCGCTGGCCGGCACGTCCATCAACGGCCAGGAGAGGCGGGACAGCGCGGATCCATCGCCGGGAACGCCGACACTTCTCAGCATCTGCGCCAGCAGCGCGTGACCGGCCGCCGACAGCGGTCGGTCACCGGGAAGCATCAGCCACCAGCGATCGCCGAGCACCGAAAGCGACAAGGTGAAGCGAAGTGGATCGGCGAGCACCGGGCGCTTGGCCGGCTCTTCGGCCGAACCCACCGGTGCGGGCGCCGAAGGAGAGGCTGGAAGAGGCGTAGCCGCCGATGGCGAAACGGTCGCAGGCGACACCCCTTCGAGCAGCGCTCTGGCCCGCGCAGGCGGCGTAGCGGCTGGCTCCGGCGGAGCGCCGACCTCGGGCTCCGGAGCGCCGGCCGAGGGCCGATCGCGGGCCACCGGGGATGACGGCGTCTCCAGTAGCGCCTGCAGGCGCTGCCCCGGGGCCGGCTTGTCGGGCGCGGCCGCAACTTCCCACTCGCTCTGCTCGGTGGGCCTGGCATTGACGAACCGGTACCGCGAGGTCCAGGCAGCAATGCCCATCGCCTCGAGGTACTGGAGGCGTCGGGGATCGGCGATCACTACTGGCCGCCCCCACCGCGGCAGTTGGGCGAGTCCGGGCGGACTTCATTCCGCGCGGCCCATTGCTGCGGCGTGTAGAGATGCAGTGCCAGCGCGTGGACGGGGCCGGCAAGCTCGTCGGCCAGCAAGCTGTAGATCAACTGATGGCGCTTGACCGGCATCAGCCCTTCGAACTGGTCGGAAACCAGCGTCACTTTGAAGTGAGTTTCCGAGTCCGGTGGCACATGGTGCATGTGACTCTCGTTCTCGACCGCCACACTGACCGGCTCGAGCGTTTCGAGTTTCTCTTCGATACGTGCCTGAACACTCATGACAGCTCCTCCTGTGCCAACCGGATTATTGTAACGCCTCACCCGCCGCTGGGGCGACGGCCCGAGAAAATGAGATGCCGGCTCGACGGGTGACGTCAGCGCCGATAGCTTTTGGAATAGTTTTTGGCGGCCATCGGCGTGCGATAGAGACTCAACGCCAGGGCGATCACCACCGAGGCACACCCCAGCCATAGCGCCAGCGTCAACGAACCGAACGAGAACCCGAGGATCAGCCCCACCAGCGCCGTTCCCACGGACTGACCGAAGGTGCGCACCGAGGCCAGTACGCCGGAGGCATTGGCGCTGAGCTCCACCGACACGCTGCCGATCATCTCGCGGTTGTTGGGCGCCTGGAACAGCCCGTAGCCCACGCCGCAGAGCGCGGTTCGCCAGATCACGTCGAGGTTGCTCGAATCGGCATCCAGCCCGGTCAGCGCCAGCATGCCGAGCAGAAACAGCCCCAGTCCGGTCGAGCTGATCAGTGCAGGGTTGCCCTTGTCCGCCAGCCGCCCGGCCAACGGCCCGATGACCATGATCACCAGCGGCCACGGCGTGAACAGCACCGCCGACATGATCGGCGAAACCCCCATCACGGTCTGGTAAAGGAACGGCAGCCCGACGAAGGCCACGCCCTGAGCCAGGAATGCAAACATCGACACGACGGCCGCGAACGAGAAGCGCGGCTCGGCGAATAGCGCCAACGGTACCAGCGGCCTGGCGACGTGGCGTTGGCGATAGACGAACCCGATCAGGCAGATCACGCTGAGCGCCAGCGTCATCAGCGCCAGCGTGCCGCCGTTACCATGACCGAGCTGATCCAGCGCAAAGACACTGCCGCTGAGCATGACGATCGACATCAGGGCACCCCAGATATCGATCCGCCCGGCAATGGGTTTCTCTCGTGGCAGCGCACGGACGCCCAATACCAGTGCCAGCAGCCCGATCGGCACATTGATCGCGAAAAGCCACGGCCAGCTCGCTACGTGCAGGATCAACCCGCCCAGCGACGGCCCCGCGGCGATGCCGAACGCCACCGTCAGCGCGCTGAGCCCGATCGCCGACCCCAGCAGTCGCGTGGGAAAGATGATGCGATAGAGCGATGGCCCGATGCTCAGCATTGCCGCAGCGCCGACTGCCTGCAGCCCTCGCATTACCAGCAGGAACTCGAACGAGCGCGCCAGCGCACAGCCCAGCGACGCCACGGTGAAGAATATCAACCCGCCGATATAGAGACGATGACGGCCGATGCGCCGGCTCACCGCGGCAAAGGTCAGCAGCAATGCGGCGGTGATCAACTGATAGACGTTGGCGATCCAGATGGACTCGGAACCGCTGATCGCCAACTCTTTCGCCAGCGTGGGTAGCGCGATGTTGACGATGCCGCTGTCCAGCACCGCCATCTGGGTACCGGTAATCATCGCCAACAGCGCCAGCTTGCGTTCACGCCCCGGCAGACCGTCGTCGCCGGGACGCTCCTCGAACAGTCGCTTCAACATGTGGTGAAAAAGCGGCCGACGCCGCCATCGTAGAGCACCCGAGTCATCGGTCTTCGTCGTTCTCCATCAATAGCTCATCGTCTACTTCGGACGTTTCCAGCTCGACCTCGTCGTCGAGATCGACCGCCAGGTAGCTGTGCTCGAGGGTCAGAAACTCCTCGAACAGCGCCCAGTTGAGGCTCTCCGGCCACTGGCGCTGATCCTCTTCCCACGCCCGCAGTTCGGACTCGAGAATGTCGCTGTAACGCTCTTCGACATAGGCGAGCAGCGCTTCCGGCGTATCCATTTCGGGAATCAGATAAACCGTGTTTTCGCCGGCGATGTCATCGAGGGTCAGGTCGTCTTCACCGAGAGTCGGCTCCAACGAGTTGACCCAGTCGACGAACGCCTGGGTCGGCTTGACGCTCAGCGCGGAACGGTTGAGCAGCTTCATCGGTGTCACCTCTTTTTGGGAACCGCTCGGAGTCGGCGGAAATCGAACCGCAGCCATTATGGGCGCTAGCCGCGCTCGTGACCAACAACTCTTGCCCGGCTTCGCCGCGAGCCGCGAGCCGCGAGCCGCGAGCCGCGAGCCGCGACTGCAAGTCTCACCAGAAACACAAAGCTCGTAGCTCGTAGCTCGTAGCTCGTAGCTCCGTATTATTCCGGGCGCATCGCCGGGAACAGCAGCACATCCCGAATGGACGGGCTATCCGTCAGCAGCATCACCAGACGGTCGATGCCGATGCCCTCGCCGGCAGCCGGCGGCATGCCGTATTCCAGCGCGCGAACATAATCCGCATCGTAATACATCGCTTCCAGATCACCGGCGTCCTTCTCTGCCACCTGGGCGGCAAAGCGCTCGGCCTGGTCCTCGGCATCGTTGAGCTCGGAGAAACCGTTGGCGATCTCGCGCCCGCCGACGAAGAATTCGAAACGGTCGGTGACATGCGGATTGGTATCGTTGCGCCTCGCCAGCGGGCTGACCTCGGCCGGATATTCGGTGATGAAGGTCGGCTGGTCGAGCCGGTGCTCGGCAACTTCCTCGAAGATTTCGGTCTGCAGCTTGCCCAGACCCCAGCTCGGCTTGATCTGAATGCCGAGGCGCTGACAGGTTGCCGTCGCCCCGTCGATCGTATCGATCTCCGCCTCGCCGATGCCCTGCTCGGCACCGTATTCGAGAATCGACTGACGCAGGGTCAGGCGGCGAAACGACTGTCCCAGATCGTACTCGGTACCCTGGTAGGTGACGGTGGTCGTGCCCAGCACCTGCTCGGCCGCATCGCGGACCATCGCCTCGGTCAGATCGAGCAGATCGCGGTAATCGGCGTAGGCCCAGTAGAACTCGAGCATGGTGAATTCGGGATTATGCCGCGTCGACAGACCCTCGTTACGGAAGTTGCGGTTGATCTCGAACACCCGCTCGAAACCGCCCACGACCAGGCGCTTGAGATAGAGCTCAGGCGCGATGCGCAGATACATGTCGATATCCAGCGCATTGTGATGGGTCGTGAACGGCCGCGCCGTGGCCCCGCCGGGAATCGGCTGCAGCATCGGCGTTTCGACTTCCATGAAGCCGCGTTCGACCATGAAGCGCCGGATCGCGGCGATGACGCCGGAGCGTACCTCGAACACGCGCCGCGACTGCGGGTTCATGATCAGATCGACGTAGCGCTGGCGATAGCGCGCCTCGAGATCGGTCAGGCCGTGGAACTTGTCCGGCAGCGGACGCAGGCTCTTGGTCAGCAGCTTGGCCTCGACCAGCATGACGTAGAGATCGCCCTTGCCGGATTTGTGGACCGGGCCGCGACCGGCGACGATATCGCCGATGTCCCAACTCTGAATGTCTTCCAGCAGCTCGGCGGGCAGGCCCTTCTTGTCGACGTAGAACTGGACCTGACCGGAGACGTCCTGGATCACCACGAACGGACCGCGCTTGCGCATGATGCGCCCGGCCACGGCCGCCTGACGATCGAGAGACTCGAGCTCGGGCTTGTCCTTGTCGCCCAGCTCCGCCTGCAGATCCGCTGCCAGACTGTCGCGCCGAAAGTCGTTGGGGAACGCGCTGCCGCCCTGCTCGGCGGCCTGCTCGCGGCGCGCCGCCAGCTTGGCACGGCGCTCCGAAATCAGCCGATTCTCTTCCTGAGCCGCCGCCTGAGCGTCAGGTTGTGCACCGGAAGGAGATTGCGGATTGTCTTGGTTCGCCATGTCGTCGCCTGTCGAAAATTCGAATTAACGCTGAAAAGAAAGATGCCGCGCCTAGTCGGGCGCAGACACGCGCGTCAGAGCCCCTGTTTAAGGCTGGCTTCTATGAACTGATCCAGATCCCCGTCGAGCACCTTGTCGCAATTGCTGCTCTGCACGCCGGTCCGCAGATCCTTGATCCGCTGATCGTCGAGCACGTAGGAGCGAATCTGACTGCCCCAGCCGATATCGGCCTTGCTGTCCTCGGCCTGCTGCTTGGCCTCGTTGCGCTTCTGCATCTCGTGCTCCCACAGCCTCGCCTTCAACTGCTTCATGGCGAAGTCGCGGTTGGCATGCTGGCTGCGCTGACTCTGACACGCCACCACGATACCCGTGGGCTCGTGGGTGATACGCACGGCCGAATCGGTGGTGTTGACGTGCTGACCGCCGGCGCCGGAGGAGCGATAGGTATCGGTGCGCAGATCGGCCGGATTGATCTCGACCTCGAACTTGTCGTCGACTTCGGGGGAGAGAAACACCGAGGCAAACGAGGTGTGGCGACGACCACCGGAGTCGAACGGGCTCTTGCGCACCAGGCGATGAACGCCGGTTTCCGTTCTGAGCCAGCCGAAGGCGTACTCGCCCTGAACGTGGATGGTGGCGGACTTGATACCGGCCACTTCGCCCGCCGACACTTCGGTCAGCTCGGCCTTGAAACCGTGATGCTCGGCCCAGCGTAGGTACATGCGCAGCAGCATGTTGGCCCAGTCCTGGGCTTCGGTGCCGCCGGAGCCGGCCTGGATATCGAGATAGGCGTTGTTCTCGTCCATCTCGCCGGAAAACATGCGCCGGAACTCGAGCTTGTCGAGCTGGCCTTCGAGATACGCAAGCTCCTTGCGAACCTCGTCGATGGTGGCGTCGTCCTCTTCCATCACCGCCAGTTCGAGCAGCTCCTGGTTGTCGGCCAGACCGCTGTCGAGGGTGTCGATGGTCTCGACCACGGCCTCCAGCGACGCCCGCTCCTTGCCCAGTTTCTGGGCGTAGTCGGGATCGTTCCAGACATCCGGATTTTCCAGCTCGCGGGAGACTTCTTCTAGCCGATCTTTCTTCTCGGCATAGTCAAAGATACCCCCTCAGGACGTCTGTCCGTTCGGACAGGTCCTTGATGAGGTTGTTGATCGGGTTGATCTCTTGCATGGGGCTCCTGCCAACGTCGCCGCAGGCGTGGCGAACGGTCCCGGGATACGGAAACGATCGACTCGCCGAAAAAAGGAGGCCTATTGTAGCCAAACCCCGGCATAGCGTCATCCCGCACGGCGCGGCCGGGCGCGATACGCTAAGGTAAAAAAATCATCAGTTGCCGATTCACGATCGTTCGATCACCGACAATCATTCAAAGGGATGACGTTTCCATGTTACCGACTCGACTCGCAGCCGCCATTGGCCTCGCTGCCGGATTGACCGCCCTGCCCCTCCAGGCCGCGACGCTCCAGGTGGGCATCTCCGGCGACCCCGCCTCGCTCAGCCCGGCCAGGATCACCGGCGGTGTGTGGGAAGAAGACGTCCTGCGGGATATCTTCGAGGGCCCGATCGCCATCGACGCCGACGGCCAGATCATTCCCGGCGCCGCCAAGAGCTGGGAGATCTCCGACGACGGCAAGACCTATACTTTCCATCTGCGTGACGGCCTCGAATGGTCCGACGGCGAGCCGTTGACCGCCGACGACTTCGTCTACGCCTACCGCCACCAGGTCGATCCCGAGACGGCTTCCAACTATGCCCATCGCCTCTATCCGGTGGTCAACGCCCAGGCGATCAATTCCGGCAGTAAGCCGCTCGACTCGCTCGGTGTGGAATCCCTGAACGAGGGCAGGACGCTCAAGATCACGCTGAATTCACCTACCGTCTATTTCCTGAAAACGCTGGTGCTACCGTTCGCCTACCCGATCCCCAAACATCTGGTGGACGAATTCGGCGACGACTGGAGCGATCCTTCCCACATCGCGGTCAACGGCGCTTTCAAGCCGGTGAAATGGGTTTCCAACACCGAGCTGGACACGGTCAAGAACGATCGTTTCCACGACGCCGATAACGTCAGCCTCGATGGCGTCGACTATTTCCCGCTGGAGGACAAGAACGCCGGCATTCAGCGTTTCCGCGCCGGCGAACTGGATATCCTGCGTGACTACCCGGCGGCGCAGTATCCGCGGCTGTCGGAAAATCTGCCCGACGCCACCCATCTGTTTCCGTCGCTGGGCACTTATTACTACGTGTTCAACCTGCGCGACGGCTCTCCGGTCGCCGACAAGCGTGTGCGTGAAGCGCTGAGCCTGGCGATACGTCGCGACGTGATCGCCAAGCAGCTGCTGAAAGGCGGTGTCGAGCCGGCGACGACACTGGTGCCGCCGGGCACCAGCGATTACCAGGCCCAGTCTCAGCCAGGGCTCGACGACGATATGGACAGCCGCCTGGCCAAGGCCAGGAAATTGATGCAGGAGGCCGGCTACGGTCCGGACAAACCGCTCGAACTGACGCTGCGATTCAACAGTGGCGACGAGCATCGTCAGATCGCCGTGGCTGTCGCCGCGATGTGGAAGCCCTTGGGGGTCGACGTCGAGCTGCGCAATACCGAAGCCAATGTCCACTACGCCGACCTGATGGAAGGTGATTTTCAGGTCGCCCGCGCCGCCTGGATCTCGAGCTACGACGACCCCCAGAACTTCCTGCAACTGCTGTCGGCGGAAACCAACAACTACGGCGGCTACCAGGACGACGACTACAATCAATTGGTCACCCGGTCGGATGCCGAACAGGACCCGGCCAAGCGTGCCCAGTTGATGCAGCAGGCCGAGGCTCTGGCGCTCGCCGACTATCCGCTGACACCGATCTATACCTACAGCTCGCGCAGTCTGGTCAACCCGGCCATCGAAGGCTGGAACGACAATGCGCTGGACATGCACGCCTCGCGTTGGATCGATCTACCGGAGTGACTAGACCAACGTCTAACTGTTACTGAAATCACAACCAGGGCGGCGCCCCAGCCGCCTTCATGCGGCCCTATGCGTGAAATGAAACGAACCATCGAGCATTTGTATTAGACGCCTCATGAGGTTCGCGCGAAGGTAGCGCATCGATACTCGGGCGCGTCACTTGCCGGTTCAGACATGACTCGCTCGCAGCGATTGGCCTGCAGCGAACGTTTCACAACGGATTTTCCACATTTCCCAGAACAAAAAGTCGGAGTTCTCAACAGATGTCGAAGGCGCAACTTCCCCGCACCCTGTTTCCCCTGAGCGCCCTGGCGCTAGCCACCTCCATGATGGCGTCGCCGGCAATGGCCGAAACGCTCAGCATCGGCGTTCAGGGCGAGCTCGCTTCGTTCGATACCTCCCAGGTTTCCGGCGGCGTGTGGGAATCCCAGGTATTGATGGACGTCTACGAAGGCCTGCTGAAGGAGTCCCCCGACGGCAAGCTGCTGCCAGGCATGGCAACCAAGTGGGAAGTCTCCGACGACGGCAAGACCTATACTTTTCATATGCGTGACGACGCCGAGTGGTCCGATGGCAAGCCGGTCACCGCCGAGGACTTCGTGTTCGGCTGGCAGCATCTGCTGGCGCCCGAGAACGCCTCCAAGTACGCCTACATGCTCTATCCGGTCGTCAATGCCGAGGCAGTCAACACAGGTGACAAACCGCTCGATGCGCTGGGTGTCGAGTCATTGGACGACGGCAAGACGTTCAAGGTTCACTTGAACCACCCCACCCCTTACTTCCTGCAGCTGCTGATCCACTACACCACCTACCCTGCACCCAAACACCTGGTCGACGAGTACGGCAAGGATTGGGTCAAATTCGACCATATCGCCACCAACGGGGCGTTCAAGCCGGTGGACTGGGTCTCGCAGTCGAAGATCAGCGTCGAGAAGAGCTCGACCTACTATGACGCCGACGATGTCTCCCTGGACGGCGTCAACTATTTCACCGTCGAAGACCGCAATTCCGGCATCTCGCGCTTTCGTGCCGGCGAGCTGGATGTACTGACGGACTATCCTTCCAGCCGTTATCAGTGGCTGACCGACAACCTGCCCGATGCGACCCACATGGGCCCGTATCTCGGCTCCTACTACTACGTGCTCAACAGCCGCGAGGGCAGCCCCACCGCCGACAAGCGCGTGCGCGAGGCGCTCAACCTGGCGGTACGCCGCGAGGTGCTCTCCAAACAGATCATGGCCGGCAGCTTCAAGGCTTCCACCGCCATGGTGCCGCCGGGCGTCAGCCACTACGACACCCAGCAGATGGATCTCGGCAGCGACGACATGGACGATCGCATGGCCAAGGCCAAGGAACTGCTGAAGGAAGCCGGCTACGGCCCCGATCATCCGCTCGACCTGCGCCTGCGCTACAACACCAGTGACGAGCACAAGAAGATCGCCATCGCCGTGGCTGCCATGTGGAAACCGCTGGGCGTCAACGTGCAGATGATCAATTCCGAAGCCACCGTCCACTACCAGACCATCCAGCAAGGCGACTTCGATGTTGCCCGCGCCGGCTGGATCGCCGACTACAACGATGCCGAGAACTTCCTCACCCTGCTGCATACCGGTGTCGGCAACAACTATGGGGCCTACTCCAATCCCGAGTACGACAAGCTGATGGACCAGGCGGCCGGGACTCAGGATCTCGATGCCCGCGAGAAGCTGCTAGAAAAGGCCGAGAACGTGGCGCTCGACGACTACGCGTTCATTCCCATGCTGACCTATGTCACCCGCAATCTGGTGAACCCGAAGCTCGAAGGCTGGGAAGACAACGTCAAAGACAACCATCCGTCGCGCTGGGTGCATTTCACGGAGTAATGACGTGAGCCGCCGCCATGGAGCACCGGCATGACCTGCGTAGCCGTCACCGTGGCCGGATTGTGGACCTCCCCCGAAGCGCCGCGGGCCATCGATGCCCCGGTGCTCGGCAACCCGGTCCTCCTCGAGCGCTGGTTGGCGGCACTGGATGACGACACCCGCCTCGCCCTGTGCAAGGAGAAGCGGCTCGCCACCCAAGTGCTGCTGGACACGCCGGTCGAGATCCTCGAGCGGGCGAGCGATAGCCAGGGCGTCGAATGGTGCCGCGTGGTGGTCCCGAGCCAGGTGTCGTCGCTCGACGACCGCGGCTACCCCGGCTGGATGCCTGCACGCCAGCTGAGCGATGCACCCGGCTGCCGGCCTGATCACGACGACAGCGCTTGCGTCATTGCGCCAATCACCTGGTTGAGAGGTTTGCCGTCGGGCGAGTCGCTGAAGTTGAGCTTTCTGACGCGGCTGCGCCTGGCCACGTCTCCCGATGGTGAAGACCCCTCCCGCGTCTGGGTGGAGACGTCGCTCGGCCGGGGTTGGTTGCCACGCGACAGCGTCCATCTGCCGGGCGAGGGTTTCCCGGCGACTGCCGCGACGCTGGAGACGCTGGGGCGGCGCTTCGACGGCCTGCGCTATCTGTGGGCCGGCAACTCGAGCTTCGGCTACGACTGCTCGGGACTGGTTCACAGCCTGTTCGCCGCCGTGGGTATCGCATTGCCGCGCGATGCTCACGATCAGGTCAAGACGGGGCAGCCGGTCGAGCCAGGCGAGCGATGTGCGGGCGACCTGCTGTTTTTCGAGAAGCCCAACGACGAAGGCCGGCTGGTGGTCGATCACGTCGCGCTCTATCTCGGCGAGGATCGCATGCTGCATTCGCCGACCAACAACGCCCGGATCGAATGTCGTCGCCTCGGCGGCAGCGATTATGCAAGACAGTTGTGCGCCGTGCGCCGCTATTTTTGACGGGCGCTGTCTTAGACGGGCGATGTCTTTGAAGGGCGATGTCTTTGAAGGGCGATGTCTTTGAAGGGCTGCGTCTGACGAGAAAATCGGCGGCAGACGCAGGGTAGCGCTAGTATCGAGTCGGGAGCGGTTTCCCAGTACGACCATCGACGACAACAAATCGGCGACAACAAGCGACGACAACGGACGAACTCGATCATGCCCGAATTCCATTACCGCGCCGGACGCCGGCGCCGCCTGTGGCTACCCCTGCTGCTGGGGACGCTCGTATTTGCCAACACCACCCTGGCCGCAACCCTGGAGATCGGCATCCAGGGCGAGCCGGCCTCGCTGGATACCGCGCGGATCGGTGGCACCACCTGGGAAAACGACGTCCTGGGAGATCTCTTCGAGGGCCTGGTCACGCTGGACCCGGGCGGTGACTACATTCCCGGCGCGGCCAGCAGTTGGGACATCAGTGACGACGGGACCGTCTATACCTTCAAGCTGCGCGACGACGCCAACTGGTCGGACGGCGAACCCGTGGTCGCCAAGGACTTCGTGCTCGCTTTCCAGCGCCTGTTCGATCCGGCCAATGGCGCGGTCTACGCCAGCCTGTTCTACCCGATTCGCGGCGCCGAAGCGCACACCAAGGGTGAAAAAGACGCCCCGGCTCTCGGCGTCGAAGCCGTCGACGCCAAGACGCTGAAGATCACGCTCGATCAACCGACGCCCTACTTCCCGACGCTGCTGGCGCATATCGCGGCGTCGCCCGTGCCCTCGCATCTGGTCGAGCAATTCGGCAACGACTGGACCCAGATGGATCATATCGCCACCAATGGCGCCTTTACCCCGACCAGCTGGGTTTCCCACGATCACATCGCCGCGCGCAAGAACCCCGAGTTCCATGCCGCCGATGACGTCGCCCTCGACGGCGTCGACTACTATCCGGTCGAGGATCGCAGCGCCGGACTGCAACGCTTCCGCGCCGGCGGTCTCGACATCGTCCGCGACTTCTCGCCGGATCGTTATCAGTGGCTGCAGCAGAACCTGGCCGACGCCGTGCATCTCGCGCCGCAGCTGGCCAATTACTACTTCGCGCTCAATCAGCGCGACGGCCACCCTACCGCCGACAAGCGCGTGCGTGAGGCACTCAACCTGGCCATCCGGCGCAATGTGATTGCCGATCAGATCATGGGCGGCGTGGTCTCCCCCGCCAGCGGTTTCGTGCCCGACGGCGTCAGCCACTTTGAGGCCCAGGTCATGCCCGGCCTGGATCAGGACATGGACGGCCGTGTCGCCAAGGCCAAAGCCCTGCTCGAGGATGCCGGCTACGACGCCGATCATCCGCTGGAGCTGACCCTGCGCTACTCCACCACCGAAGCCAACAAGCGAATCGCGGTGGCACTGGCCGCGATGTGGCAGCCGCTGGGCGTCGAGACGCAGTTGATCAACGCCGAAGGTGCCGTCCACTACGCCGAGCTCGCCGCCGGCAACTTCGATGTCGGCCGCGGCAGCTGGGTCGCGGACTTCGACGACGCCAGCAACTTCCTCGGCATTCTGCAGAGCGATTCGCCCAAGAACTACGGCGGCTACCAAAGCGATACCTTCGATCAGCTGATGAGTCAGGCCAGCCGCGAAACCGACATGGGTACGCGTCAACGACTGCTCGAGCAGGCCGAGCGCCTGGCGCTCTCCGACTACGCCGTGGCGCCGATCTACGTCGACGTCTCGCGCAATCTGGTCAATCCCAAGCTGGCTGGTTGGGAAGACAACGCGCTCAATCGACATCTTTCTCGGTGGCTTTCGCTGCCGCAGGGCAACTGAGCGCCATCTCGAGCCACGCCGGCAAAGGACGGACTCATGACAACGACAACGACAACGACAACGACAACGAAGACACCGCTGGAGCGAGGGCGGAATCAGGCATGATGAAAACAACAATCAGGCAACTGCTCGTTATCGCGGGCTGCGCGATGATCACTCTGACGCCCCCGCTCGCCGCGGCGGATATCGAAGGCGGCAAGCAGATTCTCAGACGTGCCAACGGGGCCGAGCCTTCGTCGCTGGATCCGCAGCTGATGACCGGGACCTGGGAGTCGGCCATCATCTCGGATCTGTTCGAGGGATTACTCACGCGAGACGCCGCCGGCGGATCGATCCCGGGCGTCGCCAAATCTTGGGACATCTCCGATGACGGGCTGCACTACACCTTTCACCTGCGTGAAGATGCAAAATGGTCGGACGGAACGCCGCTGACCGCCGGTGATTTCGTCTATGCCTGGCGTCGAATCCTCAGCCCGAAACTCGCCGCCCCCTATGCCTACATGCTGTATCCGATTCTCAACGCTCGCGCCTATAACCAGGGCGAAAAGCCGGCCGGCTCGCTGGGCGTCGAGGCCAGCGACGATCACACGCTGAGCGTTACCCTGGCCCGACCCACCGGCTATTTCCTGGAGATGCTGAGCCACGCCTCGACCTATCCAGTCCCGCGCACCGCCATCGAGCAGTACGGCAGCGATTGGACCAAGCCTGGCCACATGGTCTCCAACGGTGCCTTCGAACTGACCGAGTGGATATCCCACGATCACATCGCTGCGGTGAAGAACCCGAATTTTCACGACGCCACCAATGTCGCACTCGACGAGGTCAGGTTTCTGCCCATCGACGACGGCCGCGCCGCCCTCAATCGCTTCCGCGCTGGCGAAGTCGACATGACCAGCAGTGTG
The DNA here is from genome assembly GCF_052645315.1 of Salinicola sp. V024. Taxonomy (NCBI): domain Bacteria; kingdom Pseudomonadati; phylum Pseudomonadota; class Gammaproteobacteria; order Oceanospirillales; family Halomonadaceae; genus Salinicola; species Salinicola sp. V024. The sequence goes on from NZ_JBQXYB010000007.1 coordinate 130,250, forward strand.
CCGACCGACCGTATCGAGTGGGCGCGCGAGAACCTTCCCGATGCGCTCCATGAAACACCAACCCTGGCGACATTCTATTTCGCGTTCAATCAGCGTCCGGGCAGTGTTCTCAACGATCCCCGCATTCGCGAGGCGCTCAACCTTGCCATTCGTCGTGAAATCATCACGACGCAAATCACCAAACTCAATCAGCCGCTCGCCTACAGCCTCGTGCCTACTGCGATCAGTGATTATGACGGCCCCAAGTTCGACTTTGCCCAGCAACCGATGGATGAGCGGCTTGCCAAAGCGAAAGCGCTCATGCAGGACGCCGGATACGGCCCCGATCACCCGCTGCACCTGACCGTGGATTACATCACCAACCAGGACACCAAGCGCCTTCCGGTCGCCATGGCTGCAATGTGGAAACCGCTCGGTGTCGAGGTCACGCTCACCAACAGCGATGCCGCCGTCTACTATTCGAAATTGCGCCAGGGTGACTTCCAGATCGGCATGGCGCCGTGGAACGCCGACTACAACGACGCCAGCAACTTTCTGGATCTGTTCCGCACCGGCGTGCCCAACAACCACTCCGGCTATAGCAACGCCGACTACGATGCCATGATGGCGCGCGCTTCGAACGAGTTGGATCTCGACGAACGCGCTCGGCTCATGGCCAAGGCCGAACGTATCCTGCTGGACGACTACGCTTTACTGCCGCTCTATTTTTATATTCGACCGGCGCTGGTTTCCCCTTCGCTCTCCGGCTGGGAGGAAAGCCCGATGGACGACCATCTGAGCCGCTGGATGCACTTCAAAGATCCTGAATGATGAATCTGAACACCTATGCCGACTAGGGACTTACTCATGACCGCAGCCAAGCCGAGAAGAGACCGCAATACATGCTGATCTACACCCTCAAGCGCCTGCTGCAGGCGATTCCCACGCTGCTAATCGTGATCACGATCTCGTTTTTCCTGATGCGGGTGGCGCCGGGCGGGCCGTTCGACGGCGAGCGCCAGCTGCCGCCGGAGATCGAAGCCAACCTGATGGCGGCGTATCACCTCGACGAGCCGCTGCCGATGCAGTATCTGCGCTACATGGGCAACCTGCTGCAGGGCGATTTCGGGCCGTCGTTCAAGTACAAGGATTTCTCGGTCACCGAGCTGATCATGCAGGGGTTCCCGGTCAGTCTGGAAATCGGGGGGCTCGCGATTCTACTCGCGCTGCTTGTCGGGCTGCCGCTGGGCATTGCGGCGGCGATCAAGCGCAACTCGACCGTGGATTACGTGGTCATGGGGACGGCGCTGACCGGTATCGCGGTGCCCAACTTCGTGCTCGCACCGATCTTCGCGCTGGTGTTCGGCGTGCTGCTGGGCTGGCTACCGGCGGGCGGCTGGAACGGCGGTGCCCTGCCCAATCTGGTGCTGCCGGTGGTGGCGCTGTCGATTCAGCAGATCGCCTATATCGCGCGGATGATGCGCGCCAGCATGATCGAGGTGCTGGGCAGCCACTTCATCCGCACCGCCCGGGCCAAGGGCCTCAACGAGGGCGAGGTGCTCTGGCGCCATGCGATTCGTCCCGCCCTGTTGCCGGTGATGTCCTATCTCGGACCAGCCATCGCCGGGATCATCACCGGTTCGGTGGTGATCGAGCAGATCTTCGGCATCCCCGGTATCGGCCGCTACTTCGTTCAGGGCGCACTCAACCGCGACTACACCCTGGTGATGGGCACCGTGGTCTTCTATGGCGTGCTGATCGTGTTGATGAACCTGATCGTCGATCTGCTCTACTCCGCGCTCGATCCGCAAATTCGCTATGACGACTGATTCATTACGACGCCTGATCCATGACAACGAATCGACCATGACAAATACCGATCCACAGCTTCATTCACGTGTACAAACCGGGGAGGCCGCTGATGACCAGTGACACCAAGCCCTACAGCGGCGAACAGGCCCACGGTGCGCCGCTGCCCGCCGGCGGCCCCAACCCGCCCCGCTCTCCGGAGCCGGAAGCCGACGTCGCCCCGGTGGGCGCTGCCCCTATTGGTGAAAGCCTGGCCAAGGATGCCTGGCGGCGGCTCTCCCAGAACCGCGCTGCCATGGTCAGCCTGGGCCTGCTGATCGCCATCATCGTGGTGTGTATCGTCGGTCCGTGGCTGCTGCCGTGGGGGCTCGCCGAGGTCGACTGGAATGCTTTCGGCACGGGCCCGACGCTGGAAAACGCCCACTATCTGGGCACCGACGCCAACGGCCGCGATCTGCTCACCCGCGTGCTCTACGGCGGACGCGTCTCGCTCTCGGTGGCGCTGGTCGCGTCGTTCGTCAGTCTGATGATCGGCGTGCTCTACGGCGCCATCTCGGGCTACCTGGGCGGCCGCGTCGACAACTACATGATGCGTTTCGTCGACATCATGTACTCGCTGCCGTTCATGTTCCTGGTGATCCTGCTGATGGTGGTGTTCGGGCGCAACATCTTCCTGATCTACGCCGCCATCGGCGCAGTGGAGTGGCTCGACATGGCACGCATCGTGCGCGGCCAGACGTTGGCACTGAAGCGGCGGGAATTCATCGAGGCCGCCCACGCGCTGGGCGTACGCGACACCAAGATCGTCACCCGCCATCTGATTCCCAACGCCATCGGCCCGGTGATCATCTACGTCACCCTAACCGTACCCAAGGTGATCCTGCTCGAGAGCTTCCTGTCGTTCCTGGGACTCGGCGTGCAGGAACCGCTGACCAGCTGGGGCGTGCTGATCTCCGAAGGCGTCGACATGATGGAAAGTGCGCCATGGATGCTGCTGGTACCGTCGATCTTCCTCGCGCTCACGCTGTTCTGTCTCAACTTCCTGGGCGATGGGCTGCGAGATGCCCTCGACCCCCGCACGCGCTGAGGACATATCGATGACTCAATCACTGCTCGAAATCGACAAGCTCAGCGTGACCTTTCAGTTGCCCAATGGCCCGGTAACGGCGGTCAAGGACGTGAGCTTCTCCATCGCCGAAGGCGAGACGCTGGCGCTGGTGGGCGAATCCGGGTCCGGCAAGTCGGTGACCTCGACCGCCGCCATGCGCCTGCTACCGGAGCTCGCCGAGACAACCGGCGCGATCCGCTTCAACGGCGAAAACCTGCTCGAGATAACGCCCAAGCGCATGCGCCGGATTCGCGGCAACGACATCTCGATGATCTTCCAGGAGCCGATGACCTCGCTCAATCCGCTGCATCGCATCGGCCGCCAGATCGGTGAAGTGCTGATCCGGCACAAGCAGCTCAAGGGCAAGGCCAACCGCCAGCGCGTACTCGAGCTGTTGAATCAGGTCGGCATCCCCGAGCCGGAACGACGCATCGACAGCTACCCCTACGAGCTTTCCGGCGGTCAGCGCCAACGCGTGATGATCGCCATGGCGCTGGCCGGCGAGCCCAAGCTGTTGATCGCCGACGAGCCGACCACGGCGCTGGACGTCACCGTGCAGGCGCAGATTCTCGAACTGCTCAAGTCGCTGCAGGCCAAATACGGCATGGCGATTCTGTTCATCACCCATGACTTGAGCATCGTTCGGCACTTCGCCGATCACGTCGCGGTGATGCGCTACGGCGAAGTGGTCGAAAGCGGCCGTACGCTCGATGTCTTCGACAACCCCCAGCACGACTACACGCGCATGCTGCTGGATGCGATTCCGCGCGGGCGCAAGGAACCGGCACCCGCGAATTCGCCGGTACTGCTGAGCGGGCGAGACGTCAAGGTACGCTTCGCGCTCAAGAAGCGTCTGTTCGGCAAGAACGAGTATTTCGAGGCGGTACGTGGCATCGACCTGTCGATTCGTCGCGGCGAGACGCTGGGTATCGTCGGCGAGTCCGGTTCCGGTAAGTCGACGCTCGGCCGCGCCCTGCTGCGGCTGCTGAAATCCGAAGGTGAAATCCGCTTCGAAGAGGCCGACATCTCCGGGCTCGACAAATCCGGGATGCGACCGCTGCGCTCGCGCCTGCAGGTGGTGTTCCAGGACCCCTTCGGCTCACTCTCCCCGCGCATGACGGTGGGCGACATCATCAGCGAAGGGCTCAAAGTTCACCACCCCGAGCTGAACCGCCGTCAGCGCGAGGCCGAGGTCATCGCCGCACTCGAGGAGGTCGCGCTGGATCCGTCGATGCGTAATCGCTACCCGCACGAATTCTCCGGCGGTCAGCGTCAGCGCATCGCCATTGCCCGCGCGCTGATCCTCAAGCCCGAGCTACTGCTGCTCGACGAACCGACCTCGGCACTGGATCGCTCGGTGCAGGTGCGCGTCATCGATCTGCTGCGGGATCTGCAGAAGAAGCACGGCCTGACCTATCTGTTCATCAGCCACGATCTGTCGGTCGTTCGCGCGCTCTCCGATGACGTGCTGGTGATGAAGGAAGGTCGCGTCATCGAACAGGGCTCGACAGAGATGATCTTTAGTCAGCCCAAAGAGGCCTATACCCAGGCACTGCTCAAGGCGGCGTTTCTGGACGATGAAGTGGCCGCCTGACATCTCGACGCCCCATAACAACCGACTCGGGAAAAATCTGTGATTTTCAACAACAAGAAATGCACATCACTGACCCTCGGCATTTTGCTGGCGAGCACTTCGTTCACGCTACCAGTCAGCGCACTGGCACAGCCCGAGCCACCGTCAGCAAAGAATGGCCGCTGGAATCTAGCCGATCTCTATCCGTCACTAGCCGACTGGCAGCAGGCATTGAAAGATGTCAGCACGCAAATCGACGGGCTCGACGCCTACCAGGATACGCTGACCCAGAGCCCGGAAGCGTTGGCCACGGCACTGGACGCCATTCGCGCGGTCGAGAAGGCCACCAATCGTGTCCAGGTCTACTCGTCGCTCCAGGCTGACGAAGATCTCAGAAATGGCGAGGCGCAATCGCGACAGGGGCGTGCGCAGCAGATAATGGCCAATTTCCAGTCAGCGATCGGCTATCTGCGCCCCGCGCTGATCCAGATGGATCGCGACACGCTATCGAACTGGCTTTCGAACGCGAAGCTCGAGGATCACCATCGTTTTCTCGAGAACGTGATCCGTGAGGCGCCACATACGCTATCAAAGCAGACCGAATCTGCCTTGGCCGCACTAGGCCCGGTGATGAGTCACGAAACGCCCTACTCGCTCCTCACCAATTCCGACATCGAGTGGCCGACGCTGGTCATCGACGGCGAGAGCGTTCGACTCGATGCAGCCGGTTACAGCCACTGGCGAGAATCCAAGGATCGCGACGTGCGCCAACGGGTCTTCGACGCCTATTGGCCCGCCTGGCAACAGTACACGTCGACTCTCGGTTCGCTGCTCAATGCCCAGGTTCAGCAGCATGTTACCGAGGCAAAACTACGCCACTACGACAGCGCGCTGGCGGCCTCTCTTTCCGGAAACGACATACCAACGGCGGTCTATCAGCAACTGATCGATTCGACCAATGCTCACCTGGATACCCTGCATCGTTATCTCAAACTGCGTCAGCGCATTCTTGGTGTCGATCAGCTGCACTATTACGATATCTATCCGCCACTGGTGGAACTCGATCGAACCTTCGATCTCGATGGCGCCCGACAGATGACGCGAGAAGCGACACAACCACTGGGGCCGCACTACGCCAAGCTGCTCGAGCGTGCCACCGGTTCGGCCTGGACCAGTGCTTACCCTAGCCAGGGCAAGCGCTCCGGCGCCTACATGAACGGCTCGGCCTATGACGTTCACCCCTACGTGCTGATGAACTTCAACGGCAGCTACGGCGATGTCTCGACCTATGCCCACGAATGGGGCCACGGCATTCACAGCATGCTGACCAAGGAAAATCAGCCCTATCCGACGTCGGACTATTCGATCTTCACTGCCGAGGTGGCGTCGACGACCAACGAACAGTTATTGGTCGATCGCATGATCCGGCAGGCAAAGACGCCGCAGGAAAAGCTGTTCTACATCGGCCAGGCGCTGGAGGCCATTCGCGGTACCTACTTCCGTCAGGCGCAGTTTGCCGAATTCGAACTCGCCATTCACCAGGCTGCCGAGAGCGGCGAGCAGCTATCCGGCGATCGCCTGACTCAGATGTACGGCAAGATTCTGCGCCAGTATTACGGTGTTGCCCAGGGAGTCACCGATATCGATAAGGCCGACTATGCGGAGTGGGCTTACATACCGCATTTCTATTACGATTTCTACGTCTATCAATACGCGACGTCGATAACCGCAGCCCAGGTATTCGCTCATGGGCTGGTGCAGGACCCTGACGTTTGGCGAGACCGATATCTCAACGTCCTTTCTCAGGGTGGGGCAGAGAGCGGCTATCAGTTATTGAAAGACGCTGGCGTCGATCTCGCCACACCGGAACCCTACGATCAATTGATCCACGATATGGATCAACTTCTCGATGATGCAGAAATGATCCTGAATAAAACCTCGACCTGAACCCTAAAACTCGATCGACTCAACGCCTCCCCCAAGGGAGGCGTTTTCGTTCACGACTTAATAAAGCGGATCGATTCTATAGAAATCTTCATTCAAAAAGTCGATGAGGTCATTGAATAACCGCATGTATTTTTGCAGGGCAAAAATGAATAAATCGCACAAATAAAGTGCAAAAAAATCGTCGACTTTAGCAAGCTTACCCAAAAATAACTTCCTGCCACTGGACTGAAATAAACTCGACACCCACCCTCATTTTCGATACTAGCCTCTCATTTTTTACAACTTATTTTCTCACTACAATCTCGCTGAGTTTGAAGCTTTCCCATTTCCAGAGAGAGAGAAAATAGCGTTAACAAACAAAACACTATATTCATATAGATCTTTAGCCACTGGATTTGTATAAAATATCCAAATATTTGCTGGAAGCAGCCTATCCAGCTTATGAAAAACCACGCAATCTCGGCAAGAGTTGGCACATTAATTGCTCGTAATAGTGACAAGGGAAACGGCTCTTCATGAGTAGCCGCAAGCAAGCTGTCACCAGAATAACTGAGACAATATGATCGCGATCGAAACCGCGCCGCCCCTCCAGGGATCTGTACAGAAAAACAATCGTTCGATATCCCGACCGGAGATATGGGTTCTGGTGGCGATATCAGTATTGGTTCATGGCTTGATATGGTGGTCTCTGAATCGCCAACCCATGGTCGCCGCCGAAGTACTGTCTAATCAGGCGTCTCAAGCCTCGGAAGTTACGGTGATGCTGACCAGCGCACCCCCGCCACCACCACCACCACCACCACCGGTAGAACCGCCGCCTCCCCCGCCCCCCGTGCAGGAAGCGCCGGTCGTGGATGACGTCGCCGTCACACCCGCTGAAGAAAAGGTGGCGCCGGAACCAGAGCCCGAACCCAAGCCCAAACCGGAGCCCAAGCCCGAGCCGAAACCACAGCCCAAACCGCAGCCCAAGCCCGAGCCGAAGCCCAAACCGCAGCCGAAGCCCGAGCCGAAGCCAACACCGCAGAAATCGACTCCGACGCCGCAGCAGACCCAGCCTTCAAAGCCGGCGCCTAGTCAAAGCACGGCATCGAGCAACAAGGTCACACCAGCGGTTTCCGGTATGCAGAGTCTGGGAAATCCGCCACCACGCTATCCCTCGTTGGCACTGCGCCGTGGCTATGAAGGCAATGTACAGCTACAGATCTTGGTGATGCCGGACGGGACAGCAGGCCAGGTCAAGGTGACGCAGTCCAGCGGACACCGCGAACTGGACGAAGCGGCTATAGAGACCGTACGCAGCTGGACGTTCAAGCCGGCGAGACGTGGCGACACCCCCATCAAGGGCTGGGCACTGCAGACCATCGCCTTCCAGCTTCCGAATTAACGAAAAACAATGACGTAACTTTAAGCAAGGAAAACACCATGATGGAATCCAACAGCATTACCGCGATGATCGTACCCGGCGTGCTCTGGACGCTGATCGTCTTCTCTATCGCGACCTGGTCCATTCTGCTGATAAAGGGTCTTCAATTTGCGCGAAATCGTGTCGAAAATAAACGTTTCCAGAAAGTATTCTGGGAAGCAAAAAGCATGGAAGAAGGGGAGTCAATTAGCGAAAAACGCCCAGGCACCATGGCTTCGATTGCCCGTGCGGGGTTCGCTGTCGTCACGGGTCGAGACATCGCACTCAAGAATCAGGATCTGGCTCAAAAAATCAACCGTTCTGACCGCCTGGAGCGTAGCCTGAGACAACAGATTCAACGTGAACGGCGCTCCATGGAGGGCGGCTTGGCGATTCTGGCCAGTATCGGCAGTACTTCTCCTTTCATCGGCCTTTTCGGTACGGTATGGGGCATCATGGAAGCCCTCATCACCATCGGTGAAACCGGTGAAGCGGGCCTGGATACCGTGGCAGGTCCTATCGGTCATGCGCTGATAGCGACCGGCGTCGGTATCGCAGCGGCCGTTCCCGCCGTGCTGATCTACAACTATTTCACCCGCCGACTCAAACTCACCGTATCACTCATGGACGACTTCGCTCACGACTTCTACAGCTTGGCACAGCAGCATGCCTTCCAGAGTCAAAGCCAGATTCCGAGACCAGTAGCGTCGGAAGTCCCCTCGCCGTCGCCGGCAATGGGGTGATTACGGTATATCGAGACATGGCTTTTGCCCTGCATATGAAGAGGTAATGAGAAATGGCTTTTTCCAGTCACGATGATGATGAAGTCCTAAGCGAAATGAACGTTACACCCCTAGTCGACGTAATGCTGGTACTGCTAGTGGTGTTTATCGTCACTGCACCACTGATGACCAACGCCGTACACGTCAACCTGCCCAAGACGGGGGCCGTAGCACCGCCTGAAACCAAAGAACCCATGGTCGTCAGTGTCGATGCCGACGGGGCTTATTTCATCGGCAAGGAAGAGTACAGCTTCGAGGATCTGGAGCAAGCCTTGGGCCAGGCGCACGACGACAACCCGGATCAAGCCGTGCAGCTACAGGCGGATGAAGGGGTGGAATATGGAACGGTAGCGAAAGCCATGGCGGCGTTGGAGCGGTCGGGAATTCAAAAAGTGGCCGTTCTAACCCAGCAATGATAATGGCTCAATCGCTTGGAAATAGCCGCTTCGCGATACATGGAAATAGTGACTATCGCGTTCCAATTCACTGATAAGGGAGAACACGTACTCAACGATAACAACAAAGCAGAGCATCCGAATAATAGCCATTGAGCGTCCAATACCAACAACTGCTATTCAAGGGACACCCTGAAAATGATTACCCCAAAAATTTGGGATGCCGAGCATCCCAGGGAACCACTTCGCTCCAAATCCGGCTGGCGGCGTTCGATGATGCGCCCTGCCATCTGGAAAAAATCGTCATTGCTGGTGTCGACCTGCCTGATCCTGGCGGCTGCGACCCCTCTCGCCATGGCCCAGGACAGCGACGAGGACTATATCGCGCCCCCCGCTGGCGCTTCCGACGAGATTGCCGAGCCGGCACCCGCCGCGCCAGCCGGAGCGGCCCCCGCGGCCGCGGCGGCTCCTGCCGCTGCCGTCGCCCCAGCCATAGCACCGACGCAGGACCTGGGTCGTATGGAGGTCACCGGTTCGGCAATTGCCCGAACCGATGCCGAGACTGCGGTACCAGTAACGATCATCGAGGCAGAGGAGATGCGCCAGCAAGGCATCACCTCTACGGCACAACTGCTCTCACAGATTTCCGCCAATGACACCAGCTACGGGCCCGGTTATGGCACCGGCACCGCCATTACCGGTGGTGCCAGTTTCGCCAACCTGCGTGGTATCGGCACCGACAAGACGCTGGTTCTGCTCAACGGTCGCCGCTTGGCCAACAACTCGCTCGATGGCAGCGCGGTCGACCTCAACTCGATTCCGTTCGGCGCTATTGAACGCGTCGAGGTACTGCGCGACGGCGCCTCAGCTATCTATGGCACCGATGCCATCGGCGGCGTCATCAACTTCATCACCAAGAAAAATCTGACCGGCGGCAACGTCGAGCTCGGCTACGACGCCCCAACCCACAGCGGCGGCGGCGATAGCGGCGACATCAGCGCGACCTGGGGCAACGGCGATCTCGAAGAAGATGGTTTCAACATCATGGGATCGATGCGATACCGCAAGCAAGATGACGTTGACTACACCGACCGTAGCAGTATTCGCCAGATCTATGATCCTTCGAGCGGTATCAACGGCACTTCCTCTTTTGCTTACCCTGGCAATTATTATCAGGGCGGCGTGGCGGGCAACCCGCTTGCCGGAGAAGGTTGTGACGGAGAGGGGTTGGTCGATACCGGTGGCGGCACCTGTACCTATGACTACGGTCGGTACGGGCAAATCCAGCAGAAGACCGAGAACACGTCGCTTTACACTCGAGCCTCGGCCAAACTGGCGGAGAACCACACGGCCTCTCTATCCTATCTGTGGTCACGAAACAAGAACACTTCATTGAGCGCACCGTCGCCGACTTCAGGTGGGCCTGTCATCCAACCCGGGACACCGTTTTATCCCGATGATCCCGCACTTGATCCGACGCAGCCGGTTGATGTGCGCTGGCGCGGTATCCCCGCTGGGCCCCGTGTGACTGATAACACCATCGATGCCCAGCGTCTGGTGCTGGATTTCACCGGCGATTTCTCCGGTTTCAACTACGATAGCGCCGTCTCCTGGAACCGCAGTAATACTGACCTGAACTATCGTAGTGGCTATCTCGATGACAATGATCTGCAAGACGCGTTCAACAACGGCTTGATCGATCCGTTCTCCACTGACCCATTGACCGCAGCCGGTCAACAAGCGCTGGCGGATGCCGAAGCTAGCGGCCTGGTCTGGTCTGCGCAGAACGACGTCTATGCTTGGGACGGTAAACTCAGTCGCGAAATCGGCAACTGGTTTGGCGCGGGCTCCTCGGCTATCGCAGTCGGCGCCGACTATCGTAACGAGCGACTGAAGCTCGAAACCGACCCTGACGTTGCCTCCCGCGCTACCAGCGGAGGACTGTCACCGGATGCATCGGTCAACGAAAGTCGTGATGTCAAAGGCATCTACAGTGAATTGAACGTGCCTATTATCGACGGCCTCGAGGTCACAGCGGCAGTGCGCTACGACGACTATAGCGATGTCGGCGATACCACCAACCCCAAGATTTCCTTCCGCTGGCAACCATTTCAGCAACTGCTGGTCCGTGGTGCCTATAGCGAAGGCTTCCGTGCACCGTCGCTTTACGAGCTCTACGACCCTGCAGCGCAAACGTTCTCGCCAGGCGGCCTCAATGATCCGAGACTTTGCCCTGGCGGCTCACCCGCCAACGGTGGCGTTGCCAGCCGCGACTGTAATACCCAGTTCCTGGAAGAGCAGGGAGGCAACGAGGATCTGAAACCGGAAGAAGCCAAGAACTGGACACTCGGCTTCGTCTATCAGCCGTTCCAGAGCTTCTCGGCGGGTCTGGATTTCTGGTGGATCGAGATCGAAAACGAAGTGGCGCTACCAACTTCTGATTACATTATCGCCAATGAGCCTGGCACCATCATGCGTAACGACGATGGGTCAATCGACTACATTCCGGTTCGCTATCAAAACCTTGGCACCACCAAGACCAACGGTGTTGACGTGTCGGCCAATTATCGACTGCCGACAAGCTACGGCTTCTTTACCGTGGGCTACACCGGTACCTACGTCGACCGCTACGACTTCCAGGAAACACCGGACGGCGATTACGTCAGCCGCGTCGGCCATTATCGCGCCGGTTATGGCACAGTCTTCCGCTGGAAACACAAGCTTTCCGTCAACTGGACGAGAGGTCATTGGGGTGCCGGTGTCATCAACCACTACATGACAGGTTATGACGACTACGACACATCCACCCACAGCGAAGTCGGTTCCTATACCACCTGGGACGCACTGGGTTCGTACGCTTTCACGGCCGGCCCGACGGTCACCCTCGGCGTGCGTAACATGTTCGACCGTGATCCACCGTTCTCCAACCAGCCAGAAATCGGCCAGCTCGGTTACGATGCTCGCTATGCCGATGCGTTGGGCCGCACGGTCTACGCGCGCTTCAACTACGCCTTCTGACCAAATTCGACGTTCCTTAACGATCGATTGCCGCTGCCGTGCGCAGCGGCTTTTTTATCCGCTCGAGTAGAGGCTCCAGGAGTTATGACTGACAGACGCATCATTTCATCCCCGGCATCAGCGCGCGCCATAGCCACTCTCGTAATAGCCGGCACAATGGGACCACTTGCTCTTGCCGACACGCCAGCCTCTGCCCCAACCATGGGTGTGTGGGGCGTCGATCTTGCGGCACGTGATACCGCCATCGCCCCCGGTGATGACTTTTACCACTACGTCAACGGTGACTGGCTGGCACGCACGCCGATTCCGCCCGATCGCAGCAACTACGGGGCATTTACTCAACTGGCGGAGCGCGCCGAGCAGCAGGTGCGCGACATTCTCCGCCAGCTCGACGGTGCCGACACCCCACCAAACTCGCCCCAGCAGCGGCTAGGCGATTTCTACCACGCCTGGATGGACGAGGGCGCTATCGAGGCCAAGGGCGTCATCCCGTTGACGTCGGATCTGGAGCGCCTCGCAGAGATCGAGAGCAAAACGGATCTGGCACGGTTCAGCGCCGACCACCACTTCGGCGTGCCGACCATCGCCACTACGGAGGTCGATATTGACGTCAAGGCGCCGGATCGCTACGTCGCGTATCTATCACAGATGCCGCTGATTCTGCCCACCCGGGACTACTACCTCGGCGGCGACCCGCGTTTCGATGCAATTCGCCAAGCGTATCATGCTTATATCACCAGACTGCTGGCGCTGGCCGGGCAACCCCATCCTCAACAGAGCGCGCAACACATTCTCGAGTTGGAAACCGCCATGGCGAAAGTCGAGTGGGCGCCAGCAAAGCAGCGCGATCGCGATCTGACCTACAACCCTCTCCAGCCGGATCAACTCGGCGAGTACGCGCCCGGCTTCCCCTGGCAAGCATGGCTCTCGGCCAGCGGACTTGCCGGTCAGGACAAGGTCGTGCTGATGGAGAACACCGCCATTCGCGACCTGGCACGGCTTTTTGACGCAACACCGCTCTCGACGCTCAAGACCTATTCGATGTTCCGGCTGCTGGATGCCAACAGCTCCTATCTCTCGAGCGATTTCAGCCAAGCGCATTTCGATTTTCATGGCAGACGCTTATCTGGCCAGCCAGAGCAGCGTGAGCGTTGGAAGCGAGGCGTATCGCTGATCAACGATTTCCTGGGCCAGGCCGCCGGCAAGCTCTATGTGATGCTGCATTTCCCGCCCAGCGCCAAGAGTGAGATGCAGACGCTGGTCGCCAATCTCGAAGACGCCTACCGCGACCGCCTGCAACACCAGGTGAGTTGGATGACCGACCAGACCCGTCAACGAGCACTGGACAAGCTCGACGCCTTCACCGCCAAGATCGCTTATCCCGACGAATGGGAAACCTACGCCGGAATGAACATTCGTGCGGACGATCTTTACGGCGACGTCGGTGCGGCACGCCAGTGGCACTGGGAGGACGACCTCGCCAAGCTCGGAGGCCCGGTTGACCGGGACGAGTGGTTCATGAGTCCGCAGACCGTCAACGCCTATTATTCGCCATCGCGCAACGAGATCGTCTTTCCGGCGGCGATACTGCAGCCACCCTTCTTCGATCCCAATGCCGACCCGGCGGTCAACTACGGCGGTATCGGTGCGGTCATCGGCCACGAGATGAGCCACGGCTTCGATGACCAGGGCCGCAAGTCCGATGGTTCGGGAATGTTGGTCGATTGGTGGACACCGACCGATGCCGAACATTTCGACGAACTGGCCAAGCGCCTCGGGCAGCAGTACGCCGAGTACGAACCGATAACCGGTTATTCACTCAATCCGCAGCTGACAATGGGCGAAAACATCGGCGACCTTGGTGGGCTCAACATCGCCTTCGGTGCCTATCACCGCTCGCTGGATGGCGAACCCGCACCGATCATCGAAGGCTTCACCGGTGACCAGCGCTTTTTCTTGGCCTGGGGCCAGGTCTGGCGTCGCCTAATGCGCGAAGAGGAAATGATCAATCGTGTACAGAGCGATCCCCATTCGCCTTCGCAGTTCCGCGTCAATGGTATCGTTCGCAACATGGATGAATGGTACCGCGCCTTCGACGTCACCCCTGGCGACGATCTCTATCTGCCGTCCGAAAAGCGGGTGGTGATCTGGTAGCGTTCAAAGACGATCGCACCAGTCCGAACGACGACCCCCGGTCAGTTAGCCGGGGGCCATCGTTCGCGCAAGTTTTCGTCGGAGATTTGGATCACCAAAGCGTCGATCAGGCTCGTCGCTCGACCCCGATCGTTTCGAGCCAAGCATTGAGATCCTTGGTACTGATCTTGTCATCACTGCCATCGTTCTTTTTGAAGGTGTCGAGCATGGTGAAGAGACCGTCGTCTCCCAGAAGCAGCTTTGCCGCATCGCGTTCACTGTCGCTGCGATCCTCGTCATCGGCGATCTTGTTCAGGTCCTTGCGACTGACGATATCGTCTTTACCGTTCCAGTCATCCCAGAGTTCGATCACCGACTTCAGCGCATCCTGGTTAGCATGGTAGAAGTCACTGCTGTGATCTCCCACGATGGAGGACTGACGATAGCCATCCAGATCATCTTCACCAATGGTGGCAAACCAGTCATCGAAGTCTTTCGTACTGATCTTATTGTCGCCGTCGCCGCCCTTCTGAAACGTATCGAGGGTATTGAAGAAACCTTCATTCTCGAGCAGAAAGTCCGCGGCCGCGCTCTCGGATTCGCTTTTCTCATCGTCATCGACAATCTTCTGAAGATCCTTGCGACTGACGATATCGTCCTTGCCGTTCCAGTCATTCCACCGTTCGGCAATCGTCTGGAGTTCGGCCGAATGATCCTGCAGGAACTCTAAGTCGTAATCGTTGGCTGCTGCCGTCTGTCTATACGCATCAACGCTGTCCTTACCGAGTTCTCCCAGCCAGGTATCGAGATCGTTGGTGCTGATCTTTGCGTCACCGTCTCCGCCGTGTTTCAAAGAGTCCAACCCATCGTAGAAGCCGTTCTCGTCAAGCAGGAACTGGGCCGCGTCGCGTTCACTCTGGCTTCTCCCCTCGTCGGCAACGATATCTCGAAGATCATCTCGACTGACGATGGAGTCGCCCCCGTTCCAGTCGTCCCAAACGGTGGCGATAGTGTCGATTTCTGCGTGGTGGGCATCAAAAAAATCTTTGCCATAGAGCGTCATCATCGCATCCATGCGGGAATTTCGACGAAGCTCGTCGGTGCCCAGGCCTTCATCACCCGCATCCATGTCGGTGTCACTCCAAGGGCGCCAGTCGTCGGTCTTGCTGGTATGGTCCTTGCCGGTCTGCCGCGTCGTGCCGCCGGTCAGATGTTTCTCCCAAAGATTCTCGGTGCCAGGGTCACCGTCCTTGTGCAGGTAGGGAGACAGCCGGGGGAGAGAGCTGCCACGCTTCCCTTCGGTATCCTGGAAGTGCTGCCACTCCTTGGACTGGTAGTCGAAAATCGATCGGTCGTCAGGCGTATCCCGTCCGCCATACATGTAGGACTCGTAGCGAGCGAACTCGAGCTTGTCGCCCCAATCGTCCTGAGTGACTCCGTATTCGGACAGATCCTTGAAAAAATCACCCTGGGAGTCGGTCAGTTTTTGCAGTTTCTGGTGATTGATCGCTTCCGCAATCAATGAACCGGCAACCCCGAAGATGGCGCCCGCAATCCCCAGCACCGGGCCGGCGATCCGGCTCCCCATGAATAGCCCGTTAATGACCTTTGAACCGATATTGCCAATGCTCGCAGCCAGATTGCTGCCTCGAGAAGAGAACATCGAGATCGTGTTGGCGATCGACATCGCGGTTCCCGAGGTTCCGGCGGCCAGCGTCAGGCCCGCCCCCGCTCTCTCGAGCGCACTGTCGGCATTCTTGAGCTTGTTGACCCCAGTGACGATATCCATGACCCCGCCGGTCACATCCAACCCGGCGCCGCCCATGAAACGCAGGAAACTGCGCCCAGCCTTTCTGGCCGTATCGCCCTTGGAGTCGCCCGTGCTCGGCGCGCCCATCTGTTCGCCCAGCGCCTGGATCATCTCGCGGTAGTCGCGGCGTCCGTTCTCATCCAGGTTATCGAGCGGAATCTCCGCGTCCCCGAGATTTTCGGATGCGGTATTGACAGAATCCTTGATCTGCTTCGATACCGCGTCTGCATTCTGGGTGCTCTGGCTCTTCCAGATGTCGGGGAAATTCTCATCCAGAAGCCCCAACCATGAGGTCGCCTGGATGCGCGCCTGTCCCTCCTTCTTGCCCGCTAATTGCTCGACAATATTCGATCCGAAGCGCGCGAAGTCATTGCCGTAGCTCAAACCACTGACCAAGTCGCGCACGGCTGCCAGACGCTCTGTCCCGGTCATGTCATCCCAACTACCGTTGGCCAGCTGTACACCACCGCTGATCAGACTCATGGTTCCGGTCATGGCGCCCAGCATGCCGGATGAGCTCGACGAGTCGAGTAACTTCTTGAAGGTACCGCGAGTGTCTTCCGATACGTCCTTGAGATTGTCGTTGATGACGTTCTGGAACAGTTTTTCTTTCTGCGCCTTATCCGTACCGGAGGATTCGCTGATATTGATGGCGAGATTGAATGACTTGACGAGCTTCTTGCTGTCGCCGCTGCTCAACCCGCCGAGCGTCTGCTTGAAGCTCTCGATGTCATTGAGGACTTTGTTGTAGGCGTTATAGGCCTTGGTGCCTTTATCGAAATTCTGCAAGGCACCGTTGATACCATGCTGAACGATATCGATGGTGTCGCGCAGCGCCACCTTGGCATTGTCCGCATCGATGGAGTCGGGGTTCTCCATGTAGGTATCGAGTTGATGCGTCATCATATTCTGGTCGAAGGTCTGCTTACGCTGGGCGTAGTTATCCGGCTCGAGTGCCTGCAACGCCTCGAAGTAGTTGTCGACCTCGGTCTGGATCTTGTCGGAAAGTTCCTCATCACCGCTCGCTTCGGCTTTCTCCTTCGTGGCAATGACGTAATTTTCGAAATCCAGGTTGGGGTCCTTGCTATCCGGCTCGAATAGCGCCTCGTCGACCTTATCGGCGATTGCCGTACGCTTGTCGTCGGGAATACTGGCAATCGAATCCTGCAGGGCACTGTCGTAGCGTTTGCTGATGCTCTCCTTCTGCATCAGATCGGAAATCTGCTTGGCCAGCGCATCTTCGTCGATAATCGCTTTGGCATCGTCACCGGTCAGGTGCGTCGGATTCGTCTGCGTCTGGCGATAAGTCGAACCACCCGACTCAATCAGTTCGACGTAGCCATACAGGTCGTAGCCGTTATCGACGGCGCCCTGGGCATCGATCAGATCGACCAGTTTGGCCTCGTCGGAGTCCTCGCTCAGCTTGCCGCTATCGATATCGTCACGGATGCCGTCGATGAAGTTCTCGGCCGCCTGGGTGCCAACGGTCGAGTCGTCGCCAACCGTCACATCCATCAGCCCGTCTTCGCTGAAATCCGGAATTTCGTACTTGTCACGGATCTGGTTGACGCTCAGGTCCATGTCGCCGGTGTCACCGGGTGCGCCTGAACCACCTGCCTCGTCGACTTCAAGGTTCTCTGTGCTCTCCGTTTTTCCCTCGGCTATCGCTCGGGTCAACGTCGTCAGCCAGCCCTTGGTATCCGCAGAGGAATCCGTCGCATCCAGCGCATTCACCTGCTGGTCTGCATTCACGGACGTTGCCATCGGTAGCCTCCTGAGCCATCAGAGTTGGTAGAGAGCGAGCATCAAAATAATCATGTGGTTTTCAGTATCCCGCTTCACCAATATCCATCAAGGTCATAAATGTGACAAAATTTTTTAATTTGTATTGGTAACGAAACAGATAACGATTGTTATGCATCTTCGTAGCTCAACTCTCCATCACCGAATGGCAGCCGCTCATCACGACGGATTCTATGCCATCATTGCGTTACGCTTGCCCCAAATTGACAACCCCGGCCGAGGCCGGGGTTGTCAGATGAACGCAGATCAGCGAAGAGACTAGAACCGATAGGTCAGCTGAGCACCAAAGATATTGGCGTTGTTGTCGTAATCAGCGGTGTAACGGCCACGCGGCTCGGAAGGATCGCCAACCTCGCCTTGCTCCAGCGGCGCGGAATCTTCCCACAGACGAGTGTAGGCCACATCGAGGGTCAGGTTCGGTGTCGGCGTCCACCCAGCGCCTACCGAGAACAGGGTACGATCGGAAGAGGGAACTCGGACGGTGCGATCACTATCCCGTATCGGCGACTTGTCGAGTGCCAAACCGGTGCGCAGCAGCCACTCCGGAGAAGCCTGATAGGACATGCCGACCGCATACTGCCAGGCGTCCTTGTAGTTCTGCTGCTCGCCGATCGCGGTAACATCGTTTTCGACGTTCAATTCCTCGAACCGACTCCAGCGCACGTAGGTCATTCCAGCCATGATCTTCCAGCGGTCATCGAGTGCGTGAGTGATGGAAAATTCGACGGTTTCCGGTAGCGTGATGCTGAGAGAGGCATCGGCTTTGAGATAGGAGACGGGCAGCGAAGCAACATCGCTGAACTTGACGTCTCCGTCGAGGTCGTAGTCGACCTTGGAGCGATAGGCCAGACCAAGCGTGGTCGACGCCACCGGGCGATAGATGATTCCGGCAACATACCCCCAAGCATCGTCGTCGCCCTTGACATTGACCGTACCGTCACCGGCGGTACCCGGTGTCTTGTTCTCCAGTTCACCCTTGATATGGTTGTAGGTCACCCCGAAGCCGATCGCGAACCTGTCATTGAAGCGATAGGAGAGCGTCGGTTGCGCGGTAATGACTTCTACATCACTGTAGTTGCCGTAGTAACGTCCTTTGTAGTCATCGTCGTAATCCGTGATCAGACCGAACGGCGCGTAGACGCCGAAACCGAAGCTCCAGCGATCGCTGATCGGCTGCACGTAGAAACCGAACGGAATCGCCTTGCCGGGCACCATATCGTCGCCGTCATCGCCGCTGATCGGAGTGCCATATGCGGTAGTACCGGTGGAATCCCTGACGTTGCTACTGGCGTCCAGATAGTGCACACCGGCGCTCACCTGAGCCCGGTCGATGAATGACATTCCCGCAGGATTACCGTAAACGACGGTGGCATCCATGACGTTGGATGCCCTTCCGGCATCGGAAGTGCCCTGAGCGCTGACGCTCTGCTCATTCAGTTGGAAAGCCCCCGCCATGGCTTGCCCGGAAGCGGCAGCGCCAATCAGTGCAATGGCCAACGACAGACGGTTATAGCGATAAGTCATGTTGAGTTCCCCTCGTCCCCGGAAGCCGCCACAGGCGCTGTTCAAGCCTAGTGGCACGTCGGTAATTCCATTGTTTTCCGGGCCGTTTTTCACCATGGAACGACCCGACTTCTTCGTCCCCTTGTTTTGACGGAACGGCGGTTCAGCGTCAATTAGCAAACGGTCGTTTTAATCGCGTTTTGGAGATCTCTTTCGTCGTAAGACCAACCGCTATGGCGCCGAAATGGCCTGTCTAGCGGCATTTTTTCAGCGCTTGACCATTGTGCCACACCTAGGTTTTAGACTGATGTTAATCGTCTATCAGTAGAGGTGGGAGGATGAAAGTCACGGAACTGGCCCGAACCGCCGGTGTCACCGCCGAGACGGTGCGTCACTACACTCGCCAGGCACTGCTGAGGCCCCAGCGCGATCCGGATAACGGCTATCAACTGTTCGATCAACGCGATCTCGAGCGGCTGCGCTTCATTCAGCGCGCGAGAACGCTGGGCTTCAGTCTCAAGGAGATCGCCGACATTCTCGAGCAGGCAGATCAGGGCGACTCCCCCTGCCCGCTGGTCCGCGATCTGCTGGCTGCGCGGCTACCGCAGATCCATGCCCGTATCCACGAGCTTCAGGCACTGGCGGATCGCATGGAGCGGGCGATGAACGACTGGTCACGACTGCCGGACGGCACGCCCGACGGCCATAGCATCTGTCGCCTGATCGAGCAGACGCCCGAGAACGTCGACGACTGCTGCGCCCCGGCGAGGAGGAATTCATGACCCGCTACCCCTATCGCGTCGACGTCATGCACTGCCAGGGCTGCGTCAAACGAATGCGTACCGCCATTCAGGCCGAGGACGACCAGGCCGAGGTCAGCGGCGAACCGGACAGACATCTTCTGCAGGTCGCCAGCTCGCTGCCACGGGATCGGATCGCCCGACTGCTGACCGAAGCCGGCTATCCGCCAGTCATGGAAGACGCGAACCTCGGGACCAATGCCTTCACCATACCGGCGATGCACTGCCAGGGCTGCGTCAAAAGGATGCGCACCGCCATTCAGGCCGAAGACGATCAGGCCGAGGTCAGCGGCAAGCCGGACAAGCATCTTCTGCAGGTCGCCAGCTCGCTGCCGTCGGATCGAATCGTCCAACTGCTGACCGAAGCGGGATATCCGCCGGACGAAGAAGCCTCCGATGAAACCGATATTCCGACGTCATCCGCGGCGCCGCCCAAGACGGATTCGGCTGTGGAACCCGGACATCTGCAACGCCTGTCGATCAGCGGCATGACCTGTGCCGGCTGCGTCAACGCGGTGCAGAAAGCGCTCTCCAGGACCTCGGGCGTGCAGCATGCCCAGGTCAACTTCGCCAGCGAGACGGCGCAGGTCAGTGGCAACGTCAGCACGGCCGATCTGATCGCCGCGGTCGAGAGTGCCGGCTACGGCGCCTCGCCGATCGAGGATCTGCGCGAGGCCGCCGAAAAGCGCCAGCAGAACGCAGTTCGACAGGCCCGCCGACATGGAATCGAATCGGCCATCAGCCTGGCGCTAGGCGTGCCGATGATGCTGGCGATGTTCGTGCACACGCCGCAGCTCGAGGGCGGGGAGCGCTGGATCTGGCTGGCGCTGGGGATTGCCACCCTGGGTGTGCTGGCCACCGCCGGTCGGCGCTTTTTCGACGGTGCCTGGAAAGCGTTCCGGCACCATCAGGCCAACATGGATACCCTGATCGCCTTGGGTAGCGCCGCCGCGTGGCTCTATTCGATGGCCGTGCTGCTGTTCCCGACCGCGATTCCTGAAGGCTCTCGCCATCTCTATTTCGAAGCCTCGCTGATGATCGTCGGTCTGATCGGCATCGGCCAGACACTGGAACTGAGGGCTCGAGGCCGCACCAGCCAGGCGCTCTCCCGGTTGCTCGATCTGCAGAGCAAGACGGCCCGGGTGATCCGTGGCGACGAGGAGCGCGACATCGAGATCGATCAGGTCCAGGTGAACGATCGCATCCGCGTACGTCCCGGCGAGCGTCTGCCGGTCGATGGCGAAGTCGAAGACGGCGAAAGCTTCGTCGACGAGTCGATGCTCACCGGCGAACCGGAGGCGATACGCAAGGCGCCGGGAGATCGGGTCAGCGCCGGCACCGTCAACGGCAAGGGCAGCCTGCTCTATCGTACGAGCCATGTCGGCGACGACACCCGCCTGGGCCGTATCGTCGACCAGGTCTCCCGCGCCCAGGAGTCGCGGCCGCCGATCGGTGCGCTGGCGGACAAGGTCTCGGCGATCTTCGTGCCCAGCGTGATGATCGCCGCCGTCGTCACGGCGCTGATCTGGTTGAACTTCGGCCCGGCGCCGCAACTCGTGCACATGCTGGTGGCGGCGACCACCGTGCTGATCATCGCCTGTCCCTGTGCGCTGGGTCTGGCAACGCCGATCTCGACCATGATCGGCATCGGCAAGGCCGCCGAGCACGGTATCCTGATTCGCGACGGTGAAGCGCTGCAGACTGCCAGTCAGTTGACTACCCTGGTGGTCGACAAGACCGGCACCCTGACCGAAGGCAAACCGCGCGTTACCGACAGCCGCTACTGGCAGCAGGAAGCGCGTATCCATGCCGTGGTCACGGCGCTGGAGCGCGGCTCGGAGCATCCGCTGGCCGATGCCTTGATGGCGCATGTCGGCGAGACGAGGGACCGCCTTTCGATCCATGACTTCGAGAGTCTGACCGGCCGTGGCGTCAGTGCGGCCCTGGATGACGGCAGTCAGGTGTTGCTGGGCAATGCCGCGCTGATGCACGAGCACGGCATCGACACCGCCCCCGCGGCAGCCGATGCCGACAAGTGGCAGGCGCAGGCGACCAGCGTGATCTATCTTGCCATCGGCGGCGAGCTGGCGGCCCTGTTCGGCGTGCGCGATGCACTGCGCTCGGACAGCCGTGCGGCGATCTCGCGCCTGCAGGCCGAAGGGCTAAAGGTGGTGATGCTGAGCGGCGACAATCGTGCCGCCGCCGAAGCCATCGCCCGGGAAGCGGGCATCGACGAAGTCCGCGCCGAACTGATGCCGGGGGACAAGCAGCAGGCCATCGTCGAGCTGCAAAACCGCGGCGAGCGGGTCGGCATGGTCGGCGACGGCATCAACGACGCGCCGGCGCTGGCCCAGGCGGACGTCGGCTTCGCCATCGGCCAGGGCACCGATATCGCGATCGAAAGCGCCGGCATGACGCTGATGCGCAACTCGCTGCACGGCGTCGGTGACGCCATCGCGATCAGTCGCGCCACGCTATCCAACATCAAGCAGAATCTGTGGGGCGCCTTCGGCTATAACGCGTTGGGCATCCCGATTGCCGCCGGGATACTCTACCCGTTCACCGGCATGCTGCTGTCGCCGATGATAGCGGCCTTGGCGATGTCGCTATCCTCGGTCACGGTGGTCAGCAACGCCAACCGACTGCGCCTGTTTCGGCCCGATAGCGGACGACATCCGAACCCCGAGATTCAAACAGAGGACGCACCGGCATGACACTTCTGCTCAACATCCTGGGCATCGCCGTGATTCTGTTCATCGTCTGGTGGTTCTGGCTGCGCGGCTGATCGAAACGGACGAGAGCGTCAAACCGGCAAGGAGCAACGATGGCATCATCACACCAGGCGCCGCCACTGGGCGGCGTCATCGAAAGCGTTCTCTATACCCAGGATATGACCCAGGCCCGCGAGTTCTTCACTCGCGTGCTGGGTCTGACCGCGCATCTCGAAGACGAACGTTTCACCGCCTACCCCACCGGCGACACCATGCTGCTGGTGTTCCAGCAGGGCCAGACCGACGAAACGGTGGAGCTTCCCCACGATATGGGCACGATCCCGCCCCATGACGGCACCGGTCGCCAGCATCTGGCGCTGGCGATTCCCGCCGATAGCCTCGAAGCCTGGGAGGCGCACCTCGCCGATCAAGGCGTCGAGATCGAAGGTCGAACCCGCTGGCCGAAAGGCAGCGTGAGCCTCTACTTCCGCGATCCGGACGGCCATCTCCTCGAGCTGGTCACGCCGGGTCTGTGGCCCAACTATTGAACCGCGGCGCCGGCGGACGCTTTCCAGCGCGTTCTTCAGCTCTGGCTAATGCCGGCGTAAAGCCCCGGACGGTGATTGATGGTGAGAATCGCGCCCAGCACCACGGTGCCGATGATCGAATAGATCACGTTGGTCACCGGCAGCACGAAAAACGCCGCCAGCATGATCAAGCCGTCCAATCCCATCTGGACCTTGCCCGCCGGCCAGCCGTAACGATCCTGCAGATAGACGACGAGAATGTTGAAACCGCCGAGACTGCCTCGATGACGGAACAGAAACAGCACGCCCAGCCCGATCAGACTGCCCCCCGCCAGCGCCGCAAACAGTGGATCGACTTCGCCGATCTCCAGCCAGCTCGGCAGCATCCAGGAAATCCATGACAGCAGTGCCACCGCACCGAAGGTCTTGAACGTGAACTGGTGCCCGACGCGTCGCCAGGCGAGCCAGTAGAACGGCAAGTTGATGACGAAGAAGACCGGCCCGAAACTCCAGCCGGTGACATAGGTCACCAATAGCGCAATGCCGGCCGTACTACCGATCAGGATCTCGGCATGATGATAGAGCGCCAGGCCCAGGGCGGCACAGGACGCCCCCAGTAAAATGGCCAGAAAATCCTCATAGGAACGGTGACGATGCGTCGTTTCCATCGGGCAATCCTTGTTATCTTGTCACTGCCGGATAGGCAGCCGAATTCAGAGGCGGCGCTTGTGGCGCCGCGGCGAATTATATCGTCAACGCGACTCAGAAGAGAGCGTCGGCATCACGGGGAAGCGCCGAGGTCGGCGCGGCAGAAGTGCAGGGCAGGAATTGGGGCTAAAAGCGAGCGGTTCGAGAGTTCAGGGCGTCAGGCGCTCGGCGTGCTCGACCATCAGCTGCAGCGACTCACGACCCTTCCAGCGATTGCGAGAGAGCTTGAAGGCACATCGTATCCGGTCGCCCAGCGAGATCGGCGCGGCTTCACCCGGGTTGAGCGCGCGGAACCAGATCGCTCGGCTCACCACGGCCTCGCAGGAGAGCTCCAACATCAGATGATTGCCTTCGGCGCCGACCGGTCGCAACTGCTCGACCAGGAACTCGGCCTCGAATAGCGGCGCGTCGAATTCGCGCCCGTAGGGCGCCAGCGTATCGAGTTCATCCAGCGTCGCCAGGCTCAGCTGCGAAGCCGCCAGGGGACCGTCGCTCCACACCACCGGAAACAGCTCGCGCTCACCAAGCTGCTCTTTCACCGCTTGCAGAAAGGCGCGGCGAAACGCTTCCAGCTCGGCAACGGGAACGCCGACGCCGGCAGCTCCCCGGTGGCCGCCGAAACGTGGCAGACTCGACGGCGAAAGGTCATGGGCCCGCTGCAGCGCATCCCGCAGATGCAGCGCCTCGATCGAGCGTCCGGAACCGGTCAGCATGTCCGGCGTGGTCGCTGGCGTCAGCACCAGCGCCGGGCGACCATAGGACTGGACCAGCCGGGAGGCGACGATGCCCTGCACGCCGGCGTGCCCCTCCGGCAGATGGATCACCAGCGCCGGCAGATCATCTGCCAGTTGCGGCTTGGCCAGCGCCCGCGCGCTCTCGACCATGTCGGCTTCCAGCGCCTTACGCGCCTGATTGTCGTCGTCGAGTACCTGAAGATGCTGACGCGCGATGCCGTCCTCCGCTGCCAGCATATAGTGCAACGCCGCGTAGGGATCATCCAGCCTTGAGCGGGCATTGATACGCGGCCCCATCTGAAACGCGAGCGTTTCGGCGTTGAACGGCACGCTATCGGCACCCAGGCGCTCTGCCATGACTCGCCAGCAGGCGGCCTCCATTCGATTGATCAACTTCAGCCCGTAGGTCACTACGGCGCGATTGGCGGCACTCGCCCCCAACGAGACGCAGTCGGCCACCGTGCCCAGCGCCACGTAGGAGAGCCACGGCGAAAGCTTGGGTGTCGAGGCCGGCAACACCCCCTGCTCGACCAGCACGGAGCGGGTCAGCGACATCACAAGCCACGCCACCATGCAGCCGGCGATGGTCTTGTCGGGGTAGCCGCAGTCCGAGCGTGTGGGATTGATCGTGGCGTAGGCAGAAGGAGGCGGCCCTTCGATCGGCAGCGCGTGGTGATCGGTGACGACCACGTCGATCCCCGCTTCGCGCAGGCGCGCAATTCTAGGTTCATCGGAGGAGCCGCAATCGGCGGTGATCACCAGGCTGGGTAGCGGCTTCAGCGCCAGCGTGCGCTCGACCAGTGGCAGGCTGATGCCGTAACCGTCGTTGATGCGGTGCCCGATCAGGCTATGCAGCTTCTGGGCCGGCACACCGAACAGCTCGGTCATCGACCGCAGCATCACCACGTGCGAGGTAATGCCATCGACATCGTAATCGGTGAGGATGCCGATGTGCTCGCCTTCGCTCACCGCGCGCGCGATGCGCTCGGCACCACGCCGGGCGTCGCAAAGCTGCTCGGGATGGCTGAGATAGCGTAGCGCCGGAGCGGTCAAAGCCTCCACCGGCCCGTCGTACCCGTGCAGCCGCCCGGCGAGGATGCGGGCCTGAAGCTCACTCAGCCCGCTCTCCAGCCCGCGTCGATAGACGCACTCGTCTTTCGGCCGCGACTGGATTCGGCAGCGGGTATAGTCCCGAGAAGCATTGTCGACTTGAGAGAGGGGGGAAATGGGCATCTAGAGCTCAGGTGAGTGCAGTCATCACGTGCTGGCGAAACGCAGGACGCCTCTCGAGCCGCGCATGCCAGTCGGTCAGATTCGGCAACGTCGGCCGTTCGATATCCATCGCGAACCAGGTATGAACGAAACATCCCATGGGAATGTCACCCATGCCGAAGGCGTCTCCCGATAGCCACTCCTGACGCGCAAGCGCGCTGTCGACGATAGCCAACCGTTCGGCCACGAGCGCCTGGCCGCGTGCCATTGCGTCTCCATCGAACTGCTCGGGAGTAGCCCGCACACGATTGAAGAATAGATCGCGAAATGGCGCGGCCAACATCGACAGCACCCAATCCATCCACTGATCGCACATCGTCCGCTGAATCGGAGTGCCACTTTGCAATGCGCCATTGCCGTAGGCCGCGACCAGATAACGAACGATGGTGTTGGACTCCCACACGCTCCGCTCACCATCGATCAGACACGGAATCAGGCCATTGGGATTGAGCTTGCGGTATTCGTCGCTATCCAAGCCGCCATGCGCGCCACCGTAATCGACCCGCTCGAACTCGAGTTCCAGTTCAGCCGCGCACCAGAGCACTTTCTTGACGTTGTTCGAGTTATCGCGTCCCAGTACTTTCAACATGACCTTCTCCCGTTATCGGCTCGATGCAATCCTGTCGATGCTCAGCGCCGATTGTCGGCGACGAACGCCTGTACTGCCGCAAGCTCTGCCGGCAATACGCTGTAACGCTCTTCGCGTTCGAGCAGGTCGGCCATGTGCACAGGCAGCGGCACGCCGGAAAAACCCGCCTTGACCACGGCTTCGGCGAACTTGGCCGGATGCGCCGTGGCCAGGGTGATCATCGGCGTGGTGGCGTCGGCGCGCGCGCGCTGCGCGGCCAGATAACCGGTGGCGGTGTGCGGATCGAGCAGTTCCTTGGTGCGATGACGCGCATCGCGAATGGCTTCGAGAATGGTGTCGTCGTCGACACTGAAGCTCGCGAACTTCTCGCGCAGCTTGGCCAGCGGCGCCTCGGCCAGCACCGCAGGCTCGCTCTGGAAGCGTTCCAGCAGCTCCCGCACGGCGTCGCCATCGCGATCGTAGGCGTCGAACAGCAGCCGCTCGAAGTTCGACGACACCACGATATCCATCGACGGTGCCAGCGTCGCCGCCAGCTCGCGCTTGGAGAAGTCATTGTCGGCCAGCGTGCGGTGCAGGATATCGTTGGCGTTGGTAGCGATGATGAACTGCTTGACCGGCAGCCCCATCTGGTACGCCATGTAGCCGGCGAAGAGATTACCGAAGTTGGCCGACGGCACGCAGAAGCTGACTTCGCGGTGCGGCGCGCCCAGCGCTACGCCGGCGGCGACGTAGTAGACGATCTGGGCCATGATGCGCGCCCAGTTGATCGAATTGACCGCCACCAGCCGTTCCCCTTTCAGGAAGCCCTGATTGGCGAAGCTCGCCTTGACCATCGCCTGGGCGTCATCGAAATTGCCTTCGATGGCGATATTGAAGACGTTGTCCGCCAGTACCGTGGTCATCTGGCGCCGCTGCACTTCGGAAACCCGGTCGTGCGGATGCAGGATGAAGATATCGAGATGGTCGCAGTGGCGGCAACCCTCGATCGCCGCCGACCCGGTATCGCCGGAGGTGGCACCCATGATCACCGCACGCTCGCCGCGTTTGGCCAGAAAGTGATCGAGGATCCGACCCAGCAGCTGCAGCGCAACGTCCTTGAACGCCAGCGTCGGGCCATGGAACAGTTCGAGCAGGAAGTGGTTGGCGTCGAGCTGATTGAGCGGCACGATAGCATCGTGACTGAAGGTGGCGTAGGCGTCGCGGATCAACTCGCGGAACGTCTCGTCGTCGATCTCGCCGCCGACGAACGGTTTCATCACCCGAAAGGCGATCTCGGCATAGGAGAGGCCGGCCATCGAGGCAAGCTCGTCGTGCGACAGCTGCGGCACCGTTTCGGGGACGTAAAGCCCGCCGTCGGTGGCCATGCCGGTCAATACCACTTCCTCGAAATTCAGCGCCGGCGCCTGGCCGCGCGTACTGATATAACGCATCATTCACCCCGTGAGTGACGAACTACGCACCGCCGTCCTGTTCGACGCGCGGTGCGTGGCTGTAGTTGTCTTACCGGTCATTATCTTGGCTGTCGCCGTTTTCGGCGCGAATCAGCCCTGCTCGTCCAGTGACTCGACGCGAATCCGCGTCACCGGCCCAGCAATATCGGCCAGCGATTCCAGCTGTCGGATCGCCTCGTTCATGTGTTTCTCGCGCGTCCGATGGGTCAGCAGAATGATCGGCACCAGCTCGCCTTCGGTGGCTTCCTTCTGGATGATCGCTTCGATCGAGATGCCCTGCTCGGCGAGAATCGTCGCGACTCGCGCCAGTACGCCCGGACGATCCACGGCCAGCAGACGCAGGTAGTAGGCCGTGACGATCTCTTCCATCGGCAGGATCGGCAGCGCATTGATCTCGTCGTTGACGCCGCTAAAGGCCAGATAGGGCACTCGATAGCTGTGCGCGGTGGCGATATTGCGCGCCACGTCGAGCAGATCGGCAACCACGGCCGACGCCGTGGGTTCGGCGCCGGCGCCGGCACCGTAATAGAGCGTCGGGCCGACGGCGTCGCCCATCACGGCGATGGCGTTCTTGACCCCATGCACATTGGCCAGCAGCCGCTCTTTCGGGATCAGCGTGGGATGGACGCGCAGTTCGATGCCGTTCTCGCCGCGACGGGTGATACCCAGATGCTTGATGGTATAGCCGAGGTTGTCGGCCTGCTCGACGTCATCGGCGGTGATACGCGCAATGCCCTCGGTATAGGCGCGATCGAACTGCAGCGGCACGCCGTAGGCGATCGAGGCCAGGATCGTCAGCTTGTGAGCGGCGTCGATGCCCTCGACGTCGAAGGTCGGATCGGCCTCGGCATAGCCCAGCGCCTGTGCCTCGGCAAGCACGTCATCGAAAGCTCGCCCTTCGTCGCGCATATGGGTCAGGATGTAGTTGCCGGTGCCGTTGATGATACCGGCCAGCCACTGGATCCGGTTGGCGCCCAGACCCTCGCGCAGCGACTTGATCACCGGGATGCCGCCGGCGACGGCAGCCTCGAAGGCGACGATGACGCCCTTCTTGTGGGCGGCGTGGAAAATCTCGTTGCCGTAGACGGCGATCAGCGCCTTGTTGGCGGTGACCACGTGCTTGCCGTGCTCGATGGCCGTCATCACCAGTTCGCGGGCGACGTCGTAGCCACCGATCAGTTCGACCAGCACATCGATATCGGGATTGCGCGCGACCTCGAAAATATCGCGTGTCACCTTGACGCCGGATGTGTCGCAGTCGGGATTGTCACGACGGGTGCCGATCTGCTCGATGACGATGGGCCGACCCGCACGCCGGGCAATTTCATCGGCGTTGCGCGTCAGGACGTCAAAGGTGCCACCGCCTACGGTGCCAAGCCCGCAGATACCCACTCTCACCGGATCCAAGATGTCGCTCTCCCCTACTGGTCTGTGCTCGTCGCATCACCCTCCGGAGCGGTGACCGCGGTTACGGCACCAGACGCCTTGCGGTATCGATCTCGATCCACATTGATCTCGACCCACAAAGTGCCCTGAAGGGCGGTCACGGTAGAAACCCCAGCGCCCCTTGTCAAGCTGGCGCGCGGGGTTTCGCCGCCGGGATCAGCTATCGCCATCGGCCTCGACGTTCAGCATCGTCGCCAGACGTTTTGCCGGCAGGTAACCCGGTACCATCTTGCCGTCGGGGAAGATGATCGCGGGCGTACCCTGAATACCCGATTCGACCCCCAACTGATACTGGGAGGCGATCGGCGCTTCACAGCTGGCGGAGCTCTTCACGCTGTCGCCGCGGAACGCCGCGCTCATCGCCTCGGAACGGTTGTCGGAACACCATACGTCGGCCAGCTGTCGCGCCGCATCCGAATTGGGGCCCATGCGCGGAAAGGCCAGATAGTCGACCTCGATTCCCATGTCGTTGAGCTGGGACATCTCGGCATGCAGTTTGTGGCAGTAGGGGCAGGTCGGATCGGTGAACACGGTGAGCCTGGCCTTGACCTCTCCGGCCGGCTTGTAGACCACGCGCTCGTCCTCGGGCACGGCGTCGACTAGCGCTCGGCGGCGCTCGTTGGCCGCCTGCTCGGTGAGATTGACCATTCCGTCGTCGGCGTTCTGGTAGAGATCGCCGACGATCATGTACTGGCCTTCGGCGTCCGAATAGAGCGTATTGCCGCCGCGCAGACGTACTTCATACAGCCCCGGGACCGGCGAGTCGTCGATGGCCTCGATCGGGAGCGGCTGTCCGCTGTGCGCATTGAGCTTGTCGGCCAGATCGGCCGGGGGCTCGGCAAACGCACTGGGTGCCATGGCGGAGGCCAGAGAAAGGCCCGCCAGGGCGAGTGCGGACAGAAAACGACTTCTCATGTTCAACCTCTTGGATGGTGTTGGGCGTGCAGCGCTTCCAGCCGCGCCTGGGCCACGTGGGTATAGATCTGCGTGGTCGATAGATCACTGTGACCCAGCAGTAACTGTACGACACGCAAATTGGCCCCATGATTCAATAAATGCGTGGCGAAGGCGTGGCGCAGCGTATGCGGAGACAGCGGTTTGTCGATAGCCGCGAGCTGCGCGTAGTGCTTGAGACGATACCAGAACGTCTGGCGAGTCATGAAACCATCATGACGCCCCGGAAACAGCGGCGGCTGGCGGATGTCATGCATCAACTCGTTACGACCCTGGCGCAGATAGCGCTCGACCCACGCCAGCGCCTCTTCGCCCAACGGCACCAGGCGCTCCTTGTCGCCCTTGCCGCGCACCAGCACCACGCCCTGGCGCAGATTGACCGCCGCGACGGTCAGCTCCACCAGTTCCGTGACCCGTAGCCCGCAGGCGTAGAGCACTTCCAGCATGGCGCGATCACGCAGGCCCAGGGCAGTTTCGACGTCCGGCGCCTCCAGCAGTCGGTCGACGTCGTGCTCCTCGAGCGTCGACGGTAACCCGGGCTGCACTCGGGGCGGCCGAATCTCCGCCAGCGGATCGTAATTCATCAGGCTCTCGGCCAGCGCCCAGCGGTAGAAGCGACGCAGGCAGGAGAGCTGACGGGCGATGGAGCGTGCATGGTAGCGCTCGCGACACGTCTCGACGAAGTCGCTCAGCGTGGTATCGCCGGGCGCCAGCAGCCGTTCGTTCTGCGCGTCGAGATAGACGATCCATGCCGTCAGATCGCGGCGATAGGCACTCAGCGTATGTTCGCTGACACCCCGCTCCAGCCACAGCGCATCGAGGAAGGCATCGCGTCGGTCGTGATCGTTCATGCGGCTCCCGGACGGAAAGTGACGGAACAAGACGGAGGATGACGATGACAGAAAGCGTGCCATCATAACGCGGAAACCCCGCGAGCCGAGTGGCTCGCGGGGTTTCCGTTGGTCCTGCCAGGCACGCTCCGGCGAAAGTAGGAGCGCGTGGATCAGCGCCGTACGCTGATCAGCCCAGCTTTTCCTTGATCCGCGCAGACTTGCCGCTACGCTCACGCAGATAGTACAGCTTGGCCTGACGCACGTCACCGCGACGCTTGACTTCGATACCGGCCACCAGCGGGCTGTAGGTCTGGAACGTACGCTCGACGCCGACACCGTGGGAAATCTTGCGCACAGTGAAAGCGGAGTTGAGGCCGCGGTTACGCTTGCCGATCACGACGCCTTCGAAAGCCTGCAGACGCTCACGAGTCCCTTCCACCACCTTGACCTGGACGATGATGGTATCGCCAGGGGCGAACGCCGGAATTTCCTTGCCCATCTGCTCGTCTTCGAGCGCCTGGATCACTTTGCTCTTGCTACTCATGTCTTGCTCCTCGTTGAAGAAACATCCCTGGAGGACGTTTCGTGATCCCGGCGCCCGCCAGTAAGGGTCGGGGCGGAATCGGACTCGTGGGTGACGCATGTCGACGATCGCTCTATTCAGAGATCCCCATCCGGAGATTCGCGAACAGCTATCGCCTCATGCACCGCCGTCGCGGAAGGAAGGGCTTCCTGCGACGTGTTCATCGATGAATTCATCGAGCAACTTGCGCTGCTCACGATCCAACGTTCGGCTCTCCAACAGATCCGGACGCCTGAGCCAGGTGCGCCCGAGAGATTGCTTCAGTCTCCAGCGACGAATCCACTCGTGATTGCCGCTGAGCAGCACGTCCGGCACCCGATGACCATCGATCACTTCGGGCCGCGTATAGTGCGGGCAGTCCAGCAGGCCATCGGCGAACGAATCTTCGCTGGCCGACGCCTCATGCCCCAGCACGCCCGGCACTTCGCGGGCCAGCGCATCAATCATCACCATGGCCGGCAACTCGCCGCCGCTGAGCACGTAATCGCCGATCGACCACTCTTCATCGATATCGGCCTCGACAACGCGCTCGTCGATCCCTTCGTAACGCCCCGCCACGACGATCAATCCGTCACGCGACGCCAGCTCGCGAGCCCCGGCCTGATCCAGCCTGCGCCCCTGAGGCGAGAGATAGATCACGCTAGGCCGATGACCGGCCGCTTCGGCGCCGGCACGCGCGTCGGCCAATGCACCGCGCAACGTATCGACCTTCATCAGCATGCCTGGGCCGCCGCCATAAGGACGATCGTCGACAGTGCGATGCCGATCCGAGGCATAATCCCGAGGGTTCCAGAAAGCCATTTCCAGCAACCCGCGATCCACGGCACGTCCGGTAACGCCATGCCGGGTAATGGCCTCGAACATCTCCGGAAACAGGGAGACGACACCAATCCACACGGTACGCTTCTCCTGGCCGCCGGCCGCCAACCCCTCGATTTCCGAGGTCAGAAGGACGGATCCCACTCCACGATCATGGACTGCGCGCCGAGATCGACCTGAACGATCACGTCGTCAGGCAAAAACGGCAGCAACCGTTCTCGATCATCGAGGCTACCCTCGGAGGGTTTGATCACCAGCACATCGTTGGCGCCGGTCTCGAACAGATGATCGACTCGCCCCAGCTTGACGCCGTCACGGGTCGAAACCTCGAGGCCTTCCAGCTGGTGCCAGTAATATTCGCCGCTATCCAGTTCGGGTAGCGCCGTCTTCTCCATCAACACCTCGGCACCGGCCCACTGCTCGGCCAGCTCTCGGGTGTCGATACCTTCCAGTCGTACCACCAGACCCTTGCCCTGGGGCCGCGCATCGAGCAGGCGCCGTGTCTGGCGCTCGCCGTGCATCGACAACACCCATGTCGGATAGTCGAAGATGCCCTCGGCCGGGCTGGAGTACGAATAGACCTTGAGCCAACCTTTCACACCGTGCGGACTGGTCAGACGCCCCAGCACCACATGCTGCGCCTCCTCGCCCTGCCTGGAGTCAGCCTGTTCGGCATTGCCCTGCGTGGACTTATCCTGCGTGGATTTGTCCAGACTGGGGTTGTCCTGATCAGGCTCGCGAGACGCTTGCGGCATGACGATCGAACTCAGGCCTGAGCCTTGCGAGCTTCTTTGACCAGCTCGGCGACGCGCTCGGAGACCTGCGCACCCTGAGACTGCCAGTGGGTGACGCGGTCCAGATCGACGCGCAGACGCTCTTCCTGGCCGCGAGCGACCGGATTGAAGAAGCCGACGCGCTCGATGAAGCGACCGTCGCGAGAAACGCGAGAGTCGCTGACGGTCAGGTGATAGAAGGGACGCTTCTTGGCGCCACCACGTGCCAGACGAATGGTTACCATTGCGTTGATAATCCTTCGGTTAAGTTAATCGTTACGCCACGAAATCAAGTCTTCTCGAACACTAGCCCGAGACGAAGACGCAGCATTCTACGGAAAAGGCCGCGTCTTGGGAACCTTTTGTTGAGATCGGCGAAAGCGTCGATCCCGAAGCGGGTGCCGGGTCCAGCGCAAGCCTCAGCGGCGCGGAAAACCGCCGCCGCCCATGCCACCCATACCCCCGGGACCGCCCATGCCACCAGGACCGCCCGGGCCTCCGGAACCACCCCCGCCCATCATGCCGGACATCCCGCGCATCATCTTTTGCATGCCGCCCTTCTGCCCGGCTTTCTTCATCATCTTCTGCATCTGCTTGTGCTGTTTGAGCAAACGGTTGAGATCCGGCACCTGGAGGCCGGCACCGGTGGCGATACGGCGCTTGCGCGAGCCATTGATGATCTCGGGCTTGCGACGTTCCTGAGGCGTCATCGAGTTGATCAGCGTCTCGAGCTTGCCGAACTCCTGCTCGGCGCCCTTGTTCTGAGCCATGTCCGCCATCTGCCCCATGCCCGGCATCTTGGACATCAACCCGCCCATGCCACCCATCTTCTTGAGCTGCTGGAGCTGATCGCGGAAGTCCTCGAGATCGAAGCCCTGGCCCTTCTTGACCTTCTTGGCCAGGCGTTCGGCCTTGCCCTTGTCGACGTTGCGCTCGGCTTCCTCGATCAGCGACAGCATGTCGCCCATGCCGAGGATCCGCGAGGCCACGCGATCGGGGTGGAAGGGTTCGAGGGCATCGACCTTCTCGCCCATGCCCATGAACTTGATCGGTTTGCCGGTGATATGACGGACCGACAGTGCGGCACCGCCACGCGCGTCACCGTCGGCCTTGGTCAGGATCACCCCGGTCAACGGCAGGGCATCACTGAACGCCTTGGCGGTATTGGCGGCATCCTGACCGGTCATGGCATCGACGACGAACAGCGTCTCCTGCGGCTGAATCGCCTGATTCAACGCCTGGATCTCGGCCATCATCGCCTCGTCCACCGCCAGTCGGCCGGCGGTATCGACGATCACCACGTCATGGAACTGGATCTTGGCGTGCTTGATCGCCGCCTCGGCGATCGCCACCGGCTGCTGGGCGCTGGTCGACGGGAAGAAATCGACCTCGACTTCTTTCGCCAGCGTCTCGAGCTGGTCGATGGCCGCGGGGCGGTAGACGTCGGCCGAGACCACCAGCACCTTCTTGTTCTCGCGCTCGCGCAGGTACTTGGCCAGCTTGGCGACGGAGGTCGTCTTGCCCGCACCCTGAAGGCCGGCCATCAGCACCACGGCGGGTGACCCTCGAAGCATCAGCGCCTCGTTGGCCTGCCCCATGATCGCTTCCAGCTCCTGCTGGACGATCTTGACGAACTGCTGACCCGGCGAGAGGCTTTTCGACACCTCCTGCCCGACCGCACGTTCGCGAACGCGGTCGACGAAATCCTTGACCACCGGTAGCGCGACGTCCGCTTCCAGCAGCGCCCGGCGCACTTCACGCAGGGTGTCCTTGATGTTGTCTTCGGTCAGACGCGCCTGGCCGGTGATCGACTTGAGCGTCTGCGAGAGACGATTGGAGAGACTTTCGAACATGGAACGCTCCGGGCGACGATGCCTGGCGCCACCGTTGCTCGAAACAAGCTCGCGGCGCCGCTAGAAGGAATGTGGCAGACATTATACGCATGGATGGCGCTTGGCTCCATGCAACGAGAAGGGATGAGGAAGTCGCCGAGCAGGGATATGGCCGTGGCACGATGCCGAGGCTAGCGCTGGGCGAGGTGGCGGTGATTGGGTATAGTAGCGGCGAAACGCGATTGGCTATCATCTAGCCAACCCGCATCTCAAACTCTTTCATCGTCATGGCGGCTACTGGCAACGATCCGCTAGTCAGAAGACCGCCCACAAGGCCAAAACACCGATGCCGGCGCTTCCTTTCGCCCTTGTCGCCATTATCTGCTATCTCGCCGCCGGGCTGTGGCAAAGCCTGAGTCTTGCCCGCCGCGTCGCCGAACGTCCGAACTGGGTTCGCGGAGTCGGACTGATCGCCCTGGTCTGCCACAGTCTCATCGTTGGCCTGGCCATCATCGGCCCGCAAGGGCTGCACCTGGGACTGACCCAGAGCGCCGCGCTGGTCGGCTGGCTGGTCGTGGCGCTGCTGCTGCTGGCCAGCCTGTTCAAGCCCGTGCTCAATGCCGGCGTGTGCGTATTTCCGCTGGCCGCGATCACCATCGTCGGCGTGGTCGGCATGCCGAGCCGAATGATCGAATCCGGCGTCTCTCCCGGCCTCTACTTTCATATCCTGAGTTCGATCGCGGCGTTCTCGTTTCTCGCCATTGCCGCCGTCCAGGCGGCGCTACTGGGCTTCCAGCATCACGCTCTCAAGCGCCGCCACACCGGCGGCATCGTCCAGGTTCTACCGCCGTTGACCCGCATGGAACAGCTGCTGTTCGAACTGATCTGGTGCGGCATGCTGCTGCTGACGGTCGCCATCATCAGTGGCTTCCTGTTCGTCGACAATCTGTTCGCCCAGCATCTGGCCCACAAGACCATTCTGTCGCTACTGGCATGGCTGATCTTCGCCGGCCTGCTGGCAGGCAATCACTATCTGGGCTGGCGTGGCCAGAAGGCGGTGCGCTGGACGCTGACCGGCGTCGCCGTGCTGGTGCTGGCCTTCTTCGGCACCAAGTTCGTGCTCGAGTACATCTTCCATTACAACGCCTGATTGGCACCCCGGGCCGATAGGCGTGATCCTGTGCGGCCATCGGCGACGTTGACAGCGTTCAGCCAACGCCCTACAACGATCTGACAACTCCACGAGGAATTTCCCGCCTTGAGCGATGACATACCCTTGGGCCTCATGCTGGGCCTGCTCTTCATCCTGGTTTGCCTGTCAGCATTCTTCTCCAGTTCCGAAACCGGCATGATGTCGATCAATCGATATCGGCTGAATCATCGAGCCAATGCCGGATCCCGCTCGGCCATTCGTGTCGTCGAACTGCTCAAGCGCCCCGACCGTCTGCTGGGCGTGATCCTGATCGGCAACAACCTGGTCAACAACCTCGCCGCCTCCATCGCCACCATCGTCGCCATTCATTTCTTTGGTGACGTTTCCGGGCCGGCGATCGCCACCCTGGCGCTGACGATCGTGGTGCTGATTTTTGGTGAAGTGACACCCAAGACCTACGCAGCGATCAAGCCCGATCGCGTCGCGCTCCCCGCCTCGCTGATACTGGCGCCGCTGTTGCGGCTATTCTATCCCGTCGTGTGGCTGGTCAATGCCGTCTCCAACGGCTTGCTGCGTTTGATGGGCGTACGCCATCTGGATGCCAGCGCCGACAGCCTGACTCGCGACGAACTGCGCAGCGTGGTGCATGAAGCGGGATCGCTGATTCCCGGCCGTCACCAGGCGATGCTGCTGTCGATCCTCGATCTGGAAAATGTCACGGTCAACGACATCATGGTGCCGCGTCACGAGATCGTCGGCCTCGATCTCGACGACGACCTGGAAACCCTGCTTGCCCAGATGCGTCAGAGTCAGCACACCCGGCTGCCGATCTTCAAGGGCGACATCAACAACATCATCGGCATCCTGCATCTGCGCAATGCCGCACGCTTTCTCTCCAAGCCCGATCTGAACAAGGCAGCGATCGTGCAGGAAGCCCGCGAGCCTTATTTCATCCCCGAGTCGACGCCGCTGCATACGCAATTGCTCAACTTCCAGCGGCAGAAGCGCCGGATCGGCGTGGTCGTCGATGAGTACGGTGACGTGCAGGGTCTAGCGACACTGGAAGACATTCTGGAAGAGATCGTGGGCGAGTTCACCACCGATGTGGCCGGCACCTATCGCGAGATTCACCCCCAGGCGGACGGGGGCTACGTGATCGAAGGCACGGCCAACATTCGCGAGGTCAACAAGGCGCTGGGCTGGGAGCTACCGACCGATGGCCCCAAAACCCTCAACGGCCTGATCCTGGAGGAGCTCGAATCCTTTCCCGACGCCCAGGCCTGCCTGCAGATCGGCACGACGCGCCTCGAGATTCTCGAGATCGGAGACAACCTGATCACTTCAGTACGTTGCTGGCAGCAGGGCGTTCGACGCCGCAGTAGCGAATAGACGGATTCTAGATCGGGCCGCCCGGATGCCGGGACAGGCTCAGGTCGGCCGCGCGCTTGAGCCCACGAACGCGACGCTCCAGCGTTCTTCGCGGCGAATGGCCGGCCGGAATCGCCTCCCCGAAGACCAGCAGGACCCGGGCTCGCAGTCGTCGCGGCCGTTTGGTCAGCGCCTTGCCATCCTTGTTGGAGGTCCACGACCCCCACAATCCCGACAGCGCCGCCGGCACCACCGGCACCGGGTCCCGTGCCAGCATCAGGTCCAGCCCGCGGCGAAAGGCGTGCACCTCGCCGTCCGGCGTCAGTCGACCTTCCGGAAAGACCATCACCACCTCGCCATTGCGCAGCGCTCGACTGACCTCTTCCAGGGCACGACGAACCCCACCCGGGTCCCGCCGATCGGAGTCGACGGGGATCGCCCCGGCGATCCGGAAAAACCAGTGAATCCAGGGGTTTTCGTAAATCGGCCGATCCATCATGAAGCGTAGCGGGCGCGGACAAGCGCCACCCAGCACCAGCGCATCCATGAAGCTGACGTGATTGCACACCACCAACGCCGGACCGGTCGCGGGCACATGTTGCCGACCGCGACAGCGCAGCCGATAGAGCAACTGAACCAGCACGAAGATCAACAGCCGCAGCGCAGGGCGCGGATTGCGCAACAGCAGCGCCACGCCCACCAGCAGCGACAGCCACCCGAGGCAGGCGAACAGCACGGTGAGCGACAACCCCAGCACGCTCAGCATCACGATTCCGAAGACCGCGGAAAGAATCATGAACAGCGCGTTGAGAATATTGTTGGCGGCGATCATGCGGGCGCGACGCTCTTCACGACTGGCCAACTGCATCAGGGTATAGAGCGGCACGCTGTAGAGCCCCCCACCGAGACCCACCAGCCCGAGCAGGGTGCTCATGCGCCAGAACTCGGTCAGCGTCAGCAGTTCCGAGAGCACCAGCGTCTCGCCACCGAAGTCCGTCTGCGAGGCCAGCTCGATACCGGAGACGCCGATCACCAGCGCCCCGATCGGCACCAGCCCCAGTTCCAGACGGCCGGCCGACAACCGCGAGCAGAGCAGGGCTCCGAGCCCGACCCCGACTGCGAAGGCGCCCAGCAGGAAGCTGACTGCGCCCTCGCTGCCGTGAACGACATCACGCACCCAGGCCGGCAACTGGGTCAGATAGCAGGCCCCCAGAAACCAGAAGAAACTGATACCGATCAGTGCCGGACGCACTTTTTTCTCGGCAAGCCCGTCGCGCATGACATGCCAGGTTCCCGACAGCGGTCGCCAGGCAACGCGACCGCTGACGCTCGGCGGTGCCGGGGGAATCTTGAGACTGGCAGCGACACCGATGATCGCGATGAGAACCAGGCTGCCGGCAATCGCGGCCCGCTCCAGCGAACCGTCCAGCGATGTCAGCACGCCCGCCAGCAGTGTGCCGAGCAAGATCGACACGAACGTGCCCAGGTTGACCCAGGCGTTGCCCTTGACCAACTCGGTGGCCGCCAGATGCTGCGGCAGAATCGCGTACTTTACCGGGCCGAAAAGCGCTGACTGCGTACCCATCATGAACAGCAGCGCCAGCAGCAAACCGAACAGTTCGAACCAGACCGCCACCGCGGCAGCGATCATCGTCACCAGCTCAAGTAACTTGAGTCGGCGTACGAGTCGTTGCTTGTCGAGGTGATCGGCGAGCGTCCCGCCCCAGGCGGAAAACAGAAAAAAAGGCAGAATGAACAGTCCCGCCGCCAGGTTGTTGAGCAGCCCGGTGTCCCAGCCATAACGGGGAACCGCGACGAAGGTCAGCAACAGCAGCAAGACGTTCTTGAATAGATTGTCGTTGAAAGCACCCAGCGCCTGGGTCCAGAAGAACGGAGCAAACCGGCGCTGGGCCAGCAACCCCCGAATCACGAAGGATCCGGCAGGTAGCGCAGGCCATTCAGGGTCATCGTCAGCAGCTGATCGAGCAGGTCGCCGGCTTCCATCGGCTGCCCCTGCCAGTAGCCGAGGCGATCGTTGAGCCCGAGCTGAACCAGACCATGCACGCTGCCCCACAGCGTGCGCGCCATGCGTTTGGCAGCAACGTCGTCGAGCGCGGGCTGGTATGCCTTGAGAGCGCTTTCGACGCGCAGGAACAGGGCATCGATGATATGGGTCTGGCGTTCGTCCAGCTCCCCTTCGTCCGCCAGCGGATATTCGAACAGCATCTGCCAACGATGGGGTTCATGCTGGGCGAACTGCCAGTAGGCCATCGCCAGGGCCTTGAGCTGGGGAGTCGGCTCGGCATCCTCCAGCCAGGAGACAGCAGCGCCCATACGATCGAGCGTCTCGATATTGACGTACTGGAGCAGGTTGCTGAAGCTGCCGTAGAGTTTGAGCAGCGTGCTCGGCGCGCAACCCACATCGCGAGCCAGCGAGCGCAGCGACAGCGTGTGCACAGGATTTTCACGTAGCCAGGCATCGCAGGCCGCCATGACCTGAGCATGGAGCGCCTCGGGGGCGTGCTGTCGCGGTCGAGCCATAACATCCCTCGCTCGGAATAGTGTCGAAGTGCTGCCGATGCTGCAAAAGCCGGGAAATCTTGTTGTCGACTTAAAATCGAACAGCGTTTCCCAGCATATCGCCATACCGTATAAACGCAAGCGCCATGCGCATTAAGGTGACGATTTCGTAAGACTTTTACGTCGAACACCAATAGCGGCGTCATGCCCTGGGGTCGTCGCGGCGAGCGCAATAACGTCTTGGCCCCGAACTCTCGGTGGCATACGCTGTGGCCCCTGCCACCCGATCATCTGTCATCGATCACCTGTCATCGATCACCAACGAGGAGAGACCATGGCCGGTCGACTGCACGTCGACGACTGGACACGACATCCGACGAGCCCCGCTTTTCGAGCTGTCGATTCGCCGATATTCAGCCCCAACCTGGCGCCCCGCCACTGGCTTTCGATCCTGCGCCAGGAAGCGGAGACGACGGTTCTGCGAGACGCGTTCTGGGGGCTGACGCCAACCTGGCTGAAAGTCCTGGATCAGGCGCCTCACTGCGCCCGTGCCGAGTCGCTCGACGAGCGCCCGATGTTTCGCGAGGCATTGTCCGAACGGCGCTGCCTGGTGCCCGTGACCGGCATCTACGTGTGGCAGGCCGGGCTGCGCGGCAAGCAGCCGTTCCTGGTCACGCATACCGACCGTTCG
The DNA here is from genome assembly GCF_052645315.1 of Salinicola sp. V024. NCBI lineage: Bacteria > Pseudomonadati > Pseudomonadota > Gammaproteobacteria > Oceanospirillales > Halomonadaceae > Salinicola > Salinicola sp. V024. The sequence continues at coordinate 171,276 of NZ_JBQXYB010000007.1, forward strand.
CCGCTGCTGCTGGCCGGTATCTGGAGTCGCTACGCACCGGAGACCGGTGAATCCCGGGACTCGTTTGCGCTGATCACGGTGCCCGCCACGGAGATCGTCGCCCCCATGAGCGATCGTCTGCCGGCGATCATCGCCGCGTCCCAGGCCGAGACATGGCTATCGCCCGGAACGCCGTCTGGCTCGGCCCGAGAGCTCCTCGGCGCGGCCGACAGGGAACTTCTGGGCGCATTCCCGGTATCTAGACGGGTGAACGATCCCGCCTATCAGGACTGGAACTGCGCCTACCCGATCGGCGCCATGCGGGTGTGGACCGCCTGAAGGATCGCTGGACGTCTTCTACTTCTCTCTTCGTCGTCGCCCTTATTCATCATTGCCCTTGTTCGTCATTGCTTTTGTTCAACATTGCCTTTGTTCAACATTGCCTTTGTTCAACACCGAGCCGATCTTATTCACTACCGAGACAATCATATGCAGGAATCCCGTTCTCGAGCGCTATCACGTGGCTCTCTCTCTCGCGCGTCAGACTTCTCTGACAGCGTTACATCGCTGCGGGCCGGTCTGCGCACCTGGTTCGCTGCCGGCTATCTGGCCATCGGCCTGGCGCTGGCGTTCGTGGTCACGCCGGTAGAAGCCGTCGCCAGCTCCGAATCCGCCGATGCCGCCCAGCCGACCCAGAGTCAACCGCTTCAAGGCCAGCTGATCCAGAGCCCGAATGACGACCGCCAGTACCGCGCGGTGACGCTCGACAACGGACTTCAGGTACTGCTGGTCAGCGACCCTGATGCCGACAAGGCGGCGGCCGCCATGGATGTCTCGGTCGGCAGCGACAACGACCCCGCCGACATGCCAGGGCTCGCGCATTTCCTCGAACATATGCTGTTCCTGGGCACCGAGGGCTATCCCGATCCGGATGGTTATCAGCGCTTCATCAGCCAGAACGGCGGTTCCCACAACGCCTTCACCGCGGATCAGGACACCAATTTCTATTTCGACGTCGACCCGAGCGCCTTTCCCGAAGCTCTCGACCGCTTCTCGCAGTTCTTCGTATCGCCACAGTTCAATCCGGACTACGTCGATCGCGAGCGACACGCGGTGAACTCCGAGTATCAGGCGCGGCGCGACGACGATGCCCGGCGGATCAATGAGGCGCTGGGCAAGGCGCTCAATCCCGATCATCCGATCAATCATTTCTCGGTCGGCAGCCTGGAAACGCTCAATAGCGACAAACGCCCGCTGCGCCAAGCCCTGCTCGATTTCTATCATCAGCACTACGACGCCAACGTCATGCATCTGGCCGTGCTGGCACCGGAGTCGCTGGATGCCATGGAGCAGCAGGTTCGCCAGCGCTTCGCTGCGGTACCCGACCGCGAGCTGAAAAAGCCGGTCATCGATCAACCGCTGGCCAGGGATGGCGATCTCCCGGCGTCACTGCGCATCAAGACCAACGAGGCACGGCGCCAGCTCGAGTTCCTGTTCCCCATCGATGACCCGATCCTCGAGTACGCCGACAAGCCGGACGATTATCTCGCCAACCTGCTGGGTCACGAAGGTGAAGGCAGCCTGCTGGCCGCTCTACGCAAGGCCGGCTGGGCCGACGGGCTCTCCGCCGGCACGACCCAGAGCGACGGCGAGCATGCGCTGTTCGATATTTCCATCAGCCTGACGCCGGAGGGCGAGCAGCATCTCGACGACATCCAGGCGAGCCTGTTCGAACAGATCCGACGTATTCGCGATCACGGCGTCGACGCCTGGCGCTACGACGAACAAGCGAAGCTGGCCGAGCAGAGCTTCCGTTTTCAGCAGCGCAGCGAGCCGATCGATACCGTCAGCGGCATGGCAATGAGCCTGGCGCACTATCCGCTCCAGGATGTGCAGTACGCGCCCTACCGCATGGATCGTTTCGACAAGGCGGCGATCGACGACACTCTCGACCGGCTGACACCGGACAACCTGCTGCGGGTCTACAGCGGACCGGACGTCTCGGGTGACGAAACCACACAGTACTTCGCGACGCCCTACACCTTGACGCGTCGCGACGACTGGCCTCGCGGAACGTCACTCGACGGACTGGCGCTTCCCGAGCCCAACCCCTATATCGCCGAGGACCTGAGCGTCCAGCCGTTCGATAGCGCCGAACCCGCGCGCCTCGTCGACTCACCCAGCGTCGAGATCTGGCACCAGGCCAACAGCGCATTCGGCGCCCCGCGGGTCGAGTGGCGCTTCAGCCTGCAGAACCCCGATGCCACTCAGGACGCCCGCTACGCCGCGCTGACGCGCCTGCTGGCCGGATGGTTGAACGACGGCCTCAACGAGCGCTTCTATCCCGCGTCGCTGGCGGGCCAGGATTTCGCCGCCTACGCTCACGGCCGTGGCATCACCCTGGCGTTTTCCGGCTGGCGCGACCATCAGGATCGACTGATGCAGACCGTCGTCGAGCAGCTCGAGCAGGGCGAGATCACCGCCGACAGCATTGCCCGAGTCAAGCAAGGGCTGAAACGTAGTTGGGAGAATGCCCCGCAGGACGCGCTCTACCAGCAGGCGCAGCGAACACTGGGCGAAGCCCTGATGCGACCCCAGATCAGCACCCGCAACATGCTGGCCGCGCTCGACGGCCTCGGCGTGGAGGATGTACGCGACTATCGTCAGCGATTCCTGAGTCAGCTCTACGTTCAGGCCATGGCGGTGGGCAACCTCGATGCCACGCTTGCCAGGCGCGAAGGGTTACTGGTCGCCAACGCGCTGGCGCCCCAACTTCACGCCGACGACATCCCGCCATTGAGCGTGCTCGATGTGCCGTCGAACGCTCCGGCGCTGCACCCCGCAACAACACGAAATGACGCCGCCGTGCTGCGCTATCTTCAGGGCCCCGATCTCTCGCTGCAGAGCCAGGCCAGTCTGGCCGTGATCGGGCAGCTGATCGGCCCCCCGTTCTTTGCCAAACTGCGTACCGACGAGCAGCTCGGGTATATCGTCAGCGCCGGCTACGCGCCGTTCATGGATGCCCCGGGGCTGATGATGCTGGTGCAGTCGCCAAGTGTCGCAAGCGATACCATCGGCCAGCGCATGGACGCTTTCCTGAAGACGTTCGATCAGCGCATCGAGACGCTGAGTGATGACGATCTGGCGCCTTATCGGCAGGCCGTGCGGCAGCAACTGCTGCAGCGCGATCAATCGCTGTCGGCGCGCGCCGACCGGCTATGGCAGACGCTTGCCTATCCGCAGGTCGATTTCGATCGCCGTCAGCAACTGGCTGCACAGGTCGACAAGCTGAGTGTCGAGGAGATCCGCAGCGCCTGGCAGACCCTGCGCCACAGCCCGGCGCTCGACATCACCGCCGACCCGCGCGATCAACCCAGTGACGTCGATGCGCTGACCAGTGACTTCGAGCCTTTGACACAATAGGGCCCGCATCGTCACGGATCCATCAACGCAAAACCCCAGCCGTCTGGCTGGGGTTTCGTCGTTAGCGCAGGCTCGGCGCGGTCGATTACCGGATAGTGCCTAGAAACGTATCTTCAGATTGGCGCCGACACTCTGGTCCCGTGCATCGCTGGCCAGTCTGCCCGTGTAGCCTACCCCCACCGAGGTTGCCGGTGAGAGTGCCATATCGATCCCGGTTTCGAGCGTGATGGCGTCCTCGCCCACCGGAACGGCATCGACCGAAAAGGTGTCCCCGCCCCGGAATGCCTGGTCCGCCGTCGGTGTCCGCTCGCCAAAAGCGTGCTGCCAACCCACCGCCGCCTGCCAACCGGCGTTTACACTGCCGATCTCGAATGGCGTTGTCGACCGCAGCCCCAGCGTCGAAAAGGTAACGTCGGCGTCCCCATCCTGGCCATGCAGGCCCGCCTTTCCGCTCTCCTGATAGCCGTCGCTGTGCAGATCGATATAGGCGAGTCCGGCGTAGGGCTCCAGCCGAATCCGGCCCGCCGTCAGAGAGATGCCGATCTCGCCGAACACTTGAGCGGTGCGAGCATCGTAGGAAGCCTTGGCCGTTTCGAAGTCCGCGACGTCGATCGAGCGGCGCGTGTCGACATCGTGCCAGGATTGCGCCGCACCCAGACGCAGACCCAACGGCCCGAAGGATCGGCCGGCGTAGGCGGCCAGGGTGTAGCTGTCGATATCGGCAGACGAATCGCGACGGTCGACATCGTAGTCCGAGCGGCTATAGCCACCCGCCAAACCGAGTCGCCATGCGCTATCGTCAGCGCCGCCCATCAGCGTATCGACGCCCACGAAAAGCCCATGTGTCGAGCGCTCAAGCCCGGCGGCATTGCCATCGCCGTCACTCTCACCCCAGCCGCCGAACCCTTGCAGCCAGAACCCCGATCGGTCGTTCGACAGTCCTTTCGTCGCCGATGCGGCGCCCGTGGCGATGGCGACGCGTGAGGAACCCGAGTCTGCACGACGCATTCGGTCGAACACGGCCTCGCGCACGAACCGACTCTCCTCGATCAGCCCGGTGCGCGTGCTGGCATGAATCTCGCCGGAAAGCGCGTCGTAATCGTGGCGAAGCTTCGCGGTGTCGGTCGTGCGGATGATCGCGTCATAGATACCGTTGCCCGCACCCAGACTCTCGAGCCCGGCCGCGGTCGCCCGCTGATTATCGGTCGCGGCAAGATCGGCGAAGCGTGTGTCGTTGCGCGTGACCTCGAGCACCACAGCATTCGCCTGATAATCCAGATCGAGATCGAAAAACGGCGAATACGCCTCGGGGTCGGTGTAGCCCCCGCTGACGCCCTCGGCTGCGGTGAGCAGCGTATAGCTCGAGCTCGCGTAAGCGTCATCCGACAGCGGTGTCACGACGAGATCACCCGCCAGCGCCGCCGTGCCATCGACGCGGATTTGATCGGCGCTCCCGGCGCCATCGATCTCCGCCTGATAAGTCGAACCGGCGGTCTGCTGGTAATCGCCGGCCACGTTCAGCTGGCCGACGGAGTGACCGGGTGAAATCGTGCCATCCATGGTCACGTCCCCCAGCGTGCCGTTACCCTCGAGCACGCCATCGGCCGCAACCGCCAGCGCGCCATCCAGTGTGCCGTCAAGGTCGAGACGGCTGCCACTGGCGAGATCGATCCCGTCGGCATACTGCTGAGTACCGGTGAGCCGCCAATCACCCTTGATCGAGAGCGACTCGAAATTGTCGCCGCCGGCGAATTCGCCATCACCGTCGAGCACGATGCTATCGACGCCATCCCCGCCGTCGATGCGACCGTCGAAACTCCCGCCAGTCTCGACGACCAGCGTATCGTCGCCATCGCCGAACGCCAACGCCAGACCGTTACCGCCGGCGATCAGCCCCGAATTGACGACGGTGTCGTCGAAGTCGCCCACCAGCGAAATGCCGTAACCGTCGACGCCTTCGATGGTGCCGCGGTTGACGATCGTGGTCTCGCCATAAGCGCCGCCGCTGCTACCATCGTCGATCAGAATGCCGTTGTCGGCGCCGCTGATTAGCGCACTCTCGTTGGCATTGACGATGGCGCCGCCGCCCATGGCGATCCCTTCGCTCTGATTGGGCGTATCGCCCGGCTTCTGGCCCTTGGCGCCGGTTCCCCGGATCGTGCCGCCGTTGGTGATCTCGCCGATGTAGTCGATATCCACGCCGTCGCCGTCGCCCAGCTCGGAGTCGGTATCGATATCACCGCTGATCAGGCCCTCGTTGACGACCGTTCCATTGCCATCGGAGCCGACACCCGAGCCATTGCGACCCCGGATCGTCGCCCCGGCCGCGTTGTAGACGGTCACATCGACGTCGGTGGTGATGCCGTGGCGCGCGCCGGAGATCGTGCCGCCGGCCAGGTTGTTGATCGTCGCGGCATGGCCTTGAAGATCGACGCCGTCGTTGGAGGCGTCAGGCTCGGCGCTGTTGGAAACGATGGTGCCGGCATTATTGACCGTGGCGCCCTCGCCGGGACGCACGCCATCGGCATCTTCGGCCCGGATTTCGCCGCCGGCGTAGTTGTTGATCGTGACGTCGACCTGGCCGGACTCGATGTGATCGAAATCGATCGCCTGCCCGGCATCGTCGCCGGTGCCGGAGGAGAGAATCAGGCCGTCGTTGTCGACCGTGACGACGCCATTGGCGCCCTGCTGGTCGTCATCGCCATCGATTCGCACGGCGTCGTCGATGGACTCGATGATCCCGGTACTGTCGTTGATCAGATGAAATTCGGAGAGGTTGGCGACATCGGCGACATTGATTGCCCGATTGGCGGAGGCCGTCGACAGAATCCGGCCCGCATTATCGATGCTGATCGTGCCGGTACCCGGGCGAATCGCATCATTGTCGGCGGCCTCGATCAGGCCACTTTCGGCATTGCTGATCGTGACGACGGCCGTCGGCGATTCGATCGAGTCGAAATCCAGAACCTGACCGCCGGCCGAGTGCAGGGTGCCTGCGTTATCGACGGTGATCTTGCCATCGGTGACGTCGGTGTCGACCCGAAAGGCGTCGTCACCCGTTTCAATGACCGCACCGGCGGCGTTGTACAGCGTCAGCGAGCGCTCGCTCTCGTCGCCATCGGTATCAATGCCACGGTCCCGACTGAGAATCGAGCCGGCGTTGGTGATGGATACGCCGGCATCGGGCGACGCCCCGGTCCACTCGATCGCCGTCTCCTCGGTATCGAGCACGGCCCCGGCCTCGATGCTCAACGTATCCGTACCGGTCACGCTGCGAGGTGTCGCTTCGGTGTTGCCACTAGCGAGGGTGTAGACGTCGGCAAGGCTCAGCGCCGGCATCAGTGCCGATAGCGCCGCGGCCGAAAATGACGCTGCCATCAGCGTCACGCCGCGACGCCGTCTGATCTCGATCCCCATGAAAGTCCCCTGATCCCTGCTTGTTGGTTGTCATCAAGGGAATGCAGGCTAGGCAGAGAGTGTGACAACGCGATGACCGACGATAGCGCTTCGGTTCATCACCTTGGACATCGCCCGGGGGTTATGACTTCGAGGATCGGGCCCGGAACGTCTCAGTAGGCGTCGAAGGCCTGTTCCGGCATGATCGATTCGACGTACATCACCAGTTCCTCGAGGACCTGGCGTTCGCGATCCTCGAGCGGGGTCTGATTGAGGCGTTCGATCTCGCGGGCGAAATCCTTGAGCGTCACCCCGCCGCTCTTGGCATCGTTCATCCGCGCCCAGCGGAAGGCGTCCCACTGGGACTTCTCTTCACTGTCGAGCGTGTCCGGATAACTTCGCGCCCGCAGCCGGAACAGCATCTCCTCGAGACGCGGATCCTGAAAGGCGAAAGCGGTGGTCCCCAGGTCATCGGGGGACGTGGCGTGCACGCGCTCCATGACCTGTCGGTCGTGCGGCGAGAAGAAGCCACCGGAATAAAGCATCAGATCGGGATCCGACGGCGGATCCGGTGGCGATTCGGCAAACGCCAGCGCGGCCTTGCTGGAAGACTCGGGATTCTGCACCAGCGCCTGCCAGTGCTGTTCGCAGAGTGCCCGGTCGAGCCCCACACGCTTGGCAACGGCATCGTCGGCCGTGGCGATCGGCAACAGCACCGGGCTGCGGTTGAGGTGGACCACTTTCAGCGGGATGCGCGTCTCGCCCTCGGCCAGCTCGTTGTCGCTGACGAAAATACGCGCGCGAATCTCTTCTGGCGTCAGCGAGAACAGCGGCGCCGGGTCGACGGCAAGATCGTATACGATGACGCCGTTGGGGTTGGATGGATGCATGGCCAGCGGTACGACCAGAGCACTGCAACCGCGACTGGCGGGATATCGCCGGGAAATGTGCAGCATCGGCTTGCGCGCATCGACATCGAGCAGCCCGGCCACGCGTCGTTTGCTGCGCAGCGACAGCAGGTAATCGAAGAATTTGGCATTCCGCGCCCGTAGCAGTCGCGCCAGGCCGATGGTGGCACGCACGTCGGCAAGCGCATCGTGAGCGCCTTCGTGCTCGATGCCGTTGGCCGCGGTCAGATGCTCGAGCTTGAAACTCGGTGCACCGTCTTCACGCTTTGGCCATTCGATACCGTCGGGGCGCACGGCGTGGAAAGCGCGCACGGCATCGATCAGATCCCAACGGGAATTGCCGTTCTGCCATTCACGCGCATAGGGGTCGAACAGGTTGCGATAGAACAGGTGACGGCTGACTTCATCATCGAAGCGCAGGCTGTTGTAGCCCAGCGAGCAGGTGCCGGGAACGCTCATTTCCGCCTGGATGCGCGCAGCGAACTCGACTTCGGGGACGCCACGCCGTAACGCCGCCTGAGGGGTGATACCGGTAATCAGACAGGCTTGAGGGCTGGGCAGGTCATCATCGGCCGGCCGAGCATAGAGCGTCAGCGGCTCGCCGATCTCGTTGAAGTCGGCATCGGTGCGAATCGCTGCGAACTGCGACGCCCGATGCCGGCGCGGATCGGCGCCGAAGGTTTCATAGTCGTGCCAGAGAAAGGTAGGCTCTGCCTGAGGCTGGACTTTTTGGCTCTGGAATTTGTTGCTCTGGGCCCTTCCGCTCTCGGCCATACCGCTCTCCGCCTGCGCAAAAGCCCAAGCCTAGCATAGCCGGCCACACGACTCATGTGCGGCTGCCATGCCAGACCCATTCCTCGAGCGCCCGTCTGTTGGCAAGAGTTGGACAAGAGCCATTGCCGGAAGCCGTCGCCATGAGCCACTGACACGATCATGGTCGACACTGGCAGTCAGCTCTTGGCCGCCTCGCCTTCGTTGGGCAGCGTCACGTTGAGTTCGAGTACCGAGCAGTCGTTGTCGCTGTCGAGGCTGATATTGATGGCATCCTGGTCGACCTTGACGTACCGCCGAATGACCGCGAGCAGCTCCTGCTCCAGCATCGGCATGTAGTCGGGCTGCCCGCGATGCCCGCGCTGATGGGCGACGATGATCTGCAGCCGTTCCTTGGCAACGGATGCCGATTTCTTGCGTTCGCCCTTGAGAAAATCGAGTAGCCTCACCGGCGGCCTCCTCCTCCGAACATGCGTGCGATCAGTCCACGTTTCTGCACCGACTGAAAACGTAGCGGCACGTCTTCACCCATCAGACGCGACACGGTATCCGCGTACGCCTGGCCGGCGTCGCTCTTGTCGTCATGGATGACTGGCACCCCCTGGTTGGAGGCACGCAGTACGGCTTCCGATTCGGGTATCAGACCGACCAGATCGATGGCCAGAATCTCGCGAATGTCATCCAGGTTGAGCATGTCACCGTCATCGACCCGGTTCGGATTGTAGCGGGTGACCAGCAGATGCTCCTTGATCGGTTCACGACCCTGCTCGGCCCGACGCGATTTGGACGACAGCAGCCCGAGAATGCGATCGGAATCTCGAACCGACGAGACTTCCGGGTTGGTGACGACGACGGCCTCATCGGCGAAGTAGAGCGCCAATTGGGCACCGCGTTCGATACCGGCGGGGGAATCGCAGATGATGTAATCGAACTCTTCGGAGAGATCCATCAGCACCTTCTCCACGCCTTCTAGTGTCAACGCATCCTTGTCGCGCGTCTGGGAGGCGGGAAGGATATGCAGATTCTCGGAGCGCTTGTCGCGAATCATGGCCTGCTTGAGGCCGGCCTCGCCCTGGATGACATTGACCAGGTCGTAGACGACTCGGCGCTCGCAACCCATGATCAGGTCGAGGTTACGCAGGCCCACGTCGAAGTCGATGACCACGGTCTTGTTGCCGCGCAGAGCCAGCCCCGTGGCAATGGCCGCCGCACTGGTCGTTTTACCGACGCCACCTTTACCGGATGTTACAACGATGATCTTGGCCAAGATGAACTTCCTGTTGCCCGATAAATGTTGATCACTCTCGCGCCATTCAGGTCAGCGCCGAGATCCTTAACTGGTCTTCCTTGAGCCGCACCTGGACAGAACATCCCAGCATCTTGGGATCGATATCCTCGAGACGCTTGTAAGTCCCTGCCACGGAAAGCAACTCGGCATTCAGATCGTGGCAGAAGATACCGGCCTCACGATCGCCATGGATACCGGCCAGCGCCCGCCCGCGTAAGGGTCCGTAGACGTGGACGCTGCCGGCAGCCAGCACTTCGGCACCGGGATTGACCGCGCCGATCACGACCAGGTCGCCTTCGGAGGCGGAAATCTGCTGGCCGGAGCGCACCGTGCCGCGATGAATACGTCCGCCGGCGTGCGCCGCCGCTTCCGGCACCGGCAGTTCGGCTTCGGCTTCCACCGACGCCTCGACGAGCCGGGATTCGGCGGGTCGCATCTCGACCGCCCGCGGGCGGGTTTCCTGAGGCGGAAACCATCCCAACCCTAATGCCCATGCCGACTGTTTGACCGGATCCGACCCGCCGCGCACGGCCACCGGCAACAGCTTGTGCGCGCGACACACCGCGCAGATGCGCTCGAGCGCGAGATGAGGCTCATCGATCTGCTCGACGCTCAACACCACCGGCGTGTGCTGGAAGAAGGCAGGAGCCTGGCTGACCTTGCCGGCCAGTTGCGCACGAATGCGCTCCGGGTCGCCACTGGCCAATTCCATGACTGTCATCGGCAACATGCCACCTTTGAAGGTAAAGGCAGTATCTGCCCGATCCCTGTTGAGACTCATGACCGAACTCCGCGGCGGGGGAATGGGGTTACGCTAAGCGAGGGCGGACGTCGCTGCAACCGATCATAAGGCTCCTCAGACCTTTTGTCAGGTGTCTCCGCAGACCGACGCACCTGACGATCCCGGACCGATGCATTCATTGGTCGCAGACCGCCGCATCCATCAATACCAGACTTCATCGCAGACCGACGTCCATCAATCGGGCTTTTACCGCCGGCCGTCAGATGGTTAGATAGACAGTTGCCGTCGGCGCCGCCAAGTTGCGAGGCCGACCTTTGCCAGCCTCGTCGTTTTCAGGATGCCACACCGGCCATGCCAGGACTCTTTCAACGTTTTTTCTCTCCCCGCTGGCGGCACAAGGATCCCGCTGTCCGCGCCCAAGCCGCCTCTCAGCTGAGCCCGAACGATCTCGACACGCTGCGACAGCTCGCCCAGGACGAATCGCCCGAGGTTCGCAGGGCAGCCTTGGCGCGAGTGCAGGAACTCGATCCGCTCTTTCAGTGGCACCGCCAATCGCCAAGCGAGGAATCGTTCCAGCGTCTGGTCGACCTGCTCGGCGGTCGCGTATCGCCCAGCCCCGATCTCGATACGCGTCTGGCCAAGGTCGAGCAGCTCGAGGACTTTGCCCTGATCGATGCCCTGATCGTTCACAGCGACAATCAGGCGTTACGCCTGGCGGCGCTGGCGCGTATCGACGATGAAGACCGCCTGATCCACCACGCCAGTGACAACGGCATCACAGCCGTGCGTCACGCCGCCGCCGACCGAGTCACCACCGCGGAAGGGTTGACGCTTCTGGTCAAGCAGGCGCGCCGCGACAAGCAGGTCGCCCGACTCGCCCGTGAGCGTCTGGCACGCCTGCGCTCCGACGCCGAACAGCAGGCCCGGGAAGAGAGCGAGCGCGAACAGCTTCTGGTCACGCTGGAGGCCCAGGCCAATCGGTCCTGGGAACCTACCTTCGAGGCGCGCCTGAAGCACTGGATCAAGAACTGGGACGCGCTGACCAGCAGTGCCGACGAGGAACAGCGAGCTCGGTTCGACGCTGCAGTGGCGCGCTGCCGCCAGCGAGTGGCCGAGCACGAACACCAGTCTCGAGAGATCGAGCGCGTCCAGCGCGAGAAAAGCGAGGCGCAGGCGACTCGCGAAGGCATTCTCGAAGCGCTGAACCAGGCCTTGAGGATCGTGGCTGAAGCCGACCGCCTGACCCCGGAGGTCATGCAGGCGCTGCAAGGCAAATGGCGGCTGCAGGAGGAGCGCTGGCAGGACGTCTCGGATCGCTACGGCGTCAGCGAGTCTTTCCAGCAGCGCTATCTGGCGCTCGACCAGCAGGCGCAATCCATCTGGCAGGCCTGGGAGCGGCTGCAGGCGGAAGCGCCGGCCCTGCGCGAGGGCCTCGAAAAGGACGAGCCGTTGCAGCCCGCGCTCGATCGTCTGGCCTGGCCGGCCGCGCTGCCACCGACCGAGCTGGTCCTCGATGCGCAACGTCAGGCCGCAGCCAGCGAGCGCTACGCCAGCGCGCAGAACGCCGCCAAGGTCGAAGAGCACTGGTCGGATGAGGAGCTCGGCCGCCATCTCGAAGCGCTGACCCAGGAACTCGACCAGGGGCGCTATCGCCCCGCCTCCCAGCTACATCGTCGTCTGCGTCAGCATCTGGAGTCCAGCGAGCAGACGTTGTCTTCGACGCATGAGCAGCTTTACAAGCAGCAGACCGCTCGCCTTGCCGAGCTGCGGGATTGGCGCGGCTTTGCGGCGGCGCCCAAGCGCGAGGCCTTGCTGGCAAATATCGAAGCGCTGGTCGAAGCCCGCGATCAACCGGATGCCGAGCGTCATCGTCGCCACCAGCAGTTGATCCGCGACTGGCGTCTACTCGGTGATGCCGCGGCGACCCGCGACCTGGCCCAGCGTTTCCGCGCCGCCTCCGACGCGCTGCATGCGCAGCTGGCAGACTGGGAAGCCGAGCTGAATTCGCGGGAGCAGGACAATCTGGCCTCCCGCCGAGCTCTCTGCGATCAACTGGAGGCGCTGCTCGCCAACCCTTCCGCGGCGGCCGACCCCGATGGCCTGCGCCGAGTGCGCGATGCCGCCCAGGAACAGTGGGACCATCACTGGCCGATCCCGAAACGCCAGGCGGCTTCCACCGGGCGGCATTACGCCCGCCTTCGCCGCCAGCTACAGGCATTGATCGACGAGCGCGCCGGCGACGTCGCCAATCGCAAGCGGGCACTGGTCGAACAGGCCCGACAACTCGCCGACGACAGCGCACCCGCCACGCAGCGGGCCGAGCAGGCCAAGACGCTGCAACAGCGCTGGCGCGAGATGGGACGCGCCCCCAAAGGGATCGAGCAGACGCTGTGGCAACAGTTCCGTACCCATTGCGATACCATTTTTGCCGCTCGCGACACCGTTCGTGACGAGCAGCAGACACGCCAGCAGCAACGGTTCGACGACATGCAGGCGCTGATCGACCGTCTCGATGCCTGGCAGCCGGAGTCCGGTCGCGAGCGCCACGTGCTCGACGCGGCATTGGCGGAGGCTCAGCGCCTGATTCCGCTGCCACGCAGCCGGCGCAGCGACGGCATGGAAAAGCGCTGGCAAGGCATCGTTCACGCTCGGGAAGTGACGCTGGACCGTCTTGCGCTGGTCGAAGAGGCAAGCCAGTGGTCCGACTACCGGCGCTATCTGCGCCAGGCGATCGCAGGCGAACTCGACACCGCACAACTCGACGGCGACGTACGTCGCGCCTTCGAGGCTCGTCGCGCCCAGCAACGGACGCAGTCCCCGGAAAATGCCGAAGAGAGTCTGCAGCGATGTCTGGTTCAGCTGGCGCTGCTGGCCGGCGATGCGATTCCCGCCGAGCTGGAGCCACTGCGCCTCGAAGTACAGGTGGCAAGACTCAACGATGGCCTGGGTCGCCCGCCCACGCCGCCCGAAGAACTGGAGCAGACGCTACTGCGCCTGCTGTCGATCGCCCCGCTCTCGCTGGAGATCTGGGAGCGCTACGAACCGGCGTTCGACAACGTCATGCGCCATCTCGGACGCACAGGACATCATCATGACGATGAGGCTATTGACATCATCTAATCCATCCGTATAATACGCCACAAGTTGATGCGGGGTGGAGCAGTCTGGTAGCTCGTCGGGCTCATAACCCGAAGGTCATCGGTTCAAATCCGGTCCCCGCTACCAAATTATTTAACCGGTGCCTTCCCCAGGCGCCGGTTTTTTTTGGTCTGAATCTTTATTCTGTCGGAACAATCTTCTCTGGCAGATTCCGGCGGGTTCAATAGCGTTCGACTCCCTCGGCAATGCCTAACCTGGCGGACGGGCAACCAACGAAAAATGCCCCCGAAAGCGCAAGCTTTCAGAGGCATCGAAGCGTTTTTCGAGAAGCGCTTTTCGAGAAAGGCTTCCCGGGTCGAGATCAGGTGATGACGGTAACGTCATCCGCCTGCAGACCTCGATCATTCTCGATCACGTGATAACGCACTTTCTGCCCCTCGGCGAGGGTACGATGCCCCTTGCCGCGAATCGCGCGGAAATGCACGAACACGTCTTCACCATCGGCGCGGGTGATGAACCCGTAGCCCTTGTTGACGTTGAACCACTTGACCTCGCCCAGCTCGCGATCGTCGTTTTCGACATCGGCGAGCATGGCGGCGGTAACCGCCCTGGGTGTGGCCGGCGACAGCAGCGCCATGGCCAGGGTGCCAAGCCACAACACGATGAACACGGCGATCACCGTCGCACCGTACATGGCGGAGACCCCTTCCACATTCAGAAACCAGGTCAGGTCGGTCGCCAGCATGCTGCTGATCAGCGTGATCAGGAGACCGATCAGCAATGGCGAAGGTATCGAAAGGAGGAGACTGATCAGCGTACAACGCAGAATTACCTTGCTATTCATGGATTCTCATATCTCTGGACGTCGGGACACGGAAAAAGCCCGTTTTCATGGCGGGCAGGAACGGTTTTCATACTCATCATCACTCATCTACTATCACTAACTGACTGTCAATAATCTACTTTTACTGAAGGTGCCGTGAATGAAAGATGACACGCAACCAGGGAAGTCTAGCACGGTAGACTCACCCTCGCGCATGACCACGGACGCCCGTTTCGAGGCTCTCGAGAGCCGTCTGGCATTCCAGGACGATTGGCTGGAAACGCTGGATCGGCTGGTCAGAGAGCAGGCAACCGAACTCGAGCGATTGACCCGGGCCAATACCTTGCTGCGCACGAGACTCAGCGAACAACGCCAGGCCATCGACGAGCTGGGCGGAGAGATGCCGCAGCCCGAGAACGAACTCCCGCCTCACTATTGAGAGCCACCGCTGTTAAGAATCCAGAACCACCCCTGGACACGATGAAGCCCGGCCGGAGCCGGGCTTCATCAGTGCGGCGACATCCCGTCCGGCTCAGTCGATACCGTCCAGAAAACGCTCGGCATCCAGCGCCGCCATGCAGCCGCTGCCGGCGGAAGTGATCGCCTGCCGATAGATGTGATCCATGACGTCGCCGGCGGCGAAAACACCGGGAACGCTGGTCGCCGTGGCATTACCTTCCAGGCCGGACTGGACGCGGATATAGCCGTTCGCCATGTCGAGTTGGCCCTCGAAGATGCCGGTATTCGGTGTGTGACCGATCGCGATGAAGACGCCCATGGCATCGAGCTGCTTGGTCTCGCCGGTCAGCGTGGAGCGCAGCTGGGCGCCGGTCACGCCGCTGCCGTCGCCCAGCACTTCGTCGAGAGTATGGTTCCACTCGATCGCCATGTTGCCGTTCTCGACCTTCTCCCGCAGGCGGTCCTGCAGGATCTTCTCGCCCCGGAGCCCGTCGCGGCGGTGAACCAGAGTTACCTTCGAAGCGATATTGGAAAGATAGAGCGCCTCTTCCATCGCCGTATTGCCGCCGCCGACCACGACCACATGCTGATTGCGATAGAAGAAACCGTCACAGGTGGCGCAGGCGGAAACGCCCTGCCCCATGAACTGTTGTTCGGAAGGCAGTCCGAGATAACGGGCGCTGGCACCAGTGGCGATGATCAAGGCATCGCAGGTGTAAGTGCCGTTGTCTCCCTTGAGGGTGAACGGCTTTTCGCGCAGTTCGACTTCGTTGATATGATCGAACAGCACTTCGGTTTGGAAGCGCTCGGCATGCTTGCGCATCCGCTCCATCAACTCGGGGCCCTGAACGCCTTCATCGTCGCCGGGCCAGTTGTCGACGTCGGTCGTCGTCGTCAGCTGGCCGCCTGCCTGCATCCCGGTGATCAGCAACGGCTTGAGATTCGCTCGCGCCGCATACACGGCAGCGGTATAACCGGCCGGCCCGGAGCCCAGAATGATCAAACGTTCGTGGCGCGCGTCGCTCATGGCTACCTCGGTTCAGATGTCGATTCGATTGGCGTGTCGATCCAAACGCCTTGTGGGATGCGTCGCGATACGAAGCATGCCGCAAGGCACTTATCAAATAGCCCAGGATGTCAAAATGACCCGGGATGATACCAGAAATGAATGGGGCGACCGTATCGGTCGCCCCAGGAACTCAGCGCGGCTTACAGACTGCCGGCATGAGTGCCGAGGTACTTGGCCACGCCTTCAGCGGTGTCCTTCATACCTTCCTGGCCTTCTTCCCAGCCAGCCGGGCAGACTTCGCCGTTCGTCTGGTGGTACTTGAGCGCCTTGACCATACGCAGCATCTCGTCGACGTTACGACCCAGCGGCAGGTTGTTGACGGTCTGGTGCTGAACGACACCGTCTTCGTCGATCAGGAAGGAGGCGCGCAGCGCGACACCGGCTTCCGGATGCTCGATCCCGTAGGCCTGACAGATATCGTGCTTGACGTCGGCCACGATCGGGAAACCGACTTCACCGATGCCACCGGCGTCCGGCGAGGTCTTGCGCCAGGCGTGGTGGGTGTACTGGGAATCGATGGAGGCACCGATCACTTCGACGCCAAGTTCCTTGAACTGCGCCAGACGATTGTCATGGGCGATGATCTCGGACGGGCAGACGAAGGTGAAATCCAGCGGCCAGAAGAACAGCACGCGCATCTTGCCGTTGCTGTCGGACAGACGATAGTCATCCTTGATGGAGCCATCAGGCATGACGGCTGCCGTTTCGAAATCCGGGGCCTGGCGACCTACGAGTACGCTCATGAGCATCTCCTATAGTGGGTTATCGAGGGGTTAGAATCTTGAGCGGTTAGACTAACGGCTAACCTCTCATGCTCCAATTTAATTGCCGCAATAGATCGTATAGCGCTTCACTATTGAAACAGTGCGATGTTTCTATCAATGCCTATTCATACCACGTCGTCGTCATCCGCCAGCGTGACGCTCTCCAGCTCGCCGGAAAGCGTCGTTCTCACGCCCACGTGAATTGGCTGACAACAGACCACGCAATCTTCCCAGGTGTCGTAACCGCCGGCGCTGAGGTCCAGCAGCAGTGAAAACGGCGCGTCGCAATACGGACAATTGACCGGCCATTCGATGATCGATTCATGCGACATGGGTCACCTCCCGCGATGCGGATCGTTTGCGTGGCCAGGCTGCTACAGAGCCAACGTCATGGCGCTCCTGGCGAGGCTGTTCATCAAAGTCGCTCAGCCAATGCCCTGAGCCCTGAGCCAGAGCCCGCCCTGAGCCAAGGTCCTTTCGGCAGAGTCCATGACCACGAACTACGCTGAAACTGGTGGCGGTGGGATGCGCTTTCAAGGCCGCACCGGACGATAGTCGCGGAGCATCCGATTGAAAATCCATGTTATTGTACCCATGATTATTGTCGACAACCTGTTTCGTCCGGCCGCCGTGCTCGATGTTATTTGCCGGACCGCTGGAGAATCTCGAGCAATTTCATCCGACAGGGCAAAGCGTATCAGCCGAAACCAGGCTCGAAACCAGACCCGAAACTAGACATAAGAGCGGTGCAAAGACACCCCTTCGACAGACGATCGGCAGTGATTGAATGCTGGCGAATCGTAGTTCAGGAACCGGACAGGCGAGTTGGCACCGCATCTCGATGCCAGGCGCCGCCATGAGGAGGATCACTGAGATGGCTACAGCCCCAAGTCATACGCTAGCGACGCTCGACGTCAAAGGTACGACCTTTCACTATTACAGCCTGCCCAAGGCGGCCGAGACCCTCGGCAACATCGACAAGTTGCCGATGACGCTCAAGGTGCTGCTGGAAAACCAGCTGCGCTACGCCGACGACCCTACCGTGTCGGAAGACGATATCCAGGCGCTGGCCGACTGGCTCAAGGAAGGCAAGTCGACTCGCGAGATCGGCTATCGTCCGGCACGCGTATTGATGCAGGACTTCACCGGCGTTCCCGGCGTCGTCGATCTGGCTGCCATGCGGGATGCGGTCAAGAAGCTGGGCGCCAAGGCCGAGCGCATCAATCCTCTGTCCCCGGTGGATCTGGTCATCGACCACTCGGTGATGGTCGACCATTTTGGCGACGCGTCCGCGTTCAAGGACAACGTCGCGATGGAGATGGAACGTAACCTCGAGCGCTACGAATTTCTGCGCTGGGGCCAGGACGCCTTCGACAACTTCCGCGTCGTACCGCCGGGCACCGGCATCTGCCACCAGGTCAACCTCGAGTATCTCGGCAAGACGGTGTGGACCAAGGAAGTCGACGGCAAGACCTACGCGTTCCCGGACACCCTGGTCGGTACCGATTCCCACACCACCATGATCAACGGCCTGGGCATTCTCGGCTGGGGCGTGGGCGGTATCGAAGCCGAAGCGGCGATGCTGGGTCAGCCGGTGTCGATGCTGATTCCGGAAGTGGTCGGCTTCAAGCTGACCGGCAAGCTCAACGAGGGCATCACCGCCACCGATCTGGTGCTGACCGTCACCCAGATGCTGCGCAAGAAAGGCGTCGTGGGCAAGTTCGTCGAATTCTATGGCGACGGCCTCGACGATCTGCCGCTGGCCGACCGTGCCACCATCGCCAACATGGCACCGGAATACGGCGCCACCTGCGGTTTCTTCCCGGTCGACGAGGAAACGCTCAACTACCTGCGCCTGACCGGTCGCGAAGAAGAGCAGATCGAACTGGTCAAGGCCTACACCCAGGCCCAGGGCCTGTGGCGTCAGCCGGGAGCCGAGCCGACCTTCACCGACGCCCTCGAACTCGACATGGGCAAGGTCGAGGCGTCTCTGGCCGGCCCCAAGCGTCCGCAGGACCGTGTCGCCCTGACCGACCTGAAGTCCACTTTCGAAGGGCTGATGAACGGCGATAAGCCGGACGCCTCGAAGGAAGAGCAAGGCAAGTGGATGTCCGAAGGCGGCGATACCGCGGTCGGCGCTCCGCCTGCCGACGGCGAGAGCTATCGGACCGGCAGCGATTACCGCACCGGCGACAGTCAGCAAGTCGAGTACGAGGGCGAATCGTTCTCTCTCAACCATGGCGCCGTGGTGATCGCCGCCATCACCTCCTGCACCAACACGTCCAACCCCAGCGTGATGATGGCTGCCGGCCTGCTGGCGCGGAAGGCGCACGAGAAAGGGCTGACCACCAAGCCTTGGGTCAAGACCTCGCTGGCACCTGGTTCCAAGGTCGTCACCGACTACCTGGCCGCCGGCGGCGTGCAGGACGATCTCAACGCGCTGGGTTTCAATCTGGTCGGTTACGGCTGCACGACCTGCATCGGCAACTCCGGCCCGCTGCCCGAACCGATCGAGAAAGCCGTCAACAACGGCGATCTGACCGTTGCCTCGGTGCTTTCCGGTAACCGCAACTTCGAAGGTCGCGTGCATCCGCTGGTCAAGACCAACTGGCTGGCGTCGCCGCCCCTGGTCGTCGCCTATGCCCTGGCCGGCAACGTGCGCAAGGATTTGACCAAGGAGCCGCTGGGCAAGGATCAACAGGGTAACGACGTTTACCTGAAGGATATCTGGCCGTCCCAGGCCGAGATCGCCGAGGCGGTCGAGAAGGTCAAGACCGAGATGTATCGCAAGGAGTACGCCGAAGTCTTCGACGGCGACGAGATCTGGCAGTCGATCGAGTTTCCGGAAAGCGAGGTCTACGCCTGGTCCAAGGATTCGACCTATATCCAGCATCCGCCGTTCTTCGAGGGCATGGAGAAAGAGCCGAAACCGGTCGAGGACGTCAAGAATGCCCGCGTGCTGGCCAAGCTCGGCGACTCCGTCACCACTGACCACATCTCGCCGGCGGGATCGATCAAGCCGGACAGCCCTGCAGGCAAATATCTGCAGGAGCACGGTGTGGCGGTGAAGGATTTCAACTCCTACGGCTCGCGTCGCGGCAACCACGAAGTGATGATGCGCGGCACCTTCGCCAACGTGCGTATCCGCAACGAGATGCTGGAAAACGTCGAAGGCGGCTACACGCGCCACGTGCCCAGCGGCGAACAGATGTCGATCTACGACGCGGCGATGAAGTACGCCGAAGACGACACGCCGCTGGTCGTGATCGCCGGCAAAGAGTACGGCACCGGCTCCTCGCGTGACTGGGCGGCTAAGGGTACGCGTCTGCTTGGCGTGCGCGCCGTCATCACCGAGTCCTACGAGCGTATCCACCGCTCCAACCTGATCGGCATGGGCGTGCTGCCGCTGCAGTTCCCCGAAGGCGAGAGCCGCGAGACGCTGGGTCTGACTGGCGACGAAACCGTCTCCATCGAGGGCCTGAAGGATCTCGCGCCGGGCAGCACGGTCAAGGTGACCATTGCGTCCGACAAGGGCGAGAAGAAGATCGACGCCCTGTGCCGCATCGATACCGCCAACGAGCTGGAGTACTACCGTCACGGCGGTATTCTCCACTACGTACTGCGCAGCATGCTGTAAACGCATATCGCGTCGTTTGAATGGCGTTGCACGGCAGTCAGCGAAGCCCCACCGATTGGTGGGGCTTTTTTGTGGATCCTGCGCCAACCGGACGAGGAGACTCATTTCATGTCCTCGTGGTTATCACTGATCCGGCATCAACCTACCTTCCGCTCATGGTCGTGAGGGGCAAGCCCCTCACACTCCCCTTTTTGACGCCGCACAATAGCGAAACCCTGAACGCTGTCACGCCGAATTCGGGTCGGCGCAAAAGGGCATCCTGCCCAACGCGCCTTTTGCGACATCCATGTCGCAAAACCCGATTCGTCGTTCCTGCGTTCAGCGCTATTGCGGAGGCGTCGAAGGGTGGCAATTTTCGAGCGTGGAGAGAAACACCTATTAACGAACAATCCCCGCTCTCGGGCGGGGCTTGTTCGTAGCTCGTAGCTCGTAGCTCGTAGCTCGTAGCTCGTAGCTCGTAGCTCACGACATCAGATCGAACGCCGACGATACTGCCGATAGCGCGGATACCAGAAGTGACCGTGGATCGCGCCCCACAGCACCTCGTCGCTGGACGAGAGCGCGACACCGTCGGTCTGGGCCTGCTTGCCGACAGCGAAGGCGATCAGCTGACTGATCTCGCGGATATCGCCCAGCGCCGGCAGCAGCGCGCCTTCACCGGTCTTGACGATCGGAGCGCTGTCGGCGAGCGCGTTGGACGCCGCCATCAGCATGTTGTCGGTGACGCGCGTCGCGTTGGCGGCGATCACGCCCAGCCCGATGCCCGGGAAGATATAGGAGTTGTTGCACTGCGCGATGGGAATCTCGCGACCGTTGATCTCCACCGGCGGAAACGGGCTCCCCGTGGCGACCATCGCCTGACCGTTGGTCCATTCCAGCACGTCCTGCGGCACCGCCTCGACCTTGGAAGTCGGGTTGGAGAGCGGCATGACCAGCGGGTTCTCGCAGTTGGCGTTGAGCGTCTTGATCACCTCTTCGGTGAACAGGCCGCGTTGACCGGAAACACCGATCAGAATCGTCGGCTTGGCATTGCGGATCACGTCGATCAGCAGACGGACGTCGCTGTCGAAATCCAGCTTCGCCGGATCATGGGCGAGGCGCTGCTGGAAACTGTGCAGCCCTTCCATGTCGGTGGTCAGCAGGCCGTCCTTGTCGACCATGAAGACCCGCTGGCGCGCTTCGTCTTCCGTCAGCCCCTCGCGGGTCATCGCGATCACGATCTGCTCGGCGATACCGCAACCGGCGGAACCGGCCCCCGCGAAAGTGATCGTCTGCTCGCTGAGCTTGACGTTCTTGGCCTTGCACGAGGCTAGCAGCGTGGCGACTACCACCGAGGCCGTGCCCTGGATATCGTCGTTGAAGCAGCACAGCTCATCGCGATAGCGCTCCAGCAGCGGCATAGCGTTGGTCAGCGCGAAGTCCTCGAACTGCAATAGCACATTCGGCCAGCGAGCCTTCAGCGCTTCCATGAACAGGGTGATGAACTCGGCGTACTCGTCCGGCGAGACGCGCTTGTGCCGCCAGCCCATGTACATCGGATCATCGAGCAGCTTCTGGTTGTTGGTACCCACGTCCAGCGTGATCGGCAGTGTGTACGCCGGGCTGATACCGCCGCAGGCGGTGTAGAGCGAAAGCTTGCCGATGGGAATCCCCATGCCACCAATACCCTGATCGCCCAGGCCGAGAATACGCTCGCCGTCGGTCACCACGATCACCCGGACCTTGTCCTTGGTGGCGCTGCGCAGGATATCTTCCATGCGGTGACGGTCGGGATAGGAGATGAAAAGACCGCGATGATTGCGATAGATATTGGAGAACTCTTCGCACGCCTCACCCACCGTCGGGGTATAGATGATCGGCAGCATCTCCTCGAGATGCTCTTCCAGCAGACGGAAGAACAGCGTCTCGTTGTCGTCCTGAATCGCACGCAGATAGATGTGCTTGTCGAGATTGTTCTGACACAGCGTGTACTGATGGTAGGCGCGTTCGAGCTGCTCTTCGATACTCTCGACGTTCTGCGGCAGCAGACCCACCAGATTGAACTCGACCCGTTCTTCGCTGGTGAAGGCACTGCCCTTGTTGAGCAACGGCGTCTCCAGTAGCGACGGTCCAGCGTAGGGGATGTAAAGCGGGCGCTTGGCGTGATCGGACATGAATCGACTCTCGCGGTAACCAACGAATGAAACGCGCCTCTCGGCCGGGCGAGCTCACCGGTCGTTGGTGCAGGCCCGATGGCGCATTGTCGTTATCGTTCCTGCAGTTGCCTGGCAACCGCAGAGACGCCTGGCCAGCCCATGGCTGGCCGAGGGCCGACCAGTATGCCATCTGCCGCGGTCAATGGCATGCCCGCGATGGAAACCCTTGCCAAAAGACTAATCCGACACTGAAAAGCCCCGCCGAAGCGGGGCTTTCATCAGGGCATCGAACCGTTATCAGCAGCTCGCCGCGACCGGTTTCGCGGGCCCAGGGAAGAACAGCGGCCGCAGCTTGACGCCGAACATGTTGCCGGCGAACGCCGCCACCAGCCATAGCCAGCCGTGCAGACTGCCGGAGGCGATACCGCTGAAATAGGCCCCAATGTTGCAGCCGAATGCCAGACGAGCGCCGTAGCCCAGAAACAGACCGCCGATCACCGCTGCCGCGACAGAACGCAGCGGAATGCGGAAATTGGGCGCGAATCGCCCTGCTAGGGATGCCGCCAGCCCGGCGCCGAGAATGATCCCGACGTTCATCACTGTGGTGACATCACTGAAGATACTGCTGTCGAGAGACGCCGCGCGTCCCGGATTTTGCCAGTA
The DNA here is from genome assembly GCF_052645315.1 of Salinicola sp. V024. Lineage (NCBI taxonomy): Bacteria > Pseudomonadati > Pseudomonadota > Gammaproteobacteria > Oceanospirillales > Halomonadaceae > Salinicola > Salinicola sp. V024. Next base: position 194,432 of record NZ_JBQXYB010000007.1, read on the forward strand.
GCCCCAGCCAGTCACATCGCCACCGACAGCCTGAAATGCCTGGGCGCCCCACAGCGCAAACGCCGAGGTAATTCCCCACGGGCGGCCGGCCAGCGCCAGTGTCAGGAAGTTGAGCAGCGCCAGGCCAACCGCACCGGCGAGAATCGGCCAGGGGCCCGTCAGCCAACGACCCGGGCCGGGCGAGACCGAGGAGGTCTGCTCCAGCTGGCCGTGACGACGTTTCTCCATGGCGATGGTCAACGCGGCGATCGCCGCGAACAGCACCAGGCTGGCAACGATGCCACCACCGGTGCCGAACAGATCGATCATCGAGGTCGGTTGAAAGGCCGGCAGGCTCTGCCACCAGGCAAAATGCGCCGTGCCGATTACCGAACCGACGATGAAGAACAGCAGCGTAATCAGCATGCGGGCGTTACCGCCACCCACGGTGAACAGCGTCCCGGAAGCGCAACCGCCGCCCAACTGCATACCCACGCCGAACAGGAAAGCGCCTACGATCACCGAAACGCCGATCGGCGACACGAAGCCCTGCACCGGATGGCCGAACAGCGTTCCCGCCCCCAATGCCGGAAAGAACAGCACCACGGCGAGTGCCAGCATCACCATCTGCGCGCGCAGGCCACGACCGCGGCGCTCGGTGATGAACACGCGCCAGGCGGAAGTGAATCCGAACGAGGCGTGATAGAGCACAATACCCAACGCCCCGCCGACCAGCATCAGCCAGCCCTGATTACCGCCAAAAGCCAGACCAACTGCCAGCGAACCCAGCACCAGCAGGACTGCCGCGATCCAGGCCTTCGGCGATAGCCGTCCGATCCCCGGTGGCGACGTGCGTGTCAGAGTCGTCATAAGCGGAACTTCCTTTAGACTAAAATCGAATGGCGATACTTTAGTCTTTTGGTCGGGAATACGAAAACGACGAAAATGACTTTGATTAGCTGATTTAGTTATATATCTGAATCACTCTCAAAAAAGCCGGCGCAGTGGCCGGCTTTCCCGCTTGAGCAAACGCTTACTGGAAGCGGCCCAACCCGACCGCAATACGCAACCTCTCCATCAGCGTATTGGCCTCGGCGCGCGCACGCTCGGCGCCCTTCGCCAGCACCTGCTCGATATGGCCAGGATCATTCATCAACGCCTCATAGCGCTCGCGCGGCTCGCGCAGATGAGCGTTGAGATACTCGAACACCTCGTTCTTGGCGTCGCCCCAACCGATACCTTCCTGATAGCGTTGACGCATCGCCGCGCTCTCCTCCGCCGTGACGAAGGCCGAGTAGATCTGGAACAGCGTGCAGGTATCCGGATCCTTGGGCTCGCCCGGTTCCAACGAGTTGGTCTTGATCTTGCGCACCAGCTTGAGCAGCTTCTTCTCGCTGACGAACAGCGGAATGGTGTTGTCGTAGCTCTTCGACATCTTGCGGCCATCCAGGCCCCGCAACACCTCGACCTTCTCGTCGACGATCGCCTCGGGCAGGGTGAAATAATCGCCCTTGTAGATATGATTGAAGCGCCCCGCCATATCGCGCGCCATCTCGATATGCTGAATCTGATCCCGGCCCACCGGCACCTTGTGCGCGTTGAACATCAGGATGTCTGCCGCCATCAGCACGGGATAGCCGAACAGGCCCATAGTAATGCCGCGATCGGCATCGCTCTGGCCCACGGCCTCGTTGTCTGCCACCGCCGCCTTGTAGGCATGGGCCCGATTCATCAAGCCCTTGGCGCAGACGCAGGAAAGCAGCCAGGTCAGCTCGGGAATCTCGTGAATATCGGACTGGCGATAGAAGATGGCGTTATCGGTATCCAGCCCCAGCGCAAGCCAGGTGGCAGCGATCTCGAGACGCGACTGCTGAATGCGCTGCGGATCCTGCGACTTGATCAGCGCGTGCAGGTCGGCGAGAAAGTAGTAGGACTGGACGTCGGGATTCTGGCTCTCGGCGATGGCCGGCTTGATCGCGCCGACATAGTTGCCCAGATGCGGCGTACCCGTGGTGGTGATGCCGGTAAGAACGCGTCGCTTGCTCATGGAGTCTTCGAATCTGTCCGGGAAATGGCATAGAGGAAAGTGGCAGTGCGGGCAGTTTACCGTGCCACCTCCCCTATAGCGAACACCCCGCAATGCGTGTCTACAGCCCGTAGCCGATCAGCAGATAGACAATCAAAGATACGGCCGCAACCGCGAGAGCAAAGGGTATCTGCGTGCGCACGTGATCCATGTGATCACAAGCAGAGCCGGTGGAAGCCAGCACCGTAGTATCGGACAGTGGCGAGCAGTGATCGCCAAAAACGCCACCGCCTGCCACGGCCGCGATCGTCGCATAGACAAGAGGCGTCAGCGTATCGCCAGTGAGCACGAATGCCACCGGCACCGAAATCGGCATCATGATCGCGAAGGTGCCCCAAGATGACCCCGTCGCGAATGCAATCAATGCAGCGAATAAAAAGGTGATGGCAGGAAGGAGCGTCGGTGACAGCCAGTCGCGGCTCAGATGCACAATATAGTCCGCCGTCCCCATGTCCTTCGAGAGCTGATTCAGCGAATAGGCTAGTGCCAGAATGAGAATTGCCGGCATCACGCCTTTCATGCCCGCCGTGGCGGTCTTCATGATGTCATTGAGCGGGATTCCCTGAAATCGCATGATCACGCCCAGCACGATCGCCGCGGCCAGGAAGGCTTCCATGGTCTTCGCCGACCCCATGAATGCGAAGGTGCCCACGGCGACACTGATTACGATCAATACCGGCAGCACGAAATTCAGAAAGAGACTGGTCCTGATGTCTTCGAATGGCTGGAGGTCGGTCAACTCCTCGCCCAATAATGGATCCGCGCCGTCTCGGAAAACCTTGCCTTCCTGCTGCGCCCGAGCCTCGGCGCGCTTCATTGGACCGAACAGCGGTACGATCCCTACGATCACCAATCCAACCATCAATACCGACATCCAGGCATATAGGTTGAACGGTATCGCGTAAATGAAGGCCTGCATGGCATCGCCTGCGGTCTTGATGGGTCCCATACCGATGAGTAGTCCGGAAATGAACACCGCCCATCCGGTAATCGGTACCAGAACGCTAACTGGCGCCGAGGTGGAATCAGCAATATAAGCCAGCTTCTCCCGCGAAACTCGATAACGATCAGTCAGCTCGCGAAGCGTGGAACCGACGAACAGCGGACTGAAGTAGTCGCTGAAGAACACGAACATGCCCATGAACCATCCCACCAGCTGTACACGGACGCGGGACAACGCCTTGGCTTCGACCCAGAGGGTGAAGTTGCGAATCGCCCCGGTTCGCTGAAAGAAAGCGATAACGGTACCGATGAAGAGCTCGAGAAGAAGGATCCAAGAAAAATCCGTGGTCCCCAACGAGGTCTTCAGCAGGTTGGGAAAACCAAACAGCCCCTTCCCCATGATCGATACGCCCACGACACAGGCGACAGCAAGCGAGAAAATCGTATTGCGCGTAGCGAAAGCCAAGACAATGGCGAGACATGCAGGCAATAACGACAGCATTCCATAGTGCGTCTGAGGATCCATGGTGACTCCTTGAATTGTTGTGTGTTGTGGGTCTCGATAACTCGTTGGTGGTGCTAGGCCTCGGCCAAGGATGGGCCGAACGTATCAGGCCTCATCTCTACCCTTGTGCCGTTCGATAGTGCGAATGGCATTGAAGGCGAGTTTGCGAATGGGCTCGGGCGGCATCCAGCTTGGCTTCCCGAAAAGGCCGGGAACATCGACTGTCGGAAGTTTCAGAGCCAGACGTGCCAAGGCATCGCCCAATAAGGTGCCTTTTACGATGCCCCCGCCGTTGCAGCCCGCAGAGACGAATACGCCATCCGCCAGCTCCCCCCACAGCGGGGCACCGTTATAGGTCAGGCCGGTGGTTCCACCCCAGACCCGTTCGAACTCGATATCCGCCAGCTCCGGATAGCGTGCCACCAGGCTTGCCTTGAGATCGGCAGCCACGGTCGCGTTGTCCCGCTCTTGCTCGTAGCTGTACTGGGCACGGATCATTAGCCGGCCATCCCAAGTGGTGCGTAATGTGCAGCCCAGCCGATGTGTTGGGAGCAGCCCCCAAGGTGCGGCGCCGATCGCTGCCGTCAAAGTGGGATCGAGTCTCGCGGTCAGCGCGGCGTAAGTATAGATAGCTGCGAGACGCGAATGGTCAGCGCCCAAGGAACGCGAGAACGCGTTATTGGCCAACACCACTTGGCGCGCACGAATCGATCCGTTCGGCGTCGTGATTCTCCAGGCACCGTTGTCTCGCTGAACCGCCAACGCCGGACTCTGCTCTCGACAGTCGATCGCTTCTGGTAGCGTGTCGACCAGCCCCCGGATCAGCGCGGCCGGCTGAACGAGATAGCAATCGGGAGAATAGAGCCCCTCGGCGTAGTAGCGGGTCCCTAACGCAACGGAGAGCTGCTCGCGCTCCAGCCGCTCGTAAGACAATCCCGACGCCTCCAGAAAATCTCGATACTGGGCCAGCGCACGGCGCCCCTCTCCCCCCCGGGCGGCCCGATAAGTGCCGGTGCGCTGCAGCTGACATTCGATAGCGTGATCGTCGACCTGCGCTTTGAGCTTCGCCATTGCCTGACGGCTCAACGCATTGAGCGTCGACATTCGCGCTAGTTGATCCGAAGACGCGTCACTGGCCAGGGCGATCTCCAGCATGAAACCAGAGTTACGCCCAGGGCTACCCTCGCCGACTGTTTCGGCATCGAGCATCACGACACGGCGGTCCGGCGCCAAGGAGTGATAGGTCTGCGCCACGGCGACGCCGGTGTAGCCCGCGCCCACGATCACCAGGTCCGCGATCTGATCACCGTGAAGCTCAGGCCGCGGCGTTGCGGGAGGCAACAGCGCCTGCCATCCACACGGGCGAAGATGAGACGGTTGAACCGTTTTCGACGTAGTCATCATTCCGCCTGCAACAGACCGTGGGCTTCCGACATCAAGCTATCGGCCTGCTCCGCCATCATCGCCAGCACGTCCCGTCGATGATCCATCGTCATCCGTGACTTGAGCATCGAGCAGCTAAAGGCGCCAAGGCAGCGCCCGCTGTGGTCGAGAATGGGGATCGCCAAGCCCGTAAACTCCGGCAGGCTCGAACCCTCGACACCCCGGGCGTAACCCTCTCGGTGGAAGCGCGAGATTTCCTGCTCGACGGCCTCGACACTGACCTGGTAGCGATCTTGCAGCAGCTCGCGATTGGCGGTCAGAATCCATTCGCGCTCACGCGGTTCGAGCGAGGCCAGTAGCGCGACCGATGCTTGCCCCGCGCCCAGCAGTACGCGACCACCGATCGAGGCGACGAAACTGCCGACCGGGTAGGCACCGTTCTGAACTTCGAGACAGACCGCGTGACGGCCATCGTGCGCAAACAGATAGAAGCTGTCGCCGAGACGCTGCGCCATCGCCAGTAGTCGGGGACGAGCCAGATCGCGTAGGCTGCCGCCGTTCCCCGCCTCGGCACCGAGTACCAACAGCTCGTAGCCCAGCAGGTAGCGATGACGCAGCGGCGAGGGCCGCAAAAACCCTTCTCCTCGCAGTCCCTTGAGCAGCCGATAGATGGTCGGCCGGCTCAACTCAGTGGCATCGAGGTAATCGTCTATACCGGCGCCTCGAGCGCCGCACGCGGCGGTTACCCGCAGCAGTGCCATCACATGACGGAGGGTGGAGGGAGTCTGGGAAGATTCACGATAAGCTGACGACATGTTGATGGCTCGAGACAGGGTCTTTCCCGAGCATACCGAGACGCCTGACCATTTTCGTCTCGCATAGCGAGATTCCTACCCGCTGCATTTCATTCAAGGCTGAGCAACCACAGTTTGAAATCGAGAGCGGCACCGATTGTGTCGGCGCCGCTAATTTATCGATCTCGTCTATTGGTACCCGCCTCGGAGGGTTTCCGACCTCAACCTTTCAGAATCTGCTCGGTCGAAACCACTTCCATCCCGAACGCTTGGCCGACGGAGGCGTAGGTCACCTGGCCGGCGTGGACGTTGAGGCCGCCGCGGAAATGAACATCGTCGGCCAGCGCCTGCTTCCAGCCCTTGTCGGCGAGCGCGATCACGAAGGGTAGCGTCGCGTTGGTCAGCGCCTGGGTCGAGGTGCGGGCCACCGCGCCCGGCATGTTGGCGACGCAGTAGTGAACGATACCGTCGACCACGTAACTGGGATCGGCATGAGTGGTCGGCTTGCTGGTCTCGAAGCAGCCTCCCTGGTCGATCGCCACGTCCACCAGCACGCTGCCCGGCTTCATCTCGGCGAGCATCGCGCGGCCGATCAGCTTGGGCGCGGCGGCGCCGGGCACCAGTACCGCGCCGATGATCATGTCCGACTCGCGCACGGCGACTTCCAGCGTCTCGGTGGTCGAATAGACCGTGCGGATCTGGCCCTGATAACGATGATCGAGCACTTCCAATCGCGGCAGGGACTTGTCGAGGATCGTCACTTCGGCACCCAGGCCCAACGCCATGCGCGCAGCGTTTTCGCCGACCACGCCGCCGCCGATCACCGTCACCTTGGCTGGCGCCACGCCGGGCACGCCAGGCAGCAGAATACCGGCACCGCCCTGCGCCTTCTCCAGACTGTGGGCGCCGGCCTGAACGGCCATGCGCCCGGCGACGCGGCTCATCGGCGCCAGCAGCGGCAGACCGCCTAGCGCATCGGTAATGGTTTCGTAGGCGATGCAGGTCGCGCCGCTATCGATCAGCCCTCGCGTCAGCGGCTCTTCGGCGGCCAGATGGAGATAGGTGAACAGCGTCTGCTGCGGGCGCAGCCGTGCGACTTCCTCCGCCTGCGGCTCCTTGACCTTGAGGATCAGGTCGGCGGCTGCCCAGAGCGCGTCGACGTCGCTCATCATCTCGGCGCCCGCTTCCCGATAGGCATCGTCCGCATAGCCGGATCCGGTACCCGCTTCCGCCTGCACCGACACCCGGTGACCCCGAGCGATCAGCTCACGCACGCCGCCCGGCGTCAAAGCGACGCGGTATTCATGATTCTTGATTTCCTTGGGCACGCCGATATGCATGATGATTTCCTCGATCGCTGGTTATCATTAAAGGATCGAGCGAATTACAGCACAGCAGCAATAAAGACGGGATAGCCGCGGATAAAAGACGAACAAGACCCGAATAACGCCCGCTCTTCGAACGAATATCCGGATTTAAAGGCAAAGACAGGAATATTTGCTAACCAGCGATCACCGCATCACCGTATACCTCGACGAATCGAGGCGGCATTCGCTTGGGCCGACCACTGGAAAGTTCGATGCAGGCGAAACGCGTGTGCGCACGAAGCAGCGTACGAGAGCTTGCGACATTGCAGAGCTGGAACCGGCGCTTCAGCGTCAGACGCCCGTCACAGGCAATGATCCACGTGGCGAGCTGGAGGCGATCATCTTCGAAGGCGGGCGCCAGGTAATCCAGCTCGTGGCGATGGACGACCATGCCGCGATCGAGCGCGCGGTAGTCGTCGAGGCTCAGCCCGAGGTGGCGGGAGTGGGCCCAACTGGCACGTTCAACCCAGCGCAGGTATTCCGCGTTGTTGACGTGGCCGTAGTGATCGATGCTCGATGCCTCGACCTGGATGTCGATCACGAAAGGGCTGGGCAGATCCCACGTCATACGGGCCTCCTGAGCAGCGTCGGTCAATGACTTAAAGTCAGATCGATGCGAATTCTGTCGGGCGCTCATGACCGCACTGCCAGCAGCGATCGAACACGCCGTCCAGCCGTTCGCCGCAACCAGCACAGCGCCATGTCGGCGCGGTCACGGAGGGGCCGTCGAGCGCCTCCCGGACCAGCTGGCCCGCCTGCCATTCGGCCTCGATCGCCACCCAGACTTCCGCTTCGCACTGATCGGGAAGCAACTCTCCTGCCCCGCCGGCCAGCGTCATGTTGCGCAACGTGGCCGAGAGACCCGCGCTCTCGATCACGTTACGAACATGACTGACCAACAAGACATTGGAGTGACGAAACACGCAAACCTGGCCGGCAGACATGTCAGCGATCCCCGTCAGTGGCGTCGATCAATTGTGGAAGACCCGCACGCCGAGCGCTTTCAGATAGGCCGTTTCCGGAATGGCCGGATGAATCGGGTGATCGCCGGACTGGCCGCCACGATAGAGAATCTGGCCGTGGCGGTCCTGATGACGAACCGCACCCCTCACGCACTCGACCAGCCGTTCTTCATAGAGATGCATGGAGCAGGAGGCCGACATCAGCAGGCCATCGCGGCTCAACAGGCGCATCGCCTCGCGATTGAGTCGGGCGTAGGCGCGTTCGCCATTGGTAAGATCCTTGCGCTTCTTGATGAACGCCGGCGGATCGAGTACCACCACATCGAAACGCTCACCCTCGGCACGCAGCGCGGTCATGGCTTCGAAGACATCGCCATGACCGACGGCGACCTGCTCGTGGACACCGTTGAGCGCGGCGTTCTCGGCGACGCGATCCAGTGCTTTCTCCGACGCATCGACACACAGCACTTCGCTGGCACCGTGAGCCGCAGCCTGAACACCCCAACCGCCCACGTAGCTGAACAGATCCAGCACGCGCTTGCCGGCGACCAGGCCATTGAGCCAGGCGCGGTTGGCGCGGTGGTCATAGAACCAGCCGGTCTTCTGACCGTCCAGCACCGGGGCCACGAAACGCACCCCGTTCTCTTCCAGCAGCACCTCGTCCGGCAGTTCGCCATGGACCACTGCCACCTCGGAATCGAGCTTTTCCAGACGACGGCCGCTGGAATCGTTCTTGAACACGATGGCGCGAGGCGACAGCACCTTGTCCAACGCCGAGATCACCTCGTCGCGAACCATTTCCATGCCGAGCGTGTTGAGCTGCACCACGAACACGTCGTCGAATCGATCGATGATCAACCCCGGCAATAGATCGCCTTCGCCATGGATCAGCCGATAGAACGGCTTGGCGAACAGGCGATCACGCAGCGCCAGCGCCTGGTTGAAACGATGCACCAGTAGCGAACGGTCGAGTCGGACATTGGCATCCCGGGAGACCACTCGCGCGCAGATCAGCGAGTTCGGATTGACATAGGCAACACCCATCGCCTTGCCGTTGGCGGCCTCGATGATCACCTGCGCACCCGGCTCGAGATCCTTGAGCGGCGTCGCCTGGATATCGATCTCGTTGGAGTAGAGCCACAGATGGCCCGCCTTCAGACGTCGATCGGCGTTCTTCTTGAGACGCAGGGTCTGGGTCACGGTTGACTCCATGTGCAGGGCTCCATCGGCAAGGACATCGGGAAAAGAAGTTGGAAAAAACGTTTCGAACGGGCATCGATAAACAGAAATCCTGGCGCATTCTAACCCGCATGCGTCCGACACCAACCCGCAGAGGCAAAATCGAATGGATTTAGAACCGATCTCGACCCGACGGCCGAGCTTCGGACCGGAAGGTCAGGCCTGACGCGACCAGCAAACTGCCGCTCAGGTCTGACAGAGGGCGCAATAAACCGTGGCGCGCTGCCCCAGCACGATATGGCGCAGCTCCAGCCCGCAGTGACGGCACGGCTCGCCGGCACGGCCGTAGACATTGAGCCGCTGGGCAAAGTATCCCGGCTCGCCGGTGCCGCTGACGAAATCCCGCAGCGTGGTTCCGCCCTGAGTAATCGCCGCCGCCAGCACGGTCTTGATCGCCTCGGCAAGGCGCGCGAAGCGCTCGAGCGAGACGCGCCCCGCTGCCCGGCGCGGATCGATGCCTGCCATGAACAGCGCTTCGGTAGCATAGATATTGCCCACACCCACCACCACGATGTTGTCCATGATAAAGGTCTTTACCGAGGCGCGGCGGCCCCGGGAGAGCCGATACAGCCGCTGACCGTCGAAGTCGGGCGACAACGGTTCCGGACCCAGCCGCGATAGCCGGGTATCCAGGTCGGCGCTCCCCCGCAGCCAATCGACGAAGCCGAAACGCCGCGGATCGTGGTAGCGCAGGATGGCCCCGCCCTCGAACACGACATCGACATGATCGTGCTTCTTGGGTGGATCGCCGACGCGAGCGATACGCAGGCTGCCGGACATGCCCAGGTGCCACAGCAGGGTCCGATCCGCCAGCGGCAGCAGCAGGTACTTGGCGCGGCGGGCAAGCTCGCCGAACTGCCCGCCGATCAGCGCCGATTCCAGGTCGCTCGGCACCGGTACGCGCAAGCTGCGATGGCGCACGATGACCTCGACGATCTCCCGACCCTCCACGTAGGGCGCGATACCGCGGCGTGTCGTTTCGACTTCGGGAAGCTCGGGCATGCTCGGATTCTCGCGTTTCAGCCATCACAAACGAGAAAACCCGGTCGAGGACCGGGTTTTCCGTACTGTCATCCAGCGCCTATTCAGCGCTGTCGGTAAGCTAGATCACTTGATCTTGGCTTCCTTGTACATGACGTGCTTGCGAACAACCGGATCGTACTTCTTGAATTCAAGCTTGTCCGGAGTGTTACGCTTGTTCTTTGCCGTGGTGTAGAAGTGGCCGGTACCGGCACTGGACACCAACTTGATCTTGTCACGCATGTCTCGACTCCTTAAAGGCTAGCGGCACGCTTGCGAATATCGACGAGCACCGCTTCGATGCCCTTCTTGTCAATGATGCGCATGCCTTTGGAAGACAGGCGCAGCTTGACGAATCGCTTCTCGGATTCGACCCAGAAACGATGCGTGTGCAGGTTCGGGACGAAACGACGACGTGTCTTGCGCTGTGAGTGCGAGACGTTATTACCAGTCACCGGACGCTTACCGGTAACCTGACAAACTTGGGACATGGAAGCCTCCGACCACTGGCGGGTTGGGTTGTTCGGTTTATCTCGGGCATCTGTTTCGGAATACCCCTTTCGGGACTACCCCAGCCACCTCGGAAGACGCACGAAATGACGAGCTCTCGCCGTATGCCCTGATTCAAAGGGCGTACTTTATACCAGAGCGCCCTGATTTTCGCAACAAGTCGAGCCACAAGGCACTGAAGCAATCATCCGTGCCGTGCGAGCCAGACCTGGGCAATCGTTATCGCGCGGGGCAATCGTTACCGATAGCCCCCTCGAGAAACCACCCGAGAACATGGCGCGGTATGTTACCCGAAACCGACACGCGTTCCCATCCCCTTCTCGAAATGGTTCTCCTGCCTCTCTATATGATGCAGCTAACGCCCTGTCACCACTCTGTACAGCCAACGTTCGAGAACCGTTCTACAAGACCAGCGCTCTACGACTGACGCTCTACAACCACCCGCGTTCGGCAAAAGAGATCACTTCGCCGTCACCGATCACGAAATGATCCAGCACGCGGATGTCGAACAGGGCCAACGCCTCGCGCAGACGTTCGGTGATTCGGCGGTCGGCATCGCTCGGCTCGGCGACGCCGGAGGGGTGATTGTGCGCGAAGATGACAGCGCCGGCATTGCGCGCCAATGCTCTCCGAGCGACCTCGCGCGGGTAGACGGAAGCGCTGTCCAGCGTGCCTTCGGACAGGATCTCGAATCGGATCACGCGATGCTGGGTGTCCAGAAACAGCGCCGCGAACGCTTCGTGATCGAGGTGGCGCAGCTGCGCGCTCAGGAACTGCCGCACCAGCGCAGGCGACGTCAGCGCCGCGTCGCGTTCGAGCAGGCTGCCCAGATGGCGGCGCGATAGCTCGAGCGTCGCCTGCAGCTGAACATAGGTCGCCTCCCCCAGCCCGTGCTCGGCGCAGAATCGTCGCCGATCCGCCTCCAGCAGCGGGCGCAGTCCGCCGAAGGCGCTGAGCAGATCCCGCGCCAGATCCACCGCCGAACGCCCCTTGACGCCGACGCGCAGAAAGATCGCCAGCAGCTCGGCATCCGACAGCGCCGAAGACCCTAGCGTCATCAGCTTTTCCCGCGGCCGTTCTCCCTCCGGCCAATCGCGTATTCCCATGCCCCTCCCGTTCATCCGTCGTGTCTGAGCCCTGACTCAGGACATCGGCCGCGTCTCCCGAAACCTGTGCGCGGTTATCGGAAAAGGCGTACTTCTAGTCCCAAAGTTGAATCGCCAATTTCTGACAACCCACTACCATACTAGTCAGACAAGCCCTTGAAGCATGCCCACCAGACATCGACATCGGAGCCTCCTTGCCCCCCACGACCTTACAGAGCCTCTGGAACAGCTCGGATGCCGGCCATGTTCGCCAGCGCCTCTACGACGTGCTGCGCCACGCCATCATTCGGCTGGTGCTGGCACCGGGGCAGGCACTGTCGGAGAAAGAGATTGCCGACACCTTCGAGGTCAGCCGTCAGCCCGTCCGCGAGGCCTTCATCCGCCTTTCTGAAGCAGGGCTGGTCGAAGTCCGCCCGCAACGCGGCACTTTCGTGGTCAAGATCTCGCCTCAGGCGGTCTACAGCGCGCGCTTCGTGCGCGAGGCGATCGAGGTGGCGGTAGCCAAGTCCGCAGCGGAAGAAGGCCTGTCGACACGCGGGCTCGACGATCTCTTCGAGCTGGTCGAGCGCCAGCGCAGGACGATCGGCGGCGGGGATTACGACCGCTTCTATGTGCTCGACGAGGAGTTCCACCAGACGCTGTCGCGAGAAGCCGGCCATGAATCGGCCTGGCGATTCACCGAAGAGGTCAAGGCGCACTTCGACCGCGTGCGCTACATCAGCGTACCCGACGGGACGCCACTGGAAACCCTGGTCGAGCAGCACGCCCGCATCGTCGAGGCGATCAAGAATCGCGACCCGGGCGCTGCCGAACACGCCGTGCAGACGCATCTGCGCGAGCTGCTCATTTCACTGCCGCGGCTGATCGAACGCTTTCCCGATCTGTTCGACAACCACTGAAACCGCCGTTTTCCCTAGCCGGAGAGTCCATGAAAATCATCGACGCCCGCGTCATCGTCACCAGTCCGGGACGCAACTTCGTCACCCTCAAACTGATCACCGAATCCGGCACCTACGGCATCGGCGACGCTACGCTCAACGGCCGCGAAATGGCCGTCGCCGCCTATCTCGAAGAGCACGTCGTGCCGGCGCTGATCGGTCGCGATGCCAGCCGCATCGAGGACACCTGGCAGTATCTCTATCGCGGCGCCTACTGGCGTCGCGGCCCCGTAACCATGAGTGCGATCGGCGCCGTCGACATGGCGCTTTGGGACATCAAGGCCAAGGCCGCCAACATGCCGCTCTATCAGCTCCTGGGCGGCAAGAGCCGCGAGCGCGTGATGACCTACGCCCACTGCACCGGCAAGGATATCGACAGCTGCCTGGAGGAAGTCGCCCGGCACGTCGAGCTCGGCTACAAGGCGGTACGCGTTCAGGCCGGCGTGCCGGGCATCAAGACCATCTACGGCGTCGCCAAGCGGGAAGGCGAGCGCTATGAGCCGGCGGACTCCGAACTGCCCGCCGAGCACGCCTGGAGCACGGAGAAGTACCTCAACCACGTGCCGCAGCTGTTCGCCGCGGTGCGCGAGCGCTTCGGTCACGATCTGCACCTGCTGCACGACGTCCACCACCGTCTGACGCCGATCGAAGCGGCGCGTCTGGGCAAGGCGGTAGAGCCCTACCATCTGTTCTGGCTGGAGGACTGCGTCCCCGCCGAGAACCAGGAAAGCCTGCGTCTGATCCGCGAACACACCACCACGCCGCTCGCCATCGGCGAAGTGTTCAACTCGATCCACGACTGCCGCGAGATGATCCAGAACCAGTGGATCGACTACGTTCGCACGCCGCTGACCCACGGCGGCGGCATCACGCAACTGCGCCGGATCGCCGATCTGGCCTCGCTCTACCACGTGCGCACCGGCTTCCACGGCCCCACCGACCTGTCGCCGGTGTGTCTCGGCGCCGCGATCCACTTCGATACCTGGGTCCCCAACTTCGGTATTCAGGAGCACATGCCCCACAACGAGCTGACCGACAGCGTCTTCCCCCACGACTATCGCTTCGAGGATGGCCATTTCCTGGTCGGCGAATCGCCGGGGCATGGCGTCGACATCGACGAGGAAGCCGCCGCTCGCTATCCGTTCAAGCGCGCCAGCCTGCCGGTCAACCGGCTCGACGACGGCACGCTGTGGCACTGGTAAACGCCGGCACTGGTAGACGCCGGGACGGGTGAACGAGCGATGCCGGAGACCGTGAGAATGTCAGGAGAGTTATCGATGCAAGCCTTTGAAGTCAGCGCCCCTCATGCGTTCGCCGTCGGCGAGAAGCCTGTGCCTCAGGCGGCGCCGGGTGAAGTCGTCGTCGACGTCGCATTCGCCGGCATCTGCGGCTCGGACATGCATATCATCCACGGCGACAATGCCTTCGTGCAGTTTCCCCGCATCACAGGGCACGAGTTCGCCGGCGTGATCAGCGCCGTCGGTGAAGGGGTCGACGCGACCCGCGTCGGCGAGCGCGTCTGTGTCGATCCGGTCGTCAGCTGCGGCCGGTGCTATCCCTGCCGCATCGGCCGGCCCAACGTCTGCAGCGCGATGCAGGTGATCGGCGTACACCGCAACGGCGGTTTCGCCGAGCAGGTCAACGTGCCGGCGAACAATGCCCATCGCATTTCCGACGACCTCGATCTCGATGCCGCCGCGCTGGTCGAGCCCTACTCCATCGCCGCCAACGTGCTGTCGCGGATGGAACCCCAGCGTGGCGATCGTCTGCTGATCATCGGTGCCGGCGTGATCGGCCTGACCGTGCTGCAGATGGCGCGCGCCCTCGGCATCGAAAAAGTGATCGTCACCGACATTCTCGACGAACGCCTGGCCACGGCGCGTGAACTGGGCGCCAGCCACGTGATCAACGGTCGCACGGACGATCTCGAGCAGGCCGTGCTGAACGCGACCGACGGCGAAGGCATTCCGCTGATCGCCGATGCCGCCTGCATACCGGCGATGCTGCCGGCCATGCTGCGGATGGCCTGCCCCGCCGGACGCATCGGCCTGCTCGGATTCAGCCCCACCCCCAGCGATCTGATCCAGCTGGAAGTGATCAAGAAGGAGCTGACGCTGGTCGGCTCGCGTCTGAACAACCGCAAATTTCCGGAGGTGATCGAACACATCGCCGCCGGTCGTCTCGATCCCAAGGCGCTGATCAGCCATCGCATCGCCCTGGCCGAGATGCCCGGTGCCATCGATCTGCTCGAGAACCACCCGGAACAGGCGCGCAAGGTGCTGGTCAGGATTTCACCTTGAACGCCCCGTGAAGCCCGTCCCTGATTCTGGAAAAACCGGGAACTTGACTGACGGGGACAACAACACCGACGCGTATCCAACGCGACAGGAGACTCACGCCATGTTGACCACCACCACACTCAAACACATGCTCGCCGGCGCCGCCCTCGGGGCCACGTTGCTGGGCAGCCAAGCCGTAATGGCCGCGGACTACACCCTGAAATTCGGCCATCTGGCCAATGAGCAGAACATCTGGAACAAGGCCGCGCTGAAGTTCAAGGAGCTGGTGGAAGCCAACTCCGATGGCCGAATCGAGGTCCAGGTCTTTCCCAACGAGCAGCTCGGCAGCGAGATGGATGTGATCAACAGCATCCAGCTGGGCACTGCCGACATGACCATCACCGGTGAGAGCCTGCAGAACTGGGCACCCAATGCCGCGATGATGGCCGTGCCCTATCTGTTTCGCGACGCGGACCACATGCGCAAGGCCGTCGAAGGCGACGTCGGCACACAGATCGAAAAGCAGATCACCGAGCGCACCGGGCTGGTACCGATCGCCTGGTTCGAGCGTGGCCCGCGCGAGCTGACCTCGAACCGCCCGATCAAGACGCCGGACGACCTCGATGGCCTGCGGATCCGGGTTCCCAACGTGCCGCTGTTCGTCGATACCTGGCAAGCGCTGGGCGCCCGCCCGACCCCGATGGCTTTCAGCGAAGTGTTTACCTCGCTGCAGCAGAACACCATCGAAGCTCAGGAAAACCCGCTCAGCCTGATCGAAAGCGCCAGCTTCAATGAAGTCCAGCAGTACGTGGACATGACCGATCACGTCCGCAGCTGGATCTACGTGGTGATCGGCAAGCAGAAGCTCGAATCGATGCCGGACGATCTGCAGAGCGTGGTGCGCGATGCGGCCAGCGAGATGCAGTCCTACGAGGAAGGGCTGTTCGTCGATGACCAGAAACGTCTCGAACAAGCGCTCAAGGACAAGGGCATGAAGTTCGTCGATGTCGATCAGGAGGCGTTTGCCAAGAAAGCGCGTCCGGCGGTGCTCGACTCGCTCGACGAAGATCAGCGCAAGCTCTACGACGAAATTCAGGGTCTCTGATAATCGTACGCCGGGGGCACGACGCTCCCGGCCCCATTCCCCTGGTCGGAGAGCGCCATGTCGGAACGACAAACGGACACTCAGCCGCAGGATATTCAGGAGAGCCTGGAGATCCTGAATCGTGTTCCGCGCCTGGGCGGCCCCATCGGCCGCCTGGCTGACGGGCTGGATCGCCTTATGCTGTGGCTGGCCGTGATCGCCCTGGTGGGGCTGTCACTGACCGTGCTGCTGCAGGTCGCCTCGCGACTGTTTCTGCCCATCACGCTATCGTGGACCGAAGAGCTCACCCGCTATCTCTTCATCTACATGGTAGCGCTGGGCGCCGGCGTGGTGCAGCACCGTAACCGCCACGTCAACGTCGAACTGTTTCATGGCTGGCTCGGCTTTCGTGGCCGTGCTGCCTATCTCGTATTGATCTCGGCCATCACCTTCATCTTCACCATTCTGGTGCTGCCTAATGCCTGGCAATTCGCCCAGATCGGGGCGTTCCAGACGTCGCCGACGCTGCGCATTCCCATGCTCTACATTTTCTTCTCCTCGGTGGTGCTGTTCGGGTCGCTGTTGCTGTACAGCCTGATCGGCATGACCGAGGGGGTCATCGCCATGATTCGTGGCGAGCGCGCCGACACCACTCGCCAGGAGGCGCTCTGATGGAAATCGCCGTTCTCTTCGTCACCTTTCTGGTACTGCTGCTGATCGGTCTGCCGATCGCCTTCTGTCTCGGCGTATCGTCACTGGCCTACCTGATGCTCGGTGGGATCTCGTTGACCATCGTGCCGCAGCGGATGTTCTCCGGCATCGACTCCTTCGTGTTGCTGTGCATTCCCGGCTTCGTGATGGCCGGCAATCTGATGAACGTGGGCAACATCACCCAGCACATCGTGCGCTTCTCCAATGCCCTGGTCGGGCACATCCGCGGCGGCCTGGGTCTGGCCAACGTCGGCGGCTCGATGATCTTCAGCGGCATCTCCGGTACCGCCGTGGCGGACGCCGCCAGCATTGGCTCAGTAATGATTCCGGGGATGTCGAAAGCCGGCTACGACAAGCCGTTCGCCGCCGCCGTGACCGCCGCCTCCTCCACCATCGGCCCGATCATCCCGCCCAGCGTACCGATGATCATCGTCGGTTCGCTCTCCGGCATCTCCGTCGGCCGCATGTTCCTGGCCGGCGCCGTCCCCGGTCTGCTGCTGGGCGTGGCGATGATGATCACAGCCTACTGGCTGGCCGTGCGGCGCGGCTATCCCAAGGAGAAGCGCGCCACCTTCAAGGAGCTGATCAAGGAGGGCCGCAGCGCGTTCTGGGCGCTGATGATGACCTTCATCATTCTCTACGGCATCATCGGCGGACTGTTCACGCCGACCGAGGCTTCGATCGTCGCCAGCCTCTACGCACTGCTGGTGGGCACTTTCGTCTACAAGGGGATCAACTGGCGCAATCTGGGCGGCATCCTGTCGGACACCGTGATCACCTCCGCCTCGCTGATGCTGCTGGTCGGCCTGGCCAATCTGTTCGGCTGGATCCTGACCAGCCAGCAGATCCCGCAGATGCTCGCCGATGCGATTCTCGGTATCAGCACCAATCCGATCGTGGTCATTCTGATCCTCAATCTGATCCTGCTGTTCGTCGGCGCCTTCATGGAGACGATCGCCGCGCTGATCATCCTATTCCCGGCGCTGCTGGGCGTGGCCACCGGCGTGGGCATGGATCCGATCCACTTCGGCGTGATGGCGGTACTCAACCTGATGATCGGCCTGACCACACCGCCGGTGGGCGTCTGCCTGTTCGTGGTCTCGAGTATCGGCAAGCTGCCTATGCTGCATGTCGCCAAAGCCATCATCCCGTTTCTGATCTGCAACCTGATCGTGCTGATGCTGGTGTCCTTCGTTCCTGCCATCTCGCTGTGGCTGCCCAACCTGTTGATGGGGAAATAGCGCCATGGCCGCAGCCGACACCCATATCGAACGTGAGCCGAGCCGACGGGGCCCGAGCGGGATCGGCATCGTCCACCTGGGGCTGGGCGCGTTCCATCGCGCCCATCAAGCGGTCTACCTGCAGCGAAGTATCAATCGCACTCCCACCGGGGAGGAAAGCGAGTGGGGCCTCTGCAGCGCCAACATCCGTTCCAACCGCACGCTGGTCGATCAGCTTCGCGACGGCGACTACCGCTACCACGTCGCCGAATTCAGCGACAGCGAACACGTCACCCTGCGCGAGGTCAGCGCCATCCGTGAAGCGCTCTACGCAGGGCCGGATGGTCCGGATCGCGAAGCGCTATTAGCGCGGATGAGCAATCCTGAGGTGCGAATCGTCACGCTCACCGTGACCGAGAAAGGCTATTTCCTGAGCCCGGGCAGCGGCGAACTGCTGAGCGATGCTGCGCCGATCGCCCACGACATTGCCCATCCGGAATCACCGGATACCGCCCCGGGCATGCTGGTGGAAGCGCTGGCGCGACGCCGAGCGGCCCGGGTCGCACCGTTCACCGTGCTGTGTTGCGACAACATGCCCCACAACGGAAAGCGCACGCGGCGCGCGGTGGTCTCGCTGGCCCGTCATCGCGATAAGGCGCTGGCCGAGTGGATAGAAGCGGAGGTTGCCTTCCCCTCGAGCATGGTCGACCGAATCGTGCCGGCGATGACCGACGCCGACCGCCAGCGTCTGGCAGCGTTGGGCGTCGGGGATCCCGGCGCGGTGGTCTGTGAAACTTTCAGCCAGTGGGTGGTCGAGGACGACTTCCCGCAGGGCCGGCCGGATTGGGAAACCGACGGTGTCGAGATGGTCGCCGACGTCGCACCGTTCGAAACCATGAAGCTGCGCCTGCTCAACGGCGCCCACTCGCTGCTGGCCTACCTGGGCGCCCTTGCCGGCATCGAAACGGTCGATGCCGCCGTCGCTCGCCCCGCTTTCCGCCGGTTGCTTCAGCACTACTGGCAGCAGGAAGCGATCCCGACGCTGTCACTGCCGGATGGCGCCGATGCCGGCATCTACACCGAGAGCCTGCTGGCGCGCTTTGGCAACGACAGCCTGCACCACCGCCTCCAGCAGATCGCCATGGACGGTTCGCAGAAGATTCCCCAGCGCTGGCTGGCCGGCGGTGTCGAACGAATGACTGCCGACGACGCGATCAGTGCGACCGCGTTGGGCGTGGCTGGCTGGATCCGCTATACCGTCGGCACCGATCTCGACGGCCAGCCGCATCCGGTGGACGACCCCATGGCCGAGACGTTCGCCGCGCTGCATCGTCGCCATGGCGGCGACCGCGCCGCACTGGTCGACGCCTTTCTCGCGCTCGATGCCGTCTTTCCCGCGACACTGCGCGATGATCGACTATTCGCCCAGCAGATCGTCGACGCGCTGATGCAACTGGAACGCGATGGCGTGAAAGCCACGATTATTGCTCTGACACTCAACTTTTCTGATCGGGACGCTTGATCATGGAACATACCTGGCGCTGGTTCGGTCCGGCCGATCCCATCACCCTCGGCGAGATTCGCCAGGCCGGCGCAACCGGCATCGTCACGGCCCTGCACGAGATCCCCAACGGCGAGGTGTGGCCGGTGGAAGCGATCGCCGAGCGCAAACGCCTGATCGAATCCGCCGGTCTGATCTGGTCGGTGGTCGAAAGCGTGCCGATTCACGAAGCGATCAAGCAGGGGTTGCCGGCAGCCGAGAGCTACATCGACAAATATCGCCAGACGCTCGCCAACTTGGGCCAGTGCGGTATCGACGTGGTCTGCTACAACTTCATGCCGATCCTCGACTGGACCCGCACCGACCTGGCCTGGCCGCTACCCAACGGCGGGACGGCGCTGCGCTTCGACCAGACCGCCTTCGCCGCTTTCGATCTGTTTCTGCTCGAGCGCGAAGGGGCAGCAACCGATTACAGCGAGACCGAGCGGGACGCGGCCAGCGCTTACCTGGAGACACTCGACGCGGCGGCACGAACACAGCTGGTCGACACCGTTATCGCCGGGCTGCCCGGCACCGAAGAGCACTATACGCTGGAAGATTTTCGCCAGGCGCTCGACGCCTACCGCGAGATCGATGCCGAACGGCTACGCGCCAATCTGACCACGTTCCTGCGCGCCATCGTGCCCACGGCGGAGGAAGCCGGCGTGCGCCTGGCGATTCATCCGGACGACCCGCCCCGGGAACTGCTGGGGCTGCCGCGCGTGGTCTCGACGGCCGAAGATGCCCAGTACGTGCTCGATAGCGTACCCAGCCCCGCCAACGGCCTGACTTTCTGCACCGGCTCCTACGGCGTGCGCGAGGACAACAACCTGGTCGCCATGGCCCAGCGTTTCGCGCCGCATATCCATTTCGTGCATCTGCGCGCTACCCGTCGCGAAGCCAACCCGCTCAGCTTCCACGAGGCCGAGCATCTGGACGGCGACGTCGATATGATCGGGGTGATTGGCGCGCTGGTTCAGGAACAGCGCCGACGCCAGCGTGAAGGCGGCAACCGACTGCCGATGCGCCCGGATCACGGCCATCATCTGCTCGATGACCTGACTCGCGACAGCCGCCCCGGGTACCCGTTGATCGGTCGACTCAAGGGGCTCGCCGAGCTGCGCGGTGTGGAACGTGCGATAGAACGGCTCTTTTGATGACCCGGCGCATCTCCTTCACGCCTCTCCACGTAAGCTCCTGGGTACGGCCGTCACGCACGACCACTATTCACGCAACAGCGCGGGGTTCATGAACCATGTCGATCAACACATCATCAGTCTCTCCCAAGGCTCGAATATTACCGACTCTCTGCCTGGCAACCACGCTGGCAATGCTCGCCTTCGCGACCACGGCAACCGCCGCCGAGGGCGAACGACTCAGCGGCGAGGAGATCCAGCAGCAGGTCTGGGGGCATCGCGTGCAGGGCGCCATGGCGAGTGGCCAGCAGTACGACGAAGTCTACCGCCAGGACGGCAAGATCGAGGGCGACGGCTATACCGGCCAGGCCACGATCGTCGACGATCGCATGTGCTTCGATTACGGCGACGATAAACCGACCTGCTACGGCGTTCGTCGTGATGGCAGCGACAGCATCGAGTGGCTGGAGGGCGACGAGGTCGTCGGCGAAGGCGAGCTCGGCAACGCCGAATGATCGCCACGGGCGGCCGCTGCAACGGCGGCCGCCACTTCCAGCGCACCATTACGCAACCTGCGACCGCAATGGTATGGTAACGACCGAACCATCAGGACAGATCCCATGTCGCTACCGATTGGTCCGGAATTGGCCGGAACCCGCATTCTGCTCGGCATCAGCGCCGGCATCGCCGCCTACAAGAGCGCCAATCTCGCTCGCCTGTTGAAAAAGACGGGCTTTGAGGTGCGCGTGGTCATGACCGAGGGCGCCCAGGCGTTCATCACGCCGCTGACGTTGCAGGCACTCACCGGCGAGCCCGTGCGCACCTCGCTGCTGGAGCCGGAAGCCGAGGCCGGCATGGGCCATATAGAGCTGGCCAAGTGGGCGGATATCATCCTGATCGCGCCGGCCACCGCCGACCTGATGGCGCGACTGGCCCACGGCCATGCCGACGATCTGTTGACCACGCTATGTCTGGCGACCGAAGCCAGATGCCTGATGGCGCCCGCCATGAATCAGGCGATGTGGCGCCACCCGGCGACGCTGGCCAATGCCGATCGACTCGCCGAGCTGGGCTGGACCCTGCTGGGGCCGGACGCCGGCGACCAGGCCTGTGGCGACGTCGGCCTGGGCCGAATGCTGGAGCCGGAAACCATTCTCGCCCAGCTGCTGGACGAGGTCGGACAATCCGGCGGAGAATCGCTCAGAATGATGCCCGTGCACCAGGATCTGGCCGGCAAGCGCGTGGTGATCACTGCCGGACCGACTCGCGAAGCGCTGGATCCGGTGCGTTATCTCTCCAACCACAGTTCCGGCAAGATGGGGTATGCACTCGCTGCCGCCTGCGTCGAGCGTGGGGCCAGCGTCAGCCTGGTGAGCGGCCCCGTCACCTTGTCGACCCCGCCGGGGGTCAATCGCATCGACGTGACCTCGGCGACGGAGATGCTGGCCGCCGTCGAATCCCAGCTGCCCTGCGATCTATTCATCGGCTGCGCCGCCGTGGCGGACTATCGCGCCGCAGCCGTCAGCGAACACAAACTCAAGAAGACGGACGCCGACAGCGGCCTGACCCTCGAGCTGGTGCGCAATCCGGATATCGTCGCCACGATCGCGGCGCGCCCGGACCGCCCCTTCACCGTCGGCTTTGCCGCCGAAACGCAGGATCTCGAAACGCACGCCGGCAGCAAGCTCGAACGCAAGCGCCTGGACCTGATCGTCGCCAACGATGTTTCCCGTGAAGGCGTCGGCTTCGGCAGTGACGACAACGCCGTCACGCTACTGTGGAAACAGCACGACCAGACGACACGCCGCGAACTTCCGGCTCAAGCCAAAGCGACACTGGCTGCCGTCATCGTCGACCACATCGTCGATCGCCTGCCCTAGTCGCGTCCGACCCGCCCCCGCGATGATAAGCTAGGTCGCTGCCTCGCCTTCAACGTCATCCGCTTTCAGGAATGTTTTTCATGTCACTCAGCAATCCGTCCGTCACGCCCGCTTCTCCATCGACGGTCAAACCCAAGCTTTCGGTGAAGATTCTCGACGAGCGTGTGCACGACTACCCGCTGCCGCACTACGCCACCGTAGGCAGTGCCGGCATGGACCTACGCGCGCTGCTCGACGAGGCGCTGACCCTGACGCCCGGTGACAGCGCCCTGGTACGCACCGGCCTCGCCATCCATATCGGTGACCCGGGTCTGGCCGGCGTGGTGCTGCCGCGCTCCGGGCTCGGTCACAAGCACGGTATCGTGCTGGGCAATCTGGTCGGGCTGATCGACTCCGACTATCAGGGCGAGCTGATGATCTCGGTGTGGAACCGGGGCCGCGAGACGTTCATGCTCGAACCCGGCGAGCGGCTGGCACAATACGTGCTGGTACCGGTGGTCCAGGCCGAACTCGAGATCGTCGAGGAGTTCGTCACCACCGACCGCGCCGGCGGTGGCTTCGGTCACTCCGGCCGGCAGTGAATCCTATTCCGCTTCCTACAGCCGTTCTCTGCAAGGACATGTCACGTGGCGCTAAGCGCAACCATCTATAAAGCGAAACTCAACGTCAGCGATCTGGATCGTCACTACTACGGCGATCACGCGCTGACCGTGGCCTGCCACCCTTCCGAGACGGCGACCCGGCTGATGGTGCGTCTGCTGGCGTTTATCGCCAACGCGCCTCTCACCAGCGGCGACGATGAACTCGCCATGACCCGTGGGCTGAGCAGCGACGACGAGCCGGACCTGTGGCTCAAGGCGCCGGACGGCCGCATCCTGTTGTGGATAGAATTGGGTGAACCGTCGTTGAAGCGGATCAAGCAGGGGCTCTCGCGAGCCGAACGCGTACTGGTCTATCCCTACGCGCCCCGCAGTGCGGTGCAGTGGTGGAAGAAACTCGAGAACGATATCCGCGCACTGCCGCGGGTCGAGGTCTGGAATCTGCCCACCGAACCGTTGGCGGCGCTGACCTCTCTCGTCGATCGCAACCTGAGCCTGGGTGCCACGCTGATGGAAGGCCAGTGGCTGATTACCGACGGACAGGCCTCGGTGGAACTCGAGCTCGAGCGCTGGGCGTGACCGCCGACGCTGGCGCGACAATGCCGGACAATGACGACGCAAGGAAATGACGATGAATGACCCGTCCGGGTCCCACGTGCCCGCCTCGATCTTCCGGGCCTACGATATTCGCGGCATCGTCGACGAGACGTTGACCGAGGAGACGGTGGAGTGGATCGGCCGCGCGGTGGGCAGCGAAGCGGCGGCGAGGGGGCAGCAGTGCGTGATCGTCGCCCGTGATGGCCGCCACTCCGGCCCTCGCCTGCAGGCGGCGCTGATCCGCGGCCTGCGGGCCTCCGGCCGTGATGTGATCGATATCGGTCGCGTGCCCACGCCGGTGCTCTATTTTGCCACCGCCACCCTCGACGAGAGTCGCAGCGGCGTGATGGTGACCGGCAGCCACAATCCGCCGGACTACAACGGCTTCAAGATCGTGCTCGACGGCGTCGCGATTTCGGGCGACGCGATTACCGCCCTGTTCGAGCGCATCCGCAGCGGCGATCTCAGTGAAGGCGAAGGGACTCTGACGCAGCTCGATGTCAGCGAGGCCTATCTCCAACGCATCCTGGGTGATATCTCGCTCGATCAAGGCCGACGCGGGCGCCCGCTCAAGGCGGTCGTCGACTGCGGCAACGGTGTCGCCGGTGAGCTGGGGCCGCGCCTGATCGAGGCGCTGGGTGTCGAGACGATTCCTCTTTTCGCCGAAATCGACGGTGATTTCCCCAATCATCATCCCGATCCCGGCAAGCCGGAAAACCTGGTCGACCTGATCGCCAAAGTCAAAGAGAGCGGTGCCGATATCGGGCTGGCTTTCGATGGCGATGGGGATCGCCTCGGCGTGGTGACGCCGGCCGGCGAGATGATCTATCCGGACCGGCTGCTGATGGCCTTCTCGGTGGATCTGCTCGAGCGCGATCCCGGCGCCCGCATCGTTTTCGACATCAAGTGTACCGGCAATCTGGCGCAGATCATCGAGCGTGCGGGAGGCGAGCCAGAAATGTGGCGCACTGGCCACTCGCTGATCAAGGCGCGCATGAAGGAGACCGGCGCCCAGCTTGGCGGCGAGATGAGTGGTCACATCTTTTTCGCCGAACGCTGGTATGGCTTCGATGACGGACTCTATGCCGCCGCCCGGCTGCTGGAAGTTCTCTCGCGCCAACCGCATGACGCCGATCGTTTTTTCAGCGCTTTCCCGCAGGATATCTGCACCCCGGAGCTGAACGCGGCGGTCACCGACGAGGAGAAGTTCGCGATCATCGGGCGACTGGCCGAGACCGGCGACTTCGGTCAGGATGGCATCAAGACGACGCTGGACGGCATTCGCGTGGACTACCCCGATGGTTGGGGGCTGTGTCGCGCCTCGAACACCACGCCGGCACTGGTGCTGCGATTCGAGGGCAAGGACCAGGCCGCGCTCGCTCGAATCCAGCGTCAGTTCGGCGCCGCCCTGCTGGCGGTGGCACCGAACGTCGAACTGCCGTTCTGAGATCGCCGAGTACGGGACGTACGCAACAACAGGGAACGCGCCGCTTTCGATAGACTCGTGGCGCACAGACAGTGGAGATATAACGCCTCATGAACGAGAGCCCACGCGATCCGCGTCAGGTGGTCGAAATCCTGTCGGAAGCGCTGCCCTATATTCAGCGCTATTCCGGCAAGACGGTGGTGGTCAAGTACGGTGGCAACGCCATGACCGAAGACAAGCTGATCGACTCCTTCGCCCGCGACATGGTGTTGATGAAGGAGGTCGGGATCAACCCGGTGGTGGTCCACGGTGGTGGCCCGCAGATCGGCCAGCTGCTGGCGCGACTCAACATCGAATCGCGCTTCGTCAACGGCATGCGCGTGACAGATGCCGAAACCATGGATGTGGTCGAGATGGTGCTCGGCGGGCTGGTCAACAAGAACATCGTCACCCAGATCAACCAATGCGGTGGCAAGGCGATCGGTCTGACCGGCAAGGACAACGCCCAGATTCTGGCGCGTCAGCTCAAGGTCGAACAGTACAATCCGGCACTGACCGAACCCGAGATCATCGATATCGGGCACGTCGGCGAGGTGGAACACATCTCCACCGATCTGATCGAGATGCTCGCCGAACGCGATTTCATTCCTGTCATCGCACCGATCGGCGTCGATCGCGAAGGCCATAGCTATAACATCAACGCCGATCTGGTGGCGGGCAAGGTCGCCGAGGCGCTGAAGGCCGAGAAACTGATGCTGCTGACCAACGTTGCCGGTTTGCAGGATGCCGAGGGCAAGGTGATGACCGGGCTCTCCACCGAGCAAGTCGATGCGCTGATCGCCGACGGCACGATCTACGGCGGCATGTTGCCAAAGATTCGCTGTGCGCTGGAAGCGGTCAAGGGCGGTGTCGGCAGCGCCGTCATCGTCGACGGCCGCGTAGTGCACTCGACGCTGCTGGAGATCTTCACCGATGCCGGGGTCGGCACCCAGATCACCGACAGTCACGGCTGACGACCGGCTTCACCGTGTTTCTGATTATCGCGGGCTTGGAAGGCCCGCCTCGGCTGCTGAGCAGACAAGCAAGCAGTCCGGGCCGCTCCAGGAAGGAGCTCCAATAAAACGACCGATAAGAACCGCCATGACGCAGGCAACTCCCCCACTCTCTCGCCGCGAGCAGATCCTCCAGGCACTGGCTCTGATGCTCGAGGAAGATAGCGGCAAACGCATCACCACGGCCGCACTGGCACGTCAGGTCGGCGTTAGCGAGGCGGCTCTCTACCGCCATTTTCCGAGCAAGGCGCGCATGTTCGAGGGGCTGATCGAATTCATCGAGGCGAGCCTGTTCGAGCGTATTCGACGCATCCTCGACGACGAACCGTCGGCGCTCGCGCGCTGCGAGACGATCGTTCAACTGGTGCTGACGTTCGCCGAAAAGAATCCCGGTCTCAGCCGGCTGATGGATGGCGACGTGCTGACCGGCGAGACGGCGCGTCTTCGCACCCGCATGTCCCAGCTGTTCGAGCGACTGGAAACACAGCTCAAGCAGATACTGCGCGAGGCGGAACTCCGCGAGGGGTTGCGCCCACAGCTGACAGTGTCGGCGGCGGCTAATCTGCTGTCGGCTTTCATGGAAGGCAGGATCAGTCAGTACGTGCGTAGCAACTTCCGGCATCTGCCCACGACGCACTGGGAAGATCAGTGGCGCCTCCTGGGGAATGGATTGCTATTCTCCGCAACCCAATCCGCCCCGGCTTGAGACCCTGCCTTTCTCGATAAAGCGTAGTGAGCTCTGAACTTTCAAGTAGTCTAGGAGCGCCTGCAAATGGTTAGAAGTGCTCGCCATTGGAGGTAAGAGCAACCGCCCACCATGAAACCGGCGCTCCTTGATATTTTAGGCGGATACGAAAAGGCCCGAACCCCATGTGATGCGGGGCTCGGGCCTTGAATGCCATTTCGAAAGAACTCTCTCCTTACAGGAGGAACTCCATCAGAACGGGACTTACGACTCTTTCATCGTAGTGTCGTCAGAATGATCAGTTCTGGTTTTCTTTGGCTTCATCCTGCATGTCTTCACCAGCGTCTTCCATGGAATCACCGGCATCATCCATCGCATCTTCGGTGGCGTCGCCTGCGTCATCCATCTTGTCGCCCATGGCGTCGCCAGCGTCGTCCATGTTGTCCTCGGCGGAATCTACGGCGTTGTCGGTAGACTCTGCGGCATTATCCGCGGCATTATCGATGGACTCACCGGCTTCCTCGGCGGACCCGTCGTCGCTGTCACAAGCTGCAACGCCCAATGCCATCGTACCGACCAGCGCCGCCATTGCCAGTTTCTTCAACAGTTCGGATTGCATCGTGTAGCTCCTTTACTCTTCCGTGAATTCTCATACAAGGTAGCTTGAGCCGGACCAATCATCCACCGATTTACTCTCTTTCCTCATTTTTTACTCATCATGGAAAAGTCTGATGACAAATATGACAAGCGGCTTAAAACAGAGACCCGCGTGACCTACTCGACATACAGAAGTCGCCGTTCTAAACACGTTGCCGGCACGAGTTTTCAGTGTCACCAGTTTTCTTTCCGACATAAAAAACCCCGGCCTGTTGGCTGGGGTTTGGGATAGATGCCTGACGATGATTGGGGCGGCCATCCGTGGGCCGGCACTCCGGGACTCTTCATGGAGAGACCCCTAAACGCATGGGGAGACCCCTAAATAAGTGAACCCCGACCAATGGCCGGGGTTCGGAATAGATGCCTGACGATGACCTACTCTCGCATGGGGAGACCCCACACTACCATCGGCGCTAAGCGGTTTCACTACTGAGTTCGGCATGGATCAGGTGGTTCCCGCTCGCTATGGTCGTCAGGCAAAAC
>NZ_JBQXYB010000008.1:0-206608 GCF_052645315.1 Salinicola sp. V024
GATCGAATGCGTGGCTCGCATCATCATGATGGCGGCCCGGTCTTCAGCAGAAAGATGGCGATAGCAGTGGTTCATGGCAACACCGTACCTGATGGGTCACGTGTTGCGCTTGGTCATTGAGACCGCCGTCCTTCATCGGCACCTCGGGATCCAGCCCCTTGGTAACGGCATGAGAGATCACCGCCTGGCGCTTTTCCTTGAGCAGCTCAATCAGGCGCTTTTGCTCGTCGATCAGCGCGTCGATGCGGGCGGTTTCGTGGTCGAGGAACTGAGCAATCGCTATCTGCTCAAAGTGGCTAGGTAACGCACAAAAAAGGCGCCCAAAGGTCTCAGGATACAACCTGAGCCGCGAATCGATCACACCAGAAGAGAAAGCTTTATAGTATCGAGTATACTCATCAGACCGAACAAGATAATCGAGGAACTTAGGCTCCGAGCAATCTATGACGACAAAAACGCTATATGCGGGACTAACTATGCCACTTTGCCAAGCAAACCCAAGCCCACGATTCCAAGCCAGCATGATGTTCATAATAAGATCGCTAGCTTTACATGATTTATAACCTTTCAACGAGTCAGCGCGGGTCAAATGCTCATTGTCTTCACGCATATCAGACCTAGGGCGAACGCCCCAATAAGCAGAGACTGACAAAAGCTCCTCGCTGCCATCTTCTGATCGCCCGACACGCTCCCTAAAAACCTGCTTAAACCGATATAGATTCCAATGTACTGGTATCTCGCCCAACCACTCGACGCCGGAGTCCTTGTATTCGGCATATTTCGGAAATGTCGTCATGCCGACATCCCCTCGATCATCTGCTTGATCCGGTCGGTGCAGGCCTTGAGATCGGCGTCGATCTCCTCCAGCGGGCGTGGTGGCTTGAACTCATAGAAGTGGCGGTTGAAGGGGATCTCGAAGCCGACAATACCGATGCGGCCGTCCTGCTCGTCGCGTTTGTCTTCGTCGACCCAGGCATCCGGCACGTGGGGCTGAACTTCGCGCTTGAAGTAGTCGAACACGGATTCACCCAGCGGCACGTTTTCGTTATCGCGCAGGCTGCTATCCGGCTCCGGGTTACCTTTGCTGTCGAGGCAGAGTTCCGCTTCCGGGTCGCGCTCGGAAAGCGCATTGAGAATGGCTTTCTGCACCGGCGCGCCGATTTTCAATCCGGCCGTTTTCAGGGCGGCTTTCAACGCCTTGGTGAAAGCGTCGCGGTTGATATGAACCTGCTCGGGATCAAGCGTCGCGCAGGCGGTCTTGAGCGCTTCGCGCTCCGCCTCGACGAGTTTCTGGATGGGCTTCTCGTCATCCAGCTTCGCCAGCCGTTCGGGACTTGCCTGGAAGTTCAGGCGCAGCGGGCGCTCCACGGTGATGCGTCGGTAGCCGAATGCGTCGATCGGGAAGATCTTGCTCTCTTCATCCTCGAGGTTCTGCCCGTAGAGCCGTACGATCGCTTCGATGTCCCCATCAGCGACGAACTGGCGCTTGCTGCCAAGCGACTTGCGCATCTTGCTGGCGCGACCGGTGGCGTTGATCAGTTGCACCTTGCCGCGACGCTCGGCCGGCTTGGCGTTCGAGAGAATCCACACGTAGGTGGCGATGCCGGTGTTGTAGAACATGTCCGTAGGCAGGCCGACGATGGCCTCGACCATGTCGTGCTGGAGGAGGTAACGGCGAATCTCGGACTCACCGCTTCCCGCGCCGCCGGTGAATAGCGGCGAACCGTTGAGGATGATACCGATGCGCGAGCCGCCCTGCTGCGTGGGCCGCATCTTGCTGACCAGATGCATCAGGAACAGTAGCGAACCGTCGGAGACGCGCGGCAGGCCAGGGCCGAAACGCCCGTTGAAGCCTTTCTGCTTGTGTTCGTCGGTAACCTGTTTCTGTACTTTCTTCCACTCCACGCCGAACGGCGGGTTGGAGAGCATGAAGTCGAAGTGCTCGCCGGCGAGCTGGTCGTTGGCGAGCGTGTTGCCCAGCTTGATCTGTTTGACCTCCTGGCCCTTGACCAGCATATCCGCCTTGCAGATCGCGTAGGACTCGGGGTTGAGCTCCTGACCATGTAGCGACACACTCATGCCGCCGCTGACCTGCTGCATGTACTCGTCGCTTTCGGAGAGAAAGCCGCCCGTGCCTGCTGTCGGGTCATAAACGGTGACGATGCCGCCGCTCTTGAGCCTGGCATCCTGATTGGTCAGCACCAGCGAAGTTGTCAGATGCACGATATCGCGCGGGGTGAAGTGCTCCCCCGCCGTCTCGTTGGAGCTTTCCGCGAACTTGCGGATCAGCTCTTCGAAGACCAGCCCCATGCCGAAGTTGGAGAGATGTTCCGGACTGAGATCCGTCTTGGCGAACGCCTCGACGACCTTATAGAGCAGATCATTGGCGCTTAGCTGCTGAACGAAGTTCTCGAACTCGAAGTGCTCGAAGATCTCACGCGCATCCTGGCTGAACGACTGCACGTAACTCATCAGGTCGTTGGCGGTCTGCGTACTGGAGAGCGTACCCAGCGTCAAAGATGAAGCGTTGTAAAAGGCTGCTTGGCCGCTCGTAGCAGCAATTGCTCGCGTACGCCATCCGGCTTGTCGCGATGCGCGTGCGCCGCATCCACCACCGCCTGCTTGGACGGCGCCAGCACACACTCCAGCCGTCGCAGTAGCGTGAAAGGAAGGATGATGCGGCCATACTGGGACTGCTTGAAATCGCCGCGCAGCAGATCCGCGACGGACCAGATGAAGGCGGCCTGCCGTGAGTGGCTTTCAGTATTCATGATCTTCGGAAGTATCCCTGCGTCTCGATGCACTGTTCGTATAATGCAGGGAATCATACAGGTGACGCGGAAACCATGGCATCCGGCGACCTGGTGAAAACACTGGCACGCTACGCTAAGCCCCTGAACCGACTGTCAGGACAAACCGAGCGCTCGATAACGCAAAGCTGTCGCCAAATGGCATGATGACCATTATTCAATCGACGAGTGACGTGATGCCTCCCTCATCTCCCCCGACCGACCTTCATTCTCTCTCCACCCTCACCCACTGGGTCTTCGACATGGATGGCACGCTGACCGTCGGCGTGCATGACTTCCCCGCCATTCGCCGTCATCTCGAAATTCCTGACGGCGCCGATATTCTCCATCATCTGGAAACGCTGCCCGTGGCCGAGCGCGATGCCAAACACGCCTGGCTGCTCGAACACGAGCGTGAACTCGCCATGCGTTCCACCGCTGCCCCCGGCGCCATCGAACTGGTTCGGGCACTAGGCGAGCGTGGCTGTCGGCTCGGCATTCTGACCCGCAACGCCAAGGAGCTGGCGCACATCACCCTCGATGCGATCGGCCTGGATGACTGCTTCGCTCCCGATGACGTGCTCGGCCGCGACGAGGCACCGCCCAAACCCCATCCCGGCGGACTGGAGCGCTTCATCCAACGCTGGAAGGTGGCGCCATCGGATCTGGTTATGGTCGGCGACAGCCAGTTGGATATGGCCTGCGGCAGAGCCGCCGGCGCGCGAACCGTGCTGGTCAACGCGCCGCAGGCCCGGGAGACGAGAGACGCCGATTGGCATCTCGCGGATTGTCGGGCGCTGGCCAAGCGACTCGTCAACGACAGCTGATCATTCTATCGCTCCCAACACTCCCGACACTCCCATCACTCCCGAAGCGTCGTATCAGCGCGCTCGGTGACCGGGCGCCGCCCTCCACTTCTCTCATCGATAACGGCCAGATAGGCGTCAGATACCGGGAATGCCGATCGGACCTGGCGCATCAGGAATCGGTGAGCATCCGCCAAGCACCAGGGTAGCGCCCAGCATAATCGTCACCAAAAACAACACTTTAGCTGCAGGCATATCGCCGGCCTCCTGAGTTCATGTGCCACGAGTCTAGACGATAGACGGACGCGCTCCATCGCTCCGCTCGATTTTCGTATTTGCAAGAGGCGAAAGGACTTCACGACAAGCCTTAACCGATGCTACAAATAACAACCTTGGGAATAGAGTTAAACCGTGGTTAATTAGACAGGGTCGCTAATCGTTTGCCGTCGAAGCATGGGCTCTGCGATCCCATGAATCAGCGCGCTGACAGAGAGCTGCCCCAGACACTCATGTGGGTGAGCACAATCGCTGGGTGTCTGAGAACCCAAAGCTCGAGAATCAGGAGATGGACCATGAAGCGAGGTTTACAACGTTCGGTACTGCTCGGTGTCGCGAGCGTGATCCTCGGCATCTTGCTCGCTCTCCCCGCCAGCGCTCAGGACACCGGCCAAAACGTGAGCCAGAACAAGTTCAAGGCAGTGACCACCTTTACGGTCATTGCGGACATGGCGCAGAACGTGGCCGGAGACGCCGCAACGGTGGAGCCGATTACCCGGCCGGGCGCCGAGATCCACAACTATGCGCCGACCCCGCGCGACATCCTGCGTGCCCAGGATGCGGACATGATCCTGTGGAACGGGCTCGATCTGGAACGCTGGTTCGAGCGCTTCTTCCACAATCTGAAGGACGTGCCCAGCGTGGTGGTATCGAAAGGCATCGAGCCGATCAGCATCGCCGAGGGTCCGTATGACGGCAAGCCCAACCCGCATGCCTGGATGTCGCCGACGAGCGCGTTGATCTACGTCGACAACATCCGCGACGCGTTCATCGAGCACGACCCCGCCAACGCCGAGACTTACCGCAACAACGCCGAACGCTACAAGCAAGAGATCGAAACCGCCGTTGCGCCCATCCGCGATTCGCTGGCGCAGATCCCCGAGGAGAATCGCTGGCTGGTGACGAGCGAAGGCGCGTTCTCCTATCTGGCGCGGGATTTCGGCCTGCGCGAGCGCTACCTGTGGCCGATCAATGCCGATCAGCAGGGCACGCCACAGCAGGTTCGCCAGGTGATCGATGTCATTCGCGCCAACGACATTCCGGCGATCTTCAGCGAGAGCACCGTCTCCGACAAACCGGCGCAGCAAGTAGCCCGCGAGACCGGCATCCATTACGGCGGCGTGCTCTACGTCGACTCGCTCAGCGAACCCGACGGCCCGGTGCCGACCTATATCGACCTGCTGCGCGTCACTTCGGAGACGATCGTCAAAGGCCTGACTCAAGGGGCTTCATCATGACGACGCCTGCCGATACGTCGGCCAACGCGGCTAAAGGGGCATCGACCGGCGCCGAGACGCCATCGGCCGACGTCGCGCCAGCCGGTGCCGGCATCCGCGTGACCGATGCCGCCGTCATCTATCGCAACGGTCATACCGCGCTGCGCGACACCAGTTTCGAGATCCCCGCGGGTACGATTACCGCGCTGGTGGGCGTGAACGGTTCCGGCAAGTCGACGCTTTTCAAGGCGATCATGGGCTTCGTGCGTCTGGCTCAAGGCGAGATCCAGGTGCTTGGCCTGCCGGCCAAAACCGCGCTCAAGCGCAATCTGATCGCCTACGTGCCACAGTCGGAAGAGGTCGACTGGAACTTCCCGGTGCTGGTCGAGGACGTGGTGATGATGGGGCGCTACGGCCACATGGGGATGCTGCGAATTCCCAGGCAGGCCGACCACGACGCGGTCGAAACCGCGCTGGAGCGCGTCAGCATGAGTGAGTTCCGTCAGCGTCAGATCGGCGAACTCTCCGGCGGCCAGAAGAAGCGCGTGTTCCTGGCCCGTGCGCTGGCCCAGGATAGCCGGGTGATCCTGCTCGACGAGCCGTTCACCGGGGTCGACGTCCAGACCGAAGATCAGATCATACGGCTGCTGCGCGAACTGCGCGCCGAGGGGCGCGTGATGCTGGTCTCGACCCACAATCTCGGCTCGGTGCCGGAATTCTGCGACCGTACGATAATGATCAAGGGCACGGTGCTCGCCCATGGGCCCACCGACGAGATATTCACCCCGCACAACCTGGAGCGCGCCTTCGGCGGGGTGCTGCGCCACTTCGTGCTCGATCAATCCCAGCAGACCGGCGCGCCACCCCATGCCGTGGGCGTGTTCACCGACGACGAGCGCCCGCTGGTGATGCAGAACGGTATTGCCGCGCGGCGCCACCGCGGTACCGGAAAGGGAGGCTCCCGTTGATGGATCTCCTCATGCCGTTCGGCTATCTAGTCGAGCCCTTCGGTTATCTATTCGAGCCCTTCGGCTATGGCTACATGCGCAACGCGATGTGGGTGTCAGCGCTGGTCGGCGGCGTCTGCGCGTTTCTCTCCTGCTACCTGATGCTCAAGGGCTGGTCGCTGATCGGCGATGCGCTGTCGCATTCGATCGTGCCCGGCGTCGCCGGCGCCTACATGCTGGGGCTGCCGTTTTCCCTCGGCGCCTTCTTTGCCGGCGGGCTCGCCTCGGCGGCAATGCTGTTTCTCAACCAGCGCAGCAAGCTGAAAGAGGACGTCATCATCGGTCTGATCTTCAGCTCGTTCTTCGGCCTGGGGCTGTTCATGGTGTCGCTGTCGCCGACTTCGGTGAATATCCAGACCATCGTGCTCGGCAACATTCTGGCGATCACGCCCACCGATACGCTGCAGCTGGTGACGATCGGCGTGGTCTCGCTGGTCATCCTGCTGGTCAAGTGGAAGGATCTGATGGTGACGTTCTTCGACGAGAGTCACGCCCGCTCGATCGGGCTCAACCCCACCGCGCTCAAGATCCTGTTCTTCACCCTGCTGGCCGCCTCGACCGTCGCGGCGTTGCAGACGGTGGGCGCGTTTCTGGTGATCTGCATGGTCATCACGCCGGGAGCCACGGCCTATCTGCTGAGCGACCGCTTCCCGCGGCTGCTGATCATCGCGGTGACGATCGGCACGCTGACCAACTTCTTCGGTGCCTACGTCAGCTATTTTCTCGACGGTGCCACCGGCGGCGTGATCGTGGTGCTGCAGACAGCGATCTTTCTCATCGCGTTCGTGTTCGCGCCCAAGCACGGCATGCTGGCCGCGAGACGCCGGGCCGCGGCGTCCCTGGCTCGTGAGCCGGCGCCTGCGCCACGAGAGCCGATGCCGTCGACGCGATCTTCGGCAACCGACTCCACGGAGCCCCACCGATGAACTGGCTCGATACCCTGTTGATGCCGTTCCAGTTCGGCTTCATGGTCAACGCCATGGTCATCGCCGTGCTGGTCACCGTGCCGATGGCCCTGCTCTCCTGCTTTCTGGTGCTCAAGGGCTGGTCGCTGATGGGGGATGCCATCTCCCACGCCGTCTTTCCGGGCGTGGTGATTGCCTATCTGATCGGTATTCCCTACGCCATCGGCGCCTTCGTCGCCGGCATGTTCTGCGCCGTGGCCACCGGCTTTCTCGAGGAAAACAGCCGGATCAAGCAGGATACGGTGATGGGAATCGTCTATTCCGGTATGTTCGGCATCGGCCTGGTGCTCTACATCAAGATCCAGTCGACGGTCCATCTCGATCACATCCTGTTCGGCGACATTCTGGGCGTGGCCTGGCGCGATATCGGGGAGTCGGCGCTGATTGCCTTGATCACCGTCGGCGTCATCGGTCTCAAGTGGAAGGACTTCCTGCTCCACGCCTTCGATCCGACCCAGGCCCGGGCGGTCGGTTTGCGAACCCGGCTGCTGCACTACGGCCTGCTCTGCCTGATCTCGCTGACCATCGTCGGCGCCTTGAAAGCCGCCGGGATCATTCTGGCCATTGCCCTGCTGATCGCGCCCGGCGCCATCGCCTTCCTGCTGACCCGACGCTTCAGCACCATGCTGCTGCTGTCGGCAGTGATGTCCGCCTTCATCGCCTTTCTCGGCGTCTATCTCTCGTTCTTTCTCGACAGCGCGCCGGCCCCAACCATCGTGCTGCTGTTCTCGATCGTCTTCGGGATCGCGTTCATCGTTTCGACGCGACGTGTGGCAAGCCGAGAAACGAAAGCGGGGTAAGGCATTTCGGCCTTACCCCGTCTCCGATGCGAACGGCGACATCTACCCTCAGACGGAGGGCGACTCGACGGCCACCCGCGGCCGGCTGGCCAGACTCACGCCGATCAGCGTCACCGCCGCCAGCGGCATCGCCACCAGCACGCTGTTCCAGCCCATCGGCTTGCCCAGCGCGATCTCCCACACCAGCGTCACCACGCCGCCGACGATCATCGCCGACAGCGCCCCGGCCGGTGTGGCGCGCGGCCATAGCAGCGCCGCTAGGAACACCGGTGTGATCGCGGCGCCGTACATGCCGTAGGAGTACATCTGCATCGCCAGCACGCTGGGGAAGAACGCGCCCAGTATCCAGGCCAGAATGCCGAGCCCGACGACGGTCAGGCGATTCACGAGCAGCGCCTTGCCCGCCGGAATATCGAGATTCAATAGACCGCCGAGAATATCCTGGGTCAGGCTGGCCGAGGCAGAGAGCAGATAGCTGTTTCCCGTCGTCAGCAGCAGCGCCACGAGCGACGCCAGCAGCAGGCCGCCGACCACCGTGGGCAACCCTTCCCGGGCCAGCGTCATCATCGCCGTGGAGGGCGTGATATCCGGGAACATCACGCGTGTGGCGCAGACCAGCAGCACGATCAGCGAGGTACACGCGATCGAGGCGATGACCAGGCCCATGGCGGCTTTCTTGGCCGTGGCCGGGTCACGCGCGGCGGCAAAGCGCTGGAACAGATTCTGGTCGCCCAGAATCAGCAGGAACAGCGGCAGGAAGTAGCCCAGTGCCTGCCACGGCGACAGCCCGCCCAGCAGCGTGTGGTGCGTGGCCGGCAGCGCGTCCATCATGTCGCCGAGACCTCCGAGACGAGTCAGCACTATCGGCGCCGCGATCAGCATGCTGCCAAAGATGATGATCGCACTCAGATAGTCGGTATAAGCCACCGAGACCAGGCCGCCCATGGTCGCCAGGCCAATCATGATCGCCGCCGCGATCAGCACGCCTTGCCATACCGGCAGCCCGAATGCCAGGTTGAGCGCCTGTCCGGCACCGGTGAACTGATACGAAACGATGCCGACGTAGGCCAGCAGGATGATCAGCGAGGCGATCGAGCGCGCCGTGGATCCGAAACGTTCCTCGATCAATCCGGGGATGGTGGTCGCACGCGAGCGGCGCATCTTCTGCGCCAGCAGGAAGTAGACCACCAGGGCCGCGATCGGCGTTCCGGCGAAGAAGAAGATCGCGGCACCGGGGCCATGCTGGAAGACGAAGCTGGCGCCACCGACGATCGAGCCCGACCCCACGAAGGTGGCCAGCAGCGTCGCGGTCAGTACCAGGGTGGAGAGCGAACGCCCGGCCACGATGAAGTCGGTATCGTCGTGGACCTTGCGTCGCGAGAAGTAGAGCCCGATGACGACCATTAATACGATATACGCGATGACGAAGAATGCCTGCATGATCGCAGCCTCCTGTTCTTGATTGTTATGAGTCGTGATTGTTATACGTCGTGATTGTTATGGGTTGTGATGATTGTCCGTCTGGTTTCGCGGCCGGGACCGCGTTCGCGATCCCTTCAATCATCAATGACTCAGTCGATCCTTGATCGCCCGGCCGCCCTGCATGATCAGCGACAGATGCTTGCCCTGGCCGGTCAGCAGGCTCATGTCCTCCAGCGGATTGCCGTCGACCACGATCAGATCCGCCCACGCCCCCGGCACGATGCAGCCGATCTCGCCTTCCATGCGCAGCAGTCTGGCCGCGGTGGAAGTGGCACTGCGAATCACCTCGTGCGGCGGCAGCACCTGGGAGCGGATCACGAACTCCTCCGACTGGTGCGGATGCATCTCGCCGAGCAGGTCGGTGCCGTAGGCCATCTCCAGCCCCGCCTCGCGCATGGTGACCAGGCTCTCGAGCCCGGCCAGTCGTACGTCGTCGATCTTGGCAACCGATTCGGGCTTGAGCCCGTAATCGGCACCTTCGATCTTGAGGCGTTCGTAGGTCACCAGCGTGGGGCACGCCATGGCACCGCGTTCGGCGGCCAGCCTGGCCGTGTCCGCCTCGATCAGATTGCAGTGTTCGAGGGAACGCACGCCCGCTTCAACGGCACGACGAATCGCTTCGTCAGTGTAAAGATGGGCGCTGACGTAGGTCTGGGCGTTGGCGGCCTCTTCGACAATGGTTTTGAGCTCGTCCACCGAGAAGCTCAAAAATTCGATCGGATCGCTGGGCGACGAGACGCCGCCGTTGGCCATCACCTTGATGAACTGGGCGCCGGCCTTGATCTCCTGACGCACCGCGCGGCGCACCGATTCGACCCCGTCGCAGATCCGCCCCATCGAACCCAGGCGCCGGGTCTGGTACTGGTCGTCGCGCTCGTCATAGAAGCCGCGGTAGTCGTTGTGACCGCCGGTCTGGGAAAGCGCCTTGCCGCAGATCACCAACCGCGGCCCGACGAAGTGGCCTTCCGCCACCGCCTGCTGGATCCCCCGATCGGCACCGCCAACATCGCGAACGGTGGTGAAGCCGCGCATCAGCATGCCTTCCATGATCGGTTTGGCACGCGCCGCGACCAATGAATCCGGCAGCAGCGCGTTAGCGCCGAGATCAGCCATCGTCGCAATGACGTGAACATGGCAATCGATCAGACCCGGCATCAGCGTGCGCCCTTCGAGATCGATCACGCGGGTGTCACCGACCGCTTCGATCGGCGTGTCCGAGACCTGGACGATACGGCCGTTCTCGACGAGAACGTGTACTCCGGCACGCGGCTCGGGGGACGAACCATCGACCAGATTGGCGTTACGGAACAGGACGGCTGGCGACGGGAGTGCGGAGGAAAGTTCGGTCATGAATTGGGCTCTCGGGAGGCATTATTGTGCTTGGGAGGTACTGTCGTGATAGTCATCCAAATACGACTTGAGCCTACCCAGCGCCTCGTGCCCCTGAAAATCTTTAAAAATGCATGCCAGCATGCGGCCAGCGCATCGATCCTGCGTCGGGCGATCAATCTCCCTGCGGCGCCATCTCCAGCAGCCAGCGCTTGAAACAGCGCGTGGCGACGTTCTCCCGACGTTCGTCCGGCGTGATCAGAAAATAACCGCCCCCGTGGCTCGCCCAGTGATCAGTCGCGCGGACCAGCCGCCCCCTGTCGATCTGACTGTCGATGACGTGTTGCCAACCCAGCACGATGCCTTCGCCAAGTACCGCCATTTCGACCAGTGGCGGGTAGTGATTGATGGCGATGGCGTTGTTCAGGCTCACCGTCGGCAAATGGTGATAGCGAAACCAGTCACGCCAGGAAATCCACAGACTCTGGGCATCCTCGAGCACCAGCAGCGTCTCCTCACTCAACTGTTCAGGCGTCAACCCCGAGTCCGGCCCCACCCCATGACGCTCCCGGCAGGCTTCGAGATAACCGGGCGCACAGACCGGAAAGACTTTCTCCGGGATCAGATAAGTGGTCTCGAATCCCGGCAGAGATGCCTGCTTCAAGTAATACAGCCCGATATCGAACTCGAAGGACGACAGTGACGTCACTCCATCGCGCACGATCAGGCGCAGCTTGATATTGGGATATTGACGCCGAAACCGACCCAACCGGGGTGCCATCCAGAACTGCGCCACGCCGGCGGTGCAAGCCACCGTCAGCTCGCTCTCGCCGGTGGATTTCATCACCTCGGCGGTGGCGTTGACGCAGTCGTCCAGGATCGAACGCACCTGCAGCGCATAGGTTTCCCCCGCGCGAGTCAGCGCCAGTTGCCGCTGCTCGCGGATGAAGAGCTTGCGGCCCAGGAACTGCTCCAGGTGAACGATCTGCCGGCTCACCGCGCTCTGGGAGAGGTTCAGTTCGACGGCGGCCCGGGTAAAGCTCATGTGTCGCACGGCCGCTTCGAAGGCGATCAGGGCGTTGAGCGGCGGCAGCGGTGAAATGCGCATGAGAAGCTCCACGGAGACTACGGAGAGGAGCAGGATACGTCATCGCGCCGCCGGGAACGCTAGCCGCGATCGCGAATGAAATCGATGAAGGCCCGCAGCGGCGCGGGCACCAGCCGGCGATCCGAATAGTAGAGGTAAGGCCCGGTGAAACGTTGCCACCAGGGTTCGAGCACCGGTACCAGCGCGCCACTGGCGAGATACGGTTCGACCCACTGCTCGAAGATCATGATCAGACCGACGCCTTGCAAAGCTGCCTCGACGCCAAGATCCACCCCGCCGCCGATGCTGACCGTCAAAGGGCCGGTGGGGTCGATGCGAATCGACTCCTCCCCGCGCTCGAACTCCCACGCCGCCTGGTTGCCGTTGGTGAAGCGGCCACGGATACAGGCGTGCCGCAGTAGGTCGCGGGGATGGGCAGGGGTGCCGCGATGCGCCAGGTAATCGGGCGAAGCGACCAGCGCGAAACGCTGCTCGCGCGGGCCGATGGGCACGGCGATCATGTCCTGCTCGAGCAATTCATCGTAGCGAATGCCGGCATCGAAACCCGCCGCCAGCGTATCCGTTGCCGCGCTGTCGGCGGTGATCTCCACGCGGATCTCCGGGTAGGCCTTGAGGAAGGCGGGAAGCAGGGAAGGCAGGATCAGTCGTGCCGTGCTGACCGGCACGTTGAGACGAAGGGTGCCGACCGGGCGATCCCGGAACCCGTTGATCGCATCCAATGCATTTTCGACTTCCTCGATCGCCGGAGCCAGTCGCGAGACCAGGGCGGCGCCGGCCTCGGTCAGCGTCACCGCCCGCGTGGTGCGATGAAACAATCGAATGCCGAGCGCGGTCTCGGCGCGACGCACCGCATCGCTCAAGCGCGATGGGCTACTGCCGGTCAACCGCGCCGCTTCTCGAAAGCCCTTGGCCTTGGCAACGGCCAGCACGACCTGGAGATCACCGAGATCGGCGCTCATTGTGCAGTTATCCGTACGACTTGTAGTGATTGAGCATAATAGTCGCACAACGCTAACGGGCCTACCATAAGCACACACAAGGGCGTCTGACACATCATCCATGACACAGGAGTGAACGCATGTCCCTCATTGAAAAAGCCGGCACTTACGCGCTCGGCGACCGGCAGGTCAAACGGCTGGGCTACGGCGCGATGCAGCTGGCCGGGCCCGGCGTGTTCGGCCCGCCCAAGGATCCGGTGCGGGCCATTCAAGTGCTCGAGGACGTGATCGCCGCCGGTATCGATCACATCGACACCTCGGATTTCTACGGCCCCCACGTCACCAACCAGCTGATCCGGCAGGCGTTGCATCCTTATCCGAACGAACTCTGCCTCGTCACCAAGGTCAGCGCCCGGCGCGACGAAACCGGTGCCTGGCTACCCGCGCTCTCGCCTGCCGAACTTACTCAGGCGGTGGAAGACAACCTGCGCAACCTGGGCCTGGAGCAGATGGAGGTCGTCAACCTGCGCAGCATGCTGGACGTGCACGGGCCGGCGGAAGGCTCACTGGAGGCGCCGCTGACGACGCTGGCGGAACTCAGGGAACGCGGCCTGATCAAGCACATCGGGCTAAGTAACGTGACGACCACTCAGGTGACGGATGGACGGGAAATCGCCCCCATCGTCTGCGTGCAGAATCAGTACAACCTGGCCAATCGCGCCGACGATGCATTGATCGATCAGTTGGCCGCGGACGGCATTCCCTATGTGCCGTTCTTCCCGCTGGGCGGGTTCACGCCCCTGCAGTCGGAAACGCTGACAGAGGTCGCCAGGACGCTCGACGCCACCCCGATGCAAGTGGCGCTGGCATGGCTACTCAAGCGCTCGCCCAACATTCTGCTGATCCCCGGCACTTCGTCGCCCGAGCATCTGCAGGAAAACATCCAGGCGGCCGCGCTGGAGATTCCCGAGACGCAGATGGCGCTGCTGGATCGTATCGGCGGTCAATAGGGTGATCGACGCGGGCACGCTCGGGAGCGTGCGGCGGTCTCATTTCGTGTCCTAATCCCGTGTCATCAAACGCTCCCAGAATGCCTCGGCGAAAGCCGGCAGCGTTGTCCTGGCACGGGTCACGTGAATTTCGACGGGGATATCCCAGGCCGGCCCGAGCGCCCGGACCAGCTGGTGCTCGCGCCATTCCGACTCCGCCAGGATGAGCGGCAGCCAGGCCATGCCCTTGTTCTCCAGCGCCATCGACATCAATACCGCCGCCAGGTGGCTCGAGAACAGCGGCGCTCGTGGGGCGAACTCGGCATGGCTGCTCAGCCGGTGGGCAACGATGCGCCCCAGTCCGGAAGCGTCGGTATAGGCCAGATAGGGGTCGGCGGGATCGTCCGCCGACAGGAATTCGGGATCGAAGCCCGCCGCTGCGCCCTTGCCCTCGCCGAGTTTTCTGCTCA
This sequence comes from Salinicola sp. V024, assembly GCF_052645315.1. Classification (NCBI taxonomy): domain Bacteria; kingdom Pseudomonadati; phylum Pseudomonadota; class Gammaproteobacteria; order Oceanospirillales; family Halomonadaceae; genus Salinicola; species Salinicola sp. V024. Next base: position 14,177 of record NZ_JBQXYB010000008.1, read on the forward strand.
ATTCCGTACCGATCAGCGGTACCAGAGTGTCCTGCGCGATCCTTCGACTCTCGAACCGGCCCGGATCGAGCCGCGTGGGCACCTCCGGGTGACGGTGACTGAGCAGGAAATGCACCCGCCCCTGCGTCAGCCTCTGCTCGCATTCCGCCATGCTCTCGGTATGAAGCTGCAGCGCCTCGATCGGCGCCCCCTTCTCGACCTGACGGATCCAGCGCGGAAAGAACGTGAACGACAGCGAATGCGTCGCCGCGAACTGCAGGGTTCGGGCGGTCTTGCCCGCCACCTCCCGGACTTCTTCACGCAACCGATGCAGGCGGGTGGCGGACTCGAGAGCGCCGCCCTGCATCGCCCGCCCCGCCTCGGTCAGCGACGTCCCCTGTGGCGTACGCACGAACAGGGTGACGCCCATCCACGCCTCCAGCGCCCGTATCCGTCGGCTAAAGGCCGGCTGGGTGATATGGCGCGCCTCCGCGGCACGCACGAAGCTGCCGTGCTCCGCCAGCGCAATGAAGTCTTCGAGCCAGACCAGTTCCATGGATCGATTCCTGTGAGCGGATGCCAATAGCAATGCCGTTTAGGCATGACAACCCTCGTTAATAGCATTGGTTGGCGATCCATGGCCAGCGCTATCGTGGCTTTCACCATTCACTGACGAGTATTCCGCCATGCGTATTGTGGACATCCGTGAACAGACCGCGTCGATCGCCTCCCCCATCGCCAATGCCTATATCGATTTCTCCAAGATGACCTGCTCGGTCGTGGCGGTAATCACCGACGTGATCCGCGACGGCAAGCCGGTGATCGGTTACGGCTTCAACTCCAACGGCCGCTACGGCCAGGGTGCGCTGATGCGCGATCGCTTTCTGGCGCGGGTGCTGGAGGCCGATCCCGAGACACTGATCGATCACGATCGCGACAACCTGGACCCGTTCGCCATCTGGAAGACGTTGATGACCAACGAGAAGCCAGGCGGCCACGGCGAGCGCTCCGTGGCAGTCGGCACGATCGACATGGCGGTCTGGGACGCCGTGGCCAAGATCGAGGGCAAGCCACTCTATCGGCTGCTGGCGGAGCGCTACCGCGATGGCCAGGCCGACGACAAGGTGTGGGTCTACGCCGCCGGCGGTTACTACTACCCCGGCAAGGACCACTCGAAGCTGCAGGAGGAAATGCGGGGCTATCTCGATCGCGGCTACAGCGTGGTCAAGATGAAGATCGGCGCCGCCCCGTTGGACGAGGACCTGCGCCGGATCGACGCGGTGCTGAAGGTGGTGGGAGACGGCAGCCGCCTGGCGGTCGATGCCAACGGTCGATTCGATCAGGCGACGGCCATCGCCTACGCCGAAGCGCTCAAGCCTTACAACCTGTTCTGGTACGAAGAGGCCGGCGACCCGCTCGATTACGCGCTGCAGGCGGAGCTGGCCAACCACTACGACCTGCCCATGGCCACCGGCGAGAATCTGTTCTCGCATCAGGACGCCCGCAACCTGCTGCGCTACGCCGGCATGCGCCCGGATCGCGACTACCTGCAGTTCGACTGCGCGCTCTCCTACGGGCTGGTGGAGTATTTGCGTACGCTCGATGTCATGGCCGAGATGGGCTGGTCCAGCCGCCGCGTGGTACCCCACGGCGGCCATCAGATGTCGCTCAATATCGCCGCCGGCCTGCACCTGGGCGGCAACGAATCCTACCCGGACGTGTTTCAGCCCTTCGGCGGCTTTGCCGACGGCATCCAGGTGGAAGATGGCTACGTCGCCCTGCCCGACGTCCCGGGCGTCGGGTTCGAAGCAAAATCGGCGCTCTACAAGGTCATGCGCGAACTCGGCGGCGAGTGAAGGTTGTGCTCATCGACGCCAAAAGATATGTTATAAAATAACATTAATGACATCGATGAGCGATCATGAACCTCACCGTACCGCCGCTACCGGATGTCGCCGCTGGGCGCGAACCGGAACCGTCCAGGGCGTCGGCTTACCGCGCCCTGCAACATGTCGGCATGCAGGGCATCGCCACCCGCCTGCAATGGGAGGATGGCACTCGGCTGCCCGCCACCGCCGACGTCAGTGTCGATCTCGCCGCCGGCCAGCGCGGCATTCATATGTCCCGGCTCTATCGGCTGCTGGACCGGCTCGACGAGTCGCCGCTAACACCGGCCGGATTGACGATGCTGGGTAACGCCTTGCTCGATAGCCAGCAAGGCATCAGTCAGGCCTTGGCACTAACGCTGCGCTTCGATCTGCCACTGCGCCGCCCGGCGCTGCTCAGTGGCGAGAGCGGTTGGCGTCACTATCCGTGCAGGCTGGAATTGAAAGGCAGCCGAGAAGCGCTTGAGACCATACTGACGCTATCAATCGACTACGCCTCCACCTGCCCCTGCTCGACCGCGCTGGCGCGCCACGCCATGGCCCGGGACTGGCGCCATTGGGTGGAAGAACAGATGCATGCCGACATCGATGCCGGGACCGTCGCCGACTGGATCGAGCACCAGGGCGCTTTCCCCACGCCGCACAGTCAGCGCAGCCGGGCCGCTCTCTCGCTCACGCTAAGTCCCCGGGCGGCATTCGTCGCTGCCGATCGTATCGATACTTTCGAGCGCTTGCTGCAGACACCGGTTCAGACACTGGTAAAACGCATCGACGAGCAGGCCTTTGCAGAGCGCAATGGCGCCAACCTGATGTTCTGCGAGGATGCCGCCAGGCGGCTGGCCGAGGGTTGCGATGCACAGCCCGACGTCACGGGCTATCGCATCGAAATCGTCCATGCCGAAAGCCTGCATGCCCATGATGCGATTGCCGTGGTGGAACGCGACTTGCCTGCATGAAGCCCGTCGTCGATCACCGACGACGGGATACCACCAAGCCAAACCGACGAATGCCTAGCCGAACAGCCCTTTCAACGTGTGCGGCTGGCTGCGCAGGTACTGCTTCGGCGCGTGGACACTAGCACCCAGCTTGGCAGCGGCGTGCCACGGCCAGCGTGGATCAAAGAGCATGCCGCGTGCCAGCGCGACGGCATCCGCTTCACCGCTGAAGACGATGCCTTCGGCCTGCTCCGGCTCGGTGATCAGCCCGACGGCGATGACCGGCATGGCGACTTCCTGCTTCATGCGCCGCGCGAACGGCACCTGGTAACTGGGGCCGACATCCAGCGCCTGGCGCGGATCGAGACCGCCACCGGAGCAGTCGATGAAGCTGCAGCCGCGGGCGTCGAGCGCCTTGGCCAATTCCACGCTCTGCTCCAGGTCCCAGCCGCCCTCGACCCAGTCACTGCCGGAGATACGAATACCCACCGGCTTGTGCTGCGGGAAGACCTCGCGGACGGCGTCGAAGATTTCCAGCACGATCCGCATGCGGTTTTCGAGACTGCCGCCGTATTGGTCATCGCGCTGGTTGGAGAGCGGCGACAGGAATTCATGCAGCAGATAGCCATGGGCCGCGTGGAGCTCGATCAGATCGAAACCCAGGCGATCGGCACGCTTGGCCGAGGCCACGAAGCCGGCCTTGAGCGCTTCGATATCCTCGAGGCTCATGGCTTTCGGCGGACGCTGATCGTCCTGATACGCGACCTCGGACGGCGCCACGGTCTGCCAGCCGCCCTGCTCGAGCGACAGCTGCGCGCCACCTTCCCAAGGCGCCTGACAGGAGGCCTTGCGCCCGGCGTGGCCGAGCTGGATACCGATCGGCATCGGCGAGTGGCCACGCACGGACTCGAGCATGCGCGCCATGGCCTGCTCGTTATCATCCGAATATAGGCCGACGTCGCCTGGGGTGATGCGCCCTTCCGGCGCCACCGCCGAAGCTTCGACCATCAGCAGGCCGGCACCGGAGAGCGCCAGATTGCCGAGATGGATCGTATGCCAGTCAGTCATGTTGCCGTGCTCGTCGGCGGAGTACTGGCACATCGGTGAGATCACGATGCGATTGGCCAGCTCGAGCTCGGCGAGCTTGAGCGGCGTGAACAGCTTGGGGGATGCCATGGAAAAATTCCGGAAACGAATGATGGCGAAAATGTAGCTGGCTAATAATTGTTTGGCAATGGCCGCGCCTCATCGATAGCCGCAGAAGAAGACCTAAATATCCACGGGGGCTGATCACGATATGCCCATATTCATGTCGCGCACCGCAGGGTCGGGGCGTTCTCAGCTTCGAGGTGAGATAGGGTCGATGTGACGTGGGCAATGGCACTGACGACATCGTTGGCCCCGGCACGAATCCTATCGATGGCATGACCGGCTTCGCCCGCCATGCGGACGCCGTTTTCCACGCTGCCCAGACAGACCTGCATGCCACCGCTCACTTCGTGAGTGAGATCGCGCAGGCTGGCGACGGTGGCGGTGATGTCGCGAGTGGCCTGGGAAGTGCATATCGACAGCTGGCGTACTTCGTGAGACACCACCGCGAAGCCGCGGCCATGCTCACCGGCACGGGCCGACTCGATGGCGGCATTGAGCGCCAGCAGGTTGGTCTGCTCGGCGATATCGCGAATGCTTTCGACCACCGCGCTGATGTCGGCGGAGCGTTGCGCCAGGGAATCGATCAGCTGCGAGGCAGCCGCAACCTGATCAGCGATACAACGAATTTCGGTGATGGTCTCGTCGATGATACGCGAACCGTCGCTGGCGGACGTTTCCGTGTTCGACGAAATGCGATAGGCCATTTGCGCGCTTTCATTCTCACGTGTCACGCGGTCGGTGATATCGGTCGCGAACTTGACCACCTTGTAGAGCTGCCCCTCGGAATCGAAGACCGGGTTATAGCTCGCTTCGAGCCACAGCGCTCGACCTCGCCTGTCGAGTCGTTTGAACTGCCCCGACATGAATTCACCTGCGTTCAGATGAACCCAGAAATCACGGTACTTCTGGCTCGCTGCATAATCGCGTTCGCAGAATATCCGATGATGCGTGCCTTTGAGCTCTTCGAGAGCGTAGCCCACCGTATTCAGAAAATTATCGTTAGCGGTCAGGATATGTCCGTCTGGAGAGAACTCGATGACCGCCATGGCCCGATCGATGGCGTTCAGCCGGCTGTGCATGTCCTGCTCGTCGCGTACCCGCGCGGTGATGTCGGTCGCCGTCTTGACCACGCGAATGATCTTTCCACGACGGTCGCGGACCGGATTATAAGAGGCTTCCAGCCAGAGCGTGTGGCCGTCTTCGGCAATGCGCTTGAAACGACCGGTAATGAACTCGCCTTGCTGCAGCCGATCCCAGAAGGCCGCGTATTCTCGACTCGCGGCCAGTGCCGGATCGCAAAGTTGGCGGTGGTGCTGGCCGATCAAGTCGACGCCACGATACCCGGTGATATCGAGAAAGTTGTTATTGGCGGTAAGGATGATGCCCTCCGGGGAGAACTCGATGATGGCCATGGCACGATGGATGGCATCGAGCACGGCTTCATGATGACGCGGCGAGCGAAATAGGGCCATGTGCGGCGTTCCTTTATTATTCAATGAGTTCTTGACGACTCACTTGGAATTCTATGGTGGGCCTGAAACGGCGTTATTAGCGAGTGTGTTTCAGCCAGACTAAAAGCGTTGCCATCAATATCGACAGTATTGTCCGAAATTTTAGTCTTTGGGCAGCTAAGCGCATGAATTAAAAACCGAAGTAATATTAGGGTCATACTGATAGTCCCGCGCGCAAGCCACTTTTATTCAGGATAATGGCATCGACGCAATACCCGTATTATGAATCGAGCACTTAGATGTTCCACTCAAGCTAGTTATATCGATGAATTTAGTGATATCGATGAATCTAGCTATATTGATAAATAGAGATGTCGTACTGAAGAAAACACCGAGCCCTAAAAAACCCCGATACCCTTGTGAGGATAACCGGGGAACCTCCGGTGGAGACCAGACTCTTGGCGGCCAGATTCTGGAGACGTCGAAAGCGTGATCAGACGGCGGCCATATCCCACTCGGGGAACGGGTCCGACAACGTCACCCAGTAGTCCTTGCCGCGCGCCAGTTCCTCATCACTCAGCAGGCACGCCTCGAGCCGCCGGCGAATCTCGGCGGCATCCAGGCCCTGGCCGATGAACACCAGCTCCTGGCGCATGTCGCCGAACGACTCCTGCCACTTTTCCAGGATCGAGGCGCGATACTCGGGATCCTGCGGCCAGCGCGATTCCGGCACCGCGCGCCAGAACAGGCCGGCGAAGCCGTGATGGGCGATACCGCCGGCCTGGCTCCACTGACCGGCGAACTGCGGCCGGCTGGCGAGCCAGAAGAACCCTTTCGAACGTAGCAGCTTGCCGTCGCCCCAGTCGCCGTGCAGCACGTCGTGGAAGCGCTGCGGGTGAAACGGCCGCCGCGCCTCGAAACTGAAACTGGATATCCCGTACTCCTCGGTTTCCGGAACGTGCTCGCCGCGCATTTCCTTGAGCCAGCCCGGCGCCTGTTGCGCCTTGTCGAAGCTGAAGCGGCCGGTATTCAGCACCCTTTCCAGCGGCACCTGCCCGTTCTGAATCGCGATGATCTCGGCGTCGGGGTTGAGGCTTTTCAGTACCGCCTCGAGTTCGCCCAGGGCGCGCGCATCGATCAGGTCGGACTTGGAGATCAGCAGCACGTCGCAGAATTCGATCTGATCGACCAGCAGGTCGGCGACATTGCGCTCGTCCTCTTCACCCAGACTCTCGCCGGCTTCGGCCAGCGACCTGGCTTCGTGGTACTGGGAGAGAAAGTTGGCGCCGTCCACCACCGTGACCAGCGTATCCAGCCGGGCGACCTGGGACAGGCTCCGCCCCTGCTCGTCCTCGAAGGTGAAGGTCTCGGCCACCGGTAGCGGCTCGGAGATGCCGGTGGATTCGATCACCAGATAATCGAAGCGCCCCTCGTCGGCGAGCCGATTCACCTCGATTAACAGATCCTCGCGCAACGTGCAGCAGATGCAGCCGTTGCTCATCTCGACCAGTTTCTCTTCGGCGCGATTGAAGTCGACTTCGCGCTCGACCAGCGCCGCGTCGATGTTGATCTCGCTCATGTCGTTGACGATCACCGCGATGCGCCGGCCGTCGCGGTTGTTGAGCAGGTGATTGAGAACGGTCGTCTTGCCGGCGCCGAGAAAACCGGACAGGACGGTAACGGGTAATGGTTGCACGAATAGTTCCGATGATATTTTTTATTATGTTATATTGTAACAATGGCGGCGACAACCCTGATTGATTGCTCGGAAACGAACATGAGCGACGGTCATTAGCGAAAGTCGAATGCGCTTTTCGCCGGATATTGCGCACACTGTGACAAAACGATGACACCGAACATGGCCCAACGAGACACACAATAGGCGCGGCCGGTGTCGCTTATAACAACCTCCGTTTCAGGAGACGCTGTCATGCTACGACGCCTCGAACGATCCAAGACACGGTCACTACGCCTCCCTCTTTCCTTCCTGGCCACGCTGACGCTCGGCTGCGGCCTCGCCTTCACGGCCCAGGCCGCTGAAGAGTGCCCACAGCGCGGCGATCTGGCGCCGATGTACTGCGACGCCAATGGCGATCTGGTCGCCGACGCACCGACCGACGAATCCCAGTATCTCGATCCCGATCCGCTGGTCTTCGCTTACACCCCGGTCGAGGACCCGGCGATCTACGCCGATATCTGGGAACCGTTCATCGAGCACCTCCGGGATGTCACCGGCAAGGACGTTCGTTTCTATGCGGTGCAATCGAACGCTGCCGAGATCGAGGCGATGCGTAGCGGGCGCATTCAGGTCGCGGGCTTCTCCACCGGGCCGACACCGTTCGCGGTCAATCTCGCCGGAGCGGTGCCGTTCGCGATCATGGGCAGCGACGATGGCGAGTTCGGCTATACCTTGCAGGTCTACACCCGCAAGGACAGCGGCATCGACGAGCTGAGCGATCTCAAGGGCAAGCGTGTAGCACACACCTCGCCGACTTCCAATTCCGGCAACCTGGCGCCTCGCGCGCTGTTCCCCAAGCAGGGCATCACCCCGGACGAGGATTACGAAGTGGTCTATTCGGGTTCTCATGACCAATCGATGCTGGGTGTGGTCGCAGGTGACTACGACGCCGCCCCGGTGGCCTCCGAGGTGGTCGATCGCATGGCCGAGCGCGGGCTCTACGACCCGGATGAGGTCAAGATCATCTTCGAATCCAAGCGCTTCCCTACCACTTCCTATACTTACGCCAATAACCTCAAACCGGAGCTGATCGACAAGATCAAGAAGGCATTCTTCAGCTTCGACATGAAAGGGACGGAGCTGGGCGAAGAGTTCGACGGCGTGACCAAGTTCGTACCGGTCACCTACAAGAAGGATTGGGAAGTCATTCGTGACATCCAAGACGCCAACGGCGTTGTTTACTCCCAGAAAAACGTCGAATAACCCGGCCTGACGGCGCCGTCTCTCACGCAGGACGATGGCGCCGTCAGCCACGAGGAATCCCAATGCTGCGCATTCAGAATCTGGTCAAGCGTTACGGCCATGGCGAGCCGGTGCTGCGCGGGCTCGATCTCGACGTGGCCGGCGAATCGGTCGTTTCGATCATCGGCGCCTCGGGGGCGGGTAAAAGCACGCTGCTGCGCTGCATCAATCGGCTGGTGGAACCCACGGAAGGCAGTATCGAGCTCAACGGTCTCGAACTGACCCACCTCAAACGGGAAGAGCTGCGCAAGGCGCGCCGGCGTATCGGCATGATCTTCCAGGGCTTCAACCTGGTGGACCGGCTGACGGTGATGGAGAACGTCCAGTGCGGACGGCTGGGTTACATCCCCTACTGGCGTGCTGCCCTGCGCAAATATCCGGCCGAGGACATCGAGCGCGCCTATCACCTGATGGAGCGTGTCGGTATCGCCCACTACGCCAACAAGCGCGCCGACGCGCTGTCCGGCGGCGAACGCCAGCGCGTCGGCGTGGTACGGGCACTGATGCAGCAGCCGGAGATCCTACTCGCCGACGAACCCACTGCGTCACTGGACCCGGTCAGTTCCCGTCAGATCATGGAGCTGTTGCAGACCCTCGCCCAGGAGCTCTCGCTGCCGGTATTGATCAACATCCATAACGTGGCCGAGGCGCGGGAATATACCCAGCGCATCGTCGGCATGCGGTTCGGCAAGCTGATCTTCGACGGCAAGCCAGCCGATCTCGATCAGGAGGCGATGGATGCCGTCTACAACGGCACACCGGGCGAGGATCGCCGGCAGGCCGATGCCGGCCAGGCACAGGCGGTCATGTCATGAACGCGACGAGCGAACGCCGCACCTGGCGAAAGCCGCCGTTCATCGCCAATCCGCTGTTGCGCTGGGGGCTGGTCATTGGGGTCGTGGTCTATGCGATCTGGGCGATCTCGATCCTGCCGTTCGATCTCGATCGCATCAGCCAAGGCATGACCCGCGCCGCGCGGATCTTCTCCGGCGCTTTCCCGCCCAACTTCGATCGCTACGAACTGCTGATCGACGGTTTTCTCGAAAGCCTGCAGATCGCCATCCTGGCGACACTGCTGGGACTCGCACTGAGCGTTCCCATCGCCTTCATGGCAGCGCGCAATATCGCCGCCAAGCCTATCTACCTGCTGGGGCGTGCGATCATCATCATCGCCCGCAGCTTCCATCCGGTGATCGTAGCGATCCTGTTCGTCAAGGCGGTCGGATTCGGCCCGGTGGCCGGCATTCTGACCCTGACGCTCTACTCGATCGGCTTCGTCGCCAAGATGCTGGCCGAGCGCATCGAGGAGATCGACTGGGGTCAGGTGGAAGCGCTGCGCGCCAGCGGCACCCGCTACATCAGCGTGCTGCAGTTCGCGGTGTTGCCGCAGATCATGCCGCGTCAGATCGGCCTAGGGATTTATCAGCTCGACAGTAATCTGCGCGCCTCGGCGGTGGTCGGCATCGTCGGTGCCGGCGGGATCGGCTCGACGCTGATGAACGCTTTCGGCCGCTACGACTACGACTTCGCCCTGGCGATCACGCTGGTGATCATCGGCGTCATACTGGTCAGCGAAGCGGTCAGTGGGCGCATCAGGAGGAACATCGGATGACCATCCAGACGACCCCGAACGTAGCCGAACGCACCTGGGCGCGCTATACCCCGCAACAGCGCTGGAAGCGCTTCGCCACGCTGCTGGTGGTCGCCGCCGCGGTGGTCTGGGCAGTAGAGAGCATCGATATCATCTGGCCGTGGGTGTGGGGCGCCCCTGCCCAGGTCGGCGACCTATTCGGACGCATGGTGCCGCCGGACGTCAGCAACCTGCGGGCGATTCTGTGGGCACTGGTCGAGACGCTCAACATCGCCACCATCGCCACGTTCGTGGCCGTCTTCCTGTCGCTGCCGATCGCCTATATCGCGGCCCAGAACACGACGCCCAACCGCTTCACGCTATGGCTAGGGCGCTTCATCCTGGTCTCGAGCCGGTCGGTCAATACGCTGATCTGGGCCCTGCTGTTCGTGGCCATCTTCGGCCCCGGCGTGCTGGCCGGGATCATCGCGATCATGTTCCGGTCGATCGGTTTTCTCGGCAAGCTATTGGGCGAGGCGATCGAGGAGATCGACCGCCGCCCGGTGGAGGCGCTGGAAGCGACCGGCGCCTCGCGGGCCAAGGTAGTGCTCTACGCGATCGTGCCTCAGGTCATGCCGACTTTCTGCGCGGTCGGCATCCTGCGCTGGGACATCAACCTGCGCGAGTCGACCGTACTCGGCCTGGTCGGCGCTGGCGGCATCGGCGTGATCCTGCAGGGCGCCATCGATACGCTAGCCTGGCAGACCGTGGCGACCATTCTGCTGGCGATCATCGCGCTGGTGATTCTGGGCGAAGCGCTGGCCGCCTGGCTGCGCAAGAAGGTCATTTGATTGTGCCTCCGGCAATGGAGGGCTGCCGCCGACTTCAGGTCGGCGGCGGCAGGGCGGATTCGTCGCGCTTGATTCGCTTCAGCCAGCGCTGCTTGGCGTACTTGCGCAGGTTATGCACGTTGTCGGTCTCGTCGATGATGTCCTGGCCCAGGATCGTCTCGATCACGTCTTCCATGGTGATCAGCCCGACCCAGTTGCCATGGTCGTCGTAGACCACGCGCAGGTGGTTGTGATCCTTGAGCATGGCGGTGAAGACATACTCGACGCTGTCGTTCTCATCGGTGATCTCGACCGCGTGCATCAGCGATTTCAGCCTCTCGTCATCCTCGGCGTGATAGGTATCCGCCTTGTGCACGTAGCCCAGGGCATCCTCTCCGCCATCCATCACCGGGAAACGCGTGAACTGCGTCTTGCCATAGCGCAGGTCGAACTCGGCCACGCTCATGTCGGGCGTCACCGTTTCACACACGGTCCGTGGCGTCATCACGCTCTTCACCAGAATCTCGTGAAGATTGAGAATATTGGTGATGGTACGCGTCTCGTCTGGATCCAGCGCCTTCTCTTCTAGCCCGATCCGCGCCAGGGCCTTGATCTCGCCGCGCATGTCGACGTCATTCTCGCTCTTGGCGATGCGATTGGTGATCATCTCCGAAAGCCAGATGAAGGGCAGCAGCACCAATACCATGACGCGCAGAATCCGCGGCAGAAATGGCGCCAAGGCTCGCCAGTAGCTGGCGCCGATGGTCTTGGGAATGATCTCCGAGAAAATCAGGATGCCGAACGTCATCAACGCCGAGGCGATCGCCACGTGGGCATCGCCGAACACGACCGCTACCTGCGCACCGACGCCGGTCGCCCCCACGGTATGAGCGATGGTGTTGAGGGTCAGAATCGCCGCCAGCGGCCGATCGATGTTGGACTTTAGCTTGTTGAGTTTGTCGTGAAGCTTGGGGCGGGTGTCCTTGAGCTGCGCGATATAGCTCGGCGTCAACGAAAGCAGCGCGGCTTCCAGCACCGAACAGACGAAGGAAAAACCGATCGAGAGAACGACGAATGCCGTCAACAGAAACATGGGGGGTCGCTATGTGACTTGTGAGGACTCTTTATCCTGACTTGGCGCACGGCTGTCAATGATACCGATTGACGCACAGCTTCTAACGCCAACGCCGCCAATGTCGCGAGACATTGGCGGCGTTGAGTAGACAAAGTGCCTAAAAAGGCGACAGACGTCAGTGACCGAATTTCTCGTTTTCACCGATATCCGGCTTGTGATCCTTCTTGATATTGGCCTTGGCGAACTCGTAGAGCTGGAACGTCTTGCTGTCCCGCGACTGCCAGTGCTCGCCGAAATGGATGTCGATCTCCATCATGGTGATATCGGGATCTTCCTTGCCTCCGGTGAACCACGCCGCCACGAACGGATTCCAGTATTTTTCGATCAGCTCGGGATCATGATTGAGACGCGCCGTACCCGACATCGATACGTAGACGCCGTCATCCTGGTCCGAGAAGGAGAGACAGACATCCTGATCGGCCTTCGCCTCGAATGCCTTCTCAGCGCTGCGCCGGGTATAGAACCATAGCGTACCGTCGTAGGCATCCTGCACCAGATGCATGGGGCGTGAACGCGGCACGCCATCGTCGAGGGTCACCAACATGCCGACCTTGATCTTTTCGATCAGCTTCCAGATCTTCTGCTTATGCTCGGGACTGGACATTATTGCCTCCTGCTAATGTTGCCCTATCCGGGGTTTCTTCCGTTTCGGGCGATCATCACGCCATCCGGGCGTGAGCGTCTTGCGGCTAACCTATCTGGCGTCGTTGCGATCGACGCATCTCTCTATCGGCCATCACCATGGCGACCGGTAAAGACTCATAGCAGCCTAGTCGCGCCTTCCCGGTCGGGCAAACCCGCGCTATTCGTTGCGGCCGCTGCCGTTATACTGGTGACGAACCGTGGCTCCGAGCCTGCGTCATTCGCCCTCATTCATTCGCCTTCGACCCGGACGCTCATCATGTCCCTGACTCGTCCCTTCTCTCTGGACCACGCCGCCCTGCTGGACGAACTGGCGGCTACCGACAACCTGCTGATCATTCAGGATCTCGACGGCGTCTGCATGGGTCTGGTCGGCGATCCGTTGACTCGACGCCTGGAGCGTCGCTATCTCGACGCCGCGCGCCGGCTCGATGGCCACTTCTACGTGCTGACCAACGGCGAGCATATCGGCTCGCGCGGCGTGAACGACATCGTCGAGGCGCTGTTCGAAACCCGGGACCGCGCCGGTGAACAGGGGCGTTATCTGCCCGGCCTGGCCGCCGGCGGCGTGCAGTGGCAGGACCGCTTCGGCAATGTCAGTCACCCCGGCGTCACCGACGCCGAGCTCGCGTTCCTCAAGGCGTTTCCCGCTCAGGCCGAAGCATTTCTCGAATCTCTGCTGTCCCGGCCCCCCTACTCGCTGCCGCCGGACGTGCGACGCGACCTGATCGCTGCTGCGGTGCTCGACAACCTGGCGTCGCCGACGCTCAACTTGAACGTCTTCCATCACCACTGGCGGGCCGATCCGGCGCATTACCGGACGCTACAGGCCGCCGTCGCCGACTTCATGCGTGAGCGCCTCGACGCTGCCAATGAGGCCGGTCTCGATGATGCCTTTTTCGTCCACTACGCCCCCAATGCGGGCCAGGACGACAACGGCAATGAACGATTGCGTGAGAGCGACGGCGTTGCCAATGGCAACGCCGGCACTACCGATTTCCAATTGATGCTGCGTGGCGCCGTCAAGGAAGTCGGCGTGCTGATCATTCTCAACCGCTACTACCATCGCCACACCGGTGAATATCCGCTGGGCGAGAGCTTCAACGCCCGGGAAGCGCCTCGCGATCACGCCGCGCTGCTGGCGCTGGCTCGCGATCACTTCGATCCGGCGCTGATGCCACGCATCGTCGGCGTCGGCGACACCGTGACATCATTCACACAGGACTCCAAAGCCGGACTGCAGCGACAGCGTGGCGGCAGCGACCGCGGCTTTCTGACCCTGGTCCAGCAGCTGGGGAAGGCTTTCGACAGCGGCAACCGGGTGCTCTACATCGACAGCAGCGGCGGCGAAGTACGCCGTGCCGGTGTCGATGCCGAGCGGCTGGCGCGACACGGCGAGGACCCGAGCGTCGAACCCTGGCCGGCGCTGGAGGGAATCAGCGACCCCGATGACGCCCTCGAGCTGGATGTGATTTTTCCCCGCGGTCACGAACAGTACATCGACTTCTTCTGCGAGCTGGTCGCGCGGCGGTGACTCGAAGATGTCGATTCGGGGGCGTTGATTCGGGGGCGTTGATTCGAAATCGTCAATCGACAACGTAGATCGACAACGTAGATCAGCGCCAGTCCTTCGCGTTTACCAGTATCGTGCCGGAGAGATGATCCAGCGTCGGCACGGGGTTGCTGGAACCGCTGACCGTTTCCAGCACCAGCCCCAGCCGCAAACCGTCTTGGCGCAGTGTGACCAACTCCGGCTCGCTGTCAGTGCCGCTCGATATCGCGGTCATCTCGGGAGGCAGATCGAAACGCGATGTTGTGGTCGTCGAAGAGACCCGTAACGTTTGCCCTTCCAACTGCAGGCGCAGCATCCGCCCCGATGGCAAAGGCACCTCGGCCACAAGGCCTGCGGACACATCGACGCCGCTCAGCATCAGATCGAAGCCCTCCAGCGCGACCCCCGCCGCGCCTGTATAGACGCGGGAGAAGTAGGAGGATCCGCTGCCGGCACCCCCTACCGTCGACGGGTCAAGCCCCCAGGATCGCGCCACTGTTTCAAGGCTCGACGACGTGCCGCTCGATGACGTGTCATTCGATGACGTGTCGTTCGACAATTTGGCGCCGGCCGGTGCCACCCGCGCCAGCGCGTCGACATTCCGAAGATAACCCAGCGCCGCCAGGGCTTCGCCGGTCTGCTGCGGATTTCTCGCGGGCTGCTCGACGATCGTCAGAAAGCGCTCGCTCTGGCTGCGAATCGATGTCCACTCGCCACCCTGCGGGCCGAAGCTCGCCAACAGCATCGCCAGCACGGGAATCGCGGCCATCGGTCGAATATCGCCTCGCCAACGCGGAAAACTCTGCAACGCCGCGATGATCGCCAGCACCAGCGCCAGCGCCGCCAGCAGATAGCGCTCCGGTGTCACGCCGTAGGCTCCGATACGCAGTGTCAGCGCCATGGTCAGCAACAGCAGCGGCACCGGCAACAACCACGGCCAGTAGCGAAGGAAAGCACCCGTTAGCGCCCGCGCGCCGCGCATGAAAGGCCGGCAGATCACCAGCGCAGTCACCAGACAGATACCGAACCCGGAGACAAGCCAGCCGCTTTGACCACTGGGGAGCGCGCCAACCAGCAGACATTTCGCGGCATAGACATGCAGGATCACGGCGTAGACGAGAATCAGCGGCGCGGCGACCCACTCGCCGAGCACGCTGACCGCTCTGGCCGACAGCGTATCGAGACGGCAGTCAGCGGCGAGATCGAATCTCCGAGGTATCAATGCCAACCAGAACAGGGGGGCGAACAGCAGCGCCGTCATCGCAGCCAGGTGCGCGTAGAGCTCGAACGGCACCTCGAGCCCGAATAGCAGGTTCAGACTGACGAGAACCAGCGAGACACCGCCCCCGAGCAGACTCCAGCCGATGGCGGCGAGCAGAAAGGCGAAGGTCAGGCGACCCAGCAACCCTCGAAACGATTCCCCGCTGCCCCCCGCCAGGTAGGGAGCGACCGGAATCAGCGCGACAAGCGCGAACGCCAGCAGCCACGTCGAGGTATGCAACGCGTCCTGAAACCAGACCAGACAGAACCCGCATGCCCCGGCGATCGCCGCCGCGAGCTGGAGAACGCCCGGCCCGATCACCTCGCGCCGGCGCGTCACGGCCTCGAAACCCAGCGTGGCCGAAAGCGCGGCCGTCGCGGCACACGCGAGTCCCACCAGCACGCGCCACGCGGTATCCGCCGGGCCGATCTCTTCGATCAACAGGTTGGCGACGAACGTCGCGGCCAGAAGCCACGCGATCACCACCGGGAAGCGCAACAGCACCTCCCGATAGCTGGCCATCTCTCGCAGGCGTTGCCGCCAGCGCTCTTTGCTGCGCACCGACATACGGTTCGCCGCTTAGCTCGCCAGCACCTCGTCGACCAGCGCCTTGGCTTCCTGCTGAATCTGCTTCAGGTGCGCTTCGCCTTCGAAGCTTTCGGCGTAGATCTTGTAGACGTCTTCAGTGCCGGAGGGGCGCGCGGCGAACCAGCCGGCGTCCGTGACGACCTTGAGCCCGCCAATGGCGGCACCGTTGCCGGGTGCTTCGGTCAGCTTGCGAGTGATCGGATGGCCGGCCAGCGTCTCGGCGGTCACCTGCTCCGGCGAAAGCTTGCCCAGCTTGGCCTTCTGCTCGCGGTTGGCCGGTGCGTCGACACGCTCGTAGACCGGCGCCCCGAAGCGCTCGGTCAATGCCTGGTAGCGTTCGCCCGGATCCTTGCCGGTGACGGCGGTGATCTCGGCGGCCAGCAGGCCCAGGATCAGGCCATCCTTGTCGGTGGACCAGGGCTTGCCATCGAGTGTCAGGAATGAGGCGCCGGCGGACTCTTCACCACCGAAACCCAGGCCGCCATCGATCAGGCCATCGACGAACCACTTGAAGCCTACCGGCACCTCGATCACGTCTCGGCCGATGCCTTCGGCGACGTGATCGATCATCGACGACGACACCAGCGTCTTGCCGATGGCCGCCTTGTCGCTCCAGTTCGGGCGATGGGTGAAGAGATACTCGATGGCGACGGCGAGATAGTGGTTGGGATTCAGCAATCCCGTGGAACGGGCGACGATGCCGTGACGATCGTGATCGGTGTCGCAGGCGAACGAGACGTCGAAGCGATCCTTGTTCTCGATCAGCCCAGCCATGGCGTAGGGCGACGAGCAGTCCATGCGGATCTTGCCGTCCCAGTCGACGCGCATGAAGCGGAAGGTCGGGTCGACCGTGGTGGAGATCACCTCCAGCGGCAGATCGTACTTTTCGGCGATCCGCGGCCAGTAGTGAACGCCGGCGCCGCCCAGCGGATCGACGCCGAACTTGAGCCCGGAGTCGCGAATCGCGGCCATGTCGATGACCTTGTCGAGGCCGCTGACGTAGCTGTCGATGAAATCGAAACGCTGGGTCGTCGGCGCTTTCAGCGCTTCGGCGTAACTGACCCGCCGAACGCCCTCGAGCCCGGCGGCGAGCAGTTCATTGGCGCGTTCCTGGATCCACTTGGTCACGCTGGTATCGGCGGGGCCACCGTTGGTCGGGTTGTACTTGAAGCCGCCGTCCGTGGGGGGATTGTGGGACGGGGTGATCACGATGCCGTCAGCCAGGCCGCCGGTGCGGCCCTGGTTGTAGACCAGAATCGCGTTGGAGATCGCCGGCGTCGGCGTGAAGCCGACGTCACCGCCGGTTTCCTCGCAGCCGGCGTCGATTCGCGTCTCGATACCGTTGGCCGCCAGCACTTCCAGCGCGGAGACGAACGCCGGCTCGGACAGCGCGTGGGTGTCCATGCCGATGAACAGCGGCCCCTCGATGCCCTGAGTGTCGCGGTACTCGCAGATCGCCTGGGTCGTGGCCAGAATGTGCCACTCGTTGAAGCTCGTCTTCAGCGACGAGCCGCGATGGCCGGAGGTACCGAACGCGACCTGCTGGCCGGGATCGCTGACATCGGGGCGTTCGCTGTAATAGCGCGACACCAGCCGTGGGATATTGGCGAGGCTGTGTTCGTCGGGCAAGCGTCCTGCTTGGGGATCGATACTCATCGTCGGTTCCTTTCGATGGTCCTTGGGGACAGATTCCCTATAGCAGACCATCATCCCCGCCCGACAAGCAAGATGAGCTCGTCCATGCTGCCGGTCTATTTGAAGCCCACGGTCATCCCCCACTCATCCAATCTGCTCATCCCCGCCATTCACTCACGCCAGCCATCCGCGCCATTCACTCGCGCCAGCCATCCGCGCCAGCCATCCGGCCCGGTCGGCCGGACTGCAGGCTTTGTCAATCGTTACTGGCAGCTGGTCGCCACGGCATCGCGATCGGCCGCTGCCTCCGGCCGCGTCCTGACGGCCACCAGGATCAGCGCAGAGGCGGCCAGCAACAGCGTGCCGGCCGTCGCGCACACGCCCAGCACGCCGCTGATATCGAACATCACCCCGCCGACGGCGGCCCCCAGCGCGATCGCCAACTGAATCGAGGCCACGATCAAGCCACCGCCGCTCTCGGCTTCGTCCGGCACGATCCGGGTGATCCAGGTCGACCAGGCAACCGGCACGGCGCCGAAGGCGAAGCCCCACAGCGCCACCATGATGGCATCTGTGGTCATCGAGAAGCCGCCCAGCGTGGCCAGCAACCAGCCCATCACGCCCATGATCAGCGGCATCATCAAGAGTGTCAGACGCAGGCTGCGCTCGAGCAGGTAACCCGCGGCCAACGTGCCGACGAAGTTGGCGACACCGAACGCCAACAGGGTCGACGAGAGCTCGTTGATGCCCATGCGGGAAACGCCTTCGAGAAACGGACGGACATAGGTGAAGAACGCGAAATGCCCGCAGAACACCAGCAGAATGGCCACGATGCCGGCCGCCATGCCCGGTCGCTTCATCACGCTGACCAGCGTACCCAGCGGCGTCGGCCGTCCGGGCTCCATTCGCGGTAGGGTGAAATACTGCAGGACCAGCGTCACGACCGACAGTGCCGTCGCCAGCAGGAACACGTTGCGCCAGCCGATCATATCGCCGAGATAGCTGCCCAGCGAGTCCGCCATCGGGGTCAGCAGGCTGGCCGGCAGAAATTCCGCCATCACCAGGCTGAAAACGCCCATCGTCAGTGAAAACACGGCGACCCAAAGCGATGGCGTGGGCGGCTCGGGCGTCGAGAATTGAGTGTCTGGCGTCGTCATTTCGAGATTCCAATCAAGACTTGGGATGACGCCTAGACTAAAGTAGTATCGCAGGATCCTCTATCACTAAAACTCCGGCATGATTGATCAAACGTCCGAAATCATTGCGCCCGTCGATGCTCCGTTGCGCTCCAGCGAATGGATCAATGAGCTGCTGCTGGGCATGCGGCTGTCCGGGCTGAACTATCGGCGCGTCCAGATAGCCCCGCCTTTCGGCATCCGTTTCGATACCGATATCCGCTGTGCGCAATTTCATTTCGTCGCCCAGGGGCCTGTCCTGCTACGGCTCGGCGGTGACGAACAGATTCTGGAGACAGGCGATGCCGTGCTGCTGCCCCGGGGCGGCCAGCACTGTCTGCTCTCGTCGTCCGAGGTAAAGAGCCGCGACATCGAACAGATCGACGCGCTGCCGCTGTGTGATGACTTCAGTTGCGTCAATGAATGCCCCGACACGCTGGACGGCACGCCACCGGTACGCCTGTTCAGCGGCTGCATGCAGTTCGATCTGGGCGGTATGCAGCCGCTGTTGACGCTGATGCCCGCGGTGATGCATGTCGGCACCCTGCTCTCGCGCTACCCGGAGATGCTGCCGATGCTGGAGGCGATGGCGCGCGAAGCGAGTCTCGAGCGGGCTGGCGCCGCCGGCATTCTCTCGCGGCTGGCCGATGTGGTGGCTGCCAGCATCGTGCGTGGCTGGGTCGAGTGCGACTGCGCCGATATCGGCGGCTGGATCGAGGCATTGCGGGACCCGCGCCTGGGCAAGGTCATCGCCGCCGTCCACCGCGAGCCCGGACGCGACTGGACGGTCGCTGCGATGGCGGCAGAAATGGGCAGCTCGCGCTCGGTGTTCGCCGAACGCTTCCGCGGCTCGCTAGGCGTCTCGCCGCTCGGCTACGTCACCCAGTTACGGATGCGCCTGGCCGCGCAGTGGATCGCCGAGCGGCAGCTATCCATCGATCAGATTGCCTGGCGCCTGGGCTACGGGTCTCAAGCCGCGTTCAGTCGCGCGTTCAAGCGCGCCACGGGCAGTACGCCGGGGGCAGTTCGCAGCCACCGATGAATAGGAACTCACTGTGGCGCCACGCCATCGGCGTGATCTACCCGGCGAAGAAGCCGGCGTCCATCATGTCAGGCGCGAACCGTCACGGACGCTTTCCGCGATCGTTGTGCCGCCTCCGCCGTTCTCACTAGACTGTAGCGACTGCCTGCCACGACGGATCGCCATCATGCCCCTGTTTAACCGTGACCGACTTTTTCGCGGGCGAACGCCCGAAGCTCCGGGCGATATCGTGCACGACGACACCATTCGGCTGCCGACGGAGCCCGGCGAGACACGGCCCCTTAAGACACAGGCCTTTAAGACACATGCCTTTAAGACACAGACCCTCGAAACAGAGGCCGTCGCCCCTCAGGACGTGAGTGCGCATCAGGGCGTCTACAGCGACGAGCGCTTCTGGCGCAAGCTGACTCGCTTCGGCAAACGCGCCGGCCGCGAGGTGGCCCTGAAAGCGCTGCAGCTCTATTTCGTGCTCAGGCGCCCCGACGTGCCGTTCTGGGCCAAATCGACCATCATCGGTGCGCTGGGTTATTTCATCTCGCCGCTGGACGCGATTCCCGATTTCATCGTCGGTGTCGGCTACACCGACGATGCCAGCGTCCTGGCCGCAGCGCTGGTGGCGGTGTCGATCTACATCGATGAAGACATCAAGCTTCAGGCGGAGTCCGCCCTGGCGCACTGGTGGCCAAACGAACGCGAGACATGAAATCGTACCGGTCGCCTCTTGCCGGTTCAGCGACTTTTTTTGTACACAAAAACGCTCTAGAGTAGATCGCCAAAGAGAGACAACAACAAAAGACTTTGGAGTATTCAATGACTCATGACACCGCCGCGGCGCGTCGAAATTCGGACAGCCAAGGCCGCCACCATGCTGAAGACAGCGAAAGTCGGTTACGCGACGTCGACTATTTCCCGCCGCTGAGAAAAGCCATTCCACTTGGTATACAACATGTGCTGGCGATGTTCGTCAGCAATGCTGCCGTGCCACTCATCATCGCCGGCGCCGCGGGCCTGTCCGGTGCGGATACCGTGTTCCTGGTGCAGATGGCGATGTTCGTGGCGGGCATTGCCACGCTGGTCCAGACGCTGGGTATCGGCCCGCTGGGAGCGCGCCTGCCGATCGTGATGGGGACCAGTTTCGGCTTCGTGCCGGTGATGATCCCGATCGCCGCGGCCCAGGGCCTGCCGGAGGTCTTCGGTGGGGCGCTGATCGGCGGTCTGGCCATGGCGGTGGTAGGGATTTTCTACAAACGCCTGAGCATCTTCTTCCCGCCGGTGGTATCCGGCACCTTCGTGCTGCTGATCGGCATTTTGCTGCTGCCGGTCGGTTTTGCCTACGTCGGCGGCGGCGTCGGTGCCGAGGATTTCGGGGCACCGCATCATCTGTTGCTGGCCGCGCTGGTTTTCATCGTCACGGTGGCGTTTCACCAGTTCTGCCGCGGGTTTCTCTCCGAAGCCGCGGTGCTGATCGGCATTCTGGTCGGCTGCGTGGTCGCGGCACCTTTCGGTCTGCTCGATTTTTCAAAGGTCGGTGAGGCGAGCTGGTTCCAACTGCCGATGCCGTTCGAAATCGGCATCAGCTTCGACCCGGCGGCGATTGTAGCGATCACGCTGATGTCGGTGGTTACCTGCGCCGAATCGATCGGCGATATCTCCGGAACGGCGATCGGCGGTGCCGAGCGCGAGGCCACCAAACGCGAACTGTCCGGTGGCGTGATGGCGGACGGTCTTTCCAGCAGCTTCGCGGCACTCTTCGGCGCCTTCCCTCAGATCAGTTTCAGTCAGAACGTGGGTCTGGTCGCACTCACCGGTGTCGCCAGCCGCTTCGTCGTCGCCATCGGCGGCGGGTTTCTCGTCGTGGCGGGTCTGGTTCCCAAACTGGGCGCGCTGGTATCGGCGATTCCGGCTGCCGTTCTGGGCGGAGCGGTAATCATCATGTTCGGCATGATCGCCAGCGCCGGGGTGAAAATGCTCTCCCACGCTGCCTTCAACAAGCGCAACATGCTGATCGTCGGCATTTCCCTGGCGCTGGCAATCGGTCTGCCGGCTCAAAGCGGGCTGTACGAAGGCGCGCCCCAGCAGATCGGAGTACTGCTGGAGTCGGGGCTGATCCCGGGGGCACTGGCGTCGATCGTGCTCAATCTCGTGTTGCCCAAAGAGAGCCGTGACTCCAGCAACGATCGATGACCGCGTGTCTCGACAATGATTGGCAAGATTTCACCGGTGTTGAAGACAACCCATCGCCGATCGGTCTACCCTGAATTGGATAGACGTGAATGAAATTGGGCCAACTCGGCAGCAAGGAGCATGCCATGGGCATTTATTGCCTGACATTCGACAGGCCGCTGGGAAGAATGGACAGCCACCGACTGGAATCGATGCTCAAACGCTTCGAGTCCATGCCGCTGTTTCGCACGACCTGGCTGATCGAGTCGACCGACCCGATCGAGTTCCTGCGCTCTCGGCTGAACCGGGCCTTCGGCAAAAAGACCCGTTTCTTCATCACACGCTTGAGCGAACCCTGGTGTACCGACGGTATCGGACCGGCCGGCAAGTGGCTGAGCGACTCCCAGCGCCAGTGGTAAATCGATCGGCGGCGCAGACGAAAGCTCAGGCCTCGGCTGCGTCCCGCACGCCCTGAGTGTCCTTGGCCAGTTTGCAGCGTACCAGTGCCGCCATCAGCTTGGGGTAATCCTCCCGGGAGACCTTATTGGCGAGCTTGGTGGCATCGGCCTTAAGTCCCAGCTTCTCGGCGGCGGAAAGCGCGGCCTTGTCGGCGTAGGGATAGCACTCGTCCCAGACCAGCTGAATCTCGCGCAGAAAGATATCGGCCCCGGTGCCACCGATTCCCTTGAACGCCTTGAGTCGCTTGCGAAGCGCCTTCGGGCTCCCTTCCGCTTCCTCTCGCAGCTTGCGCAGATCGCCGCCGTACGTCTCCAGCAGTGCGGCGTTCATGTCCGCCAGCTGGGTAGCCGTCTTTTCGTCGACGCGCGCATAGCCGGATTCGTTGAGCACTCGCGCCCGGGTTGCCCAGTCGCTGGCCCTCAGTTTCTGCGGCGTCGTCCAGCCGGCCTTGGCCATCGCCTTGGCACCGCGCATCGCCAGGTCGGCACTGATCGGCGCACTGGTCAGCAGCGAGTAGCAGAGCAGGCGAAACAGCGGTGACGGCGTGTTCCTGCGCAGATCGACGCCCAGCTCACTGGCGAAGGTTCGCCCATGACGCTGCATCAGCGTCTCGATGATCCGTTTTTGACTGGCCATGCTAGCTCCTGGAAGCGAAGACGGAGTTTCAACGGCGATAGAACTCCAAAGATAATAGAGCTTTAAAGATGATAGAGCTTCAACATGGCACCATCACGCCGGCTGTCAAATCCGCAGGGAGTGTCGTCAGCGAGTCGCGGAGGAGCTGCCAGCGACCGGCCTTGAGATAGCCCGCTTGCCACCGCATATTGCCCATTCTTCAGCGTTTCACACCGGAGTCCCATGTCTTTCGATACCACTGCCCACAACCGTCGGATGACCTACTTCGACGACCACGACTCGGTATGGCTGTTCGGCTACGGATCGTTGATCTGGAAGGCGGATTTCGACTATCTGGAGCGTCGACCGGCCTCGATTCGCGGCTGGACGCGGCGCTTCTGGCAAGGCTCTCACGACCATCGCGGCACGCCGGAAGCCCCGGGGCGGGTGGTAACGCTGGTGCCGGACGCCGAGGCCATCTGCCACGGCATGGCCTACCGCATTCCCCCCAGCGTGTTCGAGCCGCTGGATATCCGCGAGAAGAACGGCTACTTGCGCGTCGTGACAGAGATGAGCTTCGAGGATGGCTCCGCAGACGATGTCGAGCAGGCCGAGGGTGTGGTGTATCTGGCCGGGGAGGATAACGCCGCCTATCTCGGCCCCGCCGATGAAGCAGCCATGGCCCGGCAGATCGCTGAATCGCATGGCCCGAGCGGCCCCAACCGGGACTATCTGCTCAACCTCGCCGCGGCGCTGCGCGAGCTGGGGTTCGAGGACGCCCATGTGTTTGCCCTGGAGCGCGCCCTGCTCGCGGAGTGAAAGATGTCTCCGATCACCCGCACGGCGGGTGACCCGGCCATTCGTCAGTGCCCGTTGCCGGATCTGAGTTTCTTGATCAGTTGCACCACGCCGAGCACGATCGCGCCGGCGATCAGACCGCAACCGAAGTTCAACAGCATCGGCGTCAACGGTTGAATGATCGCGCCGACGCCCGGGATATCACCGGGCAGCTCGGCAAGATCCTCGATGGCATGGTGAATGAAGGGGACGCCATGCGTCAGGATGCTTCCGCCGACCAGGAACATCGCGATGGTGCCGACGATCGACAGCAGCTTCATCAGATAGGGGGCGGCCCACAGAATCCCGCGACCGATTGATTTCGCCAGCGACGAGGCTCGCTCGGTGAGATAGACACCGAGATCGTCGAGTTTGACGATACCGGCTACCAGGCCGTAGACGACCGCAGTAATGGCAATCGCAATGATCGCCAGGACCACGACCTGCTGGGTGAAACTGGCACTCGCCACCGAACCGAGCGTGATGGCGATGATCTCCGCCGAGAGAATGAAATCGGTGCGTACGGCGCCTTTGATCTTGTCCTTCTCGAACGCCAGCCGCTCCTCTTTCGATTTCAACTGCGCGGCAGCTCGGACGTCTTCCTTGCTCGCCTCGGCACCACCATGCAGAAACTTGTGAGCCAGCTTTTCCGCGCCTTCGTAACAGAGAAACGCACCGCCCACCATCAGCAGCGGCGTGATCAACCAGGGCGCAATCACACTGATCAACAGCGCCGCCGGCACCAGAATCAGCTTGTTGCGCAGCGACCCTTTCGCCACCGCCCAGACGATCGGCAGTTCACGGTTGGCGCGAACGCCGGTGACCTGCTGGGCATTGAGCGCCAGATCGTCGCCCAGAACACCTGCCGTTTTCTTGGCGGCCACCTTGGTCATGAGGGAGACGTCGTCGAGCAACGTGGCGATATCGTCGAGTAGTGTCAGTAGACTGCCTGCGGCCACGAAGAATCCTCTATCGGTCGGTCAAGAAACGGGCGAGAGCGCCAAGCGTAGCGGAAATTCTCAAGGAGACGTGACGATTTTCGCCAACGCCTGCTGCAAGGGTTCTGCCGACTCCGGCCGCACGCAACGCGCAACCTCTTCGCCGTCACGAAGGAAGATCAGCGTCGGCCAGAGTTTGACGCCAAATGCCCGCCCGAGCGGTCGGCCCTTGCCGTCCTCGATCCTGAAATACGGCAGATCATCGAGCCCCTCGAACGCTTCGGCGATCAGTGGCTGGGCAGCCTGACACCAAGGGCACCAGGGCGCGCCGAATTCAACGACTGCCGGGCCGGTAATGTCGCGCAGCGACTCCCGGTCGGGTTCGTCGGTGGTGTAATCGATAGTCATGTTCTCTCCTCGAACGTGATTGCCTCGCGCCCTAGACACTGTAGCTGTAAAAACACGAAACCCTCGCCGACAGCGAGGGTTTCGTCATGGTGTCAATGGCAAGCGCGGCGAGACGACGGTTCGGGCAAGCCGGATCGGGAGGCGAGCGTCAATCGACGTCCAGACGTTTCAACCCGCGAGCGAATGCCTGCCAGCGTTCGACATAATGCGCGGCCGACGCTTTCAATCCCTCGACCGCCTTGTCATCGAGCGTGCGCACGGCTTTGGCCGGCGCGCCGACGATCAACGAATTATCCGGGAAAGATTTCCCCTCGGTCACCAGGGCGTTGGCACCCACCAGGCAGTTATTGCCGATCTCGGCGCCGTTGAGCACGGTCGCGCCCATGCCGATCAATGTATTGTCGCCCAGGGTACAGCCGTGAAGGATCGCGTGGTGGCCAATGGTGCAGCCACGACCGACACGCAGCACGAAACCGGGATCGGTATGCAGCATGCAGCCTTCCTGAATATTGCTGCCCTCGCCGACCACGATCCGATCGTTGTCGCCGCGAATCACCACGTTGAACCACACGCCCACGTCCGCTTCCAGTTCGACCTGACCGATGACATGGGCGCTCGGCGCGATCCAGTAGCGGTTGTCGTCCGGTAGCGTCGGCACCGCATCGAAATAGGCATAGACAGGCATGGGCAAGGCTCCGCCGGGGAAAGTGAATCCATCCTCGCCTGCGCTGGCGTTCACTGCCAGCCGACTTTAGCGCTAGAGACCGGCCCCGGAACATGAGAAAGCCCCCGCTATCGGTCCGACACGGGGGCTCTCGATCAGTCGGCGACTTCACGCGACATTCAGACCGGCTCGTCGTCCTGCTTGTCCTCGCTGGTCACCGAGGAGGTAACGCTGGTGCCACTGTAGGAATTCTGATGTTGGCTGGCTTCGCTCTCCGCAGCCATGGAAAACGGCAATACGGCGGAGACAACGATGGCGGCCAACATCGAAAACAGTTTGTTGAACGCTTTCATGGCCACTCCTCTTTCATGATCACTCCTTGAGAAAACAAGACGCCCTGCGACGTCTTGTCGCGATATCTAGTTAGCATGCTAAACGGATTGCCATTCGTCAAGCTCGGAATGGTCGAATGCCGCCGACCTTCTCATTCAGCTAGCCTTCCATCGCAGTCAGCCAGAGATCATCGCTCCACCCACGCCTCGATTCCCACCGTCTTAGGCACGGAACGAAGCACTTCCGTTAACCGGCGGGCGTCTTCCGAGTGGCAGCCGCTGTCGTGCTTCAAGATCGCCTGCTCGCCATCCCGATTCGTCCAGGTGACCGTGTAGTGGGAAAGATCCGTCGCACGCGGGCCGCAGTCCGGCGTATCGATTGTTGTTCCCATGGCTGGCTGCCACGAAGAAAGCTGGCGTTTGACAAGCGCAAAGCGCCCGGGATCGCTGACCCGTACCCGCTCGCCCTCGAGAGCCGTGAACTGCTCCCCATGGAAGCGGGTCGTGCCGTCCTCACTGAGGCCGACGCTGTAGACCGGGCACATGCCATGACAAGGCCCGACCTGATAACGGATCTCGGTCACCGGCGAAGCGTTTGCTGTCGGCTCGCTGCCTGAGAGTGTTCGCTGCTGGGTGCATCCGGCGATCAGTAGCGCGACCCATGCCATCGCCAGACAGCAGGCGGTTTGTCGTGTCATGTCATTTCCCTCGGCGTTTCAATGGTGGCAGCCGGCTCGCTCGAAGCCGATCGAAGAAAGCGGCCCTCCCCTTGGACGTCTCGAACGATTTGAACGTCTCGGACGACTTGGAGACGTTTCGAACGGCGCCTGGGCCCGCTTGAATGGCGGCTTTCTCTGCGACATCCTATCCTCTAACGGTAGCGAGCGCCGCGTACATCCATCGATGTTGTAAAAATCCGTCATTTCCTGACAGAACGATGATTTTGTTGAACAAAGAGACGTTTCCGACGTACACCGCCGTACCTGGCCTCTGTCATAATCATGGCACTAACGCCGCGACCTCATTAAACTGTCGCCCTAGTCGCGTTCGCGCCTGTCCGTATCCATCAGACAGAGAACCTTCATGAAATTGCGCCACGGCATGACATTCTGTTCCAGCCTGCAGACCCAGTCTGGAGCCGAATCCAGCGACACCCAAAACGTCGACGTCGTCCTCATCGGCGGCGGCACCATGAGTGCCACCTTGGGAACTCTGCTTCAGTCATTGCAGCCCGACTGGACCATCCACCTCTACGAGCGTCTGGACAAGGCCGCCGAAGAGAGCTCCAACGTCTGGAACAATGCCGGCACGGGGCATTCGGCGTTTGCCGAGATGAACTACACCTCGCCTCAACCCGATGGCAGCGTGGATATTCAGCGCGCCATCACCATTACCGAGCAGTTCGAGGTTTCACGTCAGTTCTGGGCAAGCCAGGTCCGTGAAGGCGTGCTGGCCAATCCGCGCTCCTTCATCAATACCGTTCCGCACCTGAGCTTCGTCTGGAGCAGCGAGCGCGTATCGTTTCTGAAGACGCGCTTCGAGGCGATGCGCCAGAATCCGCTCTATGCCGGGATGGACTATTCCGACGACCCGCAGAAAATTTCGGAGTGGATCCCGCTGGTCATGACCGGCCGCGATACGGATGAACCCGTGGCCGCGACCCGCATGCCGATCGGCACCGAGGTCAACTTCGGCGAGATTACCCGCCAGATGATGAACTCGCTGGCCCGCCGCGACAATTTCCACCTTTCCGTCAACACCCAGGTCCGCGATCTCGAGCGCAACCGGGACGGCAGCTGGAAAGTCACCGTGGCCAATACCAGCGACGGTGAAAACGAGCGCAGCGTCAACGCGCGGTTCGTGTTCATCGGCGCCGGGGGCGCGGCACTGCCGCTACTGCAGAAATCCGGTATTCCCGAAGCACGGCAATATGGCGGTTTCCCGGTTGGGGGGCAGTTCCTCTTCACGACCAACCCGGAAGTGGTCGCCAAGCACGACGCCAAGGTCTATGGCCTCGCGCCGGCCGGCTCGCCGCCGATGTCGGTGCCGCATATCGACAAGCGCATCCTCGATGGCACCCCGGCAATCATGTTCGGGCCGTTTGCCACTTTCTCGAGCAAGTTTCTCAAGAACGGCTCCTGGACCGATCTGATGCGCTCGGTGACGCCCAACAATCTGTGGCCGATGACCAAGGTCGGCATCAACAACATGGATCTGGTGCGTTATCTGATCAGCCAGCTGCGCATGTCCGAGAGCGGCCAGTTCAAGGAGCTTCAGAACTATTACCCGGAAGCTCAGCGTGACGACTGGAAACTGTGGACTGCCGGCCAGCGGGTGCAGACGATCAAGGATGTCGAAGGCAAGGGCGGCACTCTGCAGTTCGGTACCGAACTGGTGACCGGCGCGGAAGGCTCCATTGCCGCTCTGCTGGGTGCCTCGCCGGGTGCCTCCACCGCCCCCTCGATCATGCTCACGCTGCTGGAAAAGGTTTTTCCCGAGCAGATCGCAAGCCCCGAATGGCAAGCCAAGTTGAAGGCGATGATTCCTTCCTTCGGCAAGGCGCTATCCGACAATCCGCAGCTGCTTTACGACGCTCGTGCGATGTCGCGTGAACTGCTCGAGCTCACCGAACCGGATCTCACCACGACGCCTGCAGCGCCTAGCTCGGAACCGGAAACCAGCGGCAGCTGAGCGGGATCGATGGCTACCGCACAACGATGACGCCCGCCTTGGCAGAAGCCAGGGCGGGCGTTCATGTTTGCTCTCGATGAATCAGGATTACGCCGAATAGAAGGACAACTCGATGTTCGATGCCATGTCGATGTTCAATGCCATTGTGGTGGAACAGGAAAACGGTCGAAGCAACGCCAGCCTCAAGCCGGTGAACGAAGCCTCGTTGCCGGCGGGAGACGTCCATATCCGCAACGAGTGGAGCACGCTCAACTACAAGGATGCGCTGGCAATTACCGGCAAGGGACCGATCGTGCGCCACTTCCCCATGGTGCCGGGCATCGATCTTGCCGGTGTCGTCGAGCACAGCGAGCATCCCGAATGGCGTGTCGGCGACCGGGTTCTGCTCAACGGCTGGGGTATCGGCGAGAGGCATTGGGGCGGGCTGGCGCAGCAGGCACGCGTCAACGGCGACTGGCTGACGCGAATGCCGGAAACGCTCGACTGCCGCCAGGCCATGGCCATCGGCACCGCCGGTTACACGGCGATGCTCAGTCTGCTGACACTTGAACGGCACGGCCTGACACCGGCGAGCGGCGAGGTGCTGGTAACTGGCGCCAACGGCGGCGTCGGCAGTTTCGCCATCACCCTGCTGGCACAGCGTGGCTACCGCGTGATCGCGGCCACCGGGCGGCCGCAGGAAGCCGCCTTCCTCGAACGCCTGGGTGCCGCCGAGATCATCGACCGCCAGAGTCTGTCGGAGCCGGGCAAGCCGCTGGCGAAAGCCCGCTGGGCCGCCGCCATCGATTCCGTGGGTAGCCACACCCTGGCCAACGTCTGCGCGCAGATTCAGCCGGACGGCCTGGTCGCCGCCTGCGGACTGGCGCAGGGCATGGACTTTCCCGCCAGCGTCGCGCCTTTCATTCTGCGTGGCGTGAGCCTGCTGGGCATCAACAGCGTCACCCGCCCCCGGGAAGAGCGGGAGCGGGTTTGGGCCAGACTGGCGCGGGATATCGACGCCGCCGTATTGGACGAGATTTCACGAGACATCGGCCTGAGCGACGCCATCGAGGCCGCCGATCAGCTTCTCGCCGGCCAGGTTCGGGGCCGACTCGTGGTCGACGTGAATCGTTGATTCTGCCGCCCCGTCCCGGAACGCTGATGAAGCCAGGCCGGGCGCCTACTCAGTGCCCGGCATCGCCGCCATCGATCACGTTCAGCTTCGACAGCATCTCGTAGGCTGCCTTCACGCGCGCATCGTTGGGATAGTTTTTGTTGGCCAGCATCACCAGTCCGGTCTGCTGGCCGGGTACGAGAACGACGTAGCCGCCGAAGCCGTTGGTGGAGCCGGTCTTGTTGATCCAGACGTCGTCCCGCGGCGCCTGAGCTTGCGATGACCGAGATGACTCGATCGCCTCGGCCTTATTGGGCTTCAGAATCATGTCGTAGCCGTTGCCCGCCAGCAGCGTATCCAGCGAGACCGGCAGCGGATACTGCTCCCAGATCAGATCCTGGGTCATGTCGCCGACCTGGAAATAACCGTGGCGCGTGGTGTCGATCGCCTGCTTCAGGTCGTCATCGATCTCGAGCAGACCGAGATTGGCCTGGACGAATCTGGCCAGATCGCCGGCGGTGGTCTTGATGCCGTAGGCCTCGTCATCGAGCACGCCGGGCGCCACGCGAATCGGCTGGCCATCCTTGCTTTCGCCCATGGCGTAATCGGCCATCTGGCTATCGGGAACGTCGTACCAGGTGTGCTGCAATCCCAGCGGATCCAGCACGTGCGCCTGCATCGCCGGCACGAACTCGCTGTCCAGGCTTGCCGCCGTCTCCACGCCGAGCAGACCGATACCCAGGTTGGAGTAGGTGCGCACCTCGCCGATCGCCTCGGTGGGCCGCCACTGACGGAACCAGCTCATCAGCGAGTCACGGTCCGTCACCTCGTCGGGCACGAAAAGCGGCAGCCCGCCGGTGGTATGCGTGCCCAGATTGCGCCCGGTGATCTCGTCGAACGCGCTGCCCTCGAGCGTCGGCAGATAACGACTGACCGGCGCCTCGAGATCGAGCTTGCCCTCGACGGCGGCCAGCGCTGCCAGCGTGGCGGTGAACGTCTTGCTGAGCGAGCCGATCTCGAACAGCGTCGCGTCATTGACCGATGCCCCGCCATCACGGTCGGCGATGCCGTAATTCAGAATCTGCGTGCCCTGCGGACGCACCACCGCCACCGCCATGCCGGGAATGCTCTGCTGGCGCATCAGCGACTCGATGATCGGACCGACGGCACCGCGAACATCGCCGTCATCGCCCTCCGCCAACACCAGACTCGATGAGCCCAGCAACAGCAACGACACTCCCAACGTGATTCCTTTCATGACGATTTCGATCCTCGGCAGTGCGCGCCGACGGGCATCGTCGGGCGCGGAAAACGATGCCGGCAATCATGCGCAAAAACCGGGCAAACCGAAACCGTCGTCGATCGGCTACAGCAGCTTGTCCAGCGTGATCGGCAGATCACGAACGCGCTTGCCGCTGGCGTTGTAGACGGCATTGGCCACTGCCGCGCCGACGCCGGTAATGCCGATCTCGCCAATGCCGTGGGCGCCCATGGGCGTGTGCGGGTCGGTAATATCAGTCCACATCACCTCGATCTCCGGCACGTCCATCTGTACCGGGACGTGATAGTCGGCGAGGCTCGGGTTCATCACCCGGCCACTGCGCGGATCGAACAGCGTCTCTTCCATCAACGCCAGACCGAGACCCATGATCATGCCGCCGCGGAACTGGCTCGTCGCCGTCTTGGTGTTGAGAATCCGGCCGCAGTCGAACGACCCCAGCAGACGGCGTATGCGTACCTCGCCGGTCACCGAATTCACACCCGCCTCGCAGAAGATGGTGCCAAAGGAGTGCATCGACCAGTTGGCGAGCTCTTCCGACCCGGCGGCGTCCGCCTGCACAGAGAGTTCGCTCTGCCCGGCACGCGTCAGGATCTGTGCGTAGGTCTCGAAACGCGAGCCATCGCCGATGGCGCCCAGGCCTTCGTTCCGGCATTCGATCTCGTCCGGCGAGAGACCGGACAGCGGCGAATCCTGCCCCACCAGCGCCAGCAATTCCGCGACCAGCGCCCGCTGCGCGGCAATCACCGCACCGCCGATCGCCGCCGTCTGCTGTGAGCCGCCCGCCAGCACGCTTCCGGCCAGATGCGAATCGCCATAGTGGAAAGCGATCTTCTCCACCGGCAACCCCAGCCGCGCGGCGGCGACCTGGGTCTGCACCGTCGCCGTGCCCATGCCCATCTCGTGCGCGGCGATGCCAACGGTCGCGCCGTCAGGCGTGAGCGTGATGCGTGCCGCCGCGCCGGGCATGCGGATATAGGGGTAGGTGGCCGTCGCACAGCCCATCCCGATCTGCCATTCACCTTCGCGTCGACGACCAGGCGTGGCGCTGCGCTCGGACCAGCCAAAGCGCTCGGCGCCGCTGCGAGCCGCTTCCAGCAGGTGACGCGAGGAGAACGCCAGCCCGCTGGTGGGATCACGCTCCGGCTCGTTGCGGCGTCTGAGCTCCAGCGGATCCATGCCGAGCTGATCGGCCAGCTCGTCGAGCGCCGATTCCAGCGCGAAGGTGCCCACCGATTCGCCCGGCGCGCGCATGAAGGTATTGGCGAGCATCTGCATGTCCGCAACGTCGATCGACAGTCGGATATGGTCGGCCGCATACAGGCACTTGGTCGCCTGGAAGAATGGCTCCGGCAAGTTGTTGTGCTGCGTCATCGCAGCGATGCCGGAATGAATGAGCGCCTGCAGCCTGCCCTGCTCGTCCGCGCCGAGGGCCACCCGCTGTTCGGTGCAGGCTCGCCCGCCGACCACGCGATAGACGCCCTCGCGCGACAGCGCCAGCCGTACCGGGCGATCCGCGAGCTTCGCTGCCGCCGCGGCCAGAATCTGGTGCTGCCACAGCGCCTTGCCGCCGAAGCCACCACCCACGAACGGTGAAGTGATGTGAATCTGCGAGGTCTCGATGCCGAACACCTCGGCCAGCGACGCCACGGCCAGATCGACGCACTGGGAGGCATCGTGAATCCGCAGTGCTTCACCCTCGCGCCCACTCTCATCCCCATCTCCATTTCCAGCCGTCCAGGCCAGTGTCAGCGCATGGGGCTCGATGGCGTTGTGGTTGTGGCGCGGCGTGGTGTAAGTGGCATCGATTTGGTGTACTGCCGCCTCGAACGCGGTGTCGGCATCGCCGACCGTGATCTCCGCCGGCCCGCCCAGCACGTTGTCCGGCCGACGCGCGTGGGTCTTCGCCAGCTCGAAATCGGTCATCGCCGGCTCCGCCGCGTAATCCACCCGGATGCTTTCGGCGGCGGCATCGGCCTGTTCCTGGGTCTCGGCCAGCACCAGCGCCACCGGCTGGCCGTTCCAGTGGACGCGATCGGTCTGCATGATCGGATGATCGTCGCCGGCGGCACCGTTGGGTGAGCGCAGGAACACCGGCGGCGTATTGAGCTGCGGCGCGTTTTCGTGGGTCATCACCAATACCACGCCGTCCATCGCCTCGGCTTCCCGCCGATCGATATTCAGGATCCGGCCGTTGGCGATGGCGCTGTAGACCAGCGCGGCGTAGACCATGCCCTCGAAGGTGAACTCGCCGGCAAAGCGCGCGCTACCGGTGACCTTCTCCGCCCCATCGACACGCGACAATGGCGCGCCAATTCCGATTCGTTCTTTCTCGCTCAGCGGATCCGGCCGGCCCTCCGGGCGCCAGTAATCGCCGGCCAGGGCGACGCCCGCGGGTTGGTTATCGTCCGATCGTTCGTTATCACCCGACCGTCCTTTATCGAGAGCACTCATGCCTCACCTCCATTACGCGCATCGGCGATACGCCGCGACAGCTCCGCGATCAGCGTTCGTCGCGCCAGTTCGACCTTGAAGGCGTTGCCCGGCAGCGGCCGGGCATCGGTCAGCTCGGCGTCGACGGCGGCGGCAATCGTCGCCTCTGTCGCCGGTTGGCCACGCAGCGCCGCTTCTACCCGCGACGCACGCCACGGCTTCGTCCCCACGCCGCCCAGTGCCAGGCGTACGTCCTGAATCGTTTCGCCGTCGAGTTCGACCATGGACGCCACCGACACCAGCGCAAAGGCGTAGCTGGCGCGGTCGCGCACCTTGCGATAATTCGAACGGGCCGCCATCGGCAGCGGCGGCAACTCGACCGCCACGATCAGCTCCTCGGGCTGCAGTTCGGTTTCGAGATCCGGCCGCTCGCCCGGCTCGCGATGGATCTCGGTGATCGCCAGTTGCCGTTCCCCCTCGGGGCCACGCAGATGAATGCGAGCGTCGAGCGCCGCGAGCGCCACCGCCATGTCGGAGGGATGCGTGGCAATGCAGGATGGTGACGTACCGAGGATGGCGTGATAGCGATGGAAACCCTCGAGCGCATCGCAGCCCGCGCCCGGCTCGCGCTTGTTGCAGCGGGTCGCCACATCGTAGAAGTAGGCGCAGCGCGTGCGCTGCAGCAGGTTGCCGCCGACAGTCGCCATGTTGCGAATCTGCGCGCTGGCGCCGCTCAGAATCGCGCGGGCCAGCACCGGATAGCGGCTGCGCACGCGAGTATCGCCGGCCAACGCCGAATTGGTGACGGCAGCGCCGATGATGAGGCCGCCGTCACCGGTCTCGTCGATATCGCGGGAGAGTCGCGTCACGTCGATCAGGGTCTGCGGAC
Source organism: Salinicola sp. V024 (assembly GCF_052645315.1). Classification (NCBI taxonomy): domain Bacteria; kingdom Pseudomonadati; phylum Pseudomonadota; class Gammaproteobacteria; order Oceanospirillales; family Halomonadaceae; genus Salinicola; species Salinicola sp. V024. The sequence goes on from NZ_JBQXYB010000008.1 coordinate 48,791, forward strand.
GCTCGACGGTCTCGCGCATCAGATCGATCAGATTGGTGCCGCCGCCCAGATATTTCGCTTGCCGGGAGCGCACGGCCTGCTCGATCGCCTGTTCACTGTCAGCGACTTGGTGATAATCGAAGGCGTTCATCGCGTTATCTCCTCACCCAGCTCCTCACCCAGCTCTTTGGCGAGCCCGGCGGCAATCGCGTCGGCGATGCCGTTGTAGGCGCCGCAGCGGCAGAGATTGCCGCTCATCCGCTCGCGCAGCTCGTCGCGATTCCATTCGATCCCGTTCGCCGCCAGGTCGGCCGTGACGGCGCTGGGATGGTCACGCTCGAGTTCGCCGATCATGCCCACCGCCGAGCAGAGCTGGCCCGGCGTGCAGTAACCGCACTGGAAGCCGTCGTGTTCGATGAACGCCGCCTGCACCGGATGCAGCGTACCGTTCTCGGCCAACCCTTCGACCGTGGTGATCGTACGGCCCTGATACTGAACCGCCAGTGCCAGACAAGAGTTGATGCGTTCACCGTCGACCAGCACGGTGCAGGCGCCACAGGCGCCCTGGTTGCAGCCCTTCTTGGTGCCGCTGAGCTGGAATTGCTCGCGGAGCAAATCGAGCAGTGACGTTCGGAAATCCACCTCGGCCTCCCGAACCTGGCCATTGATCGTCCATTGCATATCGAGCCTCGGGTCACGGTTGCGTTTATCGTTATGAACCAACTTCGAGCTTAGAACTCTTCGATGAGCGAGAAAGGGCGACACTCACCCGACTGTTCGCGGCGTCCGCGGGGGTGCGCATATTCACTCCCTCCTCGGCATATCCATCGATTTCGTCGTCCAGGCGCCTGACCAGATCCGTCATCACCCGTTTGCCGATGCGTTCGGTCATGGTGACGGCCAGCGAGACGGACTCGAGCCGAATCCCGGCGCTTTCCGCCCATGGGCCGAGATGCCTGACCCCGCAGGCCGCACGCTCGGCATCGCCCGTGTGAAACACCACCACGCGCCCGGTTCGCGAGCGCTCGAGCAAGGGCGACAGCAGCAAAAGCGGTGCCAACAGATGAAAGCGAAACGGAAGGCTGCGACGCACGAGCGTTGATTCCGGCGCGGGTTCACTCGAGCGTGGATCGGCATCCAGGATCAGCAGATCGAGTCGCCCATGGATCGCCGCGATATGATCCGCCACGCGCTGTAGCGCGCCGGCGTCGTCCAGAAGCAGCATTTCCGGCGGGATGTAGTCCGTTGTCTTCAGTGGGGTTTCTGACATGGCCTCCACCACGTCGGTCGCCGCCGTGTTTTCGGGGGTCTCGAATGGGACTACGCCCAGCTCGGCCCGGCCGTCAGAGCCGATGAGCAGCGTGATGCGCGGATAGCAGGTCATCCAGAATCTCCGATCCGTCGTCCGATTGATTTCCAATCCCTGTCGAAAACCCTAATATGTCCGCTGATCCTACATAATCCCCGACGTTATCCTACGTTTACCAATGACAGGTTAAAGCGACGCTGCATGTCTTCCTCCTCTTCAAACGCGCCCTCACTGGGCGAATTCCTGCGCACCCGACGCGCCGCCGTCACGCCGGAATTGGCGGGACTTCCGCCGGGTCGTCGGCGGCGCACGCCCGGCCTTCGCCGCGAAGAGGTCGCCACTCGCGCCAGCATGGGCACGGCCTGGTACACCGCACTGGAACAGGGGCGCAACGTTCAACCTTCCGATCAGGCGCTGGCCTGTCTCGCGCGCGCCCTGCTGATGACCGAAACCGAGCGCGAACACCTTTATGCGCTGGCGGGGCGGCCGGCACCGCCGCGCGCCATCGACAATGGCTCGACGATCAACCCGATTCTTCAGCGTCTGCTGGACCGAATGGAGCCGGACCCGGCGTACGTCATGGACGCCTACTGGGAAGTGATCGCCTGGAACCGGGCCGCGGCGCAGCTCTTCGATATCGAGCGCACCGGTGATAAGCATCCGCGCAACAAGCTCTGGTGGGTCTTTACCCAGAAGCGCATCGAAACGCATGAGGCCGACTGGCTGAGATCCGCCCGCACGCTGGTGTCGATCTTTCGTAGCCAGGCCACGCGTTACGCCGGCGATCCGCGCATGCGCCAGTTGATCGACGACCTGCTCGAGGCGAGCGACGTCTTTCGCGAACTCTGGGCCGAACAGGACGTGCTCGACCTTGGCAGTGGTCGCAAGTCGATGCAGCTGCCGGATGGCAGCAACCGGGAGTTCGATTATCTGCCGCTCAGGATTCCCGACCTGCCCGGCGCCTGCCTGATGATCTATCTGGGGGTGGAGTGAGCGCTCGATCGAGGCGCGAGGCTTTCACGATACCGATGCACGCTCTCGGCGAGTCAGAAAGTGAGTTGCTGGCTCGCCGATTCGACTCCGAACGTCTGTTGAAGCGATCAAAGTACGGTTCTCAGTATCAGAAAGGCGATCGCTGCCATCAACGCCGCGGCCGGCAGCGTGATGATCCAGGCCAGGGCAATGGGCCGCATCAGTGCCCAGTTGGTCTGACGGTTGACCATGCCGATGCCGAGCACGGCGCCAATCAGAATGTGGGTGCTGGAAACCGGCAGGCCCAGCATCGAGGCGAGCATCACCACGGCGGCGGCGGCGAGCTCCGCGGAAAAACCGGACGCCGGGTGCATCTTGGTCAGATTCTCGCCGACGGTCTTGATCACTTCCTTGCCGATGAACCAGAGCCCGACGATCAACGCCACACCGAAGGTCAGCATCGCCAGCGGGGGGATTGAGGCTTCGTCGGCGATCGCTCCGGTTCGCAGCACATCGAGAATCGCCACGAACGGACCAATGGCGTTGGCGATATCGTTGGAGCCATGGCTGAAAGCGAAGCCGGAAGCGGTGAATACCTGCATCCAGCTGAACATCAGAAAGGTCGAGCGATCCAGCGACTCGCCCTTGAGAGTCTTGGCGAAGATGAAGGTGGCCATCCACACCACGGCGCCGATCATTCCCATGATCAGGTAGTTATCGAGCGTGCTCAGGCCAAGCTGCATGTTCTTCAGACCCTTGAACAGCAGCATTGCCGAGATGATCATGGCGCCCAGCGCGGCCACCATGGGCACCCAGCTCTCCAGCGCGCGATGGGAGTGGATCTGGCGCCGCTTCTCGTCGATCTGGTGCAGGTCGCGGTAGTACTCGGACTCCAGATCCTCCGTCCCGTAATCGCCCTCGTTCACCGTCTGCATGTCTCGCGCCATCGCGTGGGTGTAAGCGATCTGTTGAATTTCCGAAAGCCGTTCGAAGCGCGCTTTATGCTCACGTTTATGCTGCCGTTTCTCTTCGCGAACCGCGGTGAGTTCGCTCTTGGCCATTTCGTTGTAAGAGAGGATGTGCTTCTTGATCTGGGAGTAGAGCAGATAGGCGACCACGCCACCCAGTAGTGGCGACAGCACCCAGGAAATCGCGATCTGACCGATCTGCCCCCATTGGACCAGGTCCAGCGCGGAGTCGCTGCCGTTGATCAGGACGCCAAGCGTGATCGAGCTGCCGACGATCGCGCCGACAATGGAGTGGGTGGTCGAAACCGGATACCCCTTGCGCGACGCGAAGAGCAGCCAGATTGCCGCGGCAATCAGCGCCGACATCATGATGTAGACGAAGTCGAGAGACGCTACCTGGATACCACCGAGATCGACGATCCCGCCACGAATGGTCGAGGTCACCTCGCCGCCAGCGATGACCGCGCCGCTGACCTCGAAGATCGCCGCCACGAACAGCGCCTGCCTGATGGTCAGCGTGCCGGCGCCGACGCTGGTGCCGAATGAATTGGCGACGTCGTTGCCGCCGATATTGAACGCCATGAATACGCCAAACAACGTGGCCAGCACGAACAAAAGCGTATTGTCGCCGCGAATGTAGCCCAGCCCCCAGACGAGGAAATAACCCGTCGTGGCGACAAGCAGAACGCCGAAAAAGAGACTTGTCCGCAATCCTCCTCCGGAATCACCGAGTATCGTCGGATTACCGCTGGCTGCCGGATTGGCCATGCTCGCTTCCTCCCCTTCTCTGCTGAAGATGGATCAGGCCGTGATTGGTGGCTGATTCCTCGGCAGATTGGCGCATGAGCGTGACAGAACGGTGACGCAGGATCGTGATGGCGAAAGGCCATTAAGCCATTCAGACGAATGACTGGCTGACTACGAGCAGACGGGCCGCGTTGGCGAGGAGGGGCCGTCCCCCGCCAGCGGTTTAGCTCGGCTTCAGTGCACCACGTTGCGAATGAAGCGCAGCCGGCCCGCCCCGTCGTTGCGATAACGATAGGGCTGGTCGCTGGGGTAGACATGGAAGTCGCCGGCTTCGATCGTCAGCTCGCGTTCGCCGAGGGTCAGGGTCAGCGTTCCCTCGATTACCACCAGCATCTCATGCCAGCCGTTGTCATCGGCCGCCGACTCGTAGACTTCACCCGGCTCGAGCGACCACGACCATAGCTCGACCTCCTGCCGCGCCGGTTTGCTCGCCAGCAGTCGAGCGCGACTGTCGGGATGATTTCCCACCCAGGCAACTTCGTCGATACGCGCCGAGTCTTCGCTATCGAGCGGCTGCACCAACGCATAGAACAGCACCCCCAACGCTTCGGCCAGACGATCCAGCGTGCTCAGGCTGACGTTGACGTCGCCCTTCTCGATATTGACCAGCATGCGCCGACTCACACCGGCCTGATCCGCCAGTGCCTGCTGACTCAGCCCTGCGGCCTGGCGCCGACGTCTCACATTGGCAGCCACGTGGACCAGTACATCGGGACGCTCGTTAGCCTTGTGCAATATATTGCCCATCCGTACAATCGCGGCTCTCGTCGAATGCCATCGGCCGCCGGCATGGCACCTTGGCAATGTCTGGCGAGCCATCATGCCGCACACTTTCGGAGGTGTCATGTCAGTCGCCATGCGCGAATTGCTTGCCAGGATCTGGCCGGTGGCCATGCTGGTGGTGGCAATGTGTTCGATCCAGAGCGGCGCCTCCATCGCCAAGTCGCTGTTTCCGGTCATCGGCGCCACCGGTACGACCTCGATTCGTCTGATCTTCGCCGCGCTGATACTGCTGATCGTCATGCGCCCCTGGCGCCAGCCGCTTAGCCGCCGGGCGTGGAAATCGACGCTGATCTACGGCGTCGCCCTCGGGATCATGAACCTGCTGTTTTATCAGGCGCTGCAGACCGTGCCGCTGGGGATTGCGGTGGCGCTGGAATTCACCGGCCCGCTCGCGGTGGCGATGCTGTCGTCGCGACGCTGGCTGGATCTGGTGTGGGTGGCTCTCGCCGTGATCGGCCTGGCCTGCCTGCTGCTGCTGGGCGATGATCGCAGCGGCCCGGTCGATCCTTACGGCGCCGCCTGTGCGCTCGGCGCCGGGGTATGCTGGGCGCTTTATATCCTGTTCGGACAGAAGGCCGGTGCCATCAACGGCGCCCAGAGCGCCACGCTTGGCGTCACCATCGCCGCCGTCGTCATCGCTCCGGTGGGCCTGCTCGACGTGGGCACGGCGATGTTCGCGCCAGAGGTGCTGCCCTACGCGCTGGCGGTGGCGGTGCTCTCTACCGCGCTGCCCTACACGCTCGAGATGATCGCGATGCCGCGGCTGCCGACGCAGACCTTCGGCACGCTGATGAGCCTGGAACCGGCGATCGGTGCGCTCTCGGGGCTGCTGTTCCTGGGCCAGCTATTGAGCACCCTGCAATGGCTGGCCATCGGACTGGTGATCGCCGCCTCGATCGGCACCACGCTGACGATCCGGCGCCGGGATACGTTCGAGACACCGGTCCCGGACTGAACATCCCGCTAGAGGCGCCTTTGATGCCTGCCAGTGCCGAGCATTCCAGACCGCACGAACGTTACAGACTGCACGAACGTTCCAGACATGAACCTCGCCCTCTGGCATGCTGAGCGGATCGGGCGTTGCAGGCATCGACCCTGGGCGCCGGTCGGGAGGCAGCATGACATCGACGAACTGGATCGATCTGCAGCAGGACGGTGACACGGGCATCGAGACGATCCGCGCCCACTTCGAAGGCCACGCCTACGATCCCCACTGGCACGACAGCTACCTGGTCGGCTTCACCGAACAGGGCGTGCAGCAGTTCCATTGTCGTCGTACCCGCCATGACAGCACGCCGGGACGACTGTTTTTCGTCGAGCCCGGCGAGATTCACGACGGCCATGCCCCGACCGAGGGCGGTTTCACCTACGCCATGCTCTATCTCGACCCCGCCTGGCTTCAACGCGAGCTGCGCCAGTTCGCGGTCACCGGTACGGCTTCCGGCGAGCCGGGCTTCGCCTCGACGCTGGTCGAGGACCCCCGATTGATCACCCATGTCGCCCGCGCCTTCACCACGCTACGCCTGCCAACTTCGAGGCTGGAACGCGATGACGCTCTCGATGCCTTATTGCAGGGACTGGTCCCGCATCTTGGCTGGCGAGAACGCCAGCGGGAAGATCCCCGTCTGCCCGCCGTTGCTCGACGCGCCCGGGAGGTTCTGCACGCGCATTGCGAACAGGACATCGGCTTGCAGTCACTGGCCGAGCAGTGCGGCGTCGATCGCTTCCGCCTGACCCGCGCCTTCAAGTCGGCCTTCGGGCTGGCACCCCATGCCTATCTGGTGCAGTTGCGCCTGAGTCTCGCCCGCCAGCGGCTCGCTGGCGGCGAATCCCCGGCGGCGGTCGCCAGCCAGCTCGGCTTCGCCGACCAGAGCCATCTGGGTCGCTGGTTCCGGCGCGCCTATGGCCTGACCCCGGCGGACTATCGTCAGCGCTGCTCCCGGACCGGCTGAACTGAACTGAACTGAACTGAACTGAACTCAAGACTGAATCCAACCCGGAGTTCCTGGCGAGTTCGACGTGGGCGACTGCTCAAACCTTCCAGACGCGCGGCGATCACGGCGCGATAGTTCCGACTCCACGCCATTTCTGGAGTCGCTCATGTCTGCCTGGCTACCGTTTGCCCTCTTCGCCTTCGTCGCTTCGATCACCCCGGGGCCGACCAATCTGCTGATACTCACTCAGGGCGCACGCCGTGGCTGGAAAAGCACGCTACCGGCGGTCTTTGGCGCGAGTCTGGCAGCGGCCACGATCGTGCTGACGGTGGGCCTGGGGTTGTCGCAGACGCTGCTGGCCTATCCCGTCATTCGCCAGCTGATGGCCGCCATCGGCGTCGGCTGGCTGACCTGGCTGGCATGGCGGCTCTATCGCAGCCAACCCCCGAGCATCGAGACCGACGCAGAGAGATCAGGCGCGCCGGCTTTCGGCCCCCGACAGGCTGCCGGCTTGCAGCTGGTTAATCCCAAGACCTGGATGATGGCACTATCGGTCGTCGGCGTGTTCACCGACTCGGCGTCGAGCGCGACGCAGATCGGCGTATTGGCGCTGACGTTCGGGATCGTGGCGCTCCCCTGCCTGGCCCTCTGGGGCATGATCGGCAGCGGTGTCGCCCGTCTGTTTCATACCAAACGCCAGTGGCAGTGGTTCAATCGCGCGCTGGCACTACTGCTGCTGGCAGTGGCGTGGGGGAGCGTGCTGGCGTCATGAGGCGTCAATGCCGAGCCGATGACAGCTGGCTCGAGCGCTGTCGCGAAGCTCGCCACAGCGAACCTCCAGCTGCCGCCTTGCGGCGGGATCGGGCAGGGCCTCGAGATTGGACTCGACGCCGATCAGTAGCGCCTCCATCGCGGCGCGCAGCATGGTCGCGCCGGCCAGCGTGTCGCTCTCCATCGCCGACGACGTCAGCGACAGCCCCTCGACCGCCAGCACCAGCCCGTCCTGGCATCGCTCGGCGGCCGCCAGCGGAATCTGAATCGATGCATCGCGGGCTTCGCGCAGAGCCGAATCACGCTGCTCCGATTCGGCGCCGGTATCACTCGGTAGACGCTGCGCTTCGAGATAGTCGGCGAACGCCGCGGCATCGTCATCGACGGCCTCGGCCAGCGCTTTCTGCAGCCCATCGCCCTCTTCTATCAGTCGGCGGCGATGACGATCGAGGTCGGATTCGCCTCGATGCAACCGCACGCCCTTGAGAATCAGCGACAGGCCCAGGCAGCCACTCAATGCCGCGGCCGCGCCACATCCCGGTGTGGAACGGGTTTCAACGGCGTGCTGGAAATCGGCAAGCGAACGTTGCCAGAGAGAAGATGACATGCGGCACTCCGTGACGGGATCACGGTTCAGCATAGACAGCGAGCGTCGCCAGCGCGCGGAAAGGCTTCAACCCATGTGGGCGAATAGATGCTCATAGAGGACCGTGATACCGATCGCGATCAACACGATCCCGCCGGCGATCTCGGCGCGCTTGCCGATCAGCGAGCCGATCGCACGCCCCAGCATGATGCCGATGGTCACCATGAAGGTCGTCGCCAGACCGATCGCCAGCGCGGTGACCAGGATATTGACGTCGGCAAAAGCCAGGGTCACGCCAACCGCCATGGCATCGATGCTGGTCGCCAGCGCCGTGACGGCCAGCAGCCAGACCGATTTACGCTCCGGTATCTTCTGGTGATCCGCTTCGCTGTCGACCGGCTTGAACCCCTCCCAGATCATGTGCCCGCCAAGCGCGCCAAGCAGCACGAAGGCGATCCAGTGATCCCACTCGGAGACGAATCGCGTCGCTGCCAACCCCACGGCCCAGCCGATAATCGGCGTGATCGCTTCGACCGTACCGAAGATCACGCCGATTCGCAGCGCTTCGGGAAAGCGTGTACGGGTGAGGGCCGCGCCCTTGCCGATCGATGCGGCAAAGGCATCGGTCGACATGGCAAAGGCAAGCAATACGAGAGAAGCAGGGTTCATGGTCTTATCCAGCCGGTAATATCGCCACGACATCCGCAATTCCCGACGTTGCACTGCGGATGTCCATGGTCTCGCCAACCGGACCCGGCGTTCGTGCCACGGCATTGCCGAGTGTGTTGACACGAACATCACCACCGGCAGTCAGCACAGCGGTGATCGGCTACTCCCCAAGGAGGAGATAGACTATAGTCACACCACCGAAGAACATCAATAAATGATTGAATTTAAAGAGAAAATTCACCACGGTTAATTCATGTCGTTAGCGTTAATCAAGTTAACGCCGGTTGGACTTTGATGGCGGGGTTGCAGATGCGGCACTCAACCGATCAGGGGATGACGCCATTGAGAGACATTGATAATCAACGCCGTCTCTGGATAACGACACCGGGACGTTTATTCAACCATTTTTAATTAAGAAAATACTGATTCTTAGAATAGAAACTCTCATTATCAAGCAAGACGTGCAATTTATTGCACAACTCCCCAGCTCATATCGTGAACCGCTATAACGAAGGCGAAAAACACATTCAAACAACCGATTTAATGTAATATAAAGTAATAAAAACGCCATCTCAGGTATTTGAATGAACGTTCAATATAATATATTTTTATTTTATATCAATAACTTGAAGACAAAAACTGGGTTTTATTTTGCTTACCTAATCGATACGCAAAGAATCAAATATTTACTTCAAATTAGCCCTCTTGTCACGCAAACCCAGTAACCTGAATTACGTTGGATCGCGTTCCTGACGTCTCGCTAATATTGCGGATTCGATCTAGCACCTTTTCTAGCACCGCTAGAATTGCAGACTCTGAAACTCACGCTATTAGGAGAAATACCATGGCTGATACTCCTGCAATCGATCCGTCGACTTCAAACGACAGCGCTGATTCTTCCATTAGTCAGTTGAAAGCGGTTTTTGATCAGGCGATCGAGAAATCCGCTGAAATTACCAAGGTCACGACCGAGAAGAAGACGATGCTCGACGCGACCAAGCAGCGTCCGCAGAACTAATGCGGCCAGTCGCGGGCGGCCTTATGCCGCTCGCGGCGTTTCTACCCCATCATCCGGCAAAGCGGCAGAACGTTCACGTGACGGCCCTTGGTCCAACAATGAAGACTGTAAAGCCGGGAGATGATGAATCGAGGCGACACATTTGCAAAGTCGCTGACAACCTGAAAAACGAGACCCATCCAGGAGCTTCTTTGGCTCTCCGACCTGATCGATTCGGCACGGACAGCCAAGGAATTTCTCAATGCTTCGTACGACACTAGCGAGTTAAACGCATGAAACCCGCCTCCTCCTCTTCGGCGTCGGCAAGCGAAGTCGTAACGACGCTTAGGGTCACCGCTGGCTTACATAGCGGAGCGATGATCGAGCTGACTGATCCGGTTTGCCGAATCGGCAGTGATGAGACTGCCGATGTTGTGCTGGGCGATTCTGGCACGACGGCCGAACACTTGGTGCTACGTTTTCACGGGCGCCAGATGGCTGTCGAAGCCATTGGCGGCGATGTCATCGTCAACGGTCGCGTTGTCACCCGGGGCACCGGGCTACGTAGCGACTTGCCAGCCGAGCTGCGTTTCCATGACGTCGCTTTGAAGCTGACGCGCCCCGCGGCGTCACCGATGCTTCCCGCTTTTCCCAAGCTTCCGACGCTGCCACCACGCTGGCGCAGCTCCCTCAATCGCGCCTTCACCTTGCTGGCCCTGGTGGCAACGCTTGGGGTACTGGCGCTCTACGAGTTCATCGACGTCAACCAGGCCGGTGCCAGCATCGGTAACTACTCGTCACCTGCCACACTCGATACGCAGGCCATAGAAGGGTCCCGCCAACTGGTCAACGACGCACGCCTCAGCCCGGCGGCCTCTTTGCGCCAGGAGCTAACAAGCGCTGGGCTCTCCACGTTGGAGGTCACTGATCATGGCGGCTACCTGAGCGTCTCCGGTCAATACACGGCAGCGCAAGCCGAAACGTGGAACCAGACTCAGCGCTGGTTCGATCAACGTTATGGTAGCCACAACGTTTTACTCAACGACGCTAAACCGCAACAGGCGCCGGCCCAGCCCGATCTGCGCCTACAGGCCGTGTGGCTCGGTGAAAACCCTTATGTCATCGACCATCAGGGAAAGCGACTCTACCCCGGTGCGGCGCTAGAGTCCGGCTGGGTGATCTCAGCGATTCAATCGGATCAGATCATGCTCCGCCGCGGTGATGATCAATTTGCGCTGACGCTTTGAACGATCGATTTCTAACGATTCATCTCTCAACTACGCCATGCGCGCTGACGGGGCTGTCGTTCCATGAAGATTCCTGATCGCCCGATGCCAGGAGATCGCTATCGTGCATCTCGTGCCGACGCCGGGCCGATCGGACGCATCGATGCCGAATCCTTCGATCAGGATACGGCGTTCACACGTGCGGTCAGCGAATCGCGTAGCCGACAGACCGAGCAACCGGCTCTAGCCGATCGACTGGATGCATTGGCGCAACCCGCAGCCAGCGATTCCCGGAGCTATGAAAATGCACGCAGCATCGAGTTGCTCCAGCACGTGGTCGACAGCATCTTGCCCAAGCTGGAAGCGGATGACGACATCGTCGCCATGGCACGAGACATCATTGGCGAAGAGCTCGAATGGCGTCAGGCGTGGGAAGGCCGCATGAATGAAGCCATGGCACCCTCGCTAGACGATGATCCTGGTGAGAAGAGTCTTTCATGAACCCTCTTCGACTCATGAAACAGACAATCGCATGAACGACAACGATGATCGCGACGCCGCCGACCTGCTCCATTTGATGGGGCATCTGTATTTGAAGAGTGGGCAGGCTCAGAGAGGACTGGCACTGCTGTTGATCGCCAATCGCATGGCTCCGGATCATCTCGGCGTGCTTCACGCACTGTGTCGAGGATTTCTGACCACCGGTAATGGACAACGCGCGATCAACGTCATCGCTCGTCTCGAGGCGAGCGGACAACACGACAACACACTGCTGCTATTACGCAGCCGGGCCGAATGGCTGAACGGTGAACATGCATCCGCTCGGCAACATTTTCAGACGTATCTCGAACGAAGAAAGCGGGAAGAGGGTCGGCTCGGGCCGCCATCGATCGACGCCAATCAACGGGGAGAGCCTGCGGCATGAACGAGATTCTCGGTCGTCTCAACATGGTGGCTCGCCGCGCCTCTCAGCGCAGCGATGTGATCATCGCCGCTTTCATGGTGCTGGCGGTGGTGATGATGATTATTCCGCTACCGACCGCGCTGGTCGATGCGCTGATCGGCATCAACATCGCCTTCAGCCTATTGATTCTGGTAGTGGCGTTCTATATTTCGCATCCGGTCGAGTTCTCGTCGCTACCGCCGATCATTTTGCTGGCGACACTGTTTCGCCTGTCGCTATCGATTACCACCACTCGGCTGATTCTGTTGGATGCCGATGCCGGCCAGATCGTCGACGCCTTCGGAAACTTCGTTATTGCCGGCGAAGTCGTCATCGGCATGGTGGTGTTTCTGATCATCACCGTCGCCCAGTTCCTGGTCATCACCAAAGGTTCGGAGCGCGTCGCCGAAGTCGCGGCACGCTTTACTCTCGATGCCATGCCCGGCAAGCAAATGAGTATCGACAATGAAGCCCGTAACGGCGATATCGATAACGCCGAAGCTCGTCGTCGACGTTCGCTGCTGGAAAGCGAAAGTCAGCTTTACGGGGCAATGGATGGGGCGATGAAGTTCGTCAAGGGCGATGCCATTGCCGGGCTGGTGATTCTCTTTGTCAACTTGATCGGCGGCCTGTTGATCGGAATGCTGGAACACGACATGCCATTCGGCGAGGCCGTGGAGACCTATTCGCTGCTGACCGTCGGTGATGGTCTGATCGCCCAGATTCCCGCCCTGTTGATCTCGATAGGTGCCGGCACCGTCGTCACTCGCGTTAGCTCCGACAACGCCAGCGATCTGGGTAGCGAGATCGTGGGTCAATTGGGCAGCAATTCCAAGGCGCTGGGGCTGACGGCGGCGGTACTGTTCTGCGCGGCCTTCATTCCGGGCTTTGCCACCGGCGTTTTCCTGGCCATCTCGGCGTTACTGGGAAGCGCTGCCTTCATTTTACGCCGACGTCATCTTCGCGAGCAGACCGACGAAGCCCCCCAGACAGGGACAGGAGCGGAAGGCACAGCGGCCCTGACATCCAACGATGCCACCCACGACGCCGCGCCTTCCCACTCAGACCTCTCTAACTCAAGTCTCTCCCGCTCGGCCGACGATGACCCTCGGCAGCATCGTGTCATGCTTTGCCTGGGTGCCGGTCTCGCCGATACGCTGCCGCTAGAAGTGCTGCGTGAGGGGATGCAGGCTGCCCGTGAGCGGGTCGAGCGCGATCTCGGCATTGCCATTCCCTCCGTCGGACTACGGCTGGAACCGGCACTCGCCGCACGCCGCTTTGCGGTCGAACTGGACGAAGTCCCGGTGCTCAACGGCGAACTGCCGGAATCTCAAGTGCTGCTGGATGATGATCCCAGCACCCTGGAATTGCTCGAACTGACGACGGAGACGCATCCGGCGCTGGCCGGACGCGGCAACTGGCAGTGGCTGCCGGAATCCGCGAGCACCGCATTGACCGATGCCGGTGTCAGATATCGCACGCCGGATCAGGTGCTGGAACGCTGCCTGGAGCGTACGTTGATGCGCTACGCAGGCGACTTTGTCGGCATTCAGGAAGCCCGTGCGCTACTGTCGCACATGGAGTCGGATTACGCCGAGCTGGTCACCGAAGCCGTCCGTGTGGTGTCGCTGCAGAAGATGGCGGAAATCCTCCGCCGACTGGTCAACGAAGGCGTGCCAGTTCGCGCCATGCGCACCATTCTCGAGGCAATGGTGACCTGGGGACCGCAGGAATCCAGCAGCGCTCGGTTGGCCGATCGCATCCGTACCGCCATGGCGCGCCAGATAAGTCATCGTCACGCCCGCAGCGACAGAGTGTTACCGGCTTGGATCGCGACCCGCCCGATGGAAGAAGCGCTGCGCAGCGCCCAACGCCATGCCGAGGATCAACCCCTGCGAAGCGGGCTGCCGGCACCGTTATCACGAGCGCTCAACGCCTGGTTCCAGCAACAGCTGGAAACACTCGATGCCGACCTGCATCCCGTGGTGGTCGTTGCCAGTGATGTGCGCGCCACGCTGCAGCAGTGGCTCAAGCAGCATGACATAGACCTTGCGGTCATGGCCTGGCCGGAAATTGCGCCGGAATTCAGTCTGCAGGCGATCGCCCAGGTACGTTTACCGAAACCGGCATCTCGACGTGAGGCCGAGACGCAAGCCAAGTCCTGATTCGACCGAGAAAGCGTCGATGACACTCCAAAGAGTCCATTCCGGTCACAATGGAAAAGCGTTACACAGCCTAAAAAGATATAAAGTCATCAAAATCAATAATGATAGCCAAGCGTGGCGACCCGGCATGGCGATTGGATTAACAGGAACGGGATCAACAAAAATGGGATCAGCTGGGATGGAGAATACCCGTGACACAGTGGCAGCAACAATCATGAAGGCAAGCGCAATCTCCATCGACGTCAAACCGTTCCAGACCGCCATTCGTCTGATATCGCAGGTAACGCTACTGTTACTAGCCACCGTCACGTCACTGATCGTCACTTCATTGCCGGCCCAGGGTGATGTCGCCGTCGATGCTTCCGGTGGCGCCATGAGTGTGGAGACCGGCCAAGGGCGCATTCTGCGATTCGATCAACAGGTGGCTTCGGTGTTCGTCGCCAATCCTGCCGTCGCTGACGTGCAGGTCGTCTCGCCAGGCGTGATCTATCTATTCGGCAAGCAGGCCGGTGACACCAATCTGATCGCTCTCGGTGCCGACGATGAAAGCCAGGCATCGCTGCGCCTGCAGGTGCGCGATGGCGATGCCCAGGCAAGCGAAGCACTGCGCGGTGTCGATGGAGACAGCCAGGTGCGACTGCACATGGCCGGCAATCAACTGATAGCCGAGGGCCGCAGCAATTCGGTGGAGGGCGCCATGGCGACCCAATCGACGCTCGATGCTCAGGCACCGGCCGGCGGCAGTCTCGATCGATCTACCTACGACGGCACCAACCAGATCAACATTCGGGTGCGTTTCGCCGAAGTCGCCCGCGACGAACTGCTCAGCTACGGCGTCAGTTGGAATGCGTTGATCAACAATGGCTCGTTCTCGTTCGGCGTACTGACCAGCAATATTGCCAGTTCCGCGGGCAGCGAGGGGGTCGACGGTCTGCTGCAAGCGCTACAGCAGAACAACTTGCTGCAAATTCTGGCCGAGCCCAATATCACCACGGTATCCGGGCAGACGGCGAGCTTTTTGGCAGGCGGAGAAATTCCGATTCCCGTGCCGGTCAACAGTGACCTGGTGGGTATTCAGTACAAGCAATTCGGGGTATCGCTGCTGAGTACGCCGACATTGCTGCCCAATGGTCGTATCTCGATGGAAGTGCGTCCGGAGGTCAGCAGTCTGACCAGCGACAACGTTCAGATCGCCGGCTACGACGTACCGTCGCTGCAGGTTCGCCGAGCCGATACCGTGGTCGAAGTCGGTAGCGGTCAGACATTCGCCATTGCCGGACTGTTTCAGCGCCAGGTCTCCAATGAGCTGGAGCGCATTCCGGTGCTGGGTGATATTCCGATTCTGGGCCAGCTGTTTCGCTCGCGCCGCTTCCAGCGCAACGAGACAGAACTGGTGATTCTGATCACGCCCTATCTGGTTCGCCCCTCCTCATCGCCGGCGCCGAGAACGCCGCTGGATCGGGCCCAGGTCAGCGCCAATCCGCGACTGGGTGACGATCCCGCACAGCATGCTCGATCCGCCGGCATCGATGATCCCTTCGGCTTCTATCTGCAATGACCGAGGCGGCAATGATCGAAGCTGAAATGAATGAGGAGAACAGCACCATGTCATCAAGTCCGACCGCATCGATACGCAAGACATGGCGCCTCGTGCCGCTGCTGGCGTCGGCTTTTCTGAGCCTCGGGTTGCTGGCCGGCTGCCAATCGTCGATGGGACCTATGAACTGGACCAGCGGCTATCGACAAGTCGCCGTCGCCAATCCCCAACCATCAGGCGCAGTGGCGGGCAGCCAATCGGTGACGATTCCCAATCTGTGCCAGACACAGCCCGACGACACCGGCCTGGTGTCACTGCCGCCGGGCTGTGCCAATGACCTCAATCTTCAGCTGATGGTGGCGAATCCTCAGGATCTGACTCGCGGGCAAGAGATGGGACCAGCGCAGGCGGCACCGGTGGCCAACGCCGCCCGCGAACGTCTCAATGACCGCGAACGCGCCAGCGAGCGGCGCGCCATGCTCGAGAACGAGGCGCGCAGCGCGATGGGCAACACCGCGACCACCAATGGCCTATAACCTCGAAACGCCGTCAGTCGCGGCGCGATGCCATGGCCAGCCCCAATGCCTGGGCACGCTCGGCGGCACCGGGGATGGCAGCCAGACGTTCGGCGCTGGCGATCAGCGACTCGCGCTTTGCGGTCGGCAGGTCGGGAATCTCGACGCGACGCGCTTCGTCGGTCTGCCCGGCGAGCACCAGCACCAGAATTTGGTTGCGGTAATGTCGAGCCTCGGCCAGCGGGGAAGCCGTGATCTGACGCATGGCAGCCACCGCCTTGGCATTATCGCCGGCCAGCGACTCGGCCAGCGCCAGATTGGCCTGGAGGTCCAGGTCCCGCGGTTCGAGCGCAACAGCCTTGTCGAAGGCGGCCACCGCCTGCCCGGGCCGACCTGTCAGCGCCTGAGCCGCACCGAGCCGGCTCCAACCCGAGACGCTATTGATCGCTGGTGCGGCTCGGGAAAGGCTACGCAACGCGCTCTCCGGCTCGCCCAGGCGCAGCTGCGCCGTTCCCAGCCCCAGCAGCGCCGGAGCCAGATTGATATCCTCGTGCAGTGCCGCGCGAAACGCTTCGGCAGCCGCGGCAGGCTCACCGGCAGCCAGGCGTGCGTTGCCCAGACGAACCTGAATATCAGCGGAGGCTTCACCCTGTTCCAGAGCGCGTTCGTACATGGCGGCAGCCGTTGCATGATCACCGCGCTGATCGACGTCATCGGCGAGCTTGAGCAGCCGGCCTTCGGTGCTGCCGGTCGGTGTAGCCGCACACGCCGAGAGCAGACAGCCGATACCGATGGCCGCCAGTACGCACTTGAGCCGACAATGCGTCATCCGAGTGTGCACGAATCCGGCGTACGCAAACCGAGAATGCTTAAAAGGTGCCTTCATCCGTGAATCAGTCCATGGGCTCGTGGAGTGGAGAGACAGCGTACCGGAGAACCGGCGGTTGGGGGCAGCGTCGAATTTCATCACGTGATGACAAGCCTTTACAGAACACAAGCGAAAGTCACAAGAAGACATACAACAGTCTACTAAACCGTCATCACGATCTTGCTAGGGTTGATAAACACGGTCCGTTGCACGGGGAGGATGCATCACATTGGCTGAGCGTTCCACGACGACATGAATGCTTTCCACCTGCCGCCGTGCTGATATTACTTATCCTGGTTGCCGCGCCTTGGAGCACGGTATTCGCGGCACCTGCATCTTCTCTGGAACAGACGTCTGCGGCAGCACCTGCGCCATTTTCTGGCCATCCACCGTGGGGAGAGCGCAGTTATCGATACGTGGTGATCGACCAAAAGGTACGTGACGTATTGCAGGAATTCGGCCGCAACCTGTCGCTACCGGTGGAAGTCAGCGACGCCGTCGATGGTGAGGTTCGTGGCGATATCCATGCCACCACCGCCGCCGATTTTCTCGCGCAGGTGTGTCAGGCAAACGGCCTGGCGTGGTTCTTCGACGGATACGTGCTGCATGTCGCCGCCCGTGAAGAGCTGGGGCGGCAAAGCTTCGATCTCAATGGCGTGGACGTGCCAAGTCTGCGCACCGATATCGAAGCCGCCAGGATCGGCGCCCCGCTAAGCGCCGAGATCCGTGATGGCAGCCATCGCCTGGAGGCGATGGGACCACCGTCATGGCTCGCGGAAGTGGCACAGCGCGTGGAGGCGTTGCGCCGAACGCCGACGCTCACCAAGCCCGGCGAAGTCAGAGTGTTCCGAGGCAGTGTGGCGCAGCCAGCCACCCGCGAATGATGCCTGGGAAGAAAGGCAGCAGTATTGCGATGACTCACCGACGGCGCGTTTGCCGATCGGTCAATGCGAAAACCGAAGGAGACGATACATGGCTATCGATGCCGTAGGCAGCAGCAACGCAACCAGTGACTCGACCACCGATTCCCAGGCTTTCGACGACGCGCTCGACAACGCCAAATTCCAGGAAACCATGAACGAGGGCATGGTCCAGGTCGGCGGACAGCTGATTCTGATGCCAATGATGAAAGACATGCTGAGCGAAGCCATGTCGGGTGGTGAAGACTAAGCTGAGCGATGAAGACCAAGCTGAGCGATGAAGACCAAGCTGGGCGAGTAAGACCAAGCTGGGCGAGTAAGACCAAGCTGGGTGGGGTGAAGAGTGGACCTGATGGTGAAAGCTGGAGCGGGTAGTAACGACTCCGTGACTCGACACATCCAGGGCAGCAACCGCCACTCGATGCAGTAACGATTGGCGGTTGCTGCCGTTCGCGGCGCTGCTGGTGACGATATCAGTCGAAAAAAACACGAGCCTGACGACGAGGTGAATGATGACTCCCGTGACACCACCGAGTGCCGGGGCGTTGACACCGACGCCCCCTGCAACGGAAACGAGCGCCAAGGCGCTGGCCTCGCAGAATCTGTTCGAACATATGGCGAGTCAGGCTGGCGCTTCTCCTGCCGGGGCCAGCCCCAGCGAGCTGGGTTCGAACCTGATCAACAACCTCGATGGTTTCGTCGACCGGGTCAACACGTTCGCCCAGCAGGCCAAGATCCCGGATGCGCAGGCGCCCGACCGCTTCGCCAAGGTAACGACCCATGAAACCTCGCCAGCGCCGGATGCGGGTGATGCGCCCTCCGCGATCGGCGATGAAAAAATGGCCAAGGTCGTCGACTCGCTGGGGCAGGTCTTCGATCACTCTATCGAAACCACCATGGTGGTGCGTGGCGCCACGCAGGTCTCCGGCTCGGCCAATACTCTGCTGAAAGGTCAATGACACTTGCACTTCGATCGACGCTTTAGCCGTTCACGCGTGTTCCGATATCCATATCGACGTCCGCTGCAGGTCATTGCATTGCTAATGATGGCTCTACTGCTGCAGGCCTGCGATACCAACCTCTACACGCATCTCGATGAGCGCGAGGCGAACGTGATCGTGGCCACACTGGCACGCAACGGGATTCCCGCCAATCGACAGTCCGACGACGAAGGCCAGATGACGGTGACCGTCGACGAGGATCGTTTCGCTGAAGCGGTCGACGTGCTTGATCGCGCCGGCCTGCCGGAGCGCAAGTTCACCAACCTCGGCGAGGTCTTTCAGGGCAACGGTCTGGTATCGTCTCCCGTACAGGAGCGCGCCCAGATGATCTACGCATTGAGCCAGGAACTGTCTCACACCGTCTCCCAGATCGACGGCGTGCTGTCGGCGCGCGTTCACGTCGTGTTGCCGGACAACGATCTACTGCAGCAGAACAGCACGCCGTCGTCGGCATCGGTCTTCGTGCGCTATATCCCGTCGCTGGATATCGATCCGCTGATTCCCCAGATCAAGACACTGGTCGCCAACGGCATCGCCGGCCTCTCCTACGACAAGGTCTCGGTGGTGCCGGTCGTCTCTCGCCTCCCGGAAGAGACGCGCTCGACGCCGCAGCCGATGATGAGTTCGTTTCTGGGCATCGCGATGCCGGCTACCAGCGTCGCCAGCGTCGGGTGGTTATTTGGCCTGATGATCGCGGCGATCCTGTTACTGAGCCTTGCGGTGGGCTGGCTGATCTGGCGGCAGCGCCGCCAACGCCCCTATGATTTGGCGACACCATCATGATGACAGCGGCCGACGCCGAACTGCCGGTGCGCATCGATCGGACACACTGGGTTGAATGTCTGGACGGCATCGCTCTGGATGCGACCCTGCAACGCTGGGTCGCGCAGCCGCGTTTTCGACAGCGCCTGACCGAGCGACTGCGGCGCCGCCACAACTTACCCGCGATTGATGCACTGCCCGAGGCAGACGCCGCCGATCACGCGTTGCGCCAGCTGGACGCCGCCGCGCTAACGGACTGCGTTCGTGCAGCCGGCGTCATCGTCCATGCCAATGCCGTGGTTCGCGAAATCCAGGCGCCACGCGTCGCCGCGCTCAAGCAGCGTCTGGGCGCCGATCTCTATGCGCTGGCCTTGACCCATCGCAGCCATGGCAACGCCGACGAAGCCGTCGGGAATGACCTCGACGCCTTCGAGGCCAGAATCGAACGAGCCGGCAGCCACTGCCTGTTGGTGTGGGCGGAGACACGACCGACCTCGCTGCGAGCCTGGCTTCAGTTGGGTTGGCTCGGGCAGCTAACTGCCAGCGATTCCTCTGAACAGCCTGCAGTCGACGACCACATCGACATCGGCAGCCATGAGGACAAGGACAAGGCCAGCGAGATCGCCCGCCTGGCGGCAGCGCATCTACTCTCGCGTAACGTCATGCAGGACCAGGCCACTCGACAAGGCGGTGATCCGGCATGAACTCACTCCCCCCACGCCCCGGCAAGGTGATCTTGCGCGCCGCGGAAGCCGAAGCCTGGGTCGACGGTTACGCCTTTCTCGATCAGGCACGCCAGCGGGCAGACAATCAGGCCGCCGAGTTCCAGCAGGCACGGAATACCGGTTACACCGAGGGTTTCGAAGCCGGCCGTCGTGATGGCGAAGCTCAGGCCGCAAAGCTGCTGGCGACAACCCAGGCCGACATCCAACACTATCTGGAGAGCCTCGAGCCCGCCCTTGCCAAACTCTCGCTGAATCTGGTCCGAAGACTGCTCGGCGAATTCGATGACGCCGATCTGATCGCCCGCTGCGTACGTCAGGCGCTATCCGAGTGGCGTCACGAACATCGCCTGCGCATTCGCGTGGCCCCGGCATTGGAGTCCCGCGTGGCCGCACTGCTTGCCGAGCATCCGCCCGTAACGGTCGATTTTCAGGTCGAAGCCGACGCCCAATTGGGGCCAGGTCAGTGCCTGCTGGTCAGCCCGGTTGCGGTCATGGATATCGGCGTGGATTCGCAGCTCGACGTGCTGCGTCAGGCGTTGCTCGACGGCAAGGCATCGGCATGAACACAGAGATATCCGCGACGCCCGACGACAATGACGACGCCCTCACAGCGCTCGACGGTCTGTTGCCGAGGCTCGGCGAACGTATCGCGCAGACCGAAACCCGCCAGATCAACGGCCGAGTGCGACGGATTCGAGGCCTATTGATCCACGCCAGTATCGAAGGCGTCAGCATCGGTGAACTCTGTTACCTGCGTGACCCCGTCAGCGGTCGTCGCATCGCTGCCGAGGTGATCGGCTTCGAGGAAGAAGACGCCGTGCTCTCGCCGATCGGCGAGCTGCAGGGGTTATCGACCCGCAGCGAGGTGATCGCCACCGGCCGCGCTCAGGGCGTGGCCGTCGGCGATGATCTGCTCGGCCGCGTGATCAGCCCGCTCGGCAAGTGGCTGGACACCCCGCCGGCGCCGTCGGTCGACGCCTCACAATCCGCCTCTCCACTAACCGCCAACGCTTCACGAACCGACGGCTCTCTGCACGAGTATCCTGTGCATGCAGAGCCTCCCCCCCCTTTGACCCGCCAACTGATCGAGCATCCTCTGGCACTTGGCGTGCGCGCCATCGACGCGCTCAATACGGTCGCCCGAGGCCAGCGTATCGGCCTGTTCGGGGAACCCGGTGTGGGTAAATCTTCGTTGCTCTCAGCCATTGTCAAAGGCAGTAGCGCGGAAGTCGTCGTCCTCGGGCTGGTAGGAGAGCGTGGGCGTGAAGTGCGAGAGCTGCTCGACGTCCAGCTCGATGCCGAGGCTCGACGCCGTACCGTTTGCGTCGTCTCCACCTCGGACCGTCCGGCGATCGAGCGGGCCCGCGCCGCGCTGGTCGCGACCAGCGTGGCGGAGTATTTCCGCGACCAGGGACGTGACGTGCTGTTACTGGTCGACAGTCTTACCCGCTTTGCTCGCGCTCAGCGCGAGATCGGTCTCGCCGCCGGCGAGCCGCCAACCCGGCGCGGCTATCCGCCGTCGCTGTTCGCCGCTCTCCCCCGACTGCTCGAACGCGCCGGCCCCGGCGGCGCTTCCGGTGGCAGCATCACGGCAATCTACACGGTGCTGACCGAAGGTGATGGCACGCTCGACCCGGTCGCCGAGGAGTCGCGCGCCATTCTCGACGGACATATCGTGTTGAGTGCCGATCTCGCCCGCCGTGATCACTTCCCGGCGATCGACGTGCTGGCCAGCCGAAGCCGTTTGATGGAGACCGTCGCCAGCAAGGACCACCGCCACGACGCCGGCAAGATTCGCGACCTGATGGCACGCTATCGTGATGTCGAGCTGCTGCTGCAGGTGGGCGAATATCGTGAAGGCAGCGATGCCGCCACCGATGAAGCGATTCGCAAGCATGCCGCGATCAATGACTTTTTGCGCCAGTCGCGGGATGACCTCAGCGATTTTACAGAGACTCTGAAGCGGCTCAGGGAGCTCGCCCGATGACCTCACCGCATCAGCTCGAACGCCTGATGCAGCTGCGACGTCAGCGCACGCGTCTGGCTGAAGAAGCCTTGGCGACAGGCCAGCGCCACTGCAAAGATCTGGCGGCACAGTGTCAGGTACTGGAGCAATCGTTGGTGGAACACCAACGCAGCGCCAATCAACGGGACCAGGCACAATTCGAGGCCAGCGAGAATCGCCCGCTCAACGCCGAAGCGCTGGCCGACTGGCAACAGACGATGGCCGACGACGCCGCGCATCGAGAGACGCTGCTTTACGAGCGCCGATCGCAGGCGCGTCATCTCAAGCTCGCCGAAGAAGAACGCGATGCACAGGCCGCCGAATGGGGTCGACGCCTGCGCGCCCAGCGGGCGCTGGAACGTCTGCAAACCGATCAACAGCTCACCATGGCGATAAATGCCGAGCGTCTGGCGGAACTGGAGATGGAAGAGGCGCGCCAGGGGCAAGGAGACATCACATGACGAACCTGTCGTCGGCGCCGCCCGAGACTCGATTCCAGCCCTTGTTTGACACGACCGATTCGCCGAGCGACACCACAGCGGCCCGAGTCACCCCGCTGGCGATATCGGCACTGCCACGCGTCGAGGCCTCCCGGCTCGCGCTGCATAACGCCCTGCACGTGCCCCGCCAGCCGCTCGGCTTCGACTGGCACGGCCATGTGGCCAGCCTGCGTCTGCTCGACCAAGACACGCAGGTCGAACAAGCGCAGGCGATCACGCTCTGTCTTGGCGAGGAACGGCTAACCCTAAGCGGTAGCGCTCGAGCCTTCGAGCGTCTCGGTCAGCATCCCGATCGCCGCCGCGGTCTGGACGAGGTCGACCGCGAGCTGGCCGCGATGTGGCTGGAAGTCGTCTGGCTCGACTGGCTAGAGCCGCTGGAGGCTTCACTGGGCGCGGGCATTCGTCTGATACCCGGCAAATCGGCACCGCCCGAGTCCACGATGCGTCTCTGTTTCATCCTCGAGCTCGATGGCGAATCTCACCCGCTGGCCCTCGATCTTGCCATTCCGACCGCCGAGCGGCTGCTGCCGCAGCTCGACCGTGCCTTTCCGGCACAGCGAGCGCCGGCCAATGGCATCATCTCCACACTTCGGGTCGAGTGTGGCCGGCAAACGCTGACGCTGGGCGAGTTTCGCAGCCTGCGTCCCGGCGATGTGGTCATGCTCGATACGGCGACGGACGATGAGGCCCAACTGAATCTGGCCGATCACTTCGGCTGCCGCGCTCGTTTTGGCGAAACCGGACTTCAGGCCACTGGGCCGTTGATCGCGAATCGTCCTGAGTCACACGCGAATTCATCCCTCGAAGAGAGTGTCATGAGCGAACCCCCTGTGGACAAAAAAGAATCGCCCATCCAACCCTCGCTGGAAGCCGATGCTGTCATGGATAACCTGCCGGTACAGCTGACCTGCGAGCTGGGCCGGCTGGAACTGTCGCTCGGCGAGCTGCGCAAGCTCGGTGAAGGCAGCGTACTGCCGCTGGAACGCCAACCGGAGCGAGCCGTGGACCTGGTCGTCAACGGCCGGCGGATGGGGCGTGGGCGCCTGGTCGCGATCGGCGACGCCATCGGGGTACAGATCGTAAGGCTCGCGCTCGATGAAGGACACGCCGGGGATGACTGAGTTCCAGCCCAACTTGATCGCGATCATCATCGTGGTCGCCACTATCGGCCTGGTGCCGTTGGCGGTGGTCACGATGACGGGCTTTCTCAAGATTTCGGTAGTGCTGTTTCTGATCCGCAACGCCCTCGGCGTGCAGCAGACGCCGCCCAACCTAGTGCTCTACGGCATTGCGCTGATCCTGACGGTTTACATCACAACGCCACTGATCGGGGAGATGGCCCACCAGTTCGAACAGCGCTCGGCAGGATTGGCCAACGTCGAGGAGATCAAGCAGACCGGCGAGGCGCTACGCGGGCCGTTGCAGGAGTATCTGTCCCGCTACGCCAGCGAGCGCGAGCGAGCATTTTTCATCGATGCCACCCGCACGCTGTGGTCGGACGAGGCGCGCGAGGATCTGAAGAGTGATGACCTGATCGTGCTGATACCGGCTTTCGTCAGCTCCGAGTTGACCCGCGCCTTCGAGATCGGTTTCCTGCTCTACATCCCGTTTCTGATCATCGACCTGATCGTCTCCAATGTGCTGATGGCGATGGGAATGATGATGGTTTCCCCGACACTGATCTCGATTCCGTTGAAGATCTTCCTGTTCGTGGCCGTGGACGGCTGGTCGCGACTCATGCATGGACTGATTCTGAGCTACGGAGGCGGCTAGGATGACGGACGACATTTTCCTCTCACTGATGAAAAACGCCCTGTGGACGGTGCTGCTGGTCTCGGCACCCGCACTGCTCGTGGCGATCGCCGTCGGTTTCGGTGTGGGTCTGTTGCAGGCGTTGACCCAGATTCAGGACCAGACACTGCCCCAGGCGGTCAAACTGGTGGCAGTGCTATTGGTGCTGATCGTCTCAGGCCCCCTGCTCGCTGGTCAGATCGTCAACATCACCGATCAGGTGTTGGATAATTTTGCCGCCTGGTCACGCTAGGCTCGGCGCCAGCTTCAACGAGCCGCGCGCATGAACTACGAAGATTTTGCTCAGTTCCTCACCGACTTCGCCTATCCACTGATAGCCGCGGCGGCGGTCGGTGTGGCGCGAGCACTGGGAATGGTGCTGGTCACACCCGCGTTCAATCGACTGGGACTGACCGGCATGATCCGCTCCGCCGTGGCGGTGACGATCTCGATGCCGCTGACCGTGCCGCTTTTCGATGCGATGGTGAACGCGGAGACCTTGTCGACCTTCAGCGTCGCCGGCATGGTGATCAAGGAACTGCTGGTCGGCGTCGCTATCGGCCTGGTGTTCGGCGTGCCGTTCTGGGCCGCCGAGGTCGCCGGAGAACTGATCGATCTGCAACGCGGCTCGACCATGGCGCAGATCGTCGACCCGATGGGGGCCACCGAGTCCGGCGTGACCTCGACATTGATGACGATCACGCTGCTGGCACTGTTTTTCATCACGGGTGGTTTCATGCTGCTGCTCGACGGTTTCTATCGCAGCTACGCGCTGTGGCCGGCGGTGGACTTCATCCCGCTGTTGTCGCAAACCTCGGCGATGGCCCTGCTCGGGCTGCTCGATCAGGTGATGGAAATCGGCGTGTTGATGATCGCCCCGCTGGTGATCGCGCTGCTGATCGCCGACCTGATGCTGGCCTACGTCGCCAGGATGGCGCCCAATCTCCACGCCTTCGATCTCTCGCTGCCGATCAAGAACCTGCTGTTCGCCTTCCTGATGCTGATCTACGTGGTCTTCCTGATTCCGTTGATGGTGGATCAACTCGATATCGTCAATCTCAACATGGGCCGCCTCGAGGCCATTCTCGGCGCCATGCGATAGCCGTCTTCCGCCCCACTAAAGCCATACAGTCCGTTACTCAGCGTTTCGCCGCTGCCATCGGGTCGTCATCCGGCGCCTGAATACTGGAGACGTTTTCCCGCGATGCCGCCCCGTCCTTTTCATGGATCGAACGTCGGCGTCCTCGAGCCAACGCCTTCCAGAGAGAACAAGCCGATGCGCGTCAACGATGATGTCACCCTCGACAAAAGCACGATCTCGTCCGCCCCCACTCAAGTTTTCACCTCCTTGCTCAAGCTGGCGCAGAAGATGGCCGGGGATGGCGGCAAGGAGAAGGAAACTCTCGAGCCCGGCAGTCAGGATTACGAGGACACGCTGAATTCTTTGGCGGTGGACATGGCGGAAGGCATCGACATCGACAAGCGCCGGGTTTCCAGCCTGACGGGAGACGCCGCAGACAAGTTCGAGAAGCTGGTCACCGCCGAGCTCAACGCCCAGCGCGCCGACGGCAAGAACCCCGACCTGTCCAAGGCGATCGACAACGCCAGGAAAGCGCTGTTCGATCGCATCGGACATGCCCTCGACAACGCCGACCGCAACGCCGACAAGGGACTCGATGTCTTCGAGGGCTACTGGAAGCGCCATGGCGGCGAAGAGGCCGCGATCGACGCGGGTTATGACGCCTACGACGGTTATCTGGCCGATAACACGCTGACCGACAACCCCGACTACGAGGACAAGCTCAATGCCCTGGCCTTGGGGATGGCCGGCGGCACGCTGACCGACCAGCGCAAGATCCTGCATCTCGACTCATCGGACACGCTCTCCCAACTCTACAAGAATCTGATCCAGAACCGGATCGATCAGGGCGACGATACTCAGGAAGCGATGGATCACGTCAACGACGATCTGCGCGAGCGCATCGACAGCGTCGGCGGTGGCGACGTCGCCAATGTCTTCGACGGCTATTTCAAGCGTCACGGTGGCGAAGAGGACACCGAGGAGCTGGCCCAGGAGAGCTATCTGGCCAATCGCGACGAGGCCGACATCGCCTACGACGACACGCTGAATTCGCTCTCCTCCGACATGGCCGAAGGCATCGATATCGACGACCGCAAGGTGAGACCGCTGACGGGAGACGCCGCCAGCCAGTTCAGCCAGCTGGTGGCGTATCAGCTCGACCAGCAGCGTGAGCGCGGCGACGCCCCGGATCTTCAGGCGGCCATCGACGACGCCAAGAGCGATTTGCTTGACCGCACCGGCAACGCGCTAAGCAATACCGGAAAAGATAGCGATGACGGTCTCAACGTCTTCAACGGCTACTGGGATCGTCACGGCGGCAAGGACGACGCCATCAGCGCCGGTTATGCCGGGTACGACAATTTTCTCGCCGACAACACCGTGACAGATAACCCGAGCTACGAAGACAACCTCAACGCCCTGGCCTCTGCCATGGCCGGCGGCACGCTCACCGACAGCCGCAACATTCTGCATATCGACAGTTCTGAAACGCTGTCGCAGCTCTACCAGAACCTGATCGACAGCAAGGTCAGGGAGGGCGTCAACGCGAGCGATGCCGTGACTCAGGTCAACGATAATTTGCGCGCGCGAATCGGTAGTGCCGCGGGTGACGACGGCGACAAGGTCACCAATGTCTTCGACGGCTACTGGTCGAAGCACGGCGGCGAGACCAATACTCAACGCCTCGCGGATAATGCGGAGCTGGATACGGCGCGGCGCGATCACGACCTGCCAGTCTTCAGCGATGTCGACATTCAGTCGATGGAGACCAGCGAGACCGACCCGGACGACAGTTCACGCAAGTTGACCGTCAGCGAGCTGACCTGGCAGAACCTGATCAAGGACTGGAAGGCGGGCATCGAAGACGGCAGCATCGACAAGAACGACGAGCGCGCCCAGTTCTACCGAGCCCTGCGCGCCCAGGGTGCGCTCGAAAACGGTCTGGATCTGGTCGGACTCGACCTCTCCGAGGGACTGAGTCTCGATCACGCTAGCGGCGACGATCTGTCATCGGTCGTCGATGGCGAAAAACTCGATGCTCGTCTTGGCGACCTGTTTGCCTCCGAAGCCGTGCAGAAGGATTACGCATCGGCACAGACAGGCGCCGTCAGCAAGGTCGCCAACAAAGATGATATCGCCTCTCGGCTGGAGGAAACGGCGTTCAGCGAGGCGTACATCGATTACATCAACGACCTCCGCGAGAGCGGACAGGGCGAACTCGCCGAACAGGATATTTCGAAGACCTACAATGCCCTCTCCACGCTATTCCCGGCGACCGAAGAGACCGACAAGGCAGCTGAATTCGCCCAGAATCTGCAGGTCGATTCGATGGTCACCGATCTCGACGACCTGATCGCCAATCCCGACCAGATCAACGATGCCAATACCGCGACCGCGACCCAGGACGTGGTCAAGACCGTTCTGACCGCACTCAAGCGCGCCGGTGTCGATATTCCACGACGCACGGCGGAGACGATCGATAAGTTCGTCAACGAATACCTCAACGATCAGCAGACGGCGAAGAACTTCGGCAAGGCGCTACAGGAGCTTGGGGATCGCTTCCAGAAGAATGGCTCGATCACCCAAAAGGATATCGATGGTCTGATGAAGAACGGCGTCTACAAGGCGCTCAACGAAAAGACCAATGGCGGCATGATGTCGCTGATCGGCACGCTCAACGGCAACGGCGCGCTGGGTTCGGCCGGCGGTCTGATCTCGCTCGCTTCGGGCATCTATCAGCTGGCCGGCAAGGGTGGTTCACTCGCCGACACCACCGAAGGACGCATGGCGATCGCCAAGGAATTCATCAGCTTCTTCGGCGCCAGCCAGCATTTCGTCAATCTCGGTAGCAACATCATCGACAAGGTTAATGGCACTAACGTCAATGCCATGCTGGGCCTCGACAAGACGCTGCCGCAGATCTGGGGCGACGACAAGGTCAAGGGTAAGGCACCCGCTCCCGATCCTCATACGTGGGAGCGTTTCAGCGACAACATGCAGCAGATCATCAAGGATGCTCCTGTCGGCGATCAGGAGACCCTGGCCAAGAAACTGGATATCTCCTATGACGACGCCGGGAAAGTCGTCAAAGGCGCCAAGGACGGATTCGCCAAGAACCCGGCATTGCCCGACGCCACCACGACGACACGTTCCGTGAGCTCCTTCCTGAGGGTTCTGGATGGCGCAGCCAACTCGGCCACCGGCGCGCTGGATATCGCGCTCGGTGGGCTGATGATCAAGCGCGGCGCCGACAGTGGCGATGGTGCCACCATCGGCCAGGGCGCCGTGACCGTCGCCGCTGGTGCCTTCGGCCTTGCCGGGGGCGCTTCCTCGCTCGCGGCGCTCAAGGGTATTGCCGTTGCTCGCGCCGCCACCGGTCCGCTTTTCTGGGTATCTGCCGCACTGACGCTCGCGACGTTACCCTTCTCCATCGTCCAGGACATCAAGCGCACCAATGCACTCGAGAGCCATGAAGCCGATCTCAAGGATCTCTTCACGTCCCTGGACGAGGACGGTCTGCTGACCGAAGATGGCTTGAACCGCTACGAGTTTCTCGAAGAGTATATGCAGAACTACGGTCAGCGCGATGCGCCCGATGACCAGAGCATCTTCGAATACCGTCGCGACGAATACGCTTTCTACACTGAAGAGGGCCACCTGCCCGAATCGGGCTGGGACGATTTCAATCATGAGGATTACGCCGGTGACGGCAGCAACCTCGAGACTCAGATGGCTTGAGATTCGGCAGAAACCGACATGACACCATGAGCGCATGAGCGAGCAACCTTCCGAAGAGAAGACACTACCGCCATCGACGAAGAAACTTCGCGATGCGCGCAAAAAGGGCCAGGTCTCCAAAAGCGCGGATCTGGTCACGGCAATGGTGATGCTGGCCTGCACGCTTTACATCGCGGTCAGCGCCAGCGACATCATCGCACGCGTCCGGGGCCTGCTCGACACGACAGCGCAGCTCTATACCGAACCCTTCGACTCGCTATGGCCACGCCTGGTGGCGCAGGCGGGAGAGGTTTTGCTGCTGTCGGTGTTGCCGCTGGTGGCGCTCACTTTCGTGATCATCGTGCTGACCAACATCGTGGTCTCGCAGGGTTTCGTCTTCGCCACCGAACCGGTGCTGCCCAAGGCGGAGAAGATCGACCCGGTACAGGGTTTCAAGCGTATCTTCTCGGTGCGCGGCCTGACCGAGTTCCTGAAGTCGCTATTCAAGATGCTGGCCCTGGCCGTTGCGCTGGTCATCGTCTATCGGCTCGGTCTGCAATCGTTGATGGAATCCTCAAGTTGCGGCTTCGGTTGCATCCAGGGCACTTTCATCGATCTGTTGCAGCCACTGGTCATCACCGCATTGATCGCGTTCTTGCTGGTCGGGGGCTTCGACGTGATGTTGCAGCGCTGGCTGTTTCGGCGCGACCAGCGCATGACCAAAACCGAACAGAAGCGCGAGCGCAAGGATCAGGAAGGCGATCCGACGATGAACCAGGAGCGCCGCAAACGCCGCCGTGAAATGCATCAGTTGAATGCCAAGGTCGGCGTACAACATGCCTCGATGATGATCGGCACCGAAGATGGTTGGTTGGTCGGCATCCGCTACGTACGTGGCGAAACACCGGTACCGCTGGTCACCTGCAAGGCAGACCCCTCACAGGCGACCGCTCTGCTGGCGAGCTCGATTCCTCGGCATATTCCGCGGTCGGCAGATGCGGAGCTGGCCAAGAGCATCGCCAGACGCGCCGGTAATGGAGACCCGATTCCCGATGGGACCTTTCAGTCTGTCGCCGACCTGCTGGTGGCAGCCAAGCTGATATGACAGTCAACGGATTTATTGGCGGCATGCGACCCCGGCGTCACCGTCTTGCAGCGTGCAGTCGATCCAACGCTGCAGATTGTCGACGGTTGCCGAATCGCGGTCATAGAGAAGGCGATACGTCATCGGCGCGACCACGCCATCGATGAGCTTGCAGATCGGCGGCGGCGTTTCGCCGCGGGAGAGGGCTCGATCGTGCAACGTCGTCATCAGGGATTCGCTGTAACGGCAGCAGCGCTCTCGCCGCTCGTCATGAGCGCTAGCCATGACGTCGTTGAGCGCGCGCTGACCCGGCACCGATGTCATCTCCTCGAGGTAATGTTGCCCCCAGGCCAGCAGGTCACCCGCAAGCGTGCCGGTATCCGCTGGATCCTCGTCGGGACGCATCCGCTCCACCGAGACGTCGGCCACCAGCTCCGAAAGATTGCCCCAGCGACGATAGATCGTCGAAGGTGTAACCCCGGCGCGCTCGGCGATCTGCGGCACTGTCAGCTCGTCTCGAGCCTTGATGGTCTGCAGCTCGCGAACGGCTTGATGGACCGCTTCCTGCACGCGGGCGCTGCGCCCCCCTGGCCTAACGGCTTCCTTGATCGCCATGACTCTCTCCGCAAGCGCTGTTCGATGAATCCAATCGACTAAAACCGGCGAAATGAAACCTGGTGCGGATAAGGTACATCCATCGTTCCGCTACTAAACGCAAAGCGTTTGCTTTATTCGCCGGGCACGGTCAGACTATCATTAACGCAAAATTTTAGCATTAACGGATTCCTCGATGTCACCGCCTACCCCTTGCAGCTCGACCAATGTCTACCCCGCGCCCAGGCTCGGGTCGCTGGTCTATTACGCGGTATTGATGGTGACGTTCCTCGCCGCCTCGAGCGCTCCGACGCCGCTGTATCAGATCTACCAGTCGACCTGGCACTTCTCGACGACCTGGCTGACGCTGGTCTTCGCCAGCTACGTGTTCGCGCTGCTGTTGGCGTTGCTCACCACCGGCTCGCTATCGGACTACATCGGCCGACGCCCGGTCGTCGCCATCGCCATCGTGGGCGAGATCCTGTCGTTGGGGTTATTCCTGGTCGCCGACGGGCTTGCGTGGGTACTGGCGGCGCGAATCCTGCAAGGCATCGCCACTGGGATCGTAACCAGCGCGCTGGCGGCAGCGATGCTCGACAGCGATCATACCCGCGGCCCGGTGCTGGCCAGCATCGCGCCGCTGTCCGGGATGGGAATCGGTGCGCTCATCGCCGGGCTGCTGGTGACCTACGCCCCGGCGCCCATGCGCCTGATCTACGGGGTCCTGATCGTCATGCTCGTCGTCATGGGGCTGTATCTGCGTCGGATCCCGGAGAGTGTAACGCCAAGGCCCGGCGCACTGGCGGCGCTTCGCCCCCGCGCGACAATCCCGCCCGCCGTGCGCGGTCCGCTGTTCCGGGTCATTCCGGCCGTGGTCTCGTCGTGGGCGCTGGGCGGCTTTTCGTTATCGCTGGGGCCGACGCTGGTGGGCACGATCAGCGGCGTACACAATCCGCTGGTAGGTTGCCTGATCACGTTTCTGCTGCCCTTCATTGGCGGCATCAGCGTGCTGATCCTGCGCGCCAAACCACCAAGGCTGGCCGTGCTGCTGGGCACCGCCTGTCTGATCGTCGGCATGGCCGGCCTGCTGCTGGGAGTCTATCGGGAGTCGGTTGCGATCCTATTGGTGGGCACGGCGATCGCCGGTATCGGCTTCGGCGCCGCGTTCATGGGCGCGATGCGCGTCGTCATGCCGCTGGCGCCGCCTACCGAACGGTCGGCGCTGATGGCCGCGTTCTACGTGATCTGTTACCTGTCGGCCAGCACCCTGGCGCTTTGCGGCGGCATCGCGACCCAACATTTCGGTCTGATCCCTACCACCTACGCCTATGGCAGCCTGGTGGCATTGCTATCCCTGGCGGCGTTTTTCGGCACCCTGACGCAGCGCCAACCCGAGGCCGAACCTCGGGCGCGATGCCACAGCCCCGCTTAAATCGATGCTTCCGACGCCTGCCGCTCGAGCGTTCGACACAGATCGCCGTCGAGCTTGAGCGCCGCCGCCAGTTGATCAAGCCAGGCTCGTTCCATCGGATTCTGCTCATCGACGATCGCCACGCTGGCCAGATAGACCTCGCGCGCCGCCTGGGGTGAATCGGCATTGCGGGCGATCGCATCGGCATCCAGCGGCGCGGCCATCTGCTGTTCGACCCACGCATGTAGTTCATCGTCGGCGCCCAGTGCGTCGATCTGCTCGGCCAATGCGGCGCGCTCCTGGGCATCGATGTGGCCGTCGGCACGGGCGGCGGCGATCATCGAGCGCAGAATCAACAGACTTCGCGTCTCCTGAGGTTCGCCGGAGAGCTGTTCCAGCGGCCGGCCGGTCTCGGTGGTGGCTGCGGCGTCGGGCGCGGAGGACTTCTCCTGGTGCGTTTGCCAGGCCTTCCACGCCAGCGCGCCGAGGCCGGCCAATGCGCCATACTTGATCGCCTTGCCACCCATGCTGCGACCACGCTTGCTGCCGATCAGCATGCCCAGCGCACCGCCGCCCATCAGCGACTTGACGTCGAAGCCGCTATTGCCAGACGACGATTTACCGCCACCGCCAGCCTGCTTCATGATCTGCGAAAGAATCTTCTGTGCGTTCATTACCCCTCCCGTCAGTTTCCACTCGTCCCAATGCAGGGAAGCCCTGCCCTTGAATAGACCGCCTCGAGGTCAGGAGGTTTAACGTCGGCGACAAATGACTCAATCGATCAGCGCCGCGCGATGCGGGTCGGCATGGAAATCGAAGGCATCGGCAATGTCCCGCGCGATGACGCGAGGCTCCGAGAGCGGCGGCAGCTCGGCGGGCGAGAAATAGGCGGCATCGTGCACTTCATGGCCGGGATCGAGCGGCGCACCGTCGAGGCGCTCGCAGAGGAAGAACAGCTTGTAGAAATCGAGCACGTCCGGCGGGTAGGCGTGCCTGGCCTTGTGGCGGATGGCGTAGAGCCGTTTGACCGCGACCGTGACGCCGGCTTCTTCCCACACCTCCTTGACCGTGTTGTCGGCTGCCGACAGCCCGATTTCGGCGTAGCCGCCGGGCATCGTCCAACGCCCGTCCATCTTCTCTTTCACCAGCAGAATCTTGCCGTCGTCGATGATCGCCGCGCGCACATCGATCTTGGGCGTGACGTGCCCTTCGCCCTCGCCCAGCGCCAGATTTACCCGACCGATGGGAATATCGCCCAGCGCCGCCATCATCGCGGTCGAGAGCTCGGCGACCTCTTCATAGCGCTCGCGGTCGAACTTGTCGTGGCAGTAGTGCAGCCCAGTATCGGCCAGGGCCGAGAGCCGTTTGGCCCAGGCGAGCCATTGATCTTCCATGAGGGGGTTTCCGATCGCAGAGGTTGGATGACAATGCAGGTTCGGCTAAAGACTAACAACTGCGGCTAGGGACGTCAGGCAATGGTATGAGTTGGAGACACGAAAAAGCCCTTCCGGAGAAGGGCTCGCCTCGCTGACAATCGATGAGTCGCAGCGATGGCTTCAGCCGGCTGCGGGCGCTTCGTGCTTCGGTTGCGGGCCGTGATTCGGGCCACCATGCGGGCCGTTGTGCGGGCCGCGCGGCGGCTGGGTCAGCGCCTCGAAGGCGGCAACCTGCTCGTCGTCGAGCACCTCGGCAAGCGCGCTGTGGCGCTGTTCGAGCAACTGCTTGAACTGGGCGCCGCGGGAGTCTTTTGTCGCGTCGTCAGCTTTGGCATCGGGACGCTTCAGTTGATGCAGGCCATCGAAGAAGGTGCGTTCGGCATTCAGCACCTCGGCGCTCTGGTCCTGATTGAGATCCCAGGTCGCGAACAGCGGCGCATAGCGTTTCTCCAGCTGTGCGGTCATCTGCTCGGGATCCATCTTCGGGCCACCGTGATGACGCATCATCCCGGGCCGCGGGCGCTCCAGCATCTGGTAGGCGTGCAGCTGTTCGTCGGTCAGCACGCCAGCCAACTGTTCACGCTGCCGTTCGAGCAGTGATTCCATCGCCGCGCGACGCTGCTCGGGTTCAGCCTTGTTGTCGCCGTCATTCGAATCACCGTGCAGTTGCTTGAGACCTGCGCGGAAATCGCTGTCGGCCTGGGCCAGACTGGCCAGCTCGTCTTTGTCGAGATTCCAGCTGGCGACCACGGCATCCTTGAGCGGGTTGGCATGTGCCATTCGCGCTTCGTGAGGCGCGGGCTGTTTGGGTTGTTCGGTGGATGCAGCCAGGGCCAGCGGTGACAAGGTGGAAGCGGCAACGGCCAGCGCGATGAGTGATTTGTGATGAAATTTCATGACTTCGACTCCGGTTGCGCACCGAGACGCGGTGCAGGAGCACTATCTCGCCGTTTCGTGCAGGCAGTGTGCAGTGAGCGTGAAAGGGCGAATCACCAAATCGTCAAAGCCTGACATTGTCGTACCAACTCGTGCCGACATGAAAAAACCGCCCGGAGGCGGTTTTCAGGAAACAGGGTGACCCGTTCTCGCATGAAACTCAGAACGCCCAGTCGTCGTCTTCCGTACTGACCGTCTTGCCGATGACGTAGGAGGAGCCGGAGCCGGAGAAGAAGTCATGGTTCTCGTCGGACCCCGGCGACAGCGCGGCGAGGATCGCCGGGCTGACATCGGTGACACTGGCCGGGAACAGCGCTTCGAAGCCCAGATTCATCAGCGCCTTGTTGGCGTTGTAGTGGAGGAACTTCTTGACGTCCTCGGTGAAGCCGACGTCGTCGTAGAGCGACTCGGTGTACTTGACCTCGTTGTCGTAGAGCTCGTGCAGCAGCTCGTAAGCGTAGATCTTGACCTCTTCCTGACGCTCCGCCGGTAGCTTGGCCAACTGACGCTGGAACTTGTAGCCGATGTAGTAACCGTGGATCGCTTCGTCGCGAATGATCAGACGAATCAAATCAGCGGTATTGGTCAGCTTGGCGCGGCTCGACCAGTACATCGGCAGATAGAAGCCGGAGTAGAACAGGAACGACTCCAGGAAGGTGCTGGCGACTTTACGCATCAGCGGGTCTTCGGCGCGATAGCGCTCGAGAATCAGCTCGGCCTTCTTCTGCAGGAACGGGTTTTCTTCGCTCCAGCGATAGGCGTCGTCGACATCGCGCGTGGTGCACAGCGTCGAGAAGATCGAGCTGTAGGAGCGCGCATGGACCGACTCCATGAAGCTGATGTTGGTGATAACCGCCTCTTCATGGGCGGTTACCGCATCTTCGATCAGTGCCGGCGCGCCCACCGTTCCCTGGATGGTGTCGAGCAACGTGAGACCGGTAAAAACGCGGATCGTCAGCTGCTGCTCCTTCTCCGTCAGCGTATTCCAGGCGGGAATGTCGTTGGAGAGCGGAATCTTCTCCGGCAGCCAGAAGTTGCCGGTCAGGCGGTTCCAGACGTCCAGGTCCTTGTCGTCCTGGAGACGGTTCCAGTTGATCGCATCGACCCGATTCAGGTGACGGGCGGCAGAGGTAGCGGGCATATCCATGGGAGTGCTCTCGTTCGGTTGGCGCCGGGAAAGACGTTTCGCCATCGTTTCCCGGCGCGTTCACGCAAAGTCGGTCGTTATGGAAGGACGATCACAGAGTGCAGGAAACGCAGCCCTCGACTTCCGTCCCCTCGAGGGCGGCCTGACGCAGACGAATGTAATAGATCGTCTTGATACCTTTGCGCCAGGCGTAGATCTGCGCGCGGTTGACGTCACGGGTGGTCGCCGTGTCGCGGAAGAACAGCGTCAGCGACAGGCCCTGATCGACGTGCTGCGTCGCCTCGGCGTAGGTATCGATGATCTTTTCCGGGCCGAGCTCGTAGGCGTCCTGGTAGTACTCCTGGTTGTCGTCGGTCAGATACGGCGCCGGGTAGTAGACGCGACCCAGCTTGCCTTCCTTGCGGATCTCGACCTTGGACGTCACCGGGTGGATGCTCGAGGTGGAGTTGTTGATATACGAGATCGAACCGGTCGGCGGGATCGCCTGCAGGTTACGGTTGAAGAGCCCATGAGCCATGACCGACGCCTTCAGCTCGCGCCAGTCGTCCTGGGTCGGGATCTCGATACCACTCTTCTCGAACAGCCCGCGCACTTTCTCGGTCTTCGGCTCCCACGCCTGCTCGGTGTACTTGTCGAAGTATTCACCGCTGGCATAGGTCGATTTCTCGAAGCCGGCAAAGCGCTTGTCGCGCTCGATGGCGATGCGGTTGGAAGCGCGAATGGCGTGAAACGCGATGGTATAGAAGTAGATGTTGGTGAAATCCAACCCTTCTTCCGAACCGTAGAGGATGTGCTCACGCGCCAGATAACCGTGCAGGTTCATCTGCCCCAGGCCGATGGCGTGCGACTTGGCGTTGCCTTCGGCGATCGACGGCACCGAGGTGATGTTGCTCATCTCGGAGACCGCGGTCAGACCGCGAATGGCCGCTTCCACCGTGGTGCCGAAGTTCGGCGAATCCATGGTCTTGGCGATGTTGAGCGAGCCCAGGTTGCAGGAGATATCCTCGCCGATCTGACGGTAGCCGAGATCGTCGTCGTACTCGGTCGGCGTGTTGACCTGCAGAATCTCCGAGCACAGGTTCGACATGTTGATCCGGCCGTGGATCGGATTGGCGCGGTTGACCGTGTCTTCGAACATCAGATACGGGTAGCCGGATTCGAACTGCAGCTCGGCGATGGTCTGGAACAGCTCGCGGGCGTTGATCTTCTTCTTGCGGATACGCCCGTCGGCGACCATCTCTTCGTACTTCTCGGTGACGCTGATGTCACCGAACGGCACGCCGTAGATGTGCTCGACGTCGTAGGGCGAGAACAGGTACATGTCCTCGTTGCGCTTGGCCAGCTCGAAGGTGATGTCCGGCATCACGATGCCCAGCGACAGCGTCTTGATCCGGATCTTCTCGTCGGCGTTCTCGCGCTTGGTGTCGAGGAACCGCAGGATGTCCGGATGATGCGCGTTGAGATAGACCGCACCCGCGCCCTGACGCGCGCCCAGCTGGTTGGCGTAGGAGAAGGCGTCTTCGAGCATCTTCATGATCGGAATGATGCCGGAGGACTGGTTCTCGATACGCTTGATCGGGGCGCCGGCTTCACGAATGTTGGAGAGCGAGAACGCCACGCCGCCACCACGCTTGGAGAGCTGCAGCGCCGAATTGATCGAGCGCCCGATGGACTCCATGTTGTCTTCGATGCGCAGCAGGAAGCACGACACCAGCTCACCGCGCTGACGCTTGCCGCAGTTGAGGAAGGTCGGCGTCGCCGGCTGGAAGCGGCCATGAATGATCTCTTCGACCAGCTGCTTGGCCAGCGTCTCGTCGCCGCGAGCCAGACTCAACGCGACCATGCAGACACGATCTTCGAAACGCTCGAGATAGCGCTTGCCGTCGAACGTCTTGAGTGTGTAGCTGGTGTAATACTTGAACGCGCCCAGGAAACTCTGGAAGCGAAACTTCGCCGCATAGGCCTGATCGAACAACGCGGTGACGAAGCTGAAATCGTACTGATCGAGCACGCTCTGCTCGTAGTAGCTCTCTTCCACCAGATAATCGAGCTTTTCCTTCAGCGAGTGAAAGAACACCGTATTCTGGTTCACGTGCTGCAAAAAATACTGACGCGCCGCTTCGCGGTCCTTGTCGAGCTGCAGATGGCCGTCGGCATCGTACAGGTTCAACATGGCGTTGAGCGCGTGGTAGTCGAGCGCCTTGGCGTTATGTTCGGCGCCGGCGGCGGGTCGCGCTGCCGTACCGGTATCTAGGCTGAGCGTTTCCAAAATTCGGTCACTCCTGCGAGGACTCGATGGACATCTTCGACAGTGCCCATCAGTTCAAAACGATAGAGAAGCGGTACCTGACACTTTTGCGCAACGACTCGACCGGCCAGACCGAAGGAATGGCCGAAGTTGGTATTGCCGCCGGCGATCACGCCGCGAATCAGGGACCGATTGTGTTCGTCATTCAGAAAACGAATGACTGGCGCGGGTACCGCGGAACGCGGGTCGCCATCACCGTAGGTCGGTACAACGAGAATATAGGGTTCTTCAATCTGCAGGGACGGGTCGCTTCGGTTCAGTGGAATCCGGTTTGCCGGTAATCCCAGCTTTTCGACGAAGCGCCGTGTATTGCCTGATTTGGTCGAGAAATAGACCAGCCCAGCCATGACGGCTCTCCTGCGCCCTGCGCGGTTTTCGGCAGCGCGGAACCCGGTTCCACGCTAGCCCGACAAATTCGAAAGGGTCAGATCAGGCTACCAGCGTGCTGATCTTGTCCGGACGGAAGCCGGCCCAGTGATCTTCACCTGCCACCACGACGGGGACCTGACGATAACCCAGATTCTGGACACGCTGCATCGCAGCGGCATCTTGGGTCAGGTCGACCACGGTATAGTCGATTCCCTGCTTGTCCAGGGCGCGATACGTGGCGTTGCACTGGACGCAGGCAGGCTTGCTATAGATCGTGATGCTCATGATAACCATCCTTGACAGGAAAAATCGCCCACCGACGGCCGATGGTGCAGGCTTGGGCAGCGTAAGGATCCGGTTTTTTCACCGCCCCCGCTGCTTCTGGAAAACACTATATATGGTAGCCCACCCATTTTCCAAGCATAGATGTGGTCTTTTTCTGTGACTTTCCTGTGGACAGTTTCGGGCCCTCACGGAGCCCGCATGGTAGCTCGCCTCACGCCATGTCAAGGGTCAAAAAGTCGTGCCCCGGGACGCAAAACGCGCCGGAGGCTTGTGCCGCCCGGCGCGTCGAGACACTACATCTGGTAGCCGATGAAGATCGCGCGGACAGCTCAAGCGTCTCGATCGGGTGGTGAAAGCAGCGCCGGACTAGTCCTTCTTGATCGCGTGGCCACCAAACTCGTTACGCATGGCGGAGAGCAGT
Source organism: Salinicola sp. V024 (assembly GCF_052645315.1). Lineage (NCBI taxonomy): Bacteria > Pseudomonadati > Pseudomonadota > Gammaproteobacteria > Oceanospirillales > Halomonadaceae > Salinicola > Salinicola sp. V024. The sequence continues at coordinate 88,313 of NZ_JBQXYB010000008.1, forward strand.
TTGTCGCCGTAGGAGTCCTGCTCGCGGGAACGCAGACGCTCGAGCAGCGACAGCGTGATCACCGGTGCGCTGACATCGAGCTCGATGGCTTCGGCCACGGTCCAGCGGCCTTCACCCGAGTCCGACACGTACGGAGCGATGCCCTCGAGCGATGGATTCTTGTCCAGCGCATCGGCAGTGAGATCGAGCAGCCAGGAGCGTACCACGCTGCCATGACGCCAGATCTCGGCGACCTGATGCAGATCGAGATCGAAATCCTTGCGCTCCATGATCGCGAAACCTTCGGCGTAGGCCTGCATCATGCCGTACTCGATGCCGTTGTGGACCATCTTGGTGAAGTGGCCGGAACCGCTGGGACCGACATGCCCCCACCCCTTGTCGGCGGCCGGCGCCAGGGCTTCGAACAGCGGCTTGAGCGAATCGACGATGGGCGTCTCGCCCCCCACCATCATGCTGTAGCCTTCCCGCAGCCCCCAGACACCGCCGCTGGTGCCGACATCGACATAGTGAAGATGATGCTCGCGCAGCGTCTCTGCCCGGCGCACGGTGTCCTTGTACATCGAGTTGCCACCGTCGATCACGATGTCGTCCTTCGACAACATCGGTTCGAGCTCGGCGATGAGCTTGTCGACCAGCGGGCCGGCCGGGACCATCAGCCAGACGATTCTGGGCGCAGGCAACGCTTCGACGGCCGCCGCCAGCGATGCCGACGACTCGATGCCTTTCTCGGCCGCCTTCGCCATCGCCTCCTCGCTGGGGTCAGAGCCCACCACGCGGTGCCCGGCGCGTACCAGCCGCTCGGCCATGTTGGCGCCCATGCGCCCGAGTCCCACCATTGCAAGATCCATACGAACTCCTCTTGAGAGAGAAAGGTCTTGAGAAGAGAAAGGCGAGAGCCAGAGTCTTCCCGGCATCGCCCGACGAATGGCATCCGGCGGCCACGTGTCGAGTGCGACTAGTTCGACGAGCGCATCAGATGGCCGGCGATCAGCCGTTTGACCGGCCAGGCCGCCTCACCGGCTCGCAGCACCGCCTTGCGCAATAGCCTGGCCGGTGTGCGGTCATCGGTGTACAGACCGACGATCGCCAGGGTCGCGGCAAACAGCGGCGCGGTCGCCAGACGTTGCTCGCGCTGGTAGCGCCTGAGCAGCGATGACGAGGCGATGTCCTCGCCCTGAGCCCGCGCGTCACCGATCAGATCCGCCAGCCGCGACAGTCCCTGCAGGCCGAGATTGAAGCCGTGCGCGGTCACCGGATGCATGCCCACGGCGGCATCGCCGATCAGTGCCTGACGGGGCCCGACGAAACGCTCGGCATAGACGCTGACCAGCGGATAGCGGTGCGGTTCGGCGGCCCGACGCATCGCCCCGAGGCGGCCGCCGAAACGTTGGGTGATATCGGCGTCGAACGCTTCGACGCTCAGCGCGAGTTGCTTCTCCATGTCCGCCGGAGAGAGCGTCAGCACGACCGACGAGCAGTGGGTATCGACCGGTAGCAGCGCCAGCGTCTGGCCGTGGCCGAACCACTCCCACGCCGTCTGATCATGAGGTTCGTCATGATGCATGCGGCAGACCAGCATATGCTGGCCGTGCTGATAGCTGTGAACGGGGATACCCATGGCCCGGCGCGTGGTGGAAAAGCGGCTGTCCGCCGCCACCAGCAGCGAGGCATGAATGCGCTCGCCACTCTCGAGAACGAGATCGACGGCGGTATCGCCTGCCTGGAAGTGGGCGATTTCCTGCTCGTCACGCCATAGGATCTCGCCCGGCCCGGGCGCCGACGCCTGCGGTATCGTTGTCTGCAACGCCGCATAAGCCGCTCGCCGGATCACCCGATTGGGCACCAAGCAACCCAGCGGTTCGTCTTTCGACGCATCCGGCGCGATCTGCATCGCGAATAGCGACTGGCCATCGAAAACCTTGGCACCACGCATCCGGGCGCGTTCGGCCGGCTCGACTCGCGACCAGACATCGAGTTTGTCGAGGATCTGCTGGGAGGACCGGGTCAGCGCAATCTCTCTGCCATCACTATCGGGATTCATCATCGCCGAGCGCGGCTGACGATCGATCAGCATGGCGCTGACACCCTGACGCGACAACGCATTGGCGAAACACAGGCCGATCGGCCCGGCCCCGACGATGGCGACGTCGACCCGTGTCACAGCGGTTGAATCATCCATGGGTGCCGCTCCCTGATATCGGTGGGCCGTAACGGTAACGGAAAAGGGCGCCACGGCGAAACGTCGCCATGGCGCCTGGCGGGCCCCATCGTTCTTCGCGGCCCGTCCTTCGCGCGGCATCCCGTTCACTGCGGCGCCGGAGAACGATCATCTCGATGGAGCCCGGAGGCCGAGCGACAAGCTCAGTGCTTCTCGCCATGAACCTTGATGTGGCCCACCTTGTCCCTGAAGATCTTCTCTTCGAACTCGACTTCTAGATGCATCTCGCCCTTGGCCGGAACACGATGATATTCCAGACCGCTGAAACTCAATTCCAGATCATCGTCGTACTCTTCGAGCACTTTCCTGAATTCGCCAACGGTAATAATCATGACATCTCCTTTTTTCGAGGGAACATCGGATCCCTTCCGACACTCCAAGCCTAGACCATGACGCCGGTTCGGCGTTTCGTCTTCGGTCAATGTGATCTTCCGGAGATCGTCTCGCCAGGCCGACACGGCCATTCATGGTTACCCTAGCGTAGGACAGCGCTAGCTTGGCGTCTCATCGCCCATCGTCAACATGGCGTCACCAGCCGCGAATCGCTTCATCGGACCCTCGCCTGCAGGGTTTCTTTTTCAGCCAGGAGTCTCATTTGATGAATCTTCGTTTCCTTTCCGCCACGCTGCTGACCGTCTCCTTCGCGGCCTCGCCGATGGCCTCGGCCTACAGTTTCGATAGCGTCAAGAAAAACGCCGGCGAGATGATGTCCGGCCAATCCTCCCAGAGTACGGGCACCGCCAGCGGCGCGTCGCTGCTGAGCTCGCTGGGCTCCGGCTCGATGAATCTGGGTAGCATGCAGAACGTGGCCGGCGTGCTCGGCTACTGCCAGGATCAGGGCTATACCGAAAGCACCACCGACAAGGTCAAGAACAGCCTGCTCGAGAAGATCGGCGGCCAGAGTCAGGCCGAGGAGAGCGACAGCTACCAGCAAGGCCTTAGCGGGCTGCTCGATGGCGGGAACGGTCAGACCTTCAGCCTGACCCAGCTCAAGGATCAGGTGGGCAAGAAAGCGTGCGGCATGATCACCGACAAGGCGATGTCGTCGTTCCTCGGCGGCTGATACCGCCAGCGAACGATTCGCTGCACTGGCAGCCGCTTCGCCGCTGTCCGCTTTAACACTATCCACTTCACCACTATTCACTTCACCACTGTCCACTTCACCACTGCCCGCATCACCAAGGCCGAGCGCCCCGAGTTCGCTTCTCGGAATCGGGGCGCGCGGTGGCTGGCCGGGTTCACGGCTCAGGTGGCGAAGCTGTCACTCCGATCGCGGCAGAATTCGACGAACCGCTCGATCAACGGGCTGCGATACTTGTCGCGGTGCAGCACCAGGCTGAATTCGCGGGTCATTTCCAGCGCCAGTTCGATCTCGACAAGGCGACCATCGTTCAGGGCGTGACGCGCCTCCAGTGCGGACAGACACGTCAATCCGAGACCGGCCGCGGCAGCATTGATGATCGCCTCCGCCGAGTTGATCTCCAGGCTCAGCTCCCATTGCGGCAGCTGGGGCGCAATGAAGCGCATGAACTGTTCGCGAGTCCCCGAGCCCGGCTCTCGCAGCAGCCATCCGTAGTCCGCCAGCGCACCAACCGCCATCCTGCCCCGATGCGCCAATGGATGATCGGGGGCCGCTGCGATCAGCATCCGATCGCGCCGCCATGGCAGCACGTGGAAACGCTCCCCCGCTGCACGCCCCTCGATCATGCCGATATCGAGCTCGAACGCCTCCAGCGACGCACAGATTGCCGCGCTATTGGCGATGGTGACCCGTTGATCCCGGTGCCCGGTCTCGAGACGAAAGTCCCGCAGCAGCGACGGCAGCAACTGATGACCGATCGTGTAGCTGGCACCAATATGCAGATGCCCGCCCAGAGCGTCGTTGTCGAAAAGCTGCTCGATTGCCTCGCTGCGGGCCAGCAGTTCGTCCGCCATCGGCAACAGCCGTCGGCCCTGATCGTTGAGATGGAGTCGGTTGCGATGGCGATCGAAAAGCGTACGGCCGCACTGCTTCTCCAATTCGGCCAGCGCAATGCTGACTGCCGGCTTGGTCAGGAACAGTGTCGATGCCGCCGCCGTCAGCGTCCGCTCATGAGCCACCGCGACGAAGACCTGCAACTGACGAAAGGTGATCGCCATCGTTTCTCCTGATTGCCCGATTCGTGATCGCCCAATGCCTGAGCGTCCAATGCCTGATCGTCAAATCCCTGGCCGTTAATTTTTATAAAACGCCAAGTGAAGAAAGTTAAAATATAACGATAGCTCGAATTGCCATAAGGTGTCTCCATCGATTTCGAGGAGAACCTCCATGCCCGCTATGTCTCAGCGACTCCAGACCGCCCCGACCCCGATGGCCGGCCTGGCGCTGGGCATCTCCAGCCTGGGCTGGAGCTGGGAAAGTTTCGCGCCGCTGGGCGGCGTGGCTCAGCTGAGCGGCGCGGCAATCGCCGCGATCATGCTGCTGGTTCTCGGCGCCAAGTTCGTGTTTCACCCGCGCCTGCTCTGGGCGGACCTGGCGCATCCCGTCGTCGGTAGCGTCGTCCCGACCTTCGCCATGGCGCTGATGGTGGTGTCGAAAGCCGTAGGAGACTGGCTGATGCCGGAAGCCGGCGTCGCCCTCTGGCTCGCCGCGGTGGCGCTCCACCTGGGTTTTCTCGCCGCTTTCGTCGTGCATCGGGCAAAGGCTTTCGAACTTCACCATATGGTGCCGGCCTGGTTCGTACCGCCGGTGGGGATCATCGTCGCCGATGTCGCGTTTCCGGGTGTCGCGGCGCTGCATCCGCTGGCCATCGGTCTGCTCTACCTCGGCATGGGGCTCTACGCCATCCTGCTGCCGGTGATGATCTATCGGCTGATCTTCGCGCCGGAGATTCCCGACCCGGCCAAGCCGACCATCGCCATCATGGCGGCACCCGCGAGCCTGTCGCTGGCGGGATATCTCACCGTGGTCACCGAGCCATCGCCGCTGTTGATCGCCCTACTCGGCGGCATCGCGGTGCTGATGACCCTGATCATCTACCTGGCCTTCTTCAAGCTGCTACGGCTGCCCTACAGCCCGGGCTACGCCGCGTTCACGTTTCCTATGGTGATCGGCGCCACGGCGCTTTCGAAGACCGCCGGGTGGATGCAGGCCCACGGCTTCGACGCGCACGATATCGCTATCGTTCACGGCCTGGCGATACTGGAAGTGATCGTTGCCACCGCCATCGTCGGCTATGTCGCCCTGCGCTACCTCGGCTTCTATCTCCATGCCTGGCGCCAGAGCACGATGCCCCGCCCGGTCTGAGGCGTTCCTTTGCCGTAAATAGTCTGACGCGCACTCTCTGATGACGAGTCCTGATGACGAGCGCCTGATAACGAGTTCCGCATGACGGCATGGAAGAACCTGACGGCATGCGCCAGACTCAACGCATGCCGATTACCCGCTCTCCCCGTCCCTTTTCCGTCGCCGCCCGTCTTCGCTGGCAGCGTCTTGCCATCAGCCTGATGCTGGCGACGCTACCGTCGCTGACCCTGGCCAGTCCGTTGCCCGAAGCCACTCGCGCCGGCGCGATCGAACATGCCCGCGAGCTACCCCGCAGCCACACCCTGATGGTCGCCATCGACGGCAAAACCGTGATCGACGAAGGATTTCGCGGCCACGCCACCGACGAGACCGCCAACATCAAGTCGCTCTCCAAGACGCTGATCTCGGCGCTGGTGGGCGCGGCGATCGATCGCGGCGTGATCGAGAGCGTCGATCAGCCGATAGTCGAGCTGCTGGGCGATCGCGTCCCCGCCGATATCGATCCTCGCGTGAACAACATCACCGTCGGCAACCTGCTCTCGATGCAGGCCGGACTGGAGCGCACGTCCGGCAGCAACTACGGCGCCTGGGTCGCCAGCTCTAACTGGATTGCCGACGCGCTCGAGCGTCCCTTCGTCGCCGAGCCCGGCGGTCGCATGCTCTACTCCACCGGTAACAGCCATCTGCTTTCGGCCGCACTCACCGAAGCGACCGGCCGCAGCACGCTTTCGCTCGCGCGAGACTGGCTGGGCGCGCCGCTGGGTTTCGCCATTCCGCCGTGGACACGCGACCCGCAAGGCATCTACTTCGGCGGCAACGAGATGGGGCTGACGCCGCAGGCGCTACTGCGTTTCGGCGAGATGTTTCGTCACAACGGTCAACTCGACGGCCAGCGCGTGCTTTCCGCCGACTGGATCGAGCGCTCGTGGCAGCCGCGCACGCGATCGTTCTTCAACGGTGACGATTACGGCTACGGCTGGTTCATCACCGAACTCGCCGGCGAACCGGTCTATTACGGCTGGGGCTATGGCGGCCAGTTGCTCTACATCGTGCCATCCCGAGCCATGACCGTGGTGATGACTTCCGATCCGACGCCGCCGTCCAGCGGCAGCGATTACCTGGACGACGTGGAGGCGCTGGTTGGCGATCTGATCGAGGCAACAGCGAATCACGACAACGAGGGCCCCAACTCGTGACCCAACCCCATCGCGATATCGAAAACTGGACGCTGACCACGCCCGCCGCTCGCTCGAGCCGAGGAGCCGTGGCTTCCCAGCATCGCTTGGCGGCGCAGGCCGGCGCCGCGCAGCTCGACGCCGGCGGCAACGCCATCGATGCCATTGTCGCGACCGCCTACGCGCTCAATGCGGTCGAGCCGTGGATGAGCGGCCTCGGCGGTGCCGGCTTCATGGTGATCTGGCTGGCGAAGGAGCAGCGCGCGGTGGCGCTGGATTTCCAGGGCACGTTGCCCGGCGATATGCGGCTCGAGGATTACCCGGTCGATCCGGCGCTACCGGCGACGCCGATGGGCTTTCCCGGCGTGGTCGACAACGCCAATATCGAAGGCTATCGCTCGATCACCGTGCCCGGTGCCGTGGCCGGGCTCGATCATGCGCTCTCGCGCTTCGGTTCCCGGTCACGCAGTGACGTCATGACGCCAGCCATTCAGCTGGCCGAGCGCGGGCTGCACGTCGACTGGTTCACCAGTCTGCAGATTGGCGTCTGCACGCGTACGCTGGCTCGTGATCCGATATCGGCATCGATCTATCTGCCCGGCGGCCACCCGGCGACGCCGGAGAGCCGGTTGCGAATCCCGAATCTGGCCGAGACGCTGGGCGAGATTGCCGAGGGCGGCGCCGAAACGTTCTATCGTGGTGCGCTGGCCGAACGGATCGTCTCCGATCTTCAGGCCGGCGGCTCGCGGATTTCCCGCGCGGATCTCGCCGCCTATGAGGTGTTCGAGTACACCCCGATGGCCGCCGAGCACCGCGGCTACACACTCTATACCCCGGGCGAGGTTTCCGGCGGCCTGCGCCAGCGCGAAATGCTGGCATACGCACTCGAGGCGATGCCGACGCCACCGGAAAACCCGACGGCAGAAACCTGGCTCGCCTACGCCGAGGCGCTGGAGCAGTGCTGGAAGCGGCACAAGATCCGCAACGGTGTCATCACGGAACAGGGCGCCTGTACCTCATCGATGTCGTCGGTGGACGCCGAGGGCAACATGGTGGCGCTCACCTATACCCTGCTCAACCGTTTCGGTTCCGGCGTCACCCTGCCCTCCACCGGGATGCTGATGAACGACAGCGTCAGCTACTTCGACCCGCGCCCCGGCTACCCCACCACCATGGCGGGCGGCAAGCGTATCAACTCGTCGAACATGTGCCCCACGGTGGCCGTGAAAGACGGCGAGGCGCGCTTCTCGATGGGCGCTTCCGGCGGCAATCTGATCATGCCGGCGGTGACCCAGGTCGCCGCGCTGATGATGGACTTCGACATGAGTGTCGAGGATGCGATACATCATCCGCGAATCGATGCCAGCTACCGTGGTTCGGTGCGCGTCGACCCGCGCTTCAGTCCAGAAACACTGGCAAAGCTGGGCCAACGTTTCGAATTGGAGATCGCCCAGCAGGTAATGTTCCCCAAGCTCTACGCCTGCGTGTCGGCGGTATCGCGGAATCCGACCACGGGCGAATGCGCCGGCATCAACGACCCGACGCAACCCGTCGGCGGCGGTGCCGCGCCCGCGCCGTTTCACATCGAACCGCTCGACGATGACGAGCCGGTCGTGCGCCCCTGATCACTACCAGGATTCCGAGATGTCCATCGTTGTCTCAATACCGGGTGTGGATAAAACAGACTGGTGGATCGAACAGCTTCAGAAGCTGCTGCCCGGCTGGACGATCCGCTCGATTCATAACCCTGGTGACGTGGAAGCCGTCACCTACGCCGTGGTGTGGAAGCCAGCCGAAGGCGCATTTCTCCCATTCCCCAATCTCAAGGCGATCGTGTCGCTGGGCGCGGGCATCGATCATGTACTGGCCGATACGAAGCTGCCACGCCAGATACCGATCATTCGCACCGTGGGTACGGATCTGACCCAGCGCATGCGCGAGTACGTGGCCTTGCATGTGCTGAGCCACCATCGCGACATGCCGACGATCAGCGCCAACCAGCGCGCCCGACAGTGGAAGCAGCTGGTCGTCCCGCCAGCGACGGATCGCCCCGTGGGCGTCATGGGGCTCGGCAATCTGGGGAGCGCGGCGGCTTCCACGCTTTCCGCGCTGGGTTTCGAGACGCTGGGCTGGTCACGCACGCAACGCGAGATCGAGGGCATAACGACCTTCGCTGGCGACGCCGAATTCGCAGCATTCCTCGGCCGCTGCCAGATCCTGGTCTGCCTGCTGCCGCTGACCGACGCAACGACGGGCATTCTTAACGCCGAGCTTTTCGCCAAGTTGCCGAAAGGCGCCAGCGTGATCAATGTCGGGCGCGGCCCACATCTCGTCGACGACGACCTGCTCGCCGCGCTGGATAGCGGCCAGTTGAGTCACGCCACGCTGGACGTGTTCCATGTCGAACCGCTGCCGAGCGAGCATCCGCTCTGGTCGCACCCCAAGATCACGGTGACACCGCACATCGCCTCGCTGATCGACGCGCCCACCGGCAGCCGGATCGTCAGCGCCAATATCGAACGCTTCGAGCGCGAGGGCAGCGTACCCGATCTGGCCGATGCCGAACGCGGCTACTGAGCGGGTGAAGTCGACATCACTTGTTGCCGACAAGTTGCTAAACTGGCGGAACCAGTAATCAGGTATCGATCATCTCTCCACACGCGTGCCAAGGGGCCCCATGTCTAATAAAGAGACTAATAAAGAGACCAGCAAAAAAGACAACACCGCGAGTCGACGTAACATCAAATCCTGGTTGACCGACATGGATGGCGTCCTGGTCCACGAGAACAAGGCCATCCCTGGCGCATCGGAGCTGATCAATCAGTGGCGAGAGCGCGAGATCCCGTTTCTGGTGCTGACTAACAACTCGATCTACACCCCGCGGGATCTGAGCGCGCGCCTAAGGCAGAGCGGCCTGGAGGTTCCCGAGGACAAGATCTGGACCTCGGCACTGGCGACGGCATCGTTCCTGCGTGATCAGGCGCCGGGTGGGTCGGCATTCGTCGTTGGCGAGGCGGGGCTGACCACCGCGATTCATGAAGCCGGCTTCATCATGACCGATACCAAGCCGGACTACGTCGTGCTCGGTGAAACCCGCTCCTACTCGTTCGAGGCGATCACCAAGGCGATTCGCCTGATTCTTCAGGGCGCGCGCTTCATCTGCACCAACCCGGATGCCACCGGCCCCAGTCAGGAAGGCGTTCTGCCGGCTACCGGCGCCATCGCGGCGCTGATCACCGAGGCCACCGGGCGCAAGCCGTATATCGTCGGCAAACCCAACCCGATGATGTTCCGCTCGGCGCTGAACAAGCTCGGCGTCCACTCGGACGGCGCCGGGATGATCGGCGATCGCATGGATACTGATATCGTCGCGGGTATCGAAGCCGGCATGCACACGGTGCTGGTGTTGAGCGGTATCGCCGATCAGGCCGAGATCGAACGCTATCCGTTCCGTCCCCGGGAGATCCTGTCGTCGGTGGCGGAGCTGGTGGACAAGTAGATCGATGGGCTGAGCCAGTGGATCACTCGATATTGACCTGACGGCGCCCTCCGCCGTCAGCTCGGCTCGGCCGCCAGCAGTTTCTCGCCCAGCAGTCGACCGTTCTCGAGACAGTCGCCCACGGCGATACCGCCACGCCAGTTACCGGCCAGGTGGAGCCCGGAATACGCCCGAAGCGCGTCATCCAGCGCCTCGATTCTCGCCAGATGACCGACTTCGTACTGCGGAATCGCCTGCGGCCAGCGTGTCACCTTCTGCCACACCGGTTCGCCGCGGATGCCCAACAGATCGCGCAGATCGCCGAGTACCCGTGACACCTGTGTCGCATCGTCTCCGACTGCCGCTTCGGGACTCTGGCGACCGCCGATGAATACGTTGAGCAGCTTGTGGCCGGCTGGCGCGCGACCCTCGAACAGCGTCGACGAGAACAGTGCGCCCAGCGTTCGGCGTTTTTCGGCGCGCGGAATCAGCACGCCGAAACCATCCAGCGGATGCGCGATATCCTGCTCGCGGAAACCCAGTGCGATGGCGTTGACCGGCGGATAGGCGATGGCTGCCAGCGGCTTCGCCAGCCGCTCGTCCAGCGGGCGCAGCAGCGTCGCCGCCACGGGTGCCGGCACCGCCAGCAACAGCGAACGGGCCCGCCATTGCCGGCCGTTGCGATCCTCGACAACCCAGTGCTCGCCTTCGCGACGAATGCCGCGGATCTCGCAGTGCGTCTGAAGTGTCGCGGTCGGCTGGGCGGTAATCCCCTCTGCCAGCCGGTCCGTCAGACGCTGCAGCCCCTGCGGAAAGCTGACCAGTTTGCCCCGCCATTCGACCGGTATCGGTGACGGATCGCGGCGCGCCTGGCGCAGCCGCTTGAGACCGCCAATGATCAGCGAGCGGTGCTCCTGTTCCATCGCTGCCAGCCGTGGCATCGCGGCCTGAACCGAGAGCCGCGCGGGGTCTCCGGCATAGACGCCGGAGACGAACGGATCGACCATGCGTCCGAGAATCCTTGGCCCCAGGCGGCGCGACACGAAAGCGGCCAGTGTCTCTTCCGATGCCGTCGAGCGGGCAATGAACGGCTCGCGAGCGAGCCGTGCCCAACCGCGCCAGCCGATGATCGGGCTGGTCAGCGCATCCAGCGGCTTCATCGGCAGCGCCACGGGCTGGCCGTTCAGCACCACGAAACGCTTGGTGCTTTCCGCATTGGCGGGCTGCGCTTCGCCAAGCAGGTCGAGCTCGTCGAGCAACGCGTAGAGCGGCGGCTTCATGATCACAGTGTTGGGGCCGTGCTCGATCTGCCACTCGCCGTCCCGCTCGGTATGCAGATTGCCGCCGACCTGATCGTTGCTTTCGAGCAAGGCCACGTTCTGCCCGCGCTTGGCCAGCGTCCAGGCCGCCGCCAACCCGGTCGCGCCGGCGCCGACGATCAAGGTATCGAGCGGGGTATCATCCCGAGCGGCATTCGTGGCGGGCGAGGAATCTGCGGCGTGGCTGGTCATGGCGACTCGTGCGGGTAAGTGTGTGATGCAGTCTACGCAGACCTCACCTCATCTGCATCCGGCCAGCGTGCGACGGCTTGCCGTCACGCCGGCCGGGCGAGAAGCTCAGGTGCCGGAAGGCGCTTCAGGCTGGCCCGGATGGCAGCCGGGCGCCGCCGGATAGCGACCGCAGTCCGGCTTCACCGCGGTTTCCTCGTGGGGCGTGCCGTCCGGTGCCCAATCGTAATCCACCAGCTGCGCGCGATAGACCTGATTGGTGACGTAGTCGTCCTCAGGCATCGATTTGCCGAAGAACGGGCTGACGTACTCCCACACGATCTCGCCTGCCGACGTGATCTGAAACAGACGGCCGTTCTGGCCCTCGTCGATCAGCGTATTGCCGTTGGGCAACCGACGCGCGCTCGAGATGAACGAACTGTAGAAGGTGTAAGGCGAGCGCCCGGACATGTCGCCGGAGTACTGCCAGACGATCTTGTCGCTGGTCGGATCGACCTCGATCACGCGGGACGAAGAGAAGAACCCTTGCTTCGACGGCGGGAAGCCCGCATTGCCCTGGTTGTCGAAGATCAGCAGGTTGCCGGCGCCCGGCAGGCCCTCCGGAATGATGTGCGCATCGTGCGAGCCCACGGTCTGGTCGACCGGGCGTCCGAGCTTGCCGGTCAATTGCAGCGCCGGGAAATCCGGCCCCATGCGCCAGACGATCTCGCCGCTCTTGCGATCGACAATGAAAGTGACGTTGGCATTGCGCGAGTTGATCAGGATATTGTCCGGCGCGAAGCGCTCGTCGCCGTCGTCATACCGGTGATTGGGCCCGACCGGCACCGCGGTATTCAGATGCAGGAAATCCGGATCCTCGGAATCCTTGAGCGAGCGTAGCCGTTCGTCGGAGAAACCCATCTCATCAAGGTGGTCTCCGGCACTCCAGGACCAGACTACCTTGCCGTCGGCATCGACCTCTTCCACCGCGTTGTCGATGATCTCGTAGTCGAAACCGTTGAGTTCCCGTATCCCTGCGGTCATCACCAGGTTGTTGCCGTTGGGCAGGCGGCGCATATCGTGATGCTGATAGACCGGGTCCTGCTGACTGCCCCACTGCCATTTCACCTCACCGTCCCAGTTCACTTCCGCGACCGAGGCGTTGGTCAGGCCGTTACCGGGACTGGCATGTTCAGGCGGTTTTTCGGCCCGCGCCAGCTGCACCAGCAGATGCCCTTTTTCGCCGTCGGCCTGATCGGCGGAGAGCGGGATCGGAGGAAAACCTTCGTAGTCCCAGCGGTGAACCTCGTTGCCGTTCATGTCGATCAGGTGCGTTTTGAGATCGCCGCCGGGAAACAGCACGAAACCGTTGTAGGCCCGCTCGGGATCGTAATAGGTGGTACCGGTCGGGAAACTGCTGGGCAAGGCAATGGCTGAAGTCGCCACGGTCGTCAACATGGCACCCAGTAATACCGAAACGGATCTTGCTCGTGACATCATCGCTCGTCGCTCCTTCGTCGAGTCCCGCCGTGCGCGGGTGTGGCCGGCACCGCGGTGTCGGCGAAATCCACTTGGCCGATGATGAAAGTCGTTGATCGCCATCGGCTTTACGATAGATCTTTACATAAGACCCCCGCGACGGCGTTTCTCTCCCGGACCCGGAAACGTTTCGCGCCTACGCGGCGCCCGGGAGTAATCCGGCGAACTCCTCGCTGGTCATCGGCCTGGAGAACATCGGGTAGTCGTAGGCGATGGCGGCATCGTGCTCGGCTTCGCTGGTGGCGGCGACGGCATCGGTCAGCGTCAGCACCTCGAAACCCTTCTCGTAGCCCGAGCGCATGGTCGATTCGACGCAGCAGTTGGTCAGGAAACCGGCCAGGGCGATCGTTTCGATACGCTTGCTGCGCAGGATGAAGTCGAGGTTGGTCGAGGCGAAGGTGTCCAGACCACGCTTGCCCTCGATGACGATGTCATCGGGCTGCGGCGTGAGTGCCTCGCAGATTTCGGCACCCCATTCACCTTTGACGAACGCACTACTGTTCACCACTCCCGCCAGAATGCCGTAGGGTCGGGCCGTGATCTCGCCGTACCCCGGCGCGAACTGAATCGGCGCATGGAGAATGCTGACGCCCGCGGCACGCGCTCTGGCGACCAGATCCCGGGTCTTGGCCAGCATGTCATTGCCCGCCATCACGCCTTTCACGGCATCGTGAAGCGCGCCGCCTTCAGAGGTGAAATCGTTCTGGAATTCGATCAGTACCAGGGCGGTCTTGATCGGATCAATGCGCTGGGGAAGGGCGGATGTCATGGCGGGAAGCTCCTGAAAGGGAATGGACTCGCTGTCGTTCAGCGTAGCCCAAACCCGGTCAGAGAGCGGTAGTGCAGCGAACGCTAGCCGTATACGCCCTGGCTGCGCAGATAGTCGTCGTAGTTGCCGCTGAAATCGACGATGCCGTCCTCTTTCATCTCGATGATTCTGGTGGCCAGCGAGCCGACGAATTCACGGTCGTGGCTGACGAAGATCAGCGTGCCGGGATAGTTGTCCAGTGCCAGGTTGAGCGCCTCGATCGATTCCATGTCGAGGTGGTTGGTGGGCTCATCCATCACCAGCACGTTGGGCTTCTGCAGGATCAGCTTGCCGAACAGCATCCGCCCCTGCTCGCCGCCGGAGATCACCTTGACCGACTTGCCGATGTCATCGTTGGAGAACAGCATCCGACCCAGCGCACCGCGAACGGTCTGCTCGCCCTCGGTGGTCCACTGGCGCATCCAGTCGAACAGCGTCTCGCCGCTTTCGAAGTCGGCGGCGTGGTCCTGGGCGAAGTAACCCACTTCGGCTGCGTCGGTCCACTTCACCTCGCCGGCATCCGGCGTCATCGTGCCGACCAGGCAATTGAGCAGCGTGGTCTTGCCGATGCCGTTGGGGCCGATGATCGCCACTCGTTCGCCGGCTTCGATCTGCAGGCCCAGGCGATCGAACAGTACGTTGTCGCCCCACGCCTTGGAGAGTTTCTCCGCCGTCAGCGCATGGCGATGGATCTTCTTGGTCTGCTCGAAACGGATGAACGGGCTGACTCGCGACGACGGCTTGACCTCGTCGAGCTGGATCTTGTCGATCTTGCGCTGACGCGATGTCGCCTGCTTGGCCTTGGAGGCGTTGGCCGAGAAACGGCTGACGAACTGCTGCAGCTCGGCGATTTCGGCCTTCTTCTTGGCGTTTTCGGAGTGCAGGCGCTCGCGGGCCTGGGTCGCGGCGATCATGTACTCGTCGTAGTTACCCGGGAACAGCCGCAGCTCGCCGTAGTCGAGATCCGCCATATGGGTGCAGACGCTGTTCAGGAAGTGACGATCGTGAGAGATGATGATCATCGTCGAGCTGCGGGCCCGCAGGATGTCTTCCAGCCAGCGGATGGTGTTGATATCCAGATGGTTGGTGGGCTCGTCGAGCAGCAGCACGTCGGGATCGCTGAACAGCGCCTGTGCCAATAACACCCGCAGCTTCCAGCCCGGCGCCACCACGCTCATCGGCTGAGTGTGCTGTTCGAGCGGAATGCCCAGCCCCAGCAGTAGTTCGCCGGCGCGGGACTCGGCGGTATAACCCTCGAGTTCGGCGAAGCGGACTTCCAGATCGGCGACCTTCATGCCGTCCTCGTCGCTCATCGCCGCCTGAGAGTAGATCCGCTCGCGTTCAGCGGCCACCTCCCACAGCTCCTCGTGGCCCATGATCACGGTATCGATCACCCGCTCGTTCTCGAACGCGAACTGATCCTGGCGCAGTTTACCCAGCCGCGTGGTGGCATCCTTCATCACCTGGCCGCCGCTTGGCTCCAGGTCGCCCCCCAGAATCTTCATGAAGGTGGACTTGCCGCAGCCGTTGGCGCCGATCAAGCCATAGCGATGGCCACCGCCGAATTTGACGGAAACGTTCTCGAACAGCGGCTTGGGGCCAAACTGCATGGTGATGTTGGCAGTAGAGAGCACAGCGGGGAATCTCGCGGGAAAGGGCGTGAATGAAACGACGACAGAATGAAAAGACGAAAGCCGAGACAGGCTCGGCTTTCGTCTGGGACGTTCGTCGTAGACGGATTATACGCGGATGCGGCGCTCGCTCATACGCCACGCGCGAAATGATTGCCGCCTCGGCCTCCTGCAGCCGACGTATTATTCACCGCGGGGGAAGCGCTGAGACTCCTCGACGATGTTGAGATCCATGTGGTTGCGCATGTAGCGCTGGGAAGCGTCCTGCAACGGCTGGTGATCCCACGGATAGTAGTGCCCGTTGCGCAGCGCTTCGTAGACGATCAGCCGCTGTGCCTGGCTTTCGCGAACCTCGGCGTCGAAACGCTGCATGTCCCAGCGCTCGCGGACCTTGGCCTGGAATTCCGCCAGCGTCTCGGCGTAGTCCGGGTCGTCGGCCAGATTGCGGGTCTCGTTCGGATCGGCCTCGAGATCGAACAGCTGCGGCGGGTCGATCTCGCAGTGGTTGAACTTCCACTGGCCTTCGCGAATCGTCACCAGCGGCGCCTGCGTGCCCTCGGCGGCGTACTCCATGTAGACCGGCGTCTCGCGGCTGCCACCTCGCGCCAGCGGCAGCAGCGACTCGCCATCGGTCCAGGGTTCGACTTCGGAGAGATCGATGCCCACCAGATCGGCCAGCGTGGCATTGATGTCGATGGTCGATACCGGCGCCTTGACCGAGCGCGGTTCGAGGCCCGGCGCGGCAATCATCAGCGGCACTCTGGAGGAGCCTTCGAACGGGCTCATTTTGAACCACAGCCCCTTCTCGCCAATCATGTCGCCGTGATCGGAGCAGACCACGATGATGGTGTTGTCGAGCATCCGGGTCCGTTCCAGCACGTCCAGGATCGAACCGACCTTGTCATCGATATAGGAAATATTGGCGAAATAACCGCGGCGTGCCCGACGCACGTCTTCCGGCTGGATATCGAACTTGGTGTAGTCGTTGGCCTCGAAGACCCGCTGACTGTGCGGATCGAGTTCGTCGAAGGGCACCACGTCCTGCTCCGGATCGAGATGCTCGCAGTCTTCGTACAGATCCCAGAATTTGCGCCGCGTGACATAAGGGTCGTGCGGGTGGGTGAAGCTCACGCACATCGACCACGGACGCGCGTCATGTCCGCGGGAGAGATCGAACAGTTTCTGCTCGGCGTGGAAGGCGACTTCGTCGTCGTACTCCATCTGGTTGGAGATCTCGGCGACGCCGGCGCCGGTGACCGAGCCCAGATTGTGATACCACCAGTCGATGCGCTCGCCGGGCTGGCGATAGTCCGGCGTCCAGCCGAAGTCGGCGGGATAGACATCGGTGGTCAAGCGCGTCTCGAAACCGTGCAACTGATCCGGCCCCACGAAATGCATCTTGCCGGAGAGGCAGGTCGAGTAGCCGGCGCGACGCAGGTGATGGGCCCAGGTCGGCACCGCTGAACGGAACTCGGCGGCGTTGTCGTAGACGCCGGTACGCGACGGCAACTGGCCCGACATGAAGGCCGCACGGCCCGGCGCGCACAGATAGCTCGGCGTATAGGCGTTGCTGAAATTGACCGATCGTTTGGCCAGCTTCTTGAGATTGGGCGCGTGCAGAAAGTCCGCCGGCCCGTCCTGAAACAACGTGCCGTTCACCTGGTCGGCCATCAGTACCAGAATATTGGGTCGCGTCATGCGTCCTCCTGCGTCATTGAATTTGTCGTTCGAGATAGGCTCCAGCTTGCGCGCCGGGAACGAATCAGTGCAAACGATCAATTCGACGCCTGAGGCCAAGCGAAGCTTGGGCTGAACGTTCCATCACTCATTCGAGCGCAGCGCCTGACAGCAGGAAGTGGCGCCGCAGGGTCGAGGAAAAACAGTTATCCACAAAAAAGCCCCACCGAACGGATCGGTAGGGCTCTTTCACCAACGGCACCAGGCCATCGGCTGTCGCTAGCACCGCCGGAAGCGGCGGCTCAGCGATTTAGCGGCGCAGGCCAAGCTTCTTGATCAACGCCTGATAGCGTTCGAAGTCCTTGCCCTTGAGGTAGTCCAGCAGTTTACGACGCTGGTTAACCATGCGGATCAGGCCACGACGAGAGTGGTGATCCTGCTTGTGATCCTTGAAGTGACCCTGCAGACCGTCGATGTTGGCGCTCAGCAGTGCGACCTGGACTTCCGGGGAACCGGTGTCGCTTTCGCCCTGACCAAATTCCTTGACGATCTCGGCCTTCTTTTCAGCAGTTAGTGCCATGAAAAACTCTCCAGCAAGCAATATGCCTGAATGATGAATGTCGGAGACCACGCATATTTGCAGCCTCCCGGTTAACCGTCACGAAGACGGGCGCATCGAAGCGATGCTGACAGCATGTCCGTCTGGCCCCAAAAGGCTCAGCTCGGCTCCGCTGCTGTCGTGTCGACCAGACGTCGAGGAGTCACTTCCCCCGGCGCGGTCATCTCGACCAATCCCAGAAAGGATTCGTCGCGATAGAGTCTTGCGGTTGCTCCCGGTGCCAATTGGCTTTCCGGTACCGCCGCCCGCTGACCCAGAAGCAGGCTATGCGCCACGCTTTCCGCGACCTCGAGCGTCGGAAGATGGGCGAGCATGACATCGACCGGCAATAGCTGCGCCAGTCGTTGTTCATCGCTCATCGCCTCGAGTGCCTCGAAGGATAGCCGCCCTTTACTGCCGAACGGTCCTGTTTCCAGGCGCTCCAGCGCGGTGATGTGGGCGCCGAAACCCAGTTCGGCTCCGATATCCTCGGCCAGCGTCCGAATGTAGGTGCCCTTGCTGCAGCGAACCTGCAACCAGAGACCATCGGGCTCCCAGCCGAGCGGGCGCATATCATATATCGTCACGCGTCGCGGCGCACGTTCAACCGTTTCGCCCTGACGCGCAAGCTCGTAGAGTTTGCGCCCCTGATGCTTCAGCGCCGAATACATCGGCGGGATCTGCTCGATCTCGCCGCGGAAACGCTCGAGGGCGGCTTCGACCGCGTCATGATCCAGTCTCGAAGGCAGCGACCGGCGCTCAACCACTTCACCTTCTGCATCGCCGGTGGCAGTCACTTCACCGAATTTGATTCGGGTACGGTAGACCTTGTCGGCTTCGAGCAGGTGAGCGGAGAACTTGGTCGCCTCCCCCAGGCAGACCGGCAACAAGCCGGTTGCCATCGGGTCCAGCGTGCCGGTGTGCCCCGCCTTGCGTGCCTGAAACAACCGCCTGGCACGCTGGAGCGCATGATTGCTCGATACGCCCTTGGGCTTGTCGAGCAGCAGCACCCCATTGATGGGCAACCCCTTACGACGCCGAGCCATCAGCGCGACTCTCCATCCTCTTTCCGAGACTCGCTATCGTGAGCCTCGTCTTCCAGAGTGTCTTCTTCGAGAGCCCCGTCTTCCGGAGTCACCTCGCCGCCTTCCGGCGGACGGTCCCTGCCGACGGCTTCATCGATCAGGGCCGACAGCTTGTGCCCGCGTACCACGCTTTCATCGTAGTGAAAACGTAGCTCGGGAACGTGACGCAGCTTGATCCGACGCGCGATCTGGGAGCGCAGAAACCCGGCCGCCCGCTTGAGCACGGCCATGTTTTCCTTGACCCGCTCCGGATCGTTCTCGCCCAGAAGCGTCACGTAGATATCGGCGTAACCCAGATCGCGACTGACCGTTACCGAGCTGACCGTGACCATCCCCAGACGCGGATCCTTGATCTCGCGCTGGATCAGCACGGCCAGCTCCTGCTGTAGCTGGTCGGCGACCCGGTCGGTTCGTTTGAATTCGCGCATCGTTGCCTCTCGAGATCCCGCAAGCGCCTATGTCGTAAAACGCAGGCACCCGCGGGATCCTGTCACTTACAGGGTACGCTCGACCTTGACCTGATCGAAGACCTCGATCTTGTCGCCGACCTGGACGTCGTTGTAGTTCTTGACGCCGATACCGCACTCCATGCCGTTGCGCACTTCGTTGACGTCATCCTTGAAGCGACGCAGGGATTCCAGCTCGCCTTCGTAGATGACCACGTTGTCGCGCAGGACACGGATCTTCTTGTTGCGGTGCACGGAGCCCTCGACGACCATACAGCCGGCGATGGCACCGATCTTCGGCGCCTTGAACACATCGCGCACTTCGGCAATACCGACGATCTCTTCTTTCCACTCCGGTGCCAGCATGCCACTCATGGCCTGCTTGACCTCGTCGATCAGCTGGTAGATGACGCTGTAATAGCGCAGATCCAGCCCTTCACGTTCGACGATTTCGCGAGCAGAGGCGTCGGCACGGACGTTGAAGCCGACCAGAATCGCTTCACTGGCGAGCGCCAGGTTAGCGTCGGTTCCGGTGATACCGCCGACCCCGGAGGAGACGACCGCGACCTGAACTTCGTCGGTGGAGAGTTCTTCCAGTGCGCCACGGATCGCTTCCAGCGAGCCCTGCACGTCGACCTTGAGGACGACGTTGACCTTGGCGACATCGCCTTGGCCCATCTGGCTGAACATGTTCTCCAGCTTGGCCTTCTGCTGCCGTGCGAGACGAACTTCGCGGTACTTGCCCTGGCGGAAGTTGGCGATTTCACGCGCCTTCTTCTCGTCGGTGAGCACCATGAAGTCTTCGCCGGCTTCCGGCGTACCGTCGAGACCCTGGATCTCGACCGGCATGGCCGGGCCCACCGACTCGACCTGCTTGCCGAGTTCGTTGGTCAACGCCCGGACACGGCCATAATGCAGGCCGGCGAGGACGATATCGCCACGCTTGAGCGTACCGTTCTGTACCAGCACCGTTGCCACCGGACCGCGGCCCTTGTCGAGGCGCGATTCGACCACCACACCCTTGCCGGGCGCTTCGGGAACGGCCTTGAGCTCGAGCACTTCGGAAACCAGCAGTACCGCTTCGAGCAGCTGATCGATGCCGTCACCGGTTTTCGCCGAGACCGACACGAACTGGGTATCGCCGCCCCACTCTTCGGAAATCACGCCGTGCTGAGACAGCTCGTTGCGAATCCGATCGAGATCGGCGCCTTCCTTGTCGATCTTGTTGATCGCGACGACCAGCGGCACGTTGGCGGCCTTGGCGTGCTCGACGGCTTCGACCGTCTGCGGCATGACACCATCGTCCGCCGCGACGACCAGGATGACGACGTCGGTCGCCTGGGCACCACGAGCACGCATGGCGGTAAACGCTGCGTGACCCGGGGTATCCAGGAAAGTGACGCCACCATGTTCGCCTTCGACGTGGTACGCCCCGATATGCTGGGTGATACCACCGGCTTCGCCAGTCGCGACCTTGGTCCGACGGATGAAGTCGAGCAGCGAAGTCTTGCCGTGGTCGACGTGACCCATGACGGTCACGACCGGCGAACGGGTGATCTCGTCGCCTTCATAGGAGATGCCTTCGAGCACTGCGGTCTCGAGCGCATCTTCCTTGACCAGCTTCGGCTTGTGCCCCATCTCCTCGACCACGATCGCGGCAGTGTCCTGATCGATGGTCTGGTTGATGGTGACCGCCGCGCCCATGTTGAACATGGCCTTGATCACTTCGTTGGCCTTGACCGACATCTTGTCCGCCAGCTCGGCAACGCTGATCGACTCCGGCAGGGCGACTTCGCGCACGATCGGCTGAGTCGGACGCTGGAAGCCGTGCTCGTTGTCGCTGCGACCGCGGCGACTGCCGCGACGCTCGGCACGCTTGACCTTCTTGGCACCGGTACCGCGACGACGCTCGGAGCGATCATCATTGTCGTCACGACGTCCGCGGCGACCCTGATCACGCTCCTTGTCCTTCTTCGGATGGGCGCGACGATTCTCGGTACGCGGTTCCTTGGGCGGCGCCTCGACGAACGGCTGACTGTTGGAAGTCGGCTCGTTGTCCTCGACCTGCGGCTCCTGAGAAATATCGGCACCTGGCGCCTGCGGCTCGGGAGCCGGTGCGGCGGCCTTGTTGGAGACCTCCTGGCCGGCACTTTCCTGAACCGACTCGTTGGCCACCTCGGCGCTGGACTGCTGGTCAGCCTGCTGCTGCGCCTGGTCGGCCATGTCGCCAACCAGCTGACGCGGCCCGCTCTCCTCGGCCGGTGCTTCCTCGACCGGTTCCGCATCCCGCTTGACGTAGGTCCGCTTCTTGCGCACCTGCACCTCGATGGTCTTGCCGCGCTCGCCCGAACGGATCTTGCTGCGGGTGTTGCGCGTCAAGGTGATGCGATTGCGCGGGCCGCGGCCACCACCGTGACTCTTGGTCAGGTGATCGAGCAGACGTTGCTTGTCTTCTTCGGAGACCGCGTCGCTTTCTTTCTGATGCGGCAAACCCGCATCCTTCATCTGTTCAAGCAAGCGGGACACATCGCGTCCCACCTTGCCGGCAAACTCTTCTACGGTCATGTCTGACATTACGACCCTCCTGAACCCGTGACCACGTTACTCTTCGCTCTGAAACCAAGGCGCACGGGCAGTCATGATCAGTGCCGCTGCGCGCTCCTCGTCCACGTCGTCGATATCCTTCAAATCCTCGATGGACTGTTCTGCGAGGTCCTCCATGGTGACGATGCCACGGCTGGCAAGAATGAAAGCCAGGTGGCGGTCCATGCCGTCCATCGTGAGAAGGTCTTCGGCGGGCTGAGCGCCGTCCAATTGCTCTTCCGACGCGATGGCCAAGTTGAGAAGCTCATCCTTGGCTCGTGCACGAAGTTCCTCGACCAGATCCTCATCGAACTCTTCGATCTCCAGCATCTCTTCGAGCGGCACATAGGCCAGCTCTTCGATCGTCGTGAACCCTTCCTCGACCAGGATACGGGCAACGTCTTCGTCGATCTCGAGATGGTTGATGAAATATTCGACCAGGCTGTCGACTTCCTGCTCGCGTTTACCCTCGGCTTCATCGACGGTCATGACGTTGAGCGTCCAGCCCGTCAACTCGCTGGCGAGCCTGACGTTCTGTCCGCTACGACCGATGGCCTGAGCGAGGTTGTCTTCGCCAACGGCGACGTCCATCGAATGGGCGTCCTCGTCGACGAGGATGGAAGCGACTTCCGCCGGCGCCATGGCATTGATCACCAACTGCGCAGGGTTGTCGTCCCATAATATGATGTCCACGCGCTCGTTACGCAGCTCGTTGGACACCGCTTGCACGCGTGAACCACGCATGCCGACACAGGCACCGACCGGATCGATGCGCCTGTCATTGGTCTTGACCGCGATCTTGGCACGCGCACCCGGATCCCGGGCGGCCCCCTTGATCTCGATCAATTGTTCGGCAATTTCCGGCACTTCGATCTTGAACAGCTCGACCAGTACACCCGGCTTGGTCCGCGACAGAATCAGCTGAGAGCCGCGTGCTTCCGCATCGACCTTCCACAGCAGCGCGCGCACCCGCTCGTTCATGCGGTAACGCTCGCCGGGAATCATCTCGCCTCGCGGCAGAAACCCTTCGGCATTCTCGCCAAGATCAATGATCAGGCCATCACGTGTCGTTTTCTTGACGATACCCGCCACCAGCTCACCTTCCCGCTCGGTGTACTGCTTGACGATCTGGGCCCGCTCTGCCTCGCGCACCTTCTGCACGATGACCTGTTTGGCGGTCTGGGCGGCGATCCGTCCGAACGCCACCGACTCGACCTGATCTTCGATGACATCGCCTGCTGCCAGCGGGGGCTCGCGTTTTTCCGCCTCGGACAGCGGCACTTCGCGATCTTCACTGAGATACTCTTCGTCTTCGACCACGACCCAGCGGCGGAAAGTATCGTACTCGCCGGTGCGGCGATCAATCTGAACGCGAATGCTGACGTCCTGGCCTTCGAAACGCTTGCGCGACGCGCTGGCCAACGCCGCCTCGACCGCCTCGAAAATGACGTCTCGGGGCACGCTCTTCTCATTGGAGATGGCGTCAACGACCAGCAGTATCTCTTTGCTCATGGCTATGCCTCGCCGAAAAACCGGTTCTTGATCTCGAATAACTGAGTCGGTCTCGAATGAATGAGTCAGTCTCGAACAACTGGATTATCGAATAACAGGTGATCGAAATCAGTCGTCGAACTGCGGGACGACGCGAGCCTGATCGATGCTTTCGATGGGAAAGCAGTATTCTTCCGAGTCCATGTGCAGCAGCACTTCGTCGCCGTCGATACCGGCCAAGCGCCCCTGAAACTTGCGCCGACCATCAAACGCGGTGCGTAGCTTGAGCTGCACCACCTGGCCGCGAAAGCGCGAAAAATGATCAAGCGTATAAAGTGGGCGATCGAGTCCTGGAGAGGAAACCTCCAGGCTGTAATTGCCCGGGATGGGATCTTCGACATCCATGACGCCGCTGATCTGGCGACTGACGCCAGCGCAATCATCGACCGAGATGCCGTTGGGGCTATCGATATAGACCATCAGCTTGGAGTGCTTACCCTGAGCCAGATAATCGAGGCCCCACAGCTCGAAGCCCATGGCGGTAACCACCGGCTCGATGAGCGCATACAGTGCTGCGTCCTTGGTGACCACAAACGACTCCTACAGCAGTTGCATCAGGCACCTGACCGGGAGTTGAGAGACATGCAAGGTGCTAGGTGGCTGACTGGCATTGGCGTCAGCAGCGACGTCGACAACGACAACACGTTGAAAACGACAGAGCCGCTAACAAAAAGCCCCTTCTCAGGAAGGGGCCTTTCAAAAAACTTGGTAGCGGGGACCGGATTTGAACCGATGACCTTCGGGTTATGAGCCCGACGAGCTACCAGACTGCTCCACCCCGCAACATCAGGTTGGCGATTATAGAAACGACCTTGAGATGGGTCAAGGAAGGCCGTGATATCGCCCGATTCTTTTTACCGACATCGGCAAGCGGAATCGTCTTGCTGAAACTTTTGCTTTATCGCCCGACTTACCGAATCGGCAAGCTTGGCGATGGTGCCGAAGGCGGGACTTGAACCCGCACGACCATAAGGTCACTACCCCCTCAAGATAGCGTGTCTACCAATTCCACCACTTCGGCATCAGGGGTGTGTAGCACCGAAACGCTACACCAATCTCGCAACATCTACAGGTCTAGCTAAACGTAGCGAGTTTTCCTTTCCACTCAAGGATTTGACGATTCCTGACCGCCACCTTCCTCGAGTGCTGGCGCAGCATTATTCCCGCTTTGGGCACCATCGTCAAGCGAAGGCGCGCCATTTTGTTGCTGCTCGATCACTTGAGCGTCGGGAATACCACTTTGCGGCGCATTGCCCGCGTTGGTGGCGAAGTACGCGAGCCCCAGCGACGTGACGAAAAACAGCGCCGCCAGACCACCTGTCAGCTTGGACAGAAACCCGCCGCTACCGCGCGAACCGAAGACGGTCTGCGAGGAACCGCCGCCAAAAGCCGCGCCCGCTTCGGCTCCCTTGCCCTGCTGCAGCAGGACAAACACCACCAGAGCGATGGCGGCCAGAACGTGAACCAACAAAATTGCTATTTGCATGAAATCAACCTGCTGACTGACAAATCGCTATAAAATCGTCGACCTTGAGCGACGCTCCGCCGATCAGGCCGCCGTCGATATCTTGCTGCGCGAGCAACGCCCGTGCGTTATCCGCACTCATGCTGCCGCCGTAAAGCAGACGCAGCGACTCAGCCAACTCACGGTCGAAGCCGGCCTGATAGGCGCGAATCGCGGCCATCATCTGCTGAGCCTGCTCCGGTGTCGCAGTACGTCCGGTACCGATGGCCCAGACGGGCTCGTAAGCAAGCGTCATCTGGCGCCGCTGACTCGGCTCGAGCCGGGCCATGACGTAGCCTACCTGGCGCAACACGACTTCCTCGGAGTGGCCGGCATCGCGCTCTTCGAGCGTCTCGCCCACGCACAGGATCGGGCTGATCCCGGCCTGAAGCGCCGCGACCACACGCTCGTAAACCTGCTCGTCGCTTTCCTGAAAGAGCTGGCGACGCTCGGAGTGGCCAACCAGCACGTACTCGACCCCGAATTCGCCGAGCATCTGGCCGCTGACTTCACCGGTGCGCGCACCGGAGGACAACGGATTCAGCGTTTGCGCACCCAGGCCGAGAGGCGTGTCCGAGAACGCGCGGCGCGCGGCATCGAGGTAGGGAAACGGAGGATGGATCACCACGTCGACTGGCGACGGCAACTCAATCTCGGCGAATGCTCGACCAAACGTCTCGACCAATCCCGCCGAGCCGTTCATCTTCCAGTTACCCGTGATCAACGGCTTGCGCATGCAACCTCCCATCGGTGGTGCGACATGGTATAAGAGCCTTGACAGCAAGACAACAAGTGCCGCCGGCTATCTCGTGGTTCAGGCGATCAAGGTTTCGACGCTATCGGCGATCCGCTGGGCCATGGCTTGAACATCGAATCGTGGCCGTCCTTCCACCATGACCCGGATCAACGGCTCCGTGCCCGACGGGCGCAACAACACCCGACCGCTACCGCCCAGCTCATCCTCGACCGAACTTACCGTCTGGCGCAGCGCCTGGCTGTCCAACAGCGTTCTGGCATCGAAGCCCGCGGGCAGTCGAACATTGATCAGCGACTGCGGCGCCTTCTCGAAGCCATCGAGCAGCTGCTCCAGCGGCGCGCCTTCTCGCATCATCACCGCCAGCACCTGCAGCGCGGCGACGATTCCGTCACCGGTCGTCTGTACGTTGCGGCAGACGATGTGGCCGGACGCCTCGCCCCCCAGCAGCCAATCGTTGGCGAGCAGCCGTTCGACCACATATCGATCGCCCACCTTGGCCCGCTCGAAGGGGATGCCCTGTTTTTCGAAAGCCGCCGCCAGACCGAAGTTGGTCATGAGCGTACCCACAACCCCGCCATTGAGCTTGCCCCGGGCGTGCAGATCCCGCGCGATGATATAGAGAATCTCGTCGCCGTCCACCAGCTTGCCGTGGCGATCGATCAGCAGCACCCGGTCGCCGTCGCCGTCAAAGGCGATACCCAAATCGGCCTGGCGGGCCAGCACGGCTTCGCTCAAGCGCCCGGTATGCGTCGAGCCTACGTCCTGGTTGATATTGAGACCGTCGGGCTCGCCGCCGATCACGCTGACGTCGGCTCCCAGCTCGCGAAAGACATTGGGTGCGATGTGATAGGTCGCCCCGTGGGCGCAGTCCAGCACGATTCGCAGGCCGTGCAGCTCGAGACGATTGTGGACCGTGGATTTGCAGAATTCGATATAGCGTCCGGCGGCATCGTTGATCCGGACCGCCTTGCCGAGCTGATTCGGCGCCATCGTCTCCAGCGGTCTATCCAGCTCGTTCTCGATCTCCGTTTCGACCTCGTCGGCGAGCTTCAGCCCTTCCGCCGAGAAGAACTTGATGCCGTTGTCCTGGTACGGATTGTGCGACGCGGAGATCACGATGCCAGCATCGGCACGAAACGTCCGGGTCAGATAGGCGATACCCGGCGTCGGCATGGGGCCCAGCAACGACACATCGGCACCGGCGGCCGACAATCCTGCCTCCAGCGCCGATTCGAACATGTAACCCGAGATCCGCGTGTCCTTGCCAATGATCACCTTGGGCCGCGTCGACTGGGAAAACTTGTGCCGCGCCTGATGACCGGAGAGCTTGCGGGCCAGCACCCGACCCATCGCCCAGCCCAGCTTGAGCATGAAATCGGCAGTGATGGGATACTCGCCGACGGTCCCACGAATGCCGTCGGTACCAAAATAACGTCTACTCATGATCGCTCCGTTCCTGAAGCTGGTCGTTCCTGAAGCTGGTCGTTCCTGAAGCAAGGTCGCTCCTGAAGCACAGTCCAAGCCATATTGATTGCATCCACCGTGGAGGCGACATCGTGCGCTCTGACGATTTTAGCGCCCCGTTCCACCGCCATCACCGCCAAGGCCAATCCGCCGGGGAGTCGCTGGTCGACGGGGCGACCCAATGTCTGGCCGATCATGCTCTTGCGCGACATACCCACCAAGAGCGGCAACTCCAACGCCATCAGCGATTCCAGCCGATTGAGCAGTTGCAGATTATGCTCGAGGGTCTTGGCAAAACCGAACCCGGGATCCAGCAGCAGCCGCTCGCGCCCAATTCCCGCCGCCTCGCAGGCCGCCACTCTTTCGCGGAGAAAATCGGCCACGGCGATTTCGACCGGCCGCTCGTAATGGGGGGCCTGCTGCATCGTCCGCGGCTCACCCAGCATATGCATGAGACAGACCGGCAGCTCGGTGGCCGCCGCTGCCGCCAGAGCGCCGGGGCGAGTCAGCGAGCGCACGTCGTTGATCAAGCCGGCGCCCGCCTGGGCGATCTCGCCAATCAGTTCGGGGGTGCTGGTATCGACCGATACCAGCGCATCGAACTCCGACACCAGCATGTCGACCACCGGCAGCACGCGATCACGCTCGACATCCAGCGGTACGGCCTCGGCACCCGGACGAGTCGATTCTCCACCGACATCGAGGATAGCCGCTCCCTCGTTCAGCAGGCGCTCGGCGTGACGTCGGGCGGCGTCCAGGCCGTTGT
Source organism: Salinicola sp. V024 (assembly GCF_052645315.1). Taxonomy (NCBI): domain Bacteria; kingdom Pseudomonadati; phylum Pseudomonadota; class Gammaproteobacteria; order Oceanospirillales; family Halomonadaceae; genus Salinicola; species Salinicola sp. V024. Next base: position 116,366 of record NZ_JBQXYB010000008.1, read on the forward strand.
GTCGGCCACCATCCGAAAACGAATCCGGCGTCACGTTGAGAATACCCATCACGCAGGGGCGCGAAAGATCGAGAGTGTGATGACCGCAGCGCAGGCGAGCGCCGACGGGTGCCGGGTCAGTCATGAAAATCCGTACTCGCAAAAACGCCCACTCTAGGCAGGCCGGGATCGTCGCGCAACTGGCTCGAAACGCGACAAGGCGCCATTTCTGACGCCCTGTCGCAATTGCTGTCGCTTCCTTATTCGAAGCACTGTTCTTTCAAGGCAGGCATGCCGGGGCACTTACAGGCCCGTGGGGCCACCCAGCGGATCGGACGGGCGACGGCTGTCGGACTCATCGTCCGCGGCACCATCTTCCTTCGGCTGCGGCTCGGGATCGTCGACGGGTCGACCGGAACCCGAGGTCGGGCCGTCGTCGCCCCAATCCTTCGGCGGGCGTGGCTTGCGGCCTTCCATGATGTCCTTGAGCTGCAAGGCATCGATGGTTTCGTACTGCATCAACGCTTCCGCCATCAGGTCGAGCTTGTCACGATTGTCCTCGAGGATCTTGCGCGACATGGCATAGCACTCGTCGATGATCCGACGCACTTCCTTGTCCAGACGGGTCGAGGTCTCGCCGGAGCTCAGCTTGCCACCACCCTGGCCCGGACCGCCGAGGAACTGATGCGACTCGTCCTCGTCGTACATCAGCGGCCCCATCTCTTCGGACAGGCCCCACTTGGCGACCATGCTGTGCGCGAGCTCGGTGGCACGCTTGATATCGTTGGAAGCACCGGTGGTGACGCCATTCGGCCCCAATGTCATCTCTTCGGCAATACGTCCGCCAAACAGCGAGCAGAGCTGACTGATGATCTGCTGACGGGAGTAGCTGTAACGATCTTCTTCCGGCAGGAACATGGTCACGCCCAACGCTCGGCCGCGCGGAATGATGGTGACCTTGTAGACCGGATCGTGCTCGGGCATCACCAGACCGATAATGGCGTGGCCGGACTCGTGATAAGCGGTATTGAGCTTGTCCTTCTCCGACATGACCATGGAGCGCCGCTCGGAGCCCATCATAATCTTGTCCTTGGCCAGCTCCAGCTCTTCCATGCCGACGGTGCGACGATTGCGGCGCGCCGCGAACAGAGCCGCCTCGTTGACCAGGTTGGCCAGATCGGCGCCGGAGAAACCGGGCGTCCCGCGGGCAATGATGCTGGCCTGGACGCCGTCGGACATCGGCACCTTGCGCAGGTGAACGTTGAGGATATGCTCGCGCCCCCGAATGTCCGGCAGCGGTACGGTGACCTGGCGGTCGAAGCGGCCCGGGCGCAGCAGCGCCGGATCGAGCACGTCGGGGCGGTTGGTGGCGGCGATCACGATAATACCGTCGTTGGCTTCGAAACCGTCCATCTCGACCAGCAGCTGGTTCAACGTCTGCTCGCGCTCGTCATGACCACCGCCCATGCCGGAACCACGATGGCGACCGACGGCATCGATCTCATCGATAAAGATGATGCAAGGCGCCTGCTTCTTGGCCTGCTCGAACATGTCGCGGACACGGGAAGCACCCACGCCGACGAACATCTCGACGAAGTCCGAACCCGAGATGCTGAAGAACGGCACCTTGGCTTCACCGGCAATCGCTTTCGCCAACAGGGTCTTACCCGTGCCCGGCGGACCCACCATCAACACGCCGCGGGGAATCTGCCCACCCAGACGCTGGAACTTCGAAGGATCCTTGAGAAAGTCGACCAGTTCGACGACCTCCTCCTTAGCTTCGTCACAGCCGGCGACATCGGCAAAGGTGGACTTGATCTGGTCCTGGCTCAGCAGCTTAGCTTTCGACTTGCCGAAGCTCATCGGCCCGCCTTTGCCACCGCCACCGCCCTGCATCTGACGCATGAAGAAGACGAAGATGCCCAGAATCAGCAGGATCGGGAAGCTGGCAATCAGCAAGCGCGTCCACAGGCTCTGCTCTTCGGGCTTCTGGCCGACGACGGTGACGTCGTGCGCCAGCAGGTCGTCCATCAGCTTGGGATCCTGGGCTGCCGGGCGGATGGTCTGGAACTGCGTACCGTCGTCCCGCTCGCCATTGATGGTATAACCCTCAATGGTCACGCTGCGCACCTGGTCCTTCTGGACCTGCTGCACGAACTGTGAATAGCTCATCGTCTGCGGCGAGCTATCGACACTGAAATTGTTGAACACCGTCAGCAGTACAGCCGCGATGACCAACCAGAGAATTAGATTTTTCGCCATGTCGTTCAAGACACCACCCTCGTAGTACGAACCTTGCTGCCTGCGCTTGCCGTGATCTGACACTACACCAGATGGGGTCGCTCAACCACGCTTGCAAGCCTAGCCCTGAAATCCTTGCGCCAACAGGTAGACTTCCCGGGACCGAGCCCGTGACGCCTCCGGCTTGCGCGTTACCACCTTGCGGAAACTGCCTCGCAGATCCCGCAGGTAGTCATCGAATCCTTCGCCCTGAAAAACCTTGGCCAGAAAATGGCCGCCGGGCGATAACGTCTGCTTCGCCAGATCGAGCGCCAGCTCGACCAGATACATCGACTGTGGCTGGTCGATCGCCGCCATGCCGCTCATATTCGGCGCCATGTCTGACAGCACCAGATCGACACGGCGCTCACCGAGCTCGCCCAGAATCGCTGCCAGCACCTGCTCTTCGGTGAAATCGCCCTGAATGAAGCTGACACCGGCCAGCGCATCCATCTCCAGAATATCGGAGGCGATCACCATCCCCTCGGTGCCGACTTTCTCGGCGGCGACCTGACTCCAGCCGCCTGGCGCGGCGCCCAGATCGATCACCGCCATGCCGGGACGCAATAACTTGTCACGCTCGTCCAGTTCCAGCAACTTATAGCTTGCACGCGAACGATACCCATCCTTCCAAGACTGCTGAACATAGCGATCGTCGAAATGCTCTTTCATCCAGCCGGCGCTGCTTTTGCTTTGCCGCGTGGGAGAACCGACCTTGTCAGCGCCGGATGAGGAGCTAGAGCTGGAAGAGCGCGCCACTGATGATCACCTGGAAGAATAGTCGAGAAAGCGAAGAGCGGTAATGCGGGACTGGAGTGCAGCTCGCAAGCTGCCGGACACATCGACCGTGCCATGCCAGGACTGAGCCATTACAGGTATGAGCCATGTCGAGACTCAGCCATTGTAAGACTTAGCCATCACAGAACTGAGCCGTGTCAGGACTTGGCGATGCCCGGATCCGGCCATCCCAAATCGGGTCGTACCCGGACACGGCCGACGAGCAACGGCATCTTTCCTGTTGCCATCGAAACCCGTAACATGGCGCGTTTCGACAGTGCGGTGGTGAGACCGATTGCAGCACCGCTGTAAAATATCGCGAAGTCCAACGGTCAGATTACCATGAGCCTAACATCCGCACAAAAGAAAGCCTTTCGCAGCATCGGCCACCACCTGCAGCCGATTGTCACCGTGAGTGAAAACGGTCTGAGCGAAGGCGCCCAGCAGGAACTCGACCGCGCGCTGCGAGACCACGAGCTGATCAAGGTCAAGCTGGCGATTGCCGACCGCGAGGAACGCCAGGCGATGGTCGAAGAGCTGGTCGAGGCCTCCGGCGCAGAACTGGTCCAGACGCTGGGCAAGGTCGCCCTGCTCTATCGCCACAACCCCAAGGTCAATCCCAAGCTTTCCAACATCCAGCGCGCCGAGGAACATCACGGCCGGCACTGAACACGAAAGCCGCGAGCCGCGAAAACAGATGCTCCACAACGAGAGAAGCCGCGACACTGTCGCGGCTTCTCTCGCTTGCGGCCGCCTATCTTGCAAGCGCTTGCGAGCTAGGAACAAACGAGGCGAAAGCGGCCGAAACAGCGGAGTTTACGGGGTGTAAATCAGCATGCCGAGGCCGTTTTCAACGCCGTTTGGCCGACGCGCTGCTGCGCGTGAGCGGTCAAAGATGCTCGACGCCGGAGATCTCGTACTCCACATCGCCACCCGGCGTGCGGACGTTGACCACGTCGCCCGCCTGCTTGCCGATCAGCGCACGCGCAATGGGCGAAGTCACCGATATCTTTCCGTCCTTGATCCCGGCCTCGTCCTCGCCGACGATCCGATAGCGCACTTCTTCATCGGTCTCCAGATTGAGCAGCTCGACGGTGACACCGAAGATCACCTTACCGGTGTTGGGTATCTTGGCCACATCGATGACCTGAGCCAATGACAGCTTGCCCTCGATCTCCTGGATACGCCCTTCGATGAATCCCTGCTGCTCGCGGGCGGCATGATATTCGGCATTCTCCTTGAGATCGCCGTGCTCGCGGGCGACCGCAATGTCGTTGATGACTCGCGGACGCTCCACGCCTTTCAACTGCTCCAGCTCCTGACGCAAGGCCTGTTCGCCGTGGACGGTCATCGGGACCTTATTCATTGACTACTCCTGCATGCTGTTCCTGCAGCCGCCGCACCGTGATCTCGTTTCCGTACTCCAGCGCCATGCACACCGCACGCGCACCCGCCAGGGTCGTGGCATAGGGTACCTTGCGTGCCAGCGCCGTGCGCCGGATGACCGAGGAGTCGTTGATCGCCTGGCGGCCTTCCGTGGTATTCACGATATAGGCGATTTCGTCGTTCTTGAGCAGATCGACGATATGCGGACGGCCTTCAAAAACCTTGTTGACGACGGCAACGGACAGACCAGCCTCTTCCAGAGCCCTGGCCGTGCCACGTGTTGCCACTAAACTGAAGCCCAAGGCTAGCAGAGATTGAGCTACCTCGATAACACCCTGCTTGTCGGGTTCGCGTACCGAGAGGAACGCCTGGCGCTCGCCGGTCAATCGCGGAATCGCCTCGCCGGCCCCCAGCTGCGCCTTGTAGAACGCTTCCGCGAAGGTCGCACCGCTGCCCATCACCTCGCCGGTCGACTTCATCTCCGGCGACAGGATCGGATCGACACCCGGGAACTTGTTGAACGGGAACACCGCCTCCTTGACCGCGTAGAAATCCGGAATCAACTCGCGGGTGAAGTTCTGGTCGGCCAACGACTGGCCGGCCATGCAGCGCGCCGCGATCTGCGCCAGCGACGTGCCGATGCATTTGGACACGAACGGCACCGTACGCGAGGCGCGCGGATTGACCTCGATGATGTAGATTTCACCGTCCTGCCAGGCGAGCTGCACGTTCATCAGGCCGACCACGTTGAGCTCGACGGCCATGCGCTTGACCTGCTCGCGCATCTCGTCCTGCACCTCCATCGGCAACGAGTAGGGCGGCAGCGAACACGCCGAGTCGCCGGAGTGCACGCCGGCCTGCTCGATATGCTGCATGATGCTGCCAATGACGACCTGCTCGCCGTCACTGACCGCATCGATATCGATCTCGATGGCGGCATTGAGGAAGTGATCCAGCAGTACCGGCGAATCGTTGGAGACCTTGACCGCATGGGTCATGTAGCGCTCGAGCTCTTCGGCGGTATAGACGATCTCCATGGCCCGGCCGCCGAGCACGTAGCTCGGCCGCACGACCAGCGGATAGCCGATCTTCTCGGCCTTGGCGAAGGCATCTTCGAAACTGCGCGCGGTGGCGTTGGGCGGCTGCTTGAGACCCAGCTTGTCGATCATCTGCTGGAAGCGCTCGCGATCCTCGGCGCGATCGATGGCGTCCGGCGTGGTACCGATGATCGGCACGCCGGCGGCTTCCAGGGCCCGCGCCAGTTTCAGCGGCGTCTGACCGCCGAACTGCACGATCACCCCGACCGGCTTCTCCTTGTCGGCGATCTCGAGCACGTCTTCCAGCGTGACCGGCTCGAAGTAGAGTCGATCGGAGGTGTCGTAGTCCGTGGAGACAGTTTCCGGGTTGCAGTTGACCATGATGGTCTCGTAACCATCCTCGCGCATGGCCAGCGCCGCATGCACGCAGCAGTAGTCGAACTCGATCCCCTGGCCGATCCGGTTGGGCCCGCCGCCCAGCACCATGATCTTCTGGCGATCCGTGACCTCCGCCTCGCACTCTTCCTCGTAGGTCGAATACATGTAGGCGGTATCGGAAGCGAATTCAGCCGCGCAGGTATCGACCCGCTTGTAGACCGGGCGGATATCGAGCTGCTGACGGCGCTGACGGAATTCACTCTCGGAGACGCCCAGCAGTGTGGCCAGGCGCGCGTCGGAAAAGCCCTTGCGCTTGAGACGGTAGAGCTCATCGGCACTCAGATCGTGCAGTGAGCGCTTGGTAACGGCCGCCTCGGTCAGAATCAGATCCTCGAGCTGGACCAGGAACCAGCGGTCGATATGGGTCAGCGCGAAGATCTCGTCGACGCTCATGCCGCTGCGCATGGCATCGCCAATATAGAAGATGCGGTCGGCGCCGGCGGCCTGCAGCTCGCCCTTGATCAGCGCCATGTTTTCCGGGCCGAAGTCGGAGACTTTCGGATCGAGGCCGTCGGCACCGATTTCGAGGCCGCGCAGCGCCTTGTGCATCGACTCCTGGAACGTCCGCCCGATCGCCATCACCTCGCCCACCGACTTCATCTGCGTGGTCAGACGATCGTTGGCCTGGGGGAACTTCTCGAAGGTGAAGCGTGGAATCTTGGTCACGACATAGTCGATCGACGGCTCGAAAGACGCCGGCGTGGCGCCGCCAGTGATGTCATTCTGCAGTTCGTCCAGGGTGTAGCCCACCGCCAGCTTGGCGGCGATCTTGGCGATCGGGAAACCCGTCGCCTTGGAGGCCAGCGCCGACGAACGCGACACCCGCGGGTTCATCTCGATCACGACCATGCGCCCGGTGTCCGGGTCGACGCCGAACTGGACGTTGGAACCCCCGGTCTCGACACCGATCTCGCGCAGCACCGCAAGCGATGCGTTACGCATGATCTGGTACTCCTTGTCGGTCAGCGTCTGCGCTGGCGCGACGGTGATGGAGTCGCCGGTATGCACGCCCATCGGGTCGAAGTTCTCGATCGCGCAGACGATGATGCAGTTGTCGTTCTTGTCACGAACGACCTCCATCTCGTACTCCTTCCAACCCAGCAGCGACTCGTCGATCAGCAGCTCGTGGTTGTTGGAAAGCTCGAACCCGCGATCGCAGATCTCCTCGAACTCCTCCTTGTTATACGCGACGCCGCCACCGGAACCGCCCATGGTGTAGGAGGGGCGGATGATCACCGGGAATCCGAGCGTTGCCTGGATTCTCCACGCTTCATCCATGCTGTGGGCGACTTCGGCCTTGGGACACTCGAGACCGATGTTCTTCATCGCCTTGTCGAACAGATCGCGGTCTTCCGCCTTGTTGATGGCATCGGCGTTGGCGCCGATCATCTCCACGCCGTACTTCTCGAGCACGCCGTGCTTGTCGAGTTCCAGCGCGCAGTTGAGCGCGGTCTGGCCGCCCATGGTCGGCAGGATCGCCGACGGCCGCTCGCGCTCGATGATCTTCTCCACCGTCTGCCAGGTGATCGGCTCGATGTAGGTGGCATCCGCCATCACCGGATCGGTCATGATGGTCGCCGGATTGGAGTTGACCAGGATGACGCGATAACCCTCTTCGCGCAGCGCCTTGCAGGCCTGGGCCCCGGAGTAGTCGAATTCGCACGCTTGCCCGATGACGATGGGGCCGGCGCCGATGATCAGAATGCTGTCGAGATCCGTACGTTTTGGCATGCGCTAACACTCGTCGAAAATGGTGGTGTCGGCGGCTGGCGCCGACCCAGGATGACTAAATTCCAAACTGCCGCTGAGGGCGTGAGCGACTCGTCGCTGATGGATCATGCGACCTGTCGCTGAAGGCTCATGCGACCTGCCGCTGACGGCTCAGGCGACCTGCCGCTGACGGCTCTGCATCATCGTCACGAACCGATCGAACAGCGGCGAGACATCGCGCGGCCCGGGGCTTGCCTCGGGGTGGCCCTGGAAGCTGAACGCCGGACGATCGGTCAACTCGATCCCCTGGAGGGTGCCATCGAACAGCGAGCGGTGCGTGGTTCGCACGTTGGCGGGCAGCGTGGTCTCGTCGGCGGCAAAGCCGTGATTCTGACTGGTGATCATCACCTGCCCCGAGTCCAGATCCTGGACCGGATGATTGGCGCCGTGATGGCCGTGGTTCATCTTCACGGTCTTGGCGCCGGCGGCCAGCGCCAGCAGCTGATGACCCAGGCAGATGCCGAATACCGGAACGTCGGTCTCGAGAATCTCGCGAATCGCCGTGATCGCGTAATCGCAGGGCTCGGGATCGCCCGGTCCGTTGGCCAGGAAGACGCCGTCCGGGTTCATCGCCAGCACTTCGGCGGCCGGGGTCTGCGCCGGCACCACGGTCAGGCGGCAGCCGCGGGACGCGAGCATGCGCAGGATGTTGTGCTTGACCCCGTAGTCGTAGGCGACCACGTGATAGGGGCGCTCAGCGCTGGCGGTATCGGCATATCCCTGACCCAAAGCCCATTCGCCCTCGGTCCACTGGTAGCTGGACTGGCAGGAGGCTTCCTTGGCCAGATCCATGCCCTTGAGCCCCGGAAAGGCCTGGGCAGCCGCCAGAGCCCGCTCGACGGCGTCATCGCCCTGAGCTTCTGCACCGGCCAGAATGGCCCCGTCCAGCGAGCCCTTGCTGCGCAGAATGCGCGTCAGCCGACGGGTATCGATATCGGCGATGCCAATGACGTTCTGCGCGGCGAGATACTCGGAGAGCGATGTGGTGCTGCGGAAATTGCTGGCGATCAGCGGTAGATCACGAATCACGAGGCCGGCCGCGCAGATGCGGGTCGACTCGACGTCTTCGAGGTTGATGCCGGTGTTGCCGATATGCGGGTAGGTCAGGGTCACGATCTGTCGGGTGTAGGAAGGGTCGGTGAGAATTTCCTGATAACCGGTCATGGCGGTATTGAAGACCACCTCCCCGCTGGTTCGTCCATCGGCTCCGATCGCAGTACCGTGAAATACACTACCGTCTTCAAGAGCCAGTATCGCGGGTCTGTTCAAGGCAACATCCTCCTTCACTGGTCATCAAACTGGATATCAAAACACGCCCATCAACACATGGCGTCTAGGCCTGGCATCACGCCCTCACTTCGTATTGACCGTCCAAGCCGCCGCAAGGTCGTAAAAAAGCGGGACGAAATCCGGTAAGACCGGTTTCATCCCGCTTCATTATGCTGATTGCCGCATCGAGAGCGGCGAATCTTCAATCTCTGGGGCAATCTTGATGCCCGCAGCGCTGGCCCGGCCAAATTGGCGAAATGATACCGGAAACCGACTTCCGGCTCCAGTGAAGATCGCGATTCATCACCATGCCGCGCCGGCTTGCTCTTCCACGCCACCGGTTTTCCGCGCCACCCGGCTCCGCAAGCTCAGGTCTTCGCAACGCTAGTCTTTCAAGCCCAGTACATCCTGCATGTCGTAGCGACCTGCCGGACGCCCGGCCAGCCACGCCGCCGCACGCACGGCGCCATTGCCGAACGTCAGCCGACTCGAGGCCTTGTGGGTGATTTCGATACGCTCGCCCTCGGCCGCGAACAGCACCGTGTGCTCGCCGACGATATCGCCGCCACGCACCGTGGCGAAGCCGATCTCCTGGGGATCCCGCGGCCCCACCTGGCCAACCCGCTCGAATACGCCGTGCGTCTTCAGATCGCGACCCAGCGGTTCGGCTACCGCCTCGCCCAGCATCAGCGCGGTTCCGGAAGGCGCATCGACCTTGTGACGATGGTGCGCCTCGATCACTTCGATGTCGTAGCCAGCATCACCCAGCGCCCTGGCCGCGGTCTTGAGCAGATTCACCGTCAGGTTGATACCCGTGCTCATGTTGGCGGCAAACACCATCGGCACTCGCGCGGCAAAACCGTCGAGAGCCTTCAGCTGACTTTCATCGAGGCCTGTCGTACCGATCACGATCGCCTTGTCGTTGTCGGCGCACCAGGCGAGGTTCTCCAGCGTCAACGCCGGGGTGGAGAAGTCGATCAGTACGTCGAAATCGTCTCTCGCCTCATCCAGCGAGCCCAGCAAGGTGACGCCGAGCTTGCCGAGTCCGGCCATTTCGCCGGCGTCGCACCCCAGCAGCGAACTCTCCGGGCGCACGATCGCCGCGCCCAGCTTCGCGGCGTCGCTGTGGTGTGTGGCTTCCAGCAAGATACGCCCCATCCGGCCTGCCGCCCCCATGATCGCAATCCGCGTCATGCTTCCTCCCGTTGCGTCGCCCTGGTTTGGTTTGGCGCAGATTCACCGCGCCGATGACCGTCATTGGCAGCAGTATATCAATGCCACACCCCCGCGCCTCCAACGAACGCCGTCATTCGTTCGTGTTTCGAGTCGAGCGCTAGAAAAATTGAAGACAGGATCGCCAGGACCTGCTTTTAAAAAAGTGCATCTAGGCAAGCTTGCAGCTGACCCAGAAAACCCGGCAGGCGACTAAATTATCGGGAGAACGATAAACGCGCTAAATAAAACCTGCCGCGTATCGAGTGCCATCAGACATGACAAGGGACAATGATTCGGCCCTATAAAGACTAAACTTTAGCCTCATAAACCAAAGCCTAACGCACATAAAATCCTTTGGAATCAAACTCTAACAACAAAGTCACGAAAAGGAAAAGCGCCGCCATCGAGATCGACCCAAAGTCTGTTTGACGCCATTTGGCGGCGCTGTTATTCCTGATATATCAAAAAATATCACAGCGAAATCGGCATCACTAAGTCGTCATATTCGGGTTAACCGGACAGCATCTACCGTTTCGCTGGGAGATTGATTCTTCAACACGCAGGAAAAGAATGGCGATAGGCGCTTCATGAACTCAATCGAAAAACAAGGAAGTCGCGAATGTCGATTCAGCTATTCAACCTGACCGGAAAGACCGCACTGGTGACGGGTTCGTCGAGAGGCTTGGGCCGCGCTTTCGCGGAAGGTCTGGCATCCGCCGGCGCCAAGGTCATTCTCAACGGTATCAACGAGGAACGGCTCTCCATTACCGCTGAAGAGATGTCTCAGGCGGGTCATGAGGTCCAGATTGCCGCCTTTGACGTCACCGATGATCACGCCGTCAAGGAGGCCTTCAACCGGTTCGATAACGCGGGAATCACGATCGACATTCTAATCAATAACGCCGGCATTCAGTTTCGTAAACCCATGCTAGAGCTCGAAACCGCCGACTGGCAGCGAGTTCTCGATACCAATCTGACCTCGGCGTTCGTGGTCGGTCGTGAAGCGGCCAAACGCATGGTCGAACGCGGCCATGGCAAGATCATTAACATCGGCTCACTGACCAGCGAACTCGCGCGCGCCACGGTCGCCCCGTATACCGTGGCCAAGGGCGGCATCAAGATGCTGACCAAGGCCATGGCGGCGGAATGGGGCGGCTTGGGCCTTCAGGCCAACGCCATTGGCCCCGGTTATATGCTGACCGACATGAACGAGGCATTGACCGCCAATGCCGAATTCGACGCCTGGGTCAAAGGGCGAACGCCGGCGGGACGATGGGGCAGGCCAGAAGAGCTTATCGGAACCGTGTTGTACCTGTCATCCCAGGCTTCCGACTATATCAACGGGCAAATTATCTACGCCGACGGCGGCATGATATCGGTGCTTTAAAAGCGGGATTTCGACTGAAAACTCAGCCGTACCGCAGCTTATATTGCCCCACTGTTCCATTATCGACCGGACCCGACATCATGCCAGATGGCCAGGACATAGCGTTACCGGTGCCTCAGGACAAAGGCCGCGACAATAAGAGCCTGCTGGAGCACGCTTACAAGGAAATCGAAGAGCTGATAGTTACCTGTCGGCTAAGACCCGGTAGTTATCTGCGAATTCGAGATCTTCAGGATATGACAGGCTATAACCGCATGCCGGTCTATCAGGCGGTAACCCGACTGGCCTCGGACACGCTGATCACGATACGACCCCGTCAAGGTGTTCAGATCGCGCCCGTCGACCTGCCGCGAACGGCGATTTTGCTCAAGCTTCGACGAGATATGGAGCGATTTCTCGTCACGCTGGCCTGCGAAAAATCTTCACCGCAACAGCGAACCCTGTTGGGCCAGATTTCCCAGGCCATGGAAGAGCAGTCAGCTTCGATGTCGCTCTCGACGTTCAATCGTTTCGATCTTCAAATCGACGCGCAGATACTGAAAATCTGTGACGAACCCTTTCTGGAGTACTCGTTGCGGCCCTTGCACACCATGTTTCGTCGAATCGGATGGATCTATCACACGCACGCCAAACCGAACCAGGATCTGGCCGACACCGTTCACGGTCATCTCGGGGTTCTGCGAGCCGTTCTTGCTCAGGATGCGCAGGCGGCAGCCAAGGCTTCGGATCGTCTGATGGATTTCATGGGCGCGACCGTGAACGCCATCGAGCGAAACGTCGATCCGAAGCTTCTGAACGTGGGTCTGGAGTTGGATACGGTCTAATCATCCGCCGACGTCAGGCTCACCAACAATAAAAACAGCCTTTTCCTACAAAAATTCAATCGATCGACACATCAGCATAAACTCCCAGAGGGACATGACATGACGACACATACCATCCTGAAACACGCTCCCCGTCTTGCCGCGGTATCCTTCGGCGTTGCCATGGCCATGGGTAGCATTTCCGCCAGCGCGGCACAGTACAATGCGAAACTGTCACTGGACGTTCCCGAGGGAAATACCAAGTACAAGGCCGCTCAGGAGTTTGCCGACCTGGTCCGTGAACGCACCGACGACAACGTGGATATCAAGCTATTTCCCAACAGCGTTCTGGGAGGAGAAACCGAGTCCGCAGAAGGCATCCGGCTGGGCTCCGTGCAGATGGGGATCATCACCAGCTCGGTGCTGTCATCCTGGGTGCCCGAGGTCCAGGTCCTGGATCTTCCCTACGTCATTACCGACGAAGCCAACGCTACGGCGCTCAGCGAGCCACTTACCGAAGCGCTCTCCTCGAGCTTCGAGGATCAGGGCTTTCATCTGCTCGGCTTCACCGTCAACGGTGTGCGTGAACTGATGAGCAGCTTCCCGATTCACTCCATCGACGACATTCAGGGTAAAAAGATGCGCGTCATCCAGAGCCCATTGCATGTGGACGCGTGGAGAGAAGCCGGGGCCAACCCGACGCCGGTTCCGGCACCCGAAATCTACAATTCCATGCAAACTGGCGTCATTGACTTCTTCGACAATACGGCAACCAATTATTTGACGAATCGCTTCTATGAGGTCGCGCCTTACTATGTAAAAACCGACCATATCTATGCCATGGGCACCTGGGTCGTCGCACAGAACTGGTGGAAGCGGCTCCCCGAAAACTACCAGCAGGCGATCACCAAGGCGGCGCTCGAGGTCCAGTCCCATGTCCCGGAAATGCGTCAGAAGGATGACGAGGAAGCGCTGAAACAGACGGTCGCTGATGGCGCCACCATCATCGATATCGACGACAAGACACCGTGGATGGAAGCGATGGCCCCCGTACGGGACAAGTACATCGATCAGATTCCCAACGGATCCGAACTGGTCGAACTGATTCGCAACGCCAAGTAAGCTTTCGCGCCACCCAGGCCGGGCCTGGGTGGCGCACCTGTCATTGACGATCGATCCCTTTCCTGGAGGTGGCATCATGGCTGCCGATCAACCCGCTCTCTCCTCTGCAATATCGCTGCTCGATCGATCGGCAGCTCGCCTGGAAGGTCTCGTCCGGCTTTCCGTATTCACCATCCTGGTTGCGATGTCCGTCGCGGTTCTCACCGGGGTCATCGCCCGCTATGTGTTCAACAGCTCCTTTTCGTGGACCGAAGAATTCGCCATCTGGTGCTTCACCTGGCTGATTTTCCTGGGCGCAGCGCTGGGCGTGCGGCGCAGTCGTCATGTCGTGGCGGATCTGCTGCCTCTGGCGCGGCTGCCAATGGTGCAAGCACTGCTCGAGCCAGTAGCCACCATGCTATTGGCGCTGACGTTGATCATGATGTATTCGGGAGGCATGCAGCTGACCGATATGGTCGGGGGGCTGAGCGCCAGCCTGCAATGGCCCAAATCCATCAAATATGCCGTGATTCCCGCATCGGCTCTCATTTCGCTGGGATTCCTGCTGGTCCGCCGCGTCGACTCTCTGCAGGGTTGTCTACGCAACCTCGTGTGCATCGGCGTCGCCTGGCTACTGTTCCAGTGGATCGACGCCGGCGGCCTCGCCTTTCTGGGCGGCTTTTCACCCAGTCTCGTGATGCTCGCGGCATTCTTTCTGGCGATCGCCATCGGCGTGCCCGTGGCTTTCGCTCTGGTACTGGCCGTCTTCATTGCCAGCTCGGCGTCTTTTATCCTGCCGCCTCCCGCTGTCGTTCAGAATATGGTGACCGGCTCGACCAAATTCATTCTTCTGGCCATTCCCTTCTTTCTGTCGACAGGATATCTGCTGAATCTCGGCGGGCTGTCCGCTCGATTGATCGAGTTTGCCGTCTCTCTCGTGGGCCATTTCCGTGGCGGCCTTGCACACGTCAATATCCTCAACAGCCTGATGGTGGGCGGCATCTCCGGTTCGTCCAGTGCCGATGCCGCCAGCAGCACCAAAATCCTCGTTCCCGAGATGGTCAAGCGCGGCTATTCGCCGGCTTTCTCCTGTGCCGTCAGTGCTTCTTCGGCGATATTGCCCAATGTCGTGCCCCCGGCCATCGCCATGCTGGTCTATGCCTCCGTTGCCAACGTCTCGGTGGCCAAGTTGTTCACGGCAGGCGTTCTACCGGCGGTCTTGATCGCGCTGGCCCTGATGGGCGTCGCCTATGCCATTTCGGTTCGACGCGACTATCAGTCCTCCAGTCAGCACGCCCCGTGGCTGACCGTGCGTAACAGCTTTCTCAGGGCACTCCCCGTGTTGGTCATCACCGTCGGCGTATTGGGCGGAATTCGCTTCGGGATCATAACGGCCACCGAGGCAGGCGTCGTCGCCCTCTTCTGGACCTTTATCCTGGGCAAAATGGTGTTCAAGGAGTACGGCTGGAAAACGTTCTACCGTGCTTTCAGTGACTGTGCCATGGATGCAGCCCTGATCGGATTCATCATCGCGTCGTCGGTACCTTTTGCCTGGATCCTGATTGCCGAGCAGGTGCCTCAGGCGATCGTCGGCTGGGCCGGTACGGCGGCAGAAGGGCCGCTGGGGCTCTTTTTCATCCTCATTCTCGTGCTGGTGGCTGCAGGCATGTTCCTGGACCTCACTCCAGCCATGCTGATCATCGCCCCGCTGTTCCTGCCCATGATGATCAATGCCGGTATCGACCCCATCCAACTGGGCATCATCATGATCGTCACGCTGCAACTCGGCGGCGTCTCGCCACCCGTGGGACTGCTGGTGTTCATCACGTCCCAGATTGCCAATGTGGCCCCTTCAGCCGTTTTTCGCGCCGTCATACCCTTCGTCCTGGCGACGATGTGCGTCGTGATCCTGCTTTGCGCGTTTCCCTCTCTGACCATCGGGCTATGGGGCCTGCTGGAATGAGTGGAGGGAAGTCGAAGCCTGCCTACGCCGCGCTGGCCCCCTTACGGGGCCAGCGGTTGTCATCAACGAATCGGGGATTGTGGATATACTGACTGGCAGTCACGGTCGAAGGAAAAGCGCTCATGTCGCTGTCATCTCTCAGGCTTGCCACAATCATCGCATGGCTGGGGCCGGTGTTGCTCGCCGGCTGCAGCGCCGTGCCTCAGCGAACGGCTCTTGCGCCGGTCGATCTGCTGGCGAGCACGCCCAACATCGACTGGTGTGGAACGTTGGCGCTGCCCGGGGAGTGGCAGGACGGCACGCCGGTCGGCGGACTGTCCGACCTCGGCTGGGATGACGACGAAGCGATGCTGTTTCTGATTTCCGACCGCGGCTGGCTGCATCGCGCCCGTCTGACGTTCAGCGGCAGCGGCGAGCTGCGCGATTACGAACCGCTGGATACTTACCCGCTACGCGGCGAGGACGGCGCCATTCTGGCAAGTGCCGGTAGCGACGCCGAAGCGTTGACGCTCGAGAACGCCGACGACGGCATCCGCGGCAACACGCAACTGGTGATCGGCTTCGAAGGCCCCGCGGCGGGTAAGGCGGAAAGTCACGCGGCGGGCGAGATGGAAAGCCATGCGGCGGCGGGTGCAGAAAGCGACGCTCGCTGGCAGCGTTTCCTGCCCTCGGGCCTCGCCAGCGAGCCGCCGCACTTTCCGGCCGGTCTGTCGGGCGTCGAACCCAACGGCGGGCTGGAGGCTATCGTCGCGCTTTCCGGCCACGGCCTCATCGGTGGCATCGAAACCCCACCCGATGGCTGGCCGGAGAAGCTCACCCGTCTATTCACCCTCGACGATCAGCACGAATGGCGCTATCCGTTGGCGGATAACGCCAACAGCGCGCTGACCGCCATGGAAAACCTGGACGGCGATCTGCTGACTCTTGAGCGCGCCTACACGCCGCCGGCCTCACTCGTGATCCGGTTACGCCGCGCCCATCTCGAGGCCGACGGCAGCGTGCGTGTCAGCGAACTGGCGCGACTCTCCAACAACGATGGCTGGTCGCTGGATAATTTCGAAGGCCTGACCCGAATCGGCGGCCACCGCTACCTGATGGTCAGCGACGACAATTTCAGTCTGATGCAGCGCACGCTGTTGACCTGCTTTGCCGTGACCGACGTAGACGGTGCAGGAGGCTGAGACGCAGGCTCCGCGAACGTCTGTAACGCTTGTCAGAAACGATGAACCTCGCTGGCGACGGCTGTCGCTGCAGCGACAGCCGATGTCGCACGTATGCACGTATGCACGTATGCACGTATGCACGGCGCAGCATAATGATTTCCGCTAGTTGTCATTTTCCCTCTCTGATTCGATCCTGCCGACTGTCTTGTGAATACAGCGATATCCAAGAATAAGAATTCGTGTTCATAAGTTCAGCGCTCAAGCCAGGCGCCGTCCCTGCCGATGTAGAGCACGCGGTGTCCTCTCGGTAGCACCGGCAGCGCCAACGACACGATAATCAAGAAGAGGGTTCAGGATGAGTGGGATCAATCAAGCCGTGCTGGAAACCGGCGGCGACAGCCAAGCGGGGTTTTTCTCCCGCGAGAGAACGGTTGCGGGGCCCAATTTCAACCGCTGGCTGGTACCGACGGCAGCGCTGGCGATCCATCTGTGTATCGGCATGGCCTACGGTTTCTCGGTGTTCTGGCTTCCCATGAGCCAGGAGATCGCCAACGCGCCCGCCAGCTGCACCAACCTCGGTCTGTTCCAGGCGCTGACCACGACGAGCTGTAACTGGAGCGTTCCTCAGGTCACCTATGTCTTCGGCATTTTCATTGCGATGCTCGGCGTCTCGGCGGCCATCTGGGGCGCCTGGCTCGAACATGCGGGGCCGCGCAAGGCAGGCTGCATCGCGGCATTGTGCTGGGGTGGCGGCCTGATCGTCGGCGGTCTGGGGGTCATGAATCACCAGCTGTGGATGGTCTATCTGGGCTGCGGCGTCCTCGGCGGTATCGGCCAGGGGCTGGGCTACATCACACCGGTCTCGACTCTGATCAAGTGGTTCCCGGACCGTCGTGGCATGGCTACCGGGTTTGCCATCATGGGTTACGGCGGCGGCGCCATGGTCGGCGCGCCGCTGGCCGTGCTGCTGATGAATCACTACTCGATCGATGGCGGCACCGGGGTCGCCATGACGCTGATCACCATGGGTGTGATCTATGCCATCGTCATGGCTTGCGGCGCGATCGGCTTCCGCGTGCCGCCCAACGGCTGGAAACCCTCCGGCTGGACGGCGCCGAAGAACGCCAAGACCAACACCATGATCACCCAGGGTCACGTCCACCTGAAGACGGCGTGGAAGACCAAGCAGTTCTGGCTGATCTGGGGCGTGCTGTTCCTCAACGTGACCGCCGGTATCGCGGTGATCTCGATGGCCAGCCCGATGCTGCAGGACGTCTTTGGCGGCGCCCTGGTCGGTCTCGAGGATAGCGCCGCTGCTCTCAACGAAGCGCAGCAGGCGGCGGTGGTCGCCGCGGCAGCCGGTCTGGTCGGCCTGATCAGCCTGTTCAACAGCGTCGGGCGTCTGTTCTGGGCATCGCTGTCGGACAAGATCGGGCGCAAGAACACCTACTTCTGCTTCTTCGTGATCGGCATCGTCACGTACTGTCTGTTGCCGATGTGGGGGCATCTGGGCATGGCCGGGCTGTTCGTGATCTCGATCTGCCTCATTCTCAGCATGTACGGCGGCGGCTTCGCCACGGTACCGGCTTACTTGGCCGACATTTTCGGTACCCAGATGGTCGGCGCGATTCACGGCCGCCTGCTCACCGCGTGGGCGGCGGCCGGCCTGGTCGGCCCGCTGATCATCGCGGCCATTCGCCAGACGCAGCTCGATGCCGGCGTGGAACCCAGTCTCGTTTATGACCGCACGCTCTACATCATGGCGGGCCTGCTGCTGTTGGGCCTGATCTGCAATCTGCTGATCAAGCCGGTCAAGCCGGAGCAGCAGATGGGCGAGGCGGAGCTGGCTCACGAGCGTTCGCTGCAGAAGGAAGACGGTGTCGCCGCCAATGCCGAGACCGCGGCACGCGGGCGCTTCGGTGTCGGCGGCGTTCTTGCCTGGCTCGGCGTGGGCATTCCGTTCCTGATCGGGCTCTACATCGCCCTGGCCAAGGCCGCGGCGCTGTTCTGATCCCGCCGCCATTCCACACTACGCCATCATGAACGACGGCCGGACGCTCCCAAGCGTCCGGCCGTCGCGTTGTTATTCGTCTCGTTGCCGAGTTTTCATGCGCCACCGGTCCGTCGATCCTCCGCCAGCAGTGCTTCGAACGATTCCACTTCACCGCAACGGTCCGACGCGTAGCCGCTCAGCGATTCGACTTCGGCCAGAAATGCCCGCGAGGCCATGAAGGCGAGCAACTGCTGCACGTTGTCCTGCTCGAGCCGATCCTCGTGGCAGATCAGCAGATAGTGCTCGGTGGAGAGCGGCAGAAACTCGAGGCCGAACTGCGCCGCCGCCGCCTCCAGACCAAAACCGACATCGGCCATGCCGGCCGCCACGTAGGCCGCCACCGCGGTATGGGTGAACTCTTCCTGCCCCGCGCCCGCAATCTGATCCTCGCCGATGCCGTGCTCCGTCAGCAGCAGATTGAACAGCACGCGTGTGCCCGAATGCTCGTCGCGATTGATGAAGCGGACGTCGGCCCGGGTGAGATCCGCCAGCGATTGAATCCGGTCTCGGTCCTCGCCACGCAGGATCAACCCCTGTCGGCGAGTGACGAATCGAATGACCTTGAGCTTCTGCCCTCGTTGACTCTGCCCCTCCAGCTGCGGCCGATAGACCTGCATCACCCGCTCGGCGAGCCGTGGACATGAAGGAACGTGGAAGCTGGCCAGGTCGCATTCGCCGCGGCCCAGGGCATTCAGCGCTTCCTGCGGATTGCAGTAGCGCAGATCGAGTTCGCCGGGACATTCCGGCAGTAGCGCCACCGCATAACCATGGCTGGCATGCAATCGCAGAACGGGGTGCGCGCCCTCGAGCAACTGCTGCAGCTGATGGTTTAGCTCGGAGGCCATGCTGTCGATCTGCGGCTCCAACCTTGCCCTGACCCGCTGCTCCGACCACAGCAGTTTCTCGCCCAGAGGCGATGGCCGGGTGCCATGCCCCTTGCGCATATCCGCCAGCGGCATGCCGAAGAACGCCTCCCCCCGGTTGAGGAGATTCCAGGCATGACGATAGGAGATGCCGGCGGCTTCCGCAGCGCGCGTCAGCTTGCCGGTCTCGCGCAGATTGGCGAGTAGCCGGAACAGCACCGGGTCGAGCAGTTCGCCGTCATCGCTGCGAAACAGCCACGCCGGCGTGATATTCAACTTTTTTCTAAGCATATTCGTTCATATTTCTCGCGCCCCGCGGGAGTGCTAGGTTGGCGTTTAGCGGCACTCAACATAAAACAGTTAAGAACAACGATTCCTATAAGACGATTGGCTGAGAGCTGGCGAGAGAGGTGGAGTCGCCGGACGAAATCCAACTGCTTGATGAGATGACCAGGCCATGCCACACGCCAGCCCGCAGACCGTCGGCGCCTGGACGCCAGCACAGATTCAGGACGTGATCGACGCCCATAAATCGATGCCGGGCGCCATGCTGCCCACGCTTCATGCCATCCAGGATCGCTTCGGACACATTCCCGAAGCGGCGATTCCGATCATTGCCGAGTCGCTGCGCCATACACGCGCCGACGTCCACGGCATCATCAGCTTCTACCACCATTTTCGGACACAGCTGCCAGGTCGCAGTGTGGTGCAGGTGTGTCGGGCGGAGGCGTGTCAGGCGCGCGGCTGTCGACAGCTGGAAAGCCACGTCAAAGCGGTACTGGGCGTGGATTACCACCACACCACGAGCGACGGCGAGATCACGCTGGAGCCGGTCTATTGCCTGGGCAACTGCGCCTGCGGGCCGACGATTCGGGTCAACGACGAGATTCACGGCCGCATGACCGCGGCCAAGTTCGATCGGCTGGCCGAAGAGCTCACGGCCACCGTGGTGGAGGTGAGATGATGACGACCACCGTCTATGTTCCTCGCGACACCACCGCGCTCGCGCTGGGCGCAGACGCCGTCGCGGCGCGTCTCGAGCGCGCCGCACGGCAGCGCTCGCTGGATCTAAGGATCGTGCGCAACGGCTCCCGCGGCCTGTGCTGGCTGGAGCCGCTGGTAGAAGTCGAGACACCCAAGGGCCGAGTCGCTTACGGGCCGGTCGAGCCCGAAGACGTCGAGGCGCTGATCGAAGCCGGCCTGTTCGAGGGACGCCAGAATCATCCGCTGGCGCTGGGGCTGACCGAGGAGATCCCCTATCTCCGTAACCAGCAGCGCCTGACGTTCTCGCGTATCGGCGTGACCGACCCGCTGTCGCTCGAGGGCTACACCACGCTGCGTGGCTTCGAAGGATTGAAGAAGGCACTCGCCCGCGATGCGCAGGGCATCGTCGACGAGGTCAAGTCCTCGGGGCTGCGCGGCCGCGGCGGGGCCGCCTTCCCCACCGCGATCAAATGGCAGACGGTGCATGACCAGCCCGAGGGGCAGAAGTACGTCGTCTGCAACGCCGACGAGGGTGACTCCGGTACCTTCGCCGACCGTCTGATTATGGAATGCGACCCCTATCTGCTGATCGAAGGCATGGCGATTGCCGGTCTCGCGGTGGGTGCCACCCAGGGCTACATCTATCTTCGCTCGGAGTACCCGCTGGCCCACGCCATCCTCGAGCAGGCGATCTCGCGGGCACGCACGGCGGGCTATCTGGGCGACGACATCCTCGCCAGCGGCAAGGACTTCCACCTTGAA
This sequence comes from Salinicola sp. V024, assembly GCF_052645315.1. NCBI lineage: Bacteria > Pseudomonadati > Pseudomonadota > Gammaproteobacteria > Oceanospirillales > Halomonadaceae > Salinicola > Salinicola sp. V024. The sequence continues at coordinate 137,596 of NZ_JBQXYB010000008.1, forward strand.
GTCCGCCTCGGCGCCGGGGCCTATATCTGCGGCGAGGAGACCTCGCTGCTGGAGAGCCTCGAAGGCAAGCGCGGCCTGGTTCGCGCCAAGCCGCCGCTGCCGGCGATCGAGGGGCTGTTCGGCCGCCCTACCGTGGTCAACAACGTGCTCTCACTGGCCGCCGTTCCCTACATTCTCGACCACGGCGGCCAGGCCTACGCCGACTACGGCATGGGCAAGTCGCGCGGGACGCTGGCGGTGCAGCTGGCCGGCAACGTGGTGCGTGGCGGGCTGGTCGAACTGGCCTTCGGCGTCACCCTGCGCGAGCTGATGGAGAACTTCGGCGGCGGCACCCAGAGTGGCCGTCCGCTCAAGGCGGTGCAGGTCGGTGGCCCGCTCGGCGCCTATCTGCCCGAGAGCCAGTGGGATAGCCCCATCGATTACGAAGGCTTCACCGCGTTCGGCGGCGTCGTCGGCCATGGTGGCGTGGTGATGTTCGACGACAGCGTCGACATGGGCGATCAGGCGCGCTTTGCGATGGAGTTCTGCAGCGTCGAATCCTGCGGCAAGTGCACGCCGTGTCGAATCGGCGCCGTGCGTGGCGTGGAGGTGATCGACCGTATCCGCGCCGGCGAGCGGGCCGAGGAGAATCTCGTCCTGCTTGCCGATCTCTGCGACACCATGGTCGACGGCTCGCTCTGCGCCATGGGCGGGATGACACCATTCCCCGTCCAGAGCGTAATGAAGCACTTTCCCGATGATCTGATCCGGCCCCGGGCCGAAGGCGGGAGGTAGGCATGCTGCAACATTTCGATCCAAAACAGTTCGACCGTGACCTGGGAACGCCGGCAAGACTCTCGGAAACCCTGGTTCCGCTGACCATCGATGGCGTCGAGATCAGCGTGCCTGAAGGCACCTCGGTGCTGCGTGCCGCGGCGCTCGCCGGTATCACCATCCCCAAGCTGTGCGCGTCCGACAACCTCGAGGCCTTCGGCTCGTGTCGTCTCTGTGCGGTGGAGATCGAGGGCCGGCGCGGCTATCCGGCATCGTGCACCACGCCGGTTACCGAAGGCATGGCGGTGACGACCCAGAACGGCAAGCTCGCCAGGCTGCGGCGCAATGTCATGGAGCTCTACATCTCCGACCACCCGCTGGACTGCCTGACCTGCCCCGCCAACGGCGACTGCGAACTGCAGGACATGGCCGGTGCCGTGGGTCTGCGCGAGGTGCGCTACGGCTTCGACGGTGCCAACCATCTGGATGCCGAGATCGACGACTCCAACCCCTATTTCAGCTTCGATCCCAGCAAGTGCATCGTCTGCTCGCGCTGCGTGCGGGCCTGCGACGAGGTCCAGGGCACCTTCGCCCTGACCATCGAAGGCCGCGGCTTCGATTCCAAGGTCGCCGCCAGCCAGAACGAGCCGTTCATGGATTCGGAGTGCGTCTCCTGCGGCGCCTGCGTGCAGGCCTGCCCGACGTCGACGTTGATGGAGAAAAGCGTCATCGACCACGGCGTGCCCGAGCATAGCGTGGTGACCACCTGCGCCTACTGCGGGGTGGGCTGCTCGTTCGAGGCGCAGATGAAGGGCGACAAGCTGATACGCATGGTGCCCTACAAGGGTGGCGATGCGAATCACGGCCACTCCTGCGTCAAGGGGCGCTTCGCCTTCGGCTACGCCACTCACAAGGACCGCATCCGCGAGCCGATGATCCGCGATAGCATCGACCAACCGTGGCGCCCCGTCTCCTGGGAGGAGGCGATCGCCTTCGCCGCGCGACGCCTCCGGGAGACGCAGTCGACCTATGGCCGCGAGAGCATCGGCGGCATCACCTCGTCGCGCTGTACCAACGAAGAGACCTATCTGGTCCAGAAGCTGATCCGCGCCGCTTTCGGCAACAACAATACCGACACCTGCGCCCGGGTCTGCCACTCGCCTACCGGGTACGGCCTCAAGACCACGTTGGGCGAATCGGCCGGGACCCAGACCTTCGATTCGGTGATGAAGGCCGACACGATTCTGGTGATCGGCGCCAATCCCACCGATGCCCACCCGGTATTTGCCTCCCAGATGAAGCGCCGCCTGCGTCAGGGCGCCACGCTGATCGTCGCCGACCCGCGCCGGATCGACCTGCTCAAGACGCCCCATGGCGGCAGGAGCCTGCATCTGCCGCTCAAGCCCGGCACCAACGTGGCGCTGGTGAATTCGCTGGCCCACGTGGTGGTGACCGAGGGGCTGGAAGACGCCGACTTCATCGCGAAACGCTGCGACGGCGACGCCTACCAGCGCTGGCGCGAGTTCATTCAGGAAGCGCAACACTCACCGGAAGCTCTGGAGTCGGTCACCGGCGTGCCGGCCGTGCAGGTCCGCGAGGCCGCTCGCGTCTACGCCAGCGCCGCCAACGGCGCGATCTACTACGGCCTGGGGGTCACCGAACACAGTCAGGGCTCGACCATGGTCATGGGCATCGCCAATCTGGCGATGGCAACCGGCAACATCGGCCGCGAAGGCGTGGGGGTCAATCCGCTGCGCGGACAGAACAACGTCCAGGGCTCCTGTGACATGGGCTCGTTTCCCCACGAGCTGCCGGGCTACCAGCACGTCGCCGATCCCGCCGTGCGCGAGAAGTTCGAGGCCGTCTGGCACACCACGATCGACGACGAGCCGGGGCTGCGCATTCCCAACATGTTCGACGCGGCCATCGCCGGCACCTTCAAGGGGCTCTACGTCCAGGGCGAGGATATCGCCCAGTCCGATCCCAATACCCAGCATGTCGAAGCAGCCCTGACCGCGCTGGACTGCCTGATCGTGCAGGACATCTTCCTCAACGAGACCGCCAAGTACGCCCACGTGCTGCTCCCCGGTTCCACCTTCCTCGAGAAGAACGGCACCTTCACCAACGCCGAGCGGCGCATCAACCGCGTCCGCAAGGTGATGCCACCGGTCGCCGGCAAGGAGGACTGGGAAGTCACCCAGGACCTGGCCAACGCGATGGGCTATGCCATGCACTACACCCATCCCTCCGAGATCATGGACGAAATCGCCCAGCTGACACCCACCTTCACCGGCGTCAGCTATGCCCGGCTCGAAGCGCGAGGCAGCATCCAGTGGCCATGCAACGATGCCTTCCCCGACGGCACCCCGACCATGCACGCGCTCGACTTCCCCATCGGCAAGGGCAACTTCGCCATCACCGAATACGTGGCCACCGAGGAGCGCGCCAGCCGCCGCTATCCGCTGCTGCTGACGACCGGGCGCATTCTCAGCCAGTACAACGTCGGCGCCCAGACCCGACGCACCGACAACGTGGCCTGGCACGCCGAGGACGTGCTGGAAATTCACCCTTCGGATGCCGAGCTCCGCGGCCTGCGCGACGGCGACTGGCTGGGCATCAGCAGCCGGGTCGGGCGTACGGTGCTGCGCTGTCTCGTCAGCGATCGCATGGCGCCGGGCGTGGTCTATACCACCTTCCACCACCCAGGCAGCGGGGCCAACGTAATCACCACCGACAACTCCGACTGGGCCACCAACTGTCCCGAATACAAGGTAACGGCAGTGCAGGTGGAAAAGGTCTCTCAGCCGTCATCATGGCAGCAGCATTTCCAACGCTTCGACGAACGTCAGCAGCGTTACCTGGAATCCGCCGAGGCGGCGCTCAAATGAGTGTCGCCAGCCACTCTTTCGGCGCCTGGGAGAGCATGAGATGAGCGATTCGAGCAGAGGTGATTCGAACAGAGATGATTCGAACAGAGATGATTCGAACAAAGACGAGCCGGGCCATGGCGGACCCACGGCCCCGCTAATCAAGATGGTCAATCAGATCGGCGCCAACAATCTGCACCATGGTGACGACGCCCAGGCGGCCGAACTGGTCGCCACGCACCTCAAGAAATTCTGGGCGCGCAGCATGAAACGCCAGATCATCGATTACGCAGACACGGATGGCAGCGAACTGAGCCCGGTGTCGCGCCTTGCGGTCGCGCGGCTGCAGACAATGTCGACCACGGTCAAGAACTGGGAGGAGACCTCCGACGCGGGCTAGTCGGGATGTCTCCTTCTAGCGGCTAGCATGCAGCAGACCGTGAACACCCAAGCCGCCGAGCACGCCGCCACCCGCTCGTTGCAGCCAACGTGACGAGCGACCTTCCCCTTGCGTGATCCAGCGCCGCAATGGTGCTGCCAGTAACACCGTGACCACGTCAGCGGAAGAAAAAATCAGGTTGGTGGCAACGCCCAGGAAGAACAGCTGCCAGGTCATCGCCAAATCGGCTTCGGGCTGGACGAACTGTGGCAGGAAGGCAACGAAGAATAGTGCGGTCTTGGGATTAAGCACCTCGACCAAAAAGCTGTCGCGCAATACCCGCCGCGCCGAGGCACGCTCATCCAGCGCTGACGCTTCACCCAAACCCTGACGCCACAGGCGGATACCGGCCCAAACCAGATACGCACCACCGATTAGCTTCATCGCCACATAGGCCGGGGGCACCGCGGCAAATAGTGCCGCTAGTCCCAACGTTGCCGCGATGACGTGCACATAGCATCCAAGATGCACACCCAGTACCGCTTGCCAGCCCGCCCGGCGGCCCCGCCCTAATGTCTGTGCGGCGGTATAGAGCATGGCAGGACCGGGAAGATAGGCGAAGCCAAGCGCGGCGAGAGCAAAGGTCAGCAGGTCCATCACGTCGAGCGCTCCAAGTGTGAGAACCCTCAAGATATCGCGGGCTCATTCAAAACCGAAGCGCTTCGAAAACAAAAGCTCAATGAGAAAAAAGCCTCATCCGACGAATCGGATGAGGCTTTCGAGCTTCAGCCATACAGACTTCTTACGGCTTCATATCTTCGAAGAAGCGCTTCACGCCGTCGAACCAGCCCTCTTTCCGGGGCGAGTGGCGACTGGCGCTGCCCAGGCTGTCCTGGAACTTGCGCAACAGGTCTTTCTGCTCATCGCTCAAGTTGACCGGCGTTTCGGTCACCACCTTGCAGAGCAGATCGCCGGCCGGGCCGCCGCGCACGGGCTTGACGCCCTTGCCACGTAGCCGGAACAGCTTGCCGGTCTGGGTCTCGGGCGGGATCTTGAGCTTGACCCGACCTTCCAGCGTCGGCACTTCCAGCTCGCCACCCAGTGCGGCATCGACGAAGTTGATCGGCACTTCGCAGTGCAGGTGCCGACCGTCGCGTTCGAAGATCGGATGCGCCTTGATCTCGACCTGGACGTAAAGATCGCCCGCGGGGCCACCGTTGAGCCCGGATTCGCCCTCGGCATTGAGCCGAATGCGGTCGCCGGTATCGACACCCGCCGGGATCTTCACCGACAGCGTGCGCGTCTCGCGAACGCGGCCTTCGCCATGACACTTGCGGCACGGCACCTTGATGCTCTGGCCGCTGCCGTGACAGGTCGGGCAGGTCTGCTGCACGGCGAAGAAGCCCTGCTGCATCCGTACCTGGCCCTGGCCGTGACAGGTCGGGCAGGTTTCCTTGCTCGAGCCCGGCTCGGCGCCGGTGGCGTCGCAGTGCTCGCACTCGACGTGACGCGGCACGCGGATATCGACGGTGGTGCCGAATACCGCGTTCTCGAGATCGAGTTCGAGGTTGTAACGCAGATCACTGCCACGCTGCGGTGCGTTCGGATTACGCCGACCGCCGCCGCCCCCGAAAATATCGCCGAACACGTCGCCGAAGATATCGCTGAAGCCGCCCGCTCCGGCACCGCCGAAACCGCCGCCACCGAAGCCGCCGCCCTGACCATCGACGCCGGCATGACCGAACTGATCGTAGGCCGCACGTTTCTGGTCATCGGAAAGCACTTCGTAGGCGTCGGAGACCTCGCGAAACTTCTCCGCCGCCTGCTGATCTTCCGGATTGCGGTCCGGATGGTATTTCTGCGCCAGCCGACGGTAGGCTTTCTTGATGTCCTTGCCGTCGGCGTCTCTATCGACGCCCAATACTTCGTAATAGTCACGTTGGGACATTACTGAGTCCGCCTCCGTATCGGCGCCGTGCAAACAGCAGCGCGGGAGTCATGTTGGCTCCCGCGCTCCTGCCGATCACACGGCGTCAGACGTCGTGTTTATTGCTTTTTCTGATCGTCGTTGACTTCTTCGAACTCGGCGTCAACCACGTCATCCTCTTTCTTGCCGCTGGTCTGGGCGTCGTCGGCCGGCTGGCCTTCTGCGTCGGCGCCTTCGCCCTGCTCGGCATACATCTTCTGCGCCAGGTTGCCGGAAGCTTCGGTCAAGGCATCCAGTTTGGCCTGAATGGCATCCTTGTCATCGCCCTTGAGCGCTTCCTCGAGTTCGCTGATCGCGGTCTCGATCTTGCTCTTCTCGTCGGCGTCGACCTTGTCACCGGCTTCTTCGAGCGTCTTGCGCGAAGCGTGGATCATGCCATCGGCCTGGTTGCGCAGCTGGACCAGTTCCTCGAACTTCTTGTCCTCGGCCTCGTGGGCTTCGGCATCCTTGACCATCTGGTCGATCTCGTCGTCGGAGAGACCGCTGGAGGACTTGATCACGATCGACTGTTCCTTGCCGGTCGCCTTGTCCTTGGCCGTGATGTGGAGGATACCGTTGGCATCCAGATCGAAAGCCACTTCGATCTGCGGCACGCCACGCGGCGCCGGCGGAATGTCGGCCAGATCGAAACGACCCAGCGACTTGTTCTGACCTGCCTGCTTACGCTCACCCTGCAGCGCGTGAATGGTCACGGCCGTCTGGTTGTCGTCGGCGGTCGAGAAGGTCTGGGTCTTCTTGGTCGGGATGGTGGTGTTTTTCTCGATCAGCGGGGTCATGACACCACCCAGCGTCTCGATACCCAGCGTCAGCGGTGTCACGTCGAGCAGCAGCACGTCCTTGACGTCACCTCCGAGCACGCCACCCTGAATCGCGGCGCCCATGGCCACGGCTTCGTCCGGGTTGACGTCCTTGCGCGCTTCCTTGCCGAAGAACTCGGCAACCTTGCTCTGGACCATCGGCATGCGCGTCTGGCCGCCGACCAGGATGACGTCCTGAATCTCGCTGTTGGAGAGACCGGCATCCTGCATCGCGGTCTTGCACGGACCGAGCGAACGAGCCACCAGGTCTTCGACCAGCGATTCGAGCTTGGCGCGCGTCACCTTGATGGCCAGGTGCTTGGGACCGGTGTTGTCCGCCGTGATGTACGGCAGGTTGACTTCGGTCTGCTGCGCGGAAGAGAGCTCGATCTTGGCTTTCTCGGCGGCTTCCTTCAGGCGCTGCATGGCGAGGCTGTCGCCGGACAGATCGATGCCTGAATCGCTTTTGAACTGCTGAACGAGATAGTCGATCAGCTTGAGATCGAAATCTTCGCCCCCCAGGAAGGTGTCGCCGTTGGTGGCGAGCACTTCGAACTGCTTCTCGCCATCGACGTCGGCGACTTCGATGATCGAGATATCGAACGTACCGCCACCCAGATCGTAGACCGCGATAGTGCGATCACCGGTGGAACGATCCATGCCGTAGGCCAGTGCGGCTGCGGTCGGCTCGTTGATGATGCGCTTGACCTCGAGACCGGCGATGCGGCCCGCGTCCTTGGTGGCCTGGCGCTGAGAATCGTTGAAGTAGGCCGGCACGGTGATGACCGCTTCGGTCACTTCTTCGCCGAGATAGTCTTCGGCGGTCTTCTTCATCTTCTTCAGCACTTCGGCGCTGACCTGCGGCGGCGCCAGCTTGTTGTCGTTGACCTTGACCCAGGCGTCGCCGTTGTCGGCTTCGACGATCTCGTAAGGCACCATCTTGATGTCTTTCTGAACGACGTCGTCCTTGAACTTGCGACCGACCAGACGCTTGATGGCGTAAAGCGTGTTGTGCGGGTTGGTGACCGCCTGACGCTTGGCCGCCTGACCGACCAGCGTTTCGCCGTCGTCGGTGTAAGCGATGATGGAAGGCGTCGTGCGGCCGCCTTCGGCGTTTTCGATCACTCGGGTCTTGTCACCATCCAGTACGGCAACACAGGAGTTGGTCGTACCCAGGTCAATGCCAATGATGCGTCCCATAATTCCTCACCTCTAACTATTCGTTGACGACTCAATTCGTTTTGATGACGGCGCTTGCTGCGCGTTTGACTGCTATGTGGGGGCTGGTCGGCGCCTTTCAAGTCCCGTCGACGATTCAAACGCATCGCCGGGCACACTCGCCCCCCTAGCCGCTAGTTCGCCGCCTTGCTGACCACGACCATGGCCGGACGCACCAGGCGGCCGTTCAGGGTGTAGCCTTTCTGCATCACATCCATCACGGTGTTGGGCTCCAGCTCGGGGTTGGGCACCATGGTCATCGCTTCGTGAAACTGCGGATCGAAAGGCTCACCCTGCGGATCGATCTGCTCGACACCGAATTTGCTCAGCGCATCGAGCTGCATCTTGAGGGTCATCGACACGCCTTCTCGGTGCGTGTTGTCGACCTCCTGCATGCTTTCCAGGCCTTTCTCCAGGCTGTCGACGACCGGAAGCAGCTCCTTGACGAACTTTTCGAGCGCAAACTTCTTGGCCTTGTCGGCGTCTTGCTCGGCGCGGCGGCGTGCGTTCTGCGCATCGGCGGCGGCCCGCATCGACTGGTCCTTGGCCTCCGCCAGCTCCTGCTCGAGCTCCTCGACCCGGGCAGCCAGAACCTCGGCTTCGGGATTGGCCTCGCCTTCCGTGTCGCCCGCCTCGTGTTCTATCGATTCCGCGAACTGCTCCAGATCGCCATCCAATGCGTCGTTGGTGGACTGATGCTGGGGTTCAGCGTCGCGCTCGGCGCGCTCGAGTTCTTCGTCTACGGGGTTCTGCGGATCTCTAGCCATGAATCTCTCCTGGCAAGGTGTTGTGACAGTTATTCGAAAAACGTGATTTCGACAAGCGTCGGAGCTGTCTGCCTATATGGGGCTATCGATTCAGATCTCAAGCGCCAATACCTCTCGACCGTCAAGACATTCATTGAAGGCGAATTTTGACTACTGTATAAACGAACAGATCGACAACACTTGACCGTCAGTCAACAGACCTCGCTCGTTCACCAGATTTCGACTGGCCGCCATCGACACCGGGAGGCAGCATGCTGATCCAACTCGCCATTCGTGACTTCGCTATCGTCGACACGCTGGATCTGGAGTTTCACGCCGGCATGACGGCCATCACCGGCGAGACCGGTGCCGGCAAGTCGATCCTGCTGGGTGCGCTGGGGCTCTGCCTGGGCGAGCGCGCCGACGCCGGCGGCGTTCGCCACGGCGCCGAACGCGCCGACCTGAGCGCACGTTTCGACATCGCCGAGCGGGAAGAAGCCAAGAGCTGGCTGAGCGCCCGCGAGCTCCCCACGGACGACTGCCTGCTTCGTCGCGTCGTTACCGCCAGCGGGCGCTCCAAGGCGTGGATCAACGGCCAGCCCTGCACCATTGCGGACCTGCGCGAGCTCGGCGAGTGCCTGATCGATGTGCATAGCCAGCACGCCCACCAGGCTCTGCTCAACGAGGAAACCCACCGCCGTCTGCTCGATGATGCCGCCGGCCATCATCAGGCGGTGGCCGAGCTGGGCGATCTGCATCGCCAGTGGCACACGCTGCGCCGACAGTACCGCGAGCGCAGCGAAAACGATGAAGAGCGCCAGGCCAAGCGTCAGCTACTGCGCTATCAGGTGGAGGAGCTGGATCAGCTCGATCTGCAGCCGGACGAGCTGGAAAGCCTCGAACAGGAACAGGAGACGCTGGCCCATGTCGAGGAAAGCCTGCAGGAAGCGCAGTTCGCCGCCGACAGCTGCGATCATGACGAGAACGGTGCGCTGACGCTGTTATTGCAGGCGACCACCCGGCTTGGTCGCGTACCCGGTAGCGACCGCGGCAGCCTGGCGGAAGCGCTGGGCATGCTGAACGAGGCGCAGATCCAGCTCGAGGAAGCCGCCCGGGAGCTTCATCACTACGTGGAGTCCACCGAGCTCGACCCGCAGCGCCTCGCCTGGGTCGATGAACGACTCAGCGAAATTCATCGCGTCGCACGTAAGCATCACGTCATGCCGGAAGAACTGGCCGGTCTCCACCGTCAACTGACCGACGAACTGGCCATGCTCGACAGCGGCGATGACGACCTGGAGTCGATGCGCGCGCGCCTGGACGAACTACGCCAGCAATACCGCGACGCTGCCAAGCGCATCAGCGACACGCGTCAACGCACGGCCACCGTCTTCGCTCAGCAGGTTCAGGAACAGCTGGCCTTTCTGGGCATGGACAAGGCGCGTTTCGCGGTCGACGTCACGCCGCAGGAAACGCCGCAGCCTCACGGTATGGATCGGGTCAGCCTGCAGATCAGCGCCAACCCGGGCCAGCCGCCGAAGCCGCTGACCAAGGTGGCCTCCGGCGGCGAACTGTCACGCGTCAGTCTGGCGATCCAGGTGGTGGCCGCAAGCCACAGCACGCTGGCAACACTCGTCTTCGATGAGGTCGATGTGGGTATCTCCGGCGCCACCGCTGAAATCGTCGGCCAACTGCTGCGCCGGCTGGGGAGCGACGCCCAGGTCATGACCGTCACTCACCTGCCGCAGGTCGCCGCCCAGGCGCATCAACATCTGCATATCGAGAAGCGCTCCAGCGACGACGCCACCCATACCCAGATGTCACAACTGGACGACGCCGGGCGAGTGCGGGAGCTGGCTCGAATGCTGGGCGGTGTCAAACTCTCCAACCAGACCCTGGCTCACGCCCGCGAGATGCTCGCGGCCAGCCAGAGCTCGGCTCACTAGCCACTGCTTTCTCAACTCGGTTTCGACGCTCGGTCATACAACCCGGCGGTGTTCCGGGGTCGTTCTCGAATTATTGGGCCGCTTTCGAAACCTCACGACATCCCAAACGCAAAACGCCGACCCTGAGGTCGGCGTTTTCGTGATTCTGACGAAAGTGATTCTGACGAAAGCGATTACTTCTTTACGCCATCCTGACGGGTGGCCTTGGAGCCGCGAGGCCGCACGTAAAGCACCAGGGCGTGCTCGACCAGTTCGTATCCGTGCTCTTCGACGATTTCACGCTGGCGACGCTCGATCTCTTCATCGTAGAACTCGACGATCTCGCCGGATTCCAGATCCACCATGTGATCATGGTGCTCTTCCTGAGACATCTCGAAGACCGCATGACCACCGTCGAAATTGTGTCGAACGACTAAACCAGCGGCCTCGAACTGGGTCAAAACGCGGTAGACGGTCGCCAACCCGACATCTTCTCCCGACTCCAGCAGCGCCTTGTAGACGTCCTCGGCACTCATGTGGAGCTCTTCTTCCATCCGAGTCGCTTCGAGGATCTGCAGAATCTTGACGCGCGGTAGCGTGACCTTCAGGCCTGCTTTACGCAATTCTTGGTTTTCGTCGGCCATGGTCGCTCTTCGCAGTAGCGTCTTGTGTCGGGTATGATCAATCCACGCAACGATAGTGAAAGACGGGCCCAAATGCAAAATCTGATCAGAACCACCGTACTCCTCCTCGCAGCCTCCCTCATCACCGGCTGCAGCTACTTCGGCGTCTATAAAAGGGATATCCCCCAAGGCAATCTCATCACCCAGGACATGGTCTCTCAGCTTCATCCCGGCATGAGCCGCGAACAGGTCGCCTACATCATGGGGACCCCGCTGATGGAAGCGCCGTTCTCGTCTGACCAGTGGGACTACGTCTTCTATCTCGACGAAGCTTACGGCGATACGGTCGAGAAACGCATGACGCTGACCTTCCAGAACGACCAGCTGACCGATATCGCCAAATCCGGCGACATGGACTCTGACGTCGAGCTGAACCAGGACAGCGGTCCCGGACCCGCGGTAGAAGGTGCCGGCGAGAGCGCGCCGACGCCTCGGATCGGGCCTAGCGCCATCTAATCTCGCCGGATGGCGCCTGGTGTCGTGAATGGGCATTCATGGCGGGAACACCGTCATGATCCGGGCGGTCAACGCGATGAGGCGTTGGCCGCCCGTTCACGTCGGGCCTGCTTGGGATCGATCTCCAGCGGCCGGTAGACCTCGATGCGCTCTCCCTCTGCGGGCAGATACATCTCCGGCTCGCGCAGGCGTTCACCGAAAACGCCTAATGGCGCCTGAGCGAAGTCGAGATTCGCCCATGCCGGATACCGCCCTGGCAGATCCGCCAGCATGACGGCCTGGCGAGCATTCATCCCGGGTTCGAGCGAGACGCGAACGATGACCTGATGCGCCGGCGTCGCGAACGCAATTTCGACATCGGCCACAAGGTCAGGCATATAGATGTCCCCTCTAACGCCCGTAGACCTGATCGGCCCGACGCGTGAACGCATCGACCAATTGGCCCGCCACCTGCTGGAACAGCCTGCCAAACGCCATGCCCAGTAGCCGATTGCTGAATTCGAAGTTCATCTCGAGTTCGATCTTGCAGGCATCCTCCCCCATCGCACGAAAGTGCCAGCGACCGTCGAGCCGCTTGAACGGGCCATCGACGAGCGAGAGATCGATTCGCTCGGGTCGCTCGAGATCGTTGCGTGTGGTGACGCTCTGCTCGACGCCGCCTTTGGCTAGCGTCATGCGCCCAATCAGGAAGCTGTCACCACGCTCGAGGACGCTGGCGCGCCGACAGCCGGGCAGAAACTCGGGGTAGCGCTCGAAATCATTGACCAGTTCAAACATCTGTTCCGGGGTATGCCGAACGAATGCAGACCGATTCACGCTTGGCATAGGGGTCTCCACTGATTTATCGCCCCGACATGCGTATCATGGGGCACCGTTTTCGATGGCTTGAATGGTATCACGACTGCCCTCACAACTAGACTTCACATGAGTTGGCTCCACACGAACCTTCGTCGGGCATCCCTCGCGCGCAGAAGAAAACAGTAACTGCCTGAGCGCGTCGCCCGCGGGCAACCGAATATCGCTGTAAAGAGGTGTCATGGGTAAGAAAAAAGCAAATGCGCCAAGCAGCAACACGATCGCCCAGAACAAGAAGGCTCGTTTCGAATACCACATCGACGAGACTTTCGAGGCCGGTCTGGCGTTGGCGGGTTGGGAGGTCAAGAGCCTGCGCGCGGGCAAGGCCCAGCTGACCGACACCTACATTCTGGTCAAGAATGGCGAGGCGTGGCTGCTGGGAAGCCACATCATGCCGCTCAACACGACGAGCACGCATGTGGTGGCGGACCCGACCCGGACGCGGAAACTGCTGATGCATCGCAAGGAGATCGCCAGGATATTCTCCCGAACGCAGGAGAAAGGGCACACCTGTGTGCCTCTCAAGCTCTACTGGAAGCAGAATCTGGTCAAGTGCGAACTGGCCCTGGTGCGCGGCAAGCAGCTGCACGACAAGCGCGCCACCGAGAAGGAACGCGACTGGAATCGCGAGAAAGCCCGTATCGTCAGAGACCATGCGTGATCTCCGACGGGTTTCCAAGCGCTAGAAGCTTGAAACGGCACTTGATATGGCGTGGACTCGCCGCCATCTGTTAGAATGATCGCGTAATACGGGGGCGACATGGCTTCGACGCCGGTGACAATCCCTGAGGTGCATGCCGAGAGCGTAACGTATCTCGTAAATCCAACGTTGCAAATGAATAGTCGCAAACGACGAAAACTATGCTCAAGGCGCACTGGCAGCGTAAAAACTGCTAGTTGTTAGTCTGGCCTCAAAGCGATGTGCCCATTCATCGCCGCGAGGATACGAGCTAAAGCTGATGGGACCGCGGATGTCAGCGCTCTCCTGACATTCGTTAAACCTTAGAGAGATCGCAAGGTGCAATCCTGCCCGCCGGAGTGCACTGCGTTAAATCAAAAGACGGAACTAAGCATGTAGAGCTGATGGGCGAGTGCCGGCGGACGGGGGTTCAATTCCCCCCGCCTCCACCAAATAAGGGTTTCAGGGCATATCAGGAAGTGTCATGAGACCAGCAAACAAGGGCCTTCGGGCCCTTTTTTGTTGTTAGGCCATATCACGCGATTGCTTGTAATATCGCTATCAAAGGGGGCATATTTGGGGGCATATCACCAGAACGCCCACGAGATGCCCCCAAATGCCCCGCCCCACCAACAAGCTGAGCGCCACCGCCGTTCGTAACGCCAAGCCTGGAGAGAAGATCCAGCGCCTGGCGGATGGAGGCGGTCTCTATCTGGAGATCACTCCCGCTGGTGGCCGCTACTGGCGGATGAAGTACCGGATGCACGGCAAGGAGAAGCGGCTGGCGATCGGCGTCTACCCCGACGTTGGTCTATCGGATGCGAGAGGCGCCCGAGATGAGGCGCGCCGGCTGCTGGCGCAGAACATCGACCCCAGCACTGCCAAGCGTCTGACCCGGCAATATGGCGCGGAGAGCGCCGCCAGCACCTTTCAAGCCGTAGGCGTCGAGTGGCTAGAGCAGGTCCACCAGCATGAGGTGGTGCCAGAGCACTACCAGCGCAACAAGCGCCGGCTGGAGCGTGACGCCTTCCCCATCTTGGGCCGCCGGCCGATCGCCGAGATAAACGCCCCGGAGCTGCTGGACTGCCTCAAGCGGATACAGGACCGCGGGCACCTGGAGACCGCCCACCGCATAAAGACACTTTGCGGCCAGGTGTTCCGCTATGCCATCTCGAAGGGGCGCGCCGAGCGTGATCCAACGCCAGACCTCAAGGGTGCGTTACGCAGTGCGAGAAGCGGCCACCACGCCGCGCTGACCGATCCCGATCAGATAGGCCCGTTGCTGCGAGCGATCGACGGCTATGGCGGCACACCGATTGTCATTGCCGCGCTCAAAGTCTCGCCTTTGATCTTCGTTCGGCCGGGAGAGCTGCGGCAAGCGTTGTGGGAAGACATCGATCTTGAGGCCGCCGAGTGGGCATTCCAGCCCAGCAAGAACGCTCCGCCGCTGATCGTGCCGCTACCGACTCAGGCGGTGGAAGTGCTGACCAGCCTGGAAGGGCTCACCGGGCGTAGCCGGTACGTTTTCCCCGGCGCCCGTAGCAACACCCGCCCGATGAGCAATGCCGCCATCAAGGCCGCACTGGACACGATGGGATTCAAAGGCCAGATGACCGCCCACGGGTTCCGCGCGATGGCGCGCACAGTACTGGCGGAGCGCCTCAACTTCCCCAGCGAGTACATCGAGCAGCAACTGGCCCACTCGGTGCGCGATGCGAATGGCCGTGCCTATAATCGGACGCAGCACCTCGAGCAACGCCGGGAGATGCTGCAGGCTTGGGCCGATTACCTGGATGTCCTGAAACAGGACACCCCCAACGTGGTCCCTATCAGGGGTAGGCTATGAGAGATTACGGGCTTCTGGCTTCCTCCGTCGAGGAGCTAGACCAATTAGACGTCGGGAAAGCCGTTCAGGCTGGCCGTGATTGGGCAAAAGCCGAAGGTACTGGAAGCTCCGACAATCCAATTGCCCAGTGGCAGGCTTGGCACGAAGACATCCCCAGGCTGAGAGAGAGCTACGAGCGAGGCAACCCCCGAGCTTTACTCAATGCTTTAGAGCTATGTGCCATTCGTGGGCTACCTATGCCGGAATGGTGCCGATCGGCTTATCTCGAGTGCTGGAGAAAGGCCAAGGAGTACAGGTGCCGAACGCTGGATGAAGCCTTCGGGCATGAGGTGAAAGGCACCAATCTGGCCAGGGCACGCGAGAAGTATCAGCACTCAATGGCGGTGGCAATATCGGTGGCGCGTGAGATCGGTAGAGGTGCGACGGTAGAGGTCGCCATCCAGTCCGTGGCTGATGAGTTCAACATCTGCTTTTCACGTTCGCGAGAATGGTACTACGCATTTCGGCGAATCGATCACCCCGCCATCATGTGCTTCCTTCCAGCAGAATCCGAAAACTCCCGGAAAGACTGAGCGCCGCTGACAATTCAGTCTTGTCCTCGTGAACTCACACGAGACAAGGTGAACTGGAATGACAAAGCGCGATACCCCATCCGCCTCCCCGGTATTTCTTAAGGCTGGTCAAGTCTCCGAGCGCGAGAGCATCAGCGTCCCAACCATCTGGCGCTGGGTGCGTGAAGGTCGCTTCCCCGCCCCCGTCAAACTAGGCGAGAACTGCACCCGCTGGCGCCTGGCTGACCTTGAGGCTTGGGAAGCCGAACGATGCGAGGTGGCCTAATGCTTGCGCTGCCCTCTCCGTCCCGATATGCTGAGATTGTTGCGGCAAAATCCGTAACCGATCTTGGCGGATCGAATTCAATCAGGCGCACCAGCGCCCCCCATGACGGCGCTTTTTTTGTGCCCGTCAGTTATGGCGGCTGTGCGCGAGATGCCTCAGGGCATGCCGGATTCCTGTTTGACCGGTCCGCCAACTTGCGTACAGTCGCCCCCATTCGATGCTTGGCGGCATCCGGGGACGACTCCAATTCAAACAGGAGTCACCCAATGGCATTTCCACGCCTGTTCCCTACCCGCAATCCGTCCGATCGCGCCGCAGCGCACCGCGCTATGGCGAGAGCCGCCCTGTTCAGCGACTCCAGCGCTGCCGTCCGGCTCAAGCGTTACAACTACCACATCGCCAAAGCTCACCGCCTGACCGCCGCCAATAACGGCCAGGAGGTGCCGGCATGAATACCGTGACCCTCACCCCTACCGCGATCAAGCATCGCGCGGATGCCGCTGCGCGCATTGGTTCAGCGCTGGCGGGCATTACCACCGTGCTCCAGAACGACGAGATAGAACGCGGCGAGGGCCGTTCCGGGCTGGTGGACGCCTTCACCCGAGGCAATCTGTTCGAGGCGCTGATGTCGCTCAGCGATCAAGCCACCGATCTGGCGGACTCCATCGACTACTTGAGCAAAAGCGCTGACGAGGTGCCGTCATGAGCGACGATCTATCGATTGCCCAGCAGATGGCGGCCCGCTTCGTGTTCGAGTCCAGTCGCCTACAAGTCGCGCTCACCGCGATCAATGAGGTGGCCTCCTCCGAAGAAGGCGCCATTTCCGAGGGAACGCTACGAGGGCTGATGGAGGCTTCCGGCATCCTTGGCGACTACCTCGACCTGTTTGCCTCCGACCAACAGACCCACCTCGAGCGTATCGCCGAGGAACGCGCATCGGCCAAGACGAAGAAAGGAGCCGCGTGATGACCGCTATCAGGCAAAGAATCGACGAGTACAGCCTAAAGCTCGAGCAGCTTTCCCTGGCATCCGAAGACCTGCTGCAGGCGGCGGCGCTGTTCAAGGCTGTCGAGGCAATGATCGAGAAAGATCCGTTCGACCCTGCTGCCAAGCGTGTCGCCCAAGCTGGGCGCCAGATTGCGGAACGTCGATCGGATTACTTCGAAGATGAGGCCAATGCGCTGGAGGCCGAGATCGAGCAGCTAGAGGCTCAAGAGGAGGCAAAATCATGCGAGTAGAAACGAAAAAACCCGGCCTCTCCCCAGGCCGGGCTCATTCGAATGCTCTATCTGATATTGATCCTACCACCCAGACGGGACGGGTGCTAGAGGCGCTGAGGCGTCATCCGATGAGCGCGGCGGAGTTGCAGTGGGATCTACGCATTGCCCACGCGCCCGCAGCGATCCGAGACCTGCGCAATCGCGGCTTCTCCATCGTCACGGAATGGCATCCACAACCGGCAAAGCCCAAGGCCAAAATCAAGCGTTATCGCCTGATCGAGACCGAGTAGCTGGCGCGGGGGTGTCGCGAAACGCGACGCCCCTGCCTCCGAGGAGGATGGCATGACGAAGAAGAAGCGCGATCGGGTATCAGCGCCCGGCGGCTTCCTCGCATTGCCCAAGCTACTGATGGAGCAGCGGGACTTCCGAGAGTTGTCACCGTCTGCCCTGAAAGTGCTGATGGTGCTGGGAAGCCAGTACAACGGCCGCAACAACGGCAATCTGGCCGCCACTCACTCCATGATGGATGGCTGGGGCGGCATGGCCAAGGCAACGCTGGCCAAGTCGCTGAGGGAGCTGCAAGACCGCAACCTGATCAGCAAGACCCGTGACAATCGGCATGGCCGTGAGGGCGCCCGCTGCGCGCTGTTCGCGCTCACGTGGCACACCATCGACGACTGCCCGGGGAAGGATCTGGACGTGGTGCCGAGCATCATCCCGCAGCGCAAGCTATCCCAAGCATAAACAGATTGCCCTTTCGACCCGCCGTTGAGGCGGGTTTTCTTTTCTTTGGCCGTTCGATTTTTACCGCGTTCAAAATTTGCCACCCACGGTGGCAAAAAATGAACCCTTATCCAGTTGAGGATACTGCCACCTTTAAATAAGGGTTCAAAAAATGAACCCTTATCCGGGAGTTTCGATTTTTACCGCGTTCAATAATTGGACACCCTTCTAGAGTTACCACCCAGTGGGCATTTAAAGGTGTTTCAGGATCCCATTTAAAACATCTATGCAACGATATATCATTACGCTTATGGTGGTTATTCATACAGTACCGCCAGCCCAACCCGACACCGCCACAAGGTGAATCATCATGAAACTGAGTGCCCTACGTGAGCAGCGTTCCGCCAAGGTCGCCGCCATGAAAACCCTGGTCGAAACCGCCTCCAACGAAGGGCGCGATCTGACCGCTGACGAAACCCAGAACTTCGACGCCCTCAAGGCCGAGGAGCGCAACCTGGTCGGCCAAATCGAGCGAGCCGAGTATGTGGCCGATGCCGAGCGCCGCAGCGTCGCCACGCCCGTGAACAACGAAGCGGGCGGCGACCTCGACAAGCTGGCGCGTCAGGTCAGCGTCGTGAAGGTGATGCGTGCCCAGATGGAAGGCCGCTCGCTGGATGGCGCTGAACGTGAGTACAGCCAGGAAGCCGAACGCCGATCGGGCCGCAAGGCTCAAGGCGCGTTCATTCCGATGCAGGCGCTCGAGACCCGAGCCAACGAGACCAGTACCGCCAGCCAGATTGTGCCGGTGCAGCATCGCCCGCAGGACTACATCGGCGCGCTGCGTAATCGCCTGCTGGCCCGTAGCCTTGGTGTGCGTGTGCTCTCCGGCCTGTCCGGCGACGTGGCTATTCCCAAGTACGGCACCGGGCTGGCCACTGGATGGGTGACGGAAGGCCAGGCCGTACCCGAGGGGCAAATGTCATTCGGTGACGTGAAGCTGACGCCCAAGCACGTGGGCGGCAAGACGGAGATGTCCCGCCAGCTCATCCAGCAATCGAGCCCGGACATCGAGGAGCTGGTGCGCAGTGACTTGACCGCACTGATCGCCGAGCAAATCGACCGCGCTATCCTCGCTGGCACCGGGACCGCTGGTGAGCCGACCGGTATCCTCAACGCCGCCGGCATCCAGACCGCCAACCTGCCGAGCGATTGGGCGGGCGTGCTGGGTCTGTCCGAGCTGCTGGAGCTGGCCAACCTCGAGGCGGTCAACTGGCTGGCGGCGCCCGGCGTGAAAACCACGTTCGCCAGCACCGAGAAGGTGCCGGGCAGCGGCTCCGGCTTCCTACTGCAAGGCGGCCGGATGGACGACAAGCCGTTCAACGTCACCAACCAGATGCCGGCCGAAACGCTTCTGCTGGGCGACTTCAGCCAGGTGATGCTGGGGATCTGGTCGGAGCTCGATATTCTGGTCAATCCGTATGCCGAGCCGGCCTACAGCCGTGGCGGTGTTCAGGTTCGCGCGATGGCGACCGCCGATGTGGCGATTCGCTACCCGCAAGGCTTCGTTGTCGCCAAGCCGGTAGCCTGATCATGGAAGTGCGCGCCAGCAACGAGATGAAGCCCCAGGGACGCAAGCTGACCGGCTATGTGTCCCGCTTCAACGCGACCGCCGATCTGGGCGAGTTCGTCGAGGTAGTCCGGCCTGGCGCGTTCACTCGCACGCTGGGCGAGCCGACCGCCCGCAACATCCGCGCCATCTACGAGCATGACGGCCGCGCCCTACTGGGGAGAGTAGGCGCCGGCAGTCTCAGGCTTACCGAAGATGCCGATGGCCTGGCGTTCGAGATCGACCTGCCCGACACGACACTGGGCCGGGATCTGGCGGCGCTCGTCACGCGCGGGGACGTTGCCGGCTGTTCGTTCGGCTTCCTGCCGGTACGAGATCGCTGGATCGAGGAGAACGGGCGCCCGATGCGGGAGTTGCTGGATGTCGACCTGTTCGAGGTGACAGTGACGGCGGCGCCCGCCTACGACACCTCGAGCGTTCAGGTTCGCCACACTCAACACCGTGCCATCCGCTTGGCCCGGCTCTACCTGGAGGCTTGCCAGTGAGACTGTTTCGACGCCGCACCGAGAAGCGCGCCGACGCCTACGACCGTTACTGGGACAAGGTGGCGGCCGCTCAGGACGTGGCCGGCGTGAACGTGACCCCATCCAGCGCCGAGGGTATCTCCGCTGTCTATGCCGCCGTGGCAGCGATATCCGAGAGCGTGGCCAGCCTACCCTTGGACATCTATCGGCGCACGGAGGACGGCCGGGAGAAGGCACGCTCACACCCGCTGTACAAGGTGCTGCACACCGAGCCCAACTCGAAGCAAACCGCGCTCGAGTTCCGCGAGATGATGCAGCGTCACGTACTGCTGAGGGGCAATGCCTATGCCGAGATCCAGTGGAGCCGTACCGGGCGCATCGAAGCCCTACTGCCATTGCATCCAGATCGGGTGAGCGTACTACTCACGGCCGACGACTCGCTGGTCTACGAGGTGAGCGATCGACGCGGCAACATCCGCCGCTTGCTGGCCGAGGAGGTGCTGCACCTTCGCTACCACACCGATGACGGGATCATGGGTAGAAGCCCGATTGAGGTAGCCCGCGACACCGTGGGGCTGGCACTGGCCGAACGCACGCACGGGGAACGGATGTTCGCCCAGGGCACCAAGCTATCCGGGGTGATCCAGACGCAAGCCGGCACCACCAAGCAGCAGGCCGGCGACATACGGGAGAGCTGGGCCGCTGGCTATGGCGGCGTGGGTAGTCACGGCAAGACCGCCGTACTGCCTGCCGGCGCCGAGTTCAAGACCGTCAGCATGACGCTCGAGGATGCCGAGTGGATCGAGGCCCGCCGGATGAGTGTCGAGGAGGTGGCGCGCCTGTTCCGCGTGCCGCCTGTCCTGATCGGTGATCTGCGCGAGGCCAACTACTCCAACGCCGTGGAGCTGGGCCGGTACTTCGTGACGCACACGCTGCGCCGGCACCTGGTGATGTGGGAGCAGGCAGCGGGCCGATCGTTGATCAACGACCCGAACACCTTCTACGCCGAGCACAATGTGGAAGGCTTGCTGCGCGGCGACAGCCTCAAGCGCGCCCAGTTCTACCAGCGTTCGATCGAGGATGGCTGGATGATGCGTTCAGAGGTTCGCCAGTTGGAGAACCTGCCCACCGTGGAGGGTATCGACGATGCGCCCCGTCAAGAAGCAGCGCCGCGTACCGCTGAGTAGCGCCGCTTGGCGCAAGCTGCGTGCCCAGGTGCTCGCCGAGGAGCCGCTGTGCCGCCAGTGCGTGGCGCTGGGCATCGTCACCCCGGCTACCGATGTCGACCACATCGACAACGCCGTGGGCGACTACACGGACGACAACAGCCGCGAGAACCTGCAGCCACTGTGCCACGAGTGCCACTCACGCAAGACGATGGCAGAGACTCAGGGGCGCGGCGCGACCGTCATCGGATGCGACACGAGTGGAATGCCGCTCGACCCGGATCACCCGTGGCGAAAAATCACCAGCAACTGACCCGGCCCACACCGCCGCCAAAGGTCGCTTTTATCGGTAACTGCCATGAAATCCACGCCACGCCGCCATCGATCCGACAGCGCTAAGGCCGCTGTGACGGCTGCCCAGGCCGCGTCTATGGGGCCGATCGAGCCGCCGGCATTCGTGCGCGTGCGCGACCGTGACCGCCCGGCGTGGGACGCCATCGTGACCGCTCGAGCGCGTGACACGTGGACCGAAGCCGACCTGATGCTGGCCGGGCAACTGGCCCGCGCCTATGGCGATATCGCCGAGCTGGAGGCCTACATCGACGAGAACGGCATGATTCTAGGCGATCAAATCAACCCGGCCTGCACACTGCTGGACAAGGTGAGCCGGCGAGCATTGGCAATGGCCCGCCAACTCAAGGTCGATACGATCAGCGTGGTGGGCAAGTCGCAGGACATCCATAAGGGCGCAGCACTCGAGCGTGGCGCCCGCCAGGGTATCGACGATGACGACGACCTAATTCCGAGGGCGCTGCAATGACTCGCGCCGATCGCGTGATTCGCTTCATCGAGCGCTACTGCGTCACGCCTGAAGGTGCCGGCGTTGGCAAGCCGATGGTGCTGGCGGACTTCCAGCAGCGGTTTATCCGCGACATCTACGACAACCCGGCCGGCACGCGGCGCGCGATCCTGTCGGTGGGCCGCAAAAACGGCAAGACCGGGCTGATCGCCGCCTTGCTACTGGCCCACCTGGTGGGGCCCGAGGCGAAGCAGAATAGCCAGCTCGTCTCCGGCGCGCTGAGCCGCGATCAGGCGGCGCTGGTGTTCAACCTGTCGTCGAAGATGGTGCAGCAGTCGCCCGAGCTATCCCGCATCGTGAGGATCGTGCCCAGTGGCAAGCGCCTCATCGGGCTGACGATGAATACCGAGTTCAAGGCGCTGGCGGCCGATGGCAAGACGGCGCACGGCTTGTCGCCGGTGCTGGCCATCCTCGACGAGGTGGGCCAGGTGCGCGGGCCACAGTCCGACTTCGTGGACGCGATCACGACCAGCCAAGGCGCCCACGAGAGCCCGCTACTGATCACGATCAGCACGCAGGCAGCGAACGATGCCGACCTGCTGAGCCAATGGATCGACGACGCCCTGCGCTCGAAAGACCCGCGCACGGTTTGCCGACTCTACGCCGCGCCCGAAGGCTGCGACCTGATGGACGAGGAGGCGTGGAAGGCTGCCAATCCAGCGCTTGGCATCTTCCGCAGTCAGGACGATATGCGCGAGCAGATGGCGCAGGCCGAGCGGATGCCGAGCATGTCGAACACCGCCCGTAACCTACTGCTGAATCAGCGCGTGAGCCTGGATAGCCCGTTCATCAGCCCGGACGTATGGGCTGGCTGCGCCGAGACACCCGAGCCATTCGATGGCCCGGTCTATGGCGGGCTAGACCTGTCGGCCCGAACCGACCTCACCGCGCTGGTGCTGGTGGGCAAGGTCGGCGGCGTGTGGCAGGTGCGCCCGTACTTCTGGACGCCAGAGCAGGGGCTATTCGACCGCGCCAAGGCAGACCGGGCGCCCTATGACGTGTGGGCGCGTTCAGGGCTGCTTCGTACCACGCCCGGTGCCACCGTGGACTATGAGGCAGTGGCCGCCGAGCTGGCGGACATTCTGCAGGACGTGGATCTGCACGCGCTGGCCTTCGACCGCTGGCGAATCGACATCTTCCGTAAGGAGCTCGACCGGCTTGGTATCGAGCTCCCGCTGGTACCGCACGGCCAAGGCTTCCGAGATATGGCGCCGGCACTTGATGCGCTCGAGGCCGAGCTGTTGAACGGTCGCATTGCCCACGGCAATCACCCGGTGCTGACGATGTGCGCGGCCAACGCCGTCGCCGTCACCGATCCGGCCGGCGCTCGCAAGCTGGACAAGTCGCGGCGAACCGGGCGCATCGACGGCATTCAGGCGCTGGCGATGGCAATGGGCGCCGCCCAGGGGGCTGAGGAGCCCGCCGATATCGAAACTGAGGTGTATTTCATATGACGACCGTCACGCTGCAGGAAGCAAAGGACCATCTCCGAATCCCCGAGGACTACGACGACGCCTACATTACCGGGCTGCTGGCGGCCGCTGAGGGCCACGTAGCCGGCTACCTTGGCGATGACCTGCCCGAGCCAATGCCGGCGCCCGTGCGCGCCGCCGTCCTTCTGCTGGTCGGCGACCTGTACGAGCATCGCGAGCGGCAGAATGACCGGGCGCTGTACGAGAACGCCACGTTTCATCTGCTGCTGAACCCCTACCGATCGCACGAGGTGCTGTGATGCCGGATATCAGAATAGTCGCCCGCCCCAATCCCCTGCGAGCTGACACCGTAGAGGCCTACGTCTCCGAAGGCGAGACCGTGAACCGGATCATTCCCAATGTCGTCGAGTCGGTAAGTGTCCAGTGGAATGGGCAACCGTTTCCACGTTGTCGCTGGGATGAACCACTGAGCGGGGGCGAGCTGACGATCGTGAGCACGCCGCGGGACGACAGCATCACTTCCGCAGTGCTTCAGATAGGCATGGCGGCAGCAGCAGCATACGCAGCTTCTCTAGTGCCAGGCTCATACGGGCTTTGGGCAAAAGTCGCTGTGGGCGCCGCCACACCAATTTGCGGCCGGCTGAACATCGGGCAGAGGTCTGCACCATGACCACGCTTAACCTCACGATTACAGCAGAGCGCGCCTGGATGTCTCAAGATCACGCGTTAGCGTCGACGTCCAAGGAACTCCCCGAGTCAGTGGAGAAGCTGCACTTATGCCACGACAGGAAGATGGTTGTCGGCGCCGCCGGCTCCTTCCTGCACGCAATGCTTTGGAGGGCTCGCCTTGCAGCCATGCCCGAAGGTGATATCAGTGAAGTTGCCCAATGGGCGCCTGACGCTTTGCGCGAGATCGTGAAGATACCCGTCGCAACGGATGTGGCCGATCTCATCGTCATTCACGCGGGGTGGAGCTCGTCAGAGGGCAGAGTGATTGCCTTCATCTATCAACGCGCCAATGACTTCGCCCCCCTCCGAGTCGATCAAGGGCATACCTATACGCCTTCCGAACTGAGCAACGATGCCCCCGGCTACCCGCGCCTATACGAGCTATGGCCACAAGCTGCAGAAGGGCGGAGGGTCAAAGAGTTTCACGCCGCGCTACTTGAGAACCAGCGGTTTAGTTCGGCGGCTGGCCGACTTCTCAACGACACAAACATCTCGGAGTCCTTTTCCATTGTGGCGATCGATCATGTAGGCATACACGCGGTGGAAGGGTGCGATTTGAAATCGCGCCCTTGAGGGTACGCACACTGTGCGCCCCCTATTTGGCGCCCGTATCTCTTACACGGTGGCAAAGGGTGGGTTGTTTCGCCCCATCCTTACATACCTCCCTCGACGGGGGCATATCTGGGGGCACACCGGATCACGCATTATGAAAAATGCTTTATTAACTGATGCATAGACGAGCTTTTCAGTGGACCCCGCCTCCACCAAACATGAAAAAGCACCCGATCGGGTGCTTTTTTTGTGTCTGTACCGCGAGCGACTCAGGCCAAGCATGACCTTCGCGCGATGGCCTCTACTCGCTGTCTCAGGCCACCGCAGCCATGGCAGATTTTCGATGCTGGGCAGACATGACCCGCTCCAGGTCGTTGCCCTTGCACTTGAAGGCGGAGCAATCGGCGCAGCGAATGTCTTCAGATGCCTCGCTCAGTGTCGGCAGCAGGAATCGCCCGCCACCGCAGACGTTGCAACGTAGATCCAGCGTGACTTTCAGCATCATCTCTTCCTCCACTGACGGCTATGCGTGCAGCGATATCATCAGGTCGATAGAGCTTCACTCGGCGCCAGCAGTGCCGTCATGAAGCTGTGATAAGGCTCGCAGGGCGCGTAACGATTCATCCGCTCCAGCAGCTTGATTCTCTCGGACGCCGATATGCCCCGCAGGGCACCGTCGAGATTGGCATCATCCAGGGTCTCGAGAATCCGGCCCGGCGTTGCCAGGTAGCGCTCGTTGGTCTGCAGAATCACGTAATCTGCGGCCTCGTGATCGACGATCTCCTGCACATAACTGCCCGGCAGATTGATCACGACGACTCGCTGGAATATGTGCGCGAACAGCAGCGCGAACCCGCCGGCATTCGAGGAAGAGCCGCCGAAGATCAGCAGCGTGCGGGTATACCGCGGCCGGGAGTTCTTGAAGATCGTGATGTTACCGGTGCCAGGCAGGTGGTTGGAAAAACGGCAGGCGACCCCGCTTTTCTCCTGAAAGACGGCGGCGGTCGATAGCGACTTGGCGGGAGGATCGATCTTGGACCCGAGATCGCCGACCAGCTCGCGCTGCTCGAAATCGTAGAGCGAGTCGAAATCGTCATCGAGGCCGAAGTATCGCATGCAGGCCACGAACGCGAGATAGGCGCCACGCCCACTCCAATGGGTATCCGTTTGATAGTAACTGTCCGATACGGCCTGCATCGCCGCGACGGGGTTGGCGTAATCGACTTCCGCCTGTTGCAGAATGGCCGACACCTGCTCGGTGGTCGTGATATCGGCCTTCTCGAACGGATAATATTCCGGCCGGACCTTTTCCTTGGAATTGGCGATCAGGAACAACAGAGAGCGCTGTTGTTGCAGTGGCGCGAGCTCTGCACTGAAACGGTGCCACTGATGAGTCTCGTCGTCCGTCAGTAGCCGCTTGCCGGTGAACTGATCGATACTCGCGTTGGTGTCGTTGGCCAGAAAAAGCCACCCTTCACGGCCCTCGATGACTTCCATGACCGGGGCCAGAGAAAAGCGCAGGCATTCATAGGCCTTGCCGCCCTCGAGCCTGACGCCGAGCGTCAGACCGCGAGAGAGATCGAAAGTGTGCTCGAACATCCAGCCCGCTTCCTGATAGGGCGCGCTCGGTTCGACTGCGGTAAGCCCGAGGGTGTCGGTCCCTGCATGAGTCGAGGCGATCAGTTCCGGCCGCTGATCCTGGCGAGCGTCGACCCAACCGCGGATTCGATAGTGGCGGAATGACTCGAGGTTCGTAATCTGTTTCTGGCCCTCGTCGACCTCCCAGCGTATCGCGATCGGCGCCGCCAGTTTGTGCGCCGCCAGTTGAAACTTCTTCGCTTTGTGGCTGGCAATGACGTTCTTGAGATCGGCGAGGGTCGTGTTCCCAGGCTGCTTCTCGAGTGCCAGATTCACCACACGAAGCGCCTCAGCGAACTGTTCGGCCGCCAGCAGGGCGCGCGCCTGGCGCAGGTAGATCTGCGGAGGGAATGCCTCGTCACGATCAATGATCGACTGCCACCTTTCGATGGCCGCCGGCCAGTCCTTTCTCGTCATCGCCGCTTCGGCATACGCGATCCGAAGCTTGAGCGGCGACTCGGGAGTTTTCTCCAACGCGACGGCCATCGTCATTTCCCGCTTGGCGCTATCGCCGGCGCCTTCGTAGGCCTTCAGCAACGCCGCGACGAGTTCAGGACTGTCGGCACCCGCCTGGAAGGCCGGCTCCAGCAAGGCGATGGCACCGGCAAAATCCTGCTGCGCCAGTCGATCTTCGGCCTCGACGACCAGTTCGGGGGCCTGCTCGATGCGCTCGGCAAAAGAAGATGAACTCATGGCAGCCCCTGATTGGTTGGCGGCGGTAGACAGGGAGAGAACGTTGACGGCGGCGAGGCCGCTGTCAGCCGACCGAACCGGATCGCATCGCGCCGACCTCTCGATCAATCGCCCTCTCGATTATCAGCCACTATATCCCAGCCGCCAGATGGCTAGACATCGCCCGTCGAGCATGAACTTTATCAGCGTCGTGGGGCGAGCAACGTCATCCGCCGCGGATTCATCGGTACGGTCCCGGTATCGCTTGCGGTCATCAGATAGTCATCGTGACCGTCACCTTTCGATAGGCGCCGGAGCTCTTCATCCAGCCTTGATTTTCCAACCGATAGTCCCGTTTCCGGGCGAACAGCGCGACGGTCTCGCATGTGGAAATCCCGACCAGGCCGGCTAGTCTGACAGGATCGCCATTCGTCTGGGGTTCGGAATTTCTCCCCTGCCAGAAAGTGTTACCCTAACGATGGTTAGGCTGGCAACATGCCGTCAAATCGATCCGCTCATAAAACAAGGAGGTTGGAGCTTGATAGTCCTTCGCCCCGATCGCTGGCTCTGTCGCTGGCTACTGCTGTTATTACTGGTATTTGCTGCCCCGGTGTTCGCTCAGGATAGCGGCTCCGAAGGGCAAAGTGCCAAGGATGGCCCCGCCTATTCCACCATGGCGGACCTGCTGGAAAATTCCGAATCGCGTCAGGCCCTGATCGACCAGCTGAGACAGCTGGCCTCGCAACAGGAGTCGGCTGGCGAGACTCAAGGCAGTAGCGACGCTGAAAGCCGTGATCAGGAGTCGGGCGCGGCCAACGCCGAGGGTAGCCCCGCCACGGAATCGACCGCCACTGCCGACAGCGAAGAAAGCGCCGAAATACCGGTCTCGTTTCCTCGTCGGATGGCGCAGGCCACCAGTCACATCGCGGGCGATATCGGTGGACAGTTCACCAGCATCGTCGCCATGGTCGGTGGCTTCTTCGGTAGCGGCGATGCCGCGGCCAGCAGTGGGCCTTCGTTCAGCATGAGCGACTTCGTCAGCGCCGCGATCGACCTCGCGCTGGTGATCATCGCCACGGTCGCGGCGTTCTTGATCCTGCGCCGGATCGCCAGCCCGCTATTCTCCAAATTCAGCCACTGGGCGCTGCAGGGCGAAGGACGCAGTCATTTGCTGCGAGTGATCCTGTCAGTGCTGGTGGCGGCCATCGTCGACATCATCGTCGTCGTGCTGGCCTACGTGGCCGGCAATCTGGTCGCGACGTTCCTGGTCGGCGAAAGCGGCAATCTCGATACTCGTCTGTCGTTGTTCCTCAACGCGTTCCTGCTGATCGAGCTCTTCAAATGCGCACTGCGCGTACTTTTCTCCTCGCGTCACGAAGGGCTACGTCTGGTATCGATCGAGGCCGCTCAGGCACGCTACTGCAACCGATTCCTGGCGACGCTGGCGGGCTTCGTCGGCTACGGCATGCTGGTGGTGGTTCCGATCCTCAATACCACGCTGTCGCCGGCCTTCGGCAAGGCCGTTGGTGTGCTGATCATGCTCATTGCGCTGGTCTGGTCTGTCATCGTCATCCTGAAAAATCGCGCTGGCGTGCGTGACATGATCATGACCAAGGCCGAGGCAGCTCAGATGTCGGCGTCTCGCGTGGCGCTTCGTCTGCTGGCGCGCATCTGGCATGTCATTGCCCTGCTCTACGCCGTCATGGTATTCGCCGTCACGTTGCTGCATCCCGAGACGGCACTGCCATTCGTGCTGCTGGCAACACTCAAGACCATTATCTACATCGGCATCGGCATGCTCGTTTCCGGCATCCTGACTCAGCTGATCGGGCGTCGCATCAACCTTTCCGACGAGCTTCGTCAGCGTCTGCCGATGCTGGAGTCGCGGCTCAACTCCTACATCCCGACGCTGCTCAAGATCATCCGCGCGATCATCCTGATCGCCGTGGTGATGTACACCCTGGATGCGTGGGGCGCATTCGATCTTGCTGCCTGGTACGTCAGCGATGCCGGTTCACACACCATCGCGACGGTGGTCCAGGTTCTGCTGATTCTGATAGTGGCCGCGATCGTATGGGTCGGTCTGGCCAGCCTGATCGAGAACTTCCTCAATCCGGATACCGGCGGCGGCGCGCCCACCGCACGCGCGCAGACGCTGATGAGCCTGTTCCGCAACGCGCTGGCGATCACTCTGATCATCATGACGGTGATGATCATTCTGTCTCAGATCGGCATCAATATCGGGCCGCTGATCGCCGGCGCCGGCGTACTGGGCCTGGCCATCGGTTTCGGTGCGCAGAAGCTGGTGCAGGATGTCATCACGGGGGTATTCATCCAGCTGGAAAATGCGATGAATACCGGCGATGTCGTCACGGCCGGCGGCATCACCGGCACCGCCGAACGCGTCAGCATTCGCTCGGTGGCCATCCGCGATCTCGCCGGCACCTACCACATCGTGCCCTTCTCGTCGGTTGATACCGTTTCCAACTTCATGCGTGAGTTCGGCAACCACGTGGGCGAATACGGCATCGCCTATCGCGAGAACATCGATTACGCCATCGAACAGTTGCAGGCCGCTTTCGATGACCTCCAGGCTAGCGAAGAGCATGGGCACAAACTGCTGGCGCCGATGACGGTAGCCGGGGTCGTCGCCCTCGCCGACAGCTCGGTCAACATTCGCGTGGTGATCAAGACCACCCCGGGCGATCAGTGGGGCGTCGGGCGAGCGTTCAATCGGCTGGTCAAGCTCTACTTCGACAAGGCCGGTATCGAGATTCCGTTCCCGCATACCACGCTCTACTTCGGCCAGGATCGCACCGGCTCGGCGGCGCCCGCCAATCTGCGCATCATGCAGGAGGACTTCACGATCGACGGCAGTCCCGCCGGTCAGCCGAAGGCGCATCAAACCGACGCGCCGAACGCGATCGAGGGCGAAAGCCGTTCGACGACCGAATCCCGTGCGCAAGACGAAACGCATCGCAAGCCGAATCACGATGACGTCGACGGCGATAACGGCGACGAGCGTTAAGCCGGAAGCACGATCATCAGATCCAAGCTAAACAGGCCGCCTACGGGCGGCCTTTTTCATGGCCGCCGACAACAGGATTCCCCGCCGAGGCGGCCGCACCCAGCATGGCCGCGCCGCGAACGCCGCTGGCATCGCCCAGACGAGAGCGCACGACCTCGGGTACCTCGACGCCCGCAAACAGGTGCTCGGCGATGGCGCCCGACAGGGCCTCCACGAATCGATCCATCGTCGACAGGCCGCCGCCGACGACGATCACCTGCGGCGACAGTAGCTTGACCACACTGGCCAACGCCCCGCCCACCAGATCCAGATGACAGTCGCGGGCGCGCTGCGCCGATTTCTCGCCCGCCTCCCAGGCCTGGTGCCACTGTTCGGCGGATACCGACGCGCCACCGAAATGACGATGCAATCTCACTAACCCTGGCCCGGCGATATAGGCTTCCAGGCAGGCCTCCAGGCCGCAGCCACAGGACAGCAACGGCAGATCGTAACGTTTGGCCGCCGCGGCCGGCAGTGGCAGGTGCCCCCATTCTCCGGCAAACCGCCCGCCGCCCTTGAGAAGCCGCCCCTCGACGATCGCGCCACCGCCGGCGCCGGTCCCCAGAATCGCGCCGAAGACATTCCGCTGACCTTCCGCCGCACCGCCGGGGCCGGTTTCCGAGACCACGAAACAGCGACTGTCATTTTCGATCACGAAAGCGCGATCCAGTCGTGCTGCCAGCGTCGTTTCCAGCGCCCAGGCGCGCAGCCCCGGCAGATTCGCCGCGACCAGATGGCCCTGCTCGTCGAGCACACCCGGAAAGCCCAGCCCCAGCGTACCTTGGCCGCCACAGCGATCATCCGCCTGCTGGACCAGCCGGGTCAGCATTGTCAGAAAAGCCTCGCCATCCTGCGCCGGCGTCGGCTCACGCCAGCGATCCAGACACTGCCAGTCACGGTCGTAGATCGCGATTTCGGTCTTGGTGCCACCGACATCGATGCCGTAATGCATAAACGTCCTCCTTGAGCCGGCCTGAAGCGGTCCATTACACACAAAAAAGGGCGCCCGCAGGCGCCCAGGAGAGCAATCGATCGGAGATCGGGATCAGCGCGTCATGTCGCTGGGCTGCGGCAGTGCCGGCAGCGACTTGTCGAGCAGCGTCACGCTCTGCCGGTAGTAGAGCTGGCTCTTGCTGTGATCACCGAGATTGGCATAGAGCCGGGCGAGCTCGGCACACACGACCCCACTCGGACGTTGACGCTGGCTAGCCTCGAAGTACTCCTGCGCTTTGCCCCAGTAGGCGTTGCGCAGCGACAGCCGGCCCAGCGTCAGCAGCAGATCCGGATCGTTGGGACGTTCCTGCAACCATTTCTCGGCGTAGACCAGCTGGCGTGCGGCGTCGACGTTGAGCAGCCCGTAGCGCAGCACTAGCCGCGTATCCCAATGCTCCTTGAGCGCGTTGCGTAATAGGCGCTCGGCGTCGCCTTCTTCGCCGCCCTGAATCAGCGCTTCGGCGTAGAGCCCGACCAGCTCGACATCGCTGCGCAGGCTGTCCGGCATGTCGGCCCACAACGAACGCACCCGCTGCAGATTGCCTTCCTGCAACGCGGCCTGTACCAGCAGCTCGCGATAGACCCGCTGGTCGAGCTCGCGACGCTCGTCTTCGGTGATCAGGCGGTGCTTGTCGAGACGCGGCAGCAGGCGACGCATGCCATCCCAGTCATTGACGCTGAGATAGGCCTGTTTGAGCAGCTTGAGCACCTGCGGGTGCTCCGGAAGCTGCTGTTCCAGCCTCGTCAGCGTCGCCAGGGCTTCCTCGAACTGCTGGCGATCCAGCATCAGCTGGGCCTGCACCAGCCCCACCGCCGTATCGGCGCCTTCGGTGCTGTGGTGCGCCCGCTTGAGCAGCACGTCGGCCTGCTCGTAACGACCTTGATAGTGCGCCGCCAGCGCCGCGGAGAGATAGTTGACCAGCGGCGTGCCGGAATCGTCGGCGGCCTTGGTGAGCGACTTCTCGGCTCGCTTCCAGCGACCTTCCGCCAGCGCCACCAATCCGCGAACGGTGCGTTTCATCGCCGTGCGATGACGGGTGCGGCTGTTCCAAACCTTGAGCCGGCTCACCGGCCGACGCAGACGCATTAACGCGCGCAGCAGGAAATGGAGTATCAGGAAAGCGGCCAGCAACAGGACGCAGCCGAACCAGAACGAAGTCTGGACGGAAGTGTCGCCAACACGAATGAACCAGTAGCCGGGCAGCGACTGCATCAGCTGCCCGAACAGCGCGCCGACCGCCAGACCGAAGACGATCAGCAGGATCAGCTTTCTCATGCGCCCTCTCCCTGTGCCGATTCGTCGGTCGAGCTACCGCTTTGTCCGCCGCCATTCTGCGAGCCGCCGTTACGTGCGCCTCCATTCTGCGAATCGCTGTTCTGCGAATCGCCGTTCTGTGAACCGCCAGCCTGAGAGCCGCCGTTGCCGAAGCGCTGTTCGATGAAACGCTTGAGCAGCTGCGACGATTCGCTGATGTCCGGCAGTTCCGGGCGAACCTGGTTGTCGCGAAGACTCTTGAGCTTGTCGATGGAGTTGGTCACCCCGTCGTTGTCGGTGGCGTAGTAGCCTTCGACCAGTTCCAGCGCCTTGTCGAGACTGGCCTGATACAGCTTGGGCTCCGACTTCAGCAGTGCCAGCTGCGCCTGCTCGAGCAACAACCGCACGTTCTGTCGCAGGTAGGACTCCTGCTGGGGGGTGATCAGCGCTTCGAGCGGCTGATCGTGACGACGCACGGTTACCAGATCCTTGAGCTCGCTGCCGAGCGTTGCCAACTGCTGACGCCAGCCGCCGGTCGGCTTGGCGTCGCCCTTGCCGGCGGCGATCTCTTCGATATCCTGCTTCAACGGCAGCCGGGCGAGCTGTTCCTGCTGTGCCATCAGTGCCAGATAGAGCCCGGTACGATCGATGTCCGGCACCGAATCGAGCGATGCGAGCTCGGACTGGATGGCGCGCCGAATCGGCACCAGCGCCGGGTTGTCGGCCTCGCGCAGGCGCTCGTCGGCGGCATTCAGCAGTGCCTTGGCACCCTTGACATCGCGCTCGAGCTGCAAGCGCTGGTTGGCCAGGCGCAGCAGATACTCCGCCTCGGCGTGCAGCCATTCCCGCGGGTCGGCCTGCTGCTGTTGCGCCAGCTCCTTGAGCACCTTGTCCAGCGTGTCATCGAGCTTCTGGCGATATCGATCGAACTCGCCACGCATCATTTTCAGGTTCTGCTGGCGATTCTGGTCGAGCTCGCCGACTTTCGACTCGAGCTGGTCGAGCGTGGTGCTGTTGGCGCCGACCTGGTTCAACTGGGTCTGCTGCTGCTGAATTTTCTGCCATCCCCGATAGCCGACGACAGCCACCACGATCGCCAGCACGATGACCAGAATCAAGGCCAGCAACCCCAGCTTGGCGCCGTTGCCACGCATTCCGCCGCCGGAGGCCGAGCCGCCGCCTGCCGGCGGTTGCGTTCCGCCCGCCGAGGTCGGACCGCTCGATTGGCCACGGGTGCCGTTCTTCGTGGATTTCGCGGTAGCGGACTTGCCAGCCGCGCTGGAAGCCGACGCCTTGGCACCACTCGTCGCTGCCGCGCCAGGCTTGTCACTCTTGCCGGGGTTTTCCGTCTTAAAGCTCTCTGTCTTGACGCTATCTGTCTTGTTGCCGGCGCTGTTATTGCCGGCGTTATGGTTGCCGGCGTTGTTGCTGCCATCGGACCTGGCGCTGCTCGTTTCGAGGCTATCCGCCTTGGCGCTTCCGGCTGGCCGGGAGCCGCCGACGGAACTCGTGTCGCCAGCCGTGCTGGGACTGCTAGACGCCGCCGACGTGTCGGTGGTGTCCCGGCCGGTGCGCGGTTTGCCTGTCGCGGTATCGGTGGCGGCCGGCTGAACGACGTCCGGTTTGATCGGGTTGGTCTTGGCAGGGTCCGGCGGGGTCGGGTCGGTTGTCGCGGGCGACCCGGCTGGCGACGACGGCTGGCTGTCGCCCGCGCTCGGCGTCACAGATGAGGTCGCTTTCGGATCCTGTCCGTCAGGCCCGGTCTGATCTTCCGACGCCTGCTTGCTGCCGGAAGACACTGCCGACGGCGGTTGCTGATCTTTGCTTTGCTTGCTCATCTATCGCTAGCCTTTTTCGTGATCACCCTGATCGAAGGTGGCGCCCCGTGAATCGAGCACCGCGCGAATCTCGGCGCTCAGTGCCGCCGGAGATGCACCCGACGCCACATGCGGCGAGCCGAATCCCAGCGTCCCCGCCAGTGTAGCCAACCGTTGGCTCGAAACGATTAGCGGTTGGTTCAACGCTACCTGGCCACACCATGTGACCAAATGTTGCAATATTTCCCCGCTGGTCACCACCAGCGCGGCGAAATCCCCCTCCGTCAGCCACGTCTTCGCCGGGGAGGACGGCGGGTGATATCGACGTCGGTAGAGGGCCAGCGCTTCGACCTCGGCGCCGCGCTCACGCAGGCGCTCACGCAGCAGCTCGCGACCCTCTTCACCGCGAGCCAGCAACAGCCGCTTGCCGGCCACGGCCCTGAGCGATGCCACGGCCAGCAGCGCTTCGCTGTCCTCGCCGCCGGCGCGTGACGGAATGACTGCCGGCACGCCCAGTTCAGCATGCAGCGTCTGCGCGGTGGCGTCGCCGATGGCATAGAAACGCAGGCCCTGTGGCAACTGCGGCCAGTATGACGCAATGGCTTCAGCAAGACACGTCGCCGCCTGAGGACTGACCACGATGACGCCCTGGAACTGGTCGAGATCGAGCAGCGCGGCACGCCCCGAGGCGGACAGCGCCAACGTCTCGAAGCGCAGCATATCGAGCGCGACTGGGTCGTAGCCTGCCTCGCGCAGCGCTCGCGCCAGAACGGCGCCTCGCGGGCCCGGGCGTGTCAGCAGTACGCGGCCCGGCATCAGTCGTTGCCAACGTTTCCATAAACCTCGGCCAGGATCTCGCCGGCGCCCTGCGACAGCAGGTCCTCCGCCACGCGAATCCCCAACGACTCGGGCTCCATGGCCGAGCCTCGGCTTTCGGCGCGCAACACTGTCGAGCCGTCGGGATGCCCCACCAGTCCGCGCAGCCACAGAGTATCGCCATCGTTCTCGAGCACGGCGTAGCCGCCGATCGGTACCTGGCAGCCGCCGTCGAGCCGGGTGTTGAGCGCTCGTTCGGCGCGCACTCGCGTCGCCGTGGCGGCGTGATCCAGCGGCGCCAGCAGGGTGATCAACTCCGCATCGTCATGACGACACTCGATTCCCAGCGCGCCCTGACCACAGGCCGGCAGGCTCTCCTCCGGCGTCAGCTCGGCGGTGATCCGCTCGTCGAGCGCGAGCCGCTGCAGACCGGCGGTGGCCAGGATGATCGCCTCGAAATCGCCCGCATCGAGCTTGCCCAGCCGCGTCTGCACGTTGCCGCGCAGCGGCAGCACCTCGAGGTCGGGGCGACGCGCGCTGACCTGGAGCCCGCGCCGAAGGCTGGAAGTGCCGACTCGCGCCCCCTCCGGTAGCGCATCGACACCCGCATAGTCGTTGGAGACGAAGGCATCCGTAGGCGCGCCGCTTTCCAGGATCACCGACAGCCCCAGCCCTTCGGGAAACTGCATCGGCACGTCTTTCATCGAGTGCACTGCCAGATCCGCTCGACCGTCGAGCATGGCCTCTTCGAGCTCCTTGACGAACAGTGCCTTGCCGCCGATCTTGGCCAGCGGCGTGTCGAGGATCTGATCGCCACGGGTAGACAGTGGCACCAGTTCGACGCTCAGGTTCGGGTGAAACCGTTCCAGCAGCGTCTTGACGTGTTCGGCCTGCCACAGCGCCAACGCGCTCTTGCGGGTTGCGATTCTCAATCTATTAGCGTCGAGCACGCCGTTCTCCGGGTCGAATGGTCGTCACCGGCGGCACCGCCAGCGGGTGCCTTCGATTCGTCGCCAAGTGGGTGTTCGCGTCCGCGAACCTTGGCTTACATGATAAAGCAGTCGCCGAGTGAGTAAAAATCGAGCGCAGCGATAAGGGTCGTGAGCATCGGCCAGCTTCCCCGGTACCTCTTTCATCGTCCGCTTTCCACCGTCTCTTACCTCCCCCTCTTCGCAACTCCCTCTTCACATCGCCCTATGCCAACACCGTCTCTGATACACTCGGGATAGCGCTTCATGGAGCCGTTTCGTAGACTTTTTCCATTCGCAGACCACGCAGAGCTCGATTTTCGATGACGCAGGCAACCAACCAATCCTGGGGCGGACGTTTCAGCGAACCCACTGACGCATTCGTCGCCGCCTTCACCGCTTCGATCCCGTTCGACAAGCGTCTCTATCATCACGATATTCGCGGCTCGATCGCCCATGCCACCATGCTGGCTCGGGTCGGCGTGCTGACCGACGACGAGCGTGATCGCATCATCGAGGGCCTCAACGCCATCGAAGGCGAGATCGAACGCGGCGAGGTCGAGTGGTCGATCGCGCTCGAAGACATTCATATGAACATCGAAGCGCGGCTGACCGACAAGATCGGCATTACCGGCAAGAAGCTGCATACGGGACGCTCGCGCAACGACCAGATCGCCACCGATATCCGGCTCTACCTGCGCGACGAGATCGATGCCGTGGCGGCCGAGCTCGCGCGCCTGCGCAGCGGCCTGATCGAGCTGGCCGATCGCGAAGCGGATACCATCATGCCCGGCTTTACCCATCTGCAGACGGCGCAGCCGGTCACTTTCGGTCACCATCTGCTGGCGTGGCAGGAGATGCTGACGCGCGATCACGAGCGTCTGCTCGACTGTCGCAAGCGGGTCAATGTGCTGCCACTCGGCGCCGCGGCGCTGGCCGGCACCACCTACCCCATCGATCGTCATGTCACCGCCGAGCTGCTGGGCTTCGATCGTCCGTCGGAAAACTCGCTGGATGCGGTCAGCGATCGCGACTTCGCCATCGAGTTCACCGCCTTCGCCAGCATCCTGCTGATGCACCTCTCGCGCATGAGCGAAGAGATGGTGCTGTGGGCCAGCGCCCAGTTCGATTTCGTCGACCTGCCGGATCGCTTCTGCACCGGTTCCTCGATCATGCCGCAGAAGAAGAACCCCGACGTCCCCGAGCTGGTGCGCGGCAAGACCGGGCGTGTCTATGGTCACCTGATGAGCCTGCTGACGCTGATGAAGTCACAGCCGCTGGCCTACAACAAGGATAATCAGGAAGACAAGGAACCGCTGTTCGACACTCTCGATACGGTCAAGGGCTGCCTGCGTGCGTTCGCCGACATGGCGCCGGCGCTCAAGGCCAAGCCGGAGAGCATGCTCGAAGCCGCGCGCCGCGGTTTCTCGACCGCCACCGATCTGGCCGACTACCTGGTTCGTGCCGGCGTCGCGTTCCGCGATGCCCACGAGATCGTCGGCAAGGCGGTCGCCTACGGCATCGAGCAGGGCAAGGATCTCTCCGAAATGACGCTCGAGGAACTCCAGCGCTTCTCCGAGGTGATCAATGAGGACGTTTTCGAGGTGCTGACGCTGGAAGGCTCGGTTGCCGCGCGTAACCACATCGGCGGCACCGCACCGGAC
The DNA here is from genome assembly GCF_052645315.1 of Salinicola sp. V024. Taxonomy (NCBI): domain Bacteria; kingdom Pseudomonadati; phylum Pseudomonadota; class Gammaproteobacteria; order Oceanospirillales; family Halomonadaceae; genus Salinicola; species Salinicola sp. V024. The sequence goes on from NZ_JBQXYB010000008.1 coordinate 175,287, forward strand.
CAGGTCCGCGCCGCTGCCCAGCGGGCACGCGATGCCCTCGCCACCCTGCAGGAGAGCCGTCATGTCGCGTAACGCTCCCTTCTCCGGCGCGCTGCTGGCGCTGTCGGTGCTAATCCTATCGCTGCTGGCCCTGTCCGGTTGCGGCCAGAAAGGGCCGCTCTACATGCCCGGCGACAGCGAGGCTACCAAGACCTACGACCCTCAGGGCGATTACGAGAACGAGCCGCCGGCCTCCTCGAAGCAGACACCCGGCCAAAGCGATACCGATGGACAGCGCCGACAGCCGGCACCGCCCCAGGCGAGCGCGGCCCCTGCGCCCGCCCAGCCGAGCGCCGAGGCACTACCGTGACGTTCGACGCCTTCCCCGTTCGCGACGGCGTACTCCACGCTGAAGATATCGCCCTGGATCGGCTGGCGGAGCAGTACGGCACGCCCTGCTACGTCTATTCGCGTGCCGCGCTGACCCGGCATTTCCGGGCTTACAGCGACGCCCTCGGCGATATGCCGCATCTGGTCTGCTATGCGCTCAAGGCCAACTCCAACCTGGCCGTACTGGACGTGCTCGCACGACTCGGTGCCGGTTTCGACATCGTTTCGGTGGGTGAGCTGGAGCGCGTGCTGGCGGCCGGCGGCGACCCGGCCAAGGTGGTATTTTCCGGCGTCGGCAAGCAGGCCGGCGAAATGGCCCGTGCGCTGGACGTCGGCATCAAGTGCTTCAATATAGAGTCGCGCCCGGAGCTCGAACGTCTCGAACGGGTTGCCGCCGAGCGCGGCCAGGTGGCGAACATCTCGATTCGCGTCAATCCGGACGTCGACGCCAGGACCCATCCGTACATCTCCACCGGACTCAAGGCCAACAAGTTCGGCGTGGCGGCAGAAGACGTGTTCGATCTCTACGCCTGGGCCGCCGAACGGCCGAGCCTCAAGGTCGTGGGGCTGGACTGCCACATCGGCTCGCAGCTCACCGAACTCTCGCCCTATCTCGACGCGCTCGATCGCCTGCTCACGCTGATCGATCGGCTCGCCGATCACGGTATCGCCATCGAACATCTGGACATCGGTGGCGGCCTGGGCGTGACCTATCAGGACGAACGCCCGCCGGCGGCCGGCGATTTCGTCGCCGCGGTGCGCGAGCGCCTGCAGGGCCGAGACCTGACGCTGCTGCTCGAGCCGGGCCGCTCCATCGCCGCCAACGCCGGCCTGATGCTGACCCGGGTCGAATATCTCAAGCCCGGCGAGACCAAGAACTTCGCCATCGTCGATGCCGGGATGAACGATCTGATCCGGCCGTCGCTGTATCAGGCATGGCAGCGGATCGAGCGGGTCGATACGCGCACGACTCGCGACAGCGCCCTCTACGACGTGGTGGGGCCGATCTGCGAAAGCGGCGATTTCCTCGGTCAGGAACGCCAGCTGGCGATCGCCGAAGGGGATCTGCTCGCGGTGCGCTCGGCCGGCGCCTACGGCTTCGCCATGGCATCCAACTACAACAGTCGCGGCCGCCCTGCCGAAGTCCTCGTCGACGGCGACAGGAGTCATCTGGTTCGCCAACGGGAAAGTGTCGAATCGCTGTGGGCCTTAGAGTCACGCTTACCTGAGACATCGCCTGAGACGTCGCCAAAGACATCGCGACAGCCGGAGAACAGCTGATGCTGCTGAACTTCACCAAGATGCACGGCCTGGGCAACGACTTCATGGTGGTCGATCTGATCAGCCAGCGCGCCTACCTGCGCGACGAGCAGATCCGCCAACTCGCCGACCGTCACTTCGGTATCGGTTTCGATCAGCTGCTGCTGGTGGAACCGCCGCGCAAGCCCGACATGGACTTCCGCTACCGAATCTTCAACGCCGATGGCGGCGAGGTGGAAAACTGCGGCAACGGCGCACGCTGCTTCGCCCGCTTCGTGATCGATCAGCGTCTCACCCACAAGCGGGAGTTCCAGGTCGAGACCCTGGGCGGCCCGTTGACGCTGAAGGTGGACGCCGATGGCCGAGTGCGGGTCGACATGGGGGCGCCACGCTTCACGCCCGCCGAGATTCCGTTCGTCGCCGAGCGCGACGAGCCGGTGCACCACCTCGAGATCGACGGCCGCAGCATCGCTTTCAGCGTGGCGTCGATGGGCAATCCCCATGCGGTGATCGACGTCGATGACGTCGACAGCGCGCCGGTGGGCGAACTCGGGCCAAAATTGCAGCAGCACCCGAGCTTTCCGCGCCAGGCCAACGTCGGCTTCATGCAGATCGACTCCGAACACGCCGTTCGCCTGCGCGTTTTCGAGCGTGGCGTCGGCGAGACGCTGGCCTGCGGTACCGGTGCCTGCGCCGCGGTCGCCTGCGGCATTCGCCGGGGGCTGCTGAAGAGCCCGGTCGACGTGGAGCTGCGCGGCGGTCGCCTGACTCTGGCCTGGGAAGGCGGAGCGGCGCCGATGTTCATGACCGGCCCCGCCGAACGTGTGTTCGAGGGACGCGTCGCCCTGAATTAACAAGCGCCTTGAAACTAAAAAGATGCGGCAAAAAGACCGCTCTATCGGTAGGGATTACAGGAGAACAACGCATGTCACGCGCCCAGCTCCCCGAGCCTCGCCAGACACTCGATCCCGACCGGGTCGCCGAGTGGCTGGCGCAGCACACCGACTTCTTCGTCGGTCGAGAGGGACTTCTGCAACAACTCAAGGTGCCTCACCCCAACATCCCCGGCGCGGTCTCGCTGCTGGAGCGGCTGGTGGTGGATCTTCGTTCCCGCGCCGAAGATGCGGAGTGGCGTCTCGAGAATCTGCTCGAGTCGGCGCGCTACAACGAAGCCCAGTATCGACGGACCCGTGAGCTGGTTCTCGGTCTGATCGAGGCTGAAAATGCCGACGCCCTGGCAGAAGCCCTGTCGACCCAACTGGCCGAGCGCTTTCGCACCCAGGCTATCGGCCTGTGGCTGGAGACGCCGCCGGAGTGCCACGCCACGCCGCGCAATGCCAACGCCTGGCAACCACCGCGATTCGTCCTGACCGACGACGCGCGCCAGCGCCTCGAACGGCTGCTCAGCCAACAGACCAGCTGCTGCACCACCCTGGAACGCGAGGACTGGCAAGCGCTGCTGCCACACTGCAGCGCGCCCCAGACGTCGGGATCCTGCGCCATCACCCGGCTGACCCAGGGGGAGTCGATGGGCTTCCTGCTATTGGCCAGTCACGATGGCGAGCATTTCCGAGCCACGCTGGATACGCTGTTCACGGAGTATCTGGGCGAAGTCGTCAGCCGTCTGCTGCGGCGCACCGAGGTCGCCAGTGCAGGCCGCGCTTGATGCCTTTCTGAAGCGGCTGGCGCAGCGCGCCAGCCCGGCGACGGTGGACGCCTACCGACGCGATATCGGCGGGCTGATCGGCTACCTCGAAACGCAGGACGTGCATAGCTGGCGCGAACTCGATGTCGCGCTGCTGCGGCGTTACCTGGCCCACGAGCGAACTCGCGGCATGGCGCCGAGAACCCTGGCCAGACGCCGCGCCGCACTGTCGCGTTTCGCCGATGAGCTGGTCAACCGGGGTGAACTCGAACACAACCCGGTGCAGCTGACCCAGGCGCCACGTCAGCCGCGCCACTTGCCCAGTCCGGTGGATGTCGATCTGCTCGGCCACTTTCTCGATACGCCCCACGACGGCGATCCGCTCGATTTCCGCGATCAGGCCATGCTGGAACTCTTCTACTCCTGCGGCCTGCGCCTGGCGGAACTGGCGGCACTCGATCTTGCCAGCCTCGACCAACGCCACGTGCGCGTCGTGGGCAAGGGCGGCAAGCCTCGCCAGGTGCCGCTGGGCAGTCGCGCCAGCCAAGCCATCCAGAGCTGGCTCGGATTTCGCAGCACCCTGGCGGGAGACGGCGAAACGGCCCTGTTCGTGGCCCAGCATGGCGGGCGCCTCGGGCATCGATCGATCCAGAGCCGGCTGGCCGATACGGCCCGCAAGCGCGGCCTGCCGGAGCACCTTCACCCGCACCGCCTGCGCCACTCCTTCGCCAGCCATCTGCTGGAATCGAGCCAGGATCTGCGCGCGGTGCAGGAGCTGCTGGGCCATGCCAATCTGTCGACCACGCAGATCTACACCCGCCTGGACTGGCAGCAGCTCGCCGAGGTCTACGATCAGGCTCATCCCCGCGCGCGACGCAAGCCGGCTTCGCCCGCCAACGAGAGTTCCGACAAACCCTAGGACCATCCGCCATGCCGCTGGACGCCATCACCTTCGATCTCGACGACACCCTGTGGCACAACGGCCCGGTCATGGCCCATGCCGAGCCGGCGCACTATCAGTGGCTCGTCGAACAGATCGACGCCCATCGCGGCCCCACGGCGACACCGCTGGCCGAAGCCTTCCCGCTGGAAGCCTATCAATCCATTCGCGCCTCGTTGATGCAACGCTTCCCGTTGAGTCGGGGCGATCACAGCTGGATTCGCGAACGCGCCATGATCGAGCTGCTGACCGAGCATGGCCTGTCCCCGGCCGAAGCGGCGCAGTGGGCGGCAGCCGGCTTCGAGCAGTTCATGGCCCTGCGCCACGACGTCGCGCTCTATCCCGAAGTCGTCCCCATGTTCGATGCTTGGGCCCGGCGCTATCGACTCGGCGTCATCACCAACGGCAACGTCGACGTGCGGCGCCTGTCGCTGGATCATCACTTCGACGTGATCATTCTCGCGGGTGAAATGCACGCCTCGAAGCCGGACCCGCGCCCCTTCCTGTCCGCCGTGGCGCAGCTCGGCACCCAGCCCTATCGCGCCCTGCACGTCGGTGACAATTGGGAAGAGGACGTTCTCGCCGCGCAACGACTCGGCATGCATGCCGTCTGGATCGACGCCAAGAACGAAGGCGAGCGCGAGCTGCCGCCGCGAGTGCATCGCGTGACGCATGTGCGAGAGCTGCCGGAGATCGTCGCTAAGCTGGATCGACAGGACGTCTGAGCCACATCGGGGTCATGATTACCGCCCTGCGACCGACTCGGCCTCGAATTTGCCATCTTTCGACGCCTATTCAGGACGGCGCGGCCTGCTGAATCGATGAGCCGGGGCTTGCATCATGGATGATGCAAGAGGCGCGTTGGGCAGGATGCCCTTTTGCGCCGACCCGAGCTCAGCGATGACGCAGGCAGGTTTTAAGGGGAGTGTGAGGGGCCTGCCCCTCACGATAACGAGCGGAACGGTCGACAGAATGGCTTCAGTGGATAGCGGGTGAAACTCGAATAAGTCTTTCGGGGAAGCATCCCGCATTCGCCGCCAGGCAGATGCTGGATCGAATTCGATCAGTCCGCCGTCATCCACCGATCCATCACACCGTAAGCCTGATCGAGGCCCTGGCGCTTCAGCGACGAGAAGAGCTGCACGCTGACCAGGTCTTCCCATTCGGCCAGGCGCTGCCTGACCTGCTGCAATGAGGCCTTGGCCGGGCCCTGCTTCAACTTGTCGGCCTTGGTCAGCAGAATGTGGACCGGTAGCTTGCGGTCGTCCGCCATTTCGAGCAGTTGGATATCGAACTCGCTGAGTGGATGGCGCACGTCCATCAGCAGGATCAAGCCGGCCAGCGAACGGCGGTTATGCAGGTAATCGGCGAGATGGGCCTGCCACTCCTTCTTCATCGCTTCCGGGACCTTGGCGTAGCCGTAACCCGGTAGATCGACGAGCCTGAGCTGATCGTCGCTCTGCAGCGTGAAGAAGTTGATCAACTGCGTGCGCCCCGGCGTCTTCGAGGTTCGCGCCAGAGCCCGCTGCTGGGTCAGCGCATTGATGGCGCTCGACTTGCCCGCATTGGAACGTCCGGCGAAAGCGACCTCGACTCCCCGATCGAACGGGCATTTGGCCAGCGTCGGCGCGCTGATCTGAAAGGTCGCCGTCTGGTAGTTGAGGCGCGCGGGGGTGGCAGTCATGGCAAGCTCGATCATCGTGGACGGTAACGCCGCGCAGTGTAGCACGCGTGCTCTCCAGCGGATGAGCGCTGACGTCGAGTCGCGCTCCCGCAGACGAGCGCCCGATGTTTCGCTCCCGAAGACGAGCGCCCGATGTTTAGCTCCCGAACACGAGCGCCCGATGTTTCGCTCCCGAAGACGAGCGACGGGCACCCTACGCTTTTCCGCTCATTTCTGTCAGGCTAACGGCAAAGGGGTCGGTAGCAGGCTAGCGAGGGAACCTGCCGCCCGTTCGAGGCTCCAATACGGGTAGCGTGGCATTCATCAGCGGTGCAGCGATGTTTTCCGAACGGCGTTCCAGCCTCGACGCTTCGACAACGAAGGCTTCAACCACCGGTTTTCTTTCTCGACATTCAGGAGCAGCAACGCATGATCAAGTCGTTTATGGCGCTATTGGCAGGGCTGACGTTCTCCGGCGCAGTGATGGCGGCGGATATCGTCGAAGGTCAGGACTATCAGGTCATCGACCAGCCGATGAAGACGGAAGTGCCCGCCGACCAGATCGAAGTCACCGAAGTGTTCTGGTATGGCTGCCCCCACTGCTACGCTCTCGAGAAGCCGCTCAACGAGTGGGTCGATCAGCTCCCGGACGACGTCAGCTTCGACCGGATGGCGGCCCCGTTGGGCAAAGTCTGGGAACAGCACGCCATCGCGTTCTATGCGGCCAAGCAGCTGGGTATCGAACATGAAATGCGTCAGGACTTCATGGACGCCATCCACAAGCAGGGTAAGCGGCTGACCGACAAGGACGAGATCGCCGAGTTCTTCACCAACTATGGCGTCAGCAAGGACGAAGCCCTCAAGGCACTCGACTCCTTCGGCGTGAAAAGCGAGATTCAGCAGGCATCGGCCAAGATGCGCGGCTATCAGCTGATGGGCGTGCCCGATCTGATCGTCGATGGCCGCTATGTCGTCACGCCGAACTCCGCCGGCTCGCTGGAGAACATGCCGAAGATCGCCAGCGCGTTGATCGAGAAAGTCCGCGAGGAACGTACCGAGAGCGAGTGACCGAATGTCCGTAGCTGCCTCGACACCCGCCAGCGAGATCGCGCCGACACTGAAGCTGCTGACCTGCAATCTGCAGGTCGGCATCCATACTTCGGCCTATCATCACTATCTCACGCGTAGCTGGCAGCATCTGTTGCCTCACCCCAAACGCAGCTCGCGTCTCGACATCGTCGCCAGCGCTCTGTCGGCGTACGATATCGTCGGGCTCCAGGAGGCCGACGGCGGCAGCTTTCGCTCCAATCATGTCAATCAGGTCGAATATCTCGCCAACCGCTCGGCCTTTGACTTCCACTTCCAGCAGCTCAACCGCAACCTGGGTCACGTCGCTCAGCACAGCAATGGGCTGCTTTCGCGTCTTACCCCCAACCGGGTCGATGAGCATCGGCTGCCGGGAATGCGCGGGCGCGGCGCGATCCATGCTCGCTATGGCGAAGGCCCGGACGCGCTGCACGTCTTCGTCGCGCACCTGGCACTCAGCCAGCGCGGTCGGCTGCGCCAGCTCGACTACCTGGGAGAGATCATCCAGCCGCTGCACCATGTCGTGGTGATGGGCGATCTCAACTGCACGCCGGATCAGCTGCTGGCTCATCCGCGCTTCTGTCGCGCGCTGGATCTCAATCCGCTCAAGCCGCAACTCAGCTATCCGGCCTGGCAACCCCGCCGGGCCCTCGATCATATCCTGCTGTCCTCATCGTTGAGGGCCGAGAAGCCTCGCGTGCTGGAAGCGATGTTCTCCGACCACCTTCCCGTCGCCGTGGACATTCACCTGCCGGCCGCCTGTCGCCGCAGTATCGGGATGGCCCACAGCCGCAGCGCGGATTCCTGAACGCCAAGCCGTTCCGCGCCGATTGAAGACGTGATTGCGACCCATAAAAAAACGCCTCCGAAGAGGCGTTTTTTTGGCAGGGCCCAATGGTTGGGCAGACGTCGTTGGTAACCGTGGCACTGTTGCGAGCGCCACGGGTATTGGCGAGAGTCAGGACCCCGCCACCCAGCTGACCCAGTTGATCATCGGCGTGGGATAGAGTCCCAGCAGGATCACCAGTGCCGCCACCCCGAGCACCACCATGCCGCCGGCGCGTTCGGCCCAGTCGTGGGTGGCATCGCGACGCTGCATGCCGGGTTCGTGGAGGAACAAGGTGACCATTACCCGCAGGTAGTAGTAGAGCCCGATGGCACTACCCAGCACTACGCTGCCCACCAGCCACCAGCGGTGCGCCTCGACACCCACGGCGATGATATAGAACTTGCCGATAAAGCCGGCCGTGAACGGTATCCCCGCCAGCGACAGCATCGATACCGTCATCACCGCCGTGAGATAGGGCCGACGCCAGAACAGACCGCGATAATGGTGAAGGGGGCTGGCATCGGCCGTACCGCCGGTCGCGACGTACGGGCTCGACACCAGTGTGACCACACCGAAGGCTCCGAGGGTCGTCAGCACGTAGGTCACCAGATAGACCCCGACCGTCTCCACCGCGAGCCCGTCGTTGACCACCAGCGCCACCAGCAGATAGCCGAAATGGGCGATCGACGAGTAGCCCAGCAGGCGCTTGAGATCGTTCTGGGTCAGCGCCAGCAGGTTACCCACCAGCATGGTGATCACGGCGATGAAGCCCAGCAGGTCGTGCCACCAGGCTTGGTGGAAGGCCAGCGTCGACTGGAACAGCCGCAGCAGCACCAGGAACACCGCCACCTTGCTGGCGGTGGCCAGGAACGTCGTCGCCGGCCCGGGGCCGCCCTGATAGACATCCGGCGTCCACAGATGGAACGGCACGATGGAGAGCTTGAACGCCAAGCCCACCAGCATCAGGCCAGCGCCGGCCAGCAGCCACGGATCCCCGCCGTCACGCGACAGCGCCGCGCCCAGTTCGGCGAAATCCAGCGTCCCTGTCACCGCATAGAGCAGCGCCATGCCGAACAGTAGAAACGCCGTGGCCGCCGCCGACAGCACCATGTACTTGATGCCGCTCTCCAGCGCCCCCCGATCGCGAAAGGTGTAGGCGAGCATCCCGAACAGCGGCATCGACAGCAGCTCGATGCCGAAGAACAGCGTCGTCATGTGGCGCGCCGAAACCAGCACCAGGCCACCGGCAGCCGCACTCAGCAGTAGCAGGTAGAATTCGTCTCGCGGACCGTCGTAGCCTTCGAGGTAATGATGCGCCAGGGTGACGCAGGCCAGCGTCGACATCAGCACCAGCACCCCGCCGAAACGTGACAGGTCGTCGACCACCAGCACCGAGGTGACGTCGACCGTGCCCATCGTCCAGCCGAACAGCAGCGCCAGCAGGGCGACGTTGAGCCCGATGGCGGTGACGATGGCACTCAGCGTGTGGTTGCGGCGCCAGGCAATCAGCAGCATCACCACGACCACGGTCATGCTGACCACGATCAACGGGGAAATGGCGAGTAGCGCCATCACGGCGTCATGACTCATTGAGGACCTCCCGTCATTGCCCCGACCTGCTGAACACTCTGCTGCACGATTTGCACGGCCCCGGCGGACGTATCCAGCAGCGGCTGCGGATAGATGCCGAAGAACACCACCAGCGCGACGATGCCGAACAGCAGGATCGTCTCGCGCAGATCCAGATCAGCCAGTGGCGTCTCCTCGGCCGGTGGGCCGTAATAGACCCGCTGCATGATGAACAGCGAATAGACGGCGGCCAGAATCAGGCCGGCACTGGCGATCACCACGATCCAGGGCGCCACGCCGAAGGCGCCGAACATCACCATGAACTCGCCGACGAAATTGGCCGTGCCCGGCAAGCCCAGCGATGCCGCCACGAACACCAGCGCAAACCCTGGCAGACCACGGATGCGGCCCCAGAGGCCGCCCATCAGGCGCATGTCGCGGGTGTGCAGACGTTCGTAGAGCTGGCCGGAGAGAATGAACAGCCCCGCCGCGGAAAACGCGTGCGCCACCATCAGCGCGACCACGCCCTGCAGTGCCAGTTCGGTCCCGGCATAGATACCGATCAGCACGAAGCCCATATGGGAAATACTGGTGTAGGCGATCAGGCGCTTGAGATCGCGCTGGCCGCACGCCAGGATCGCGCCGTAGAAGATGCCGATCAGGCCCAGCGTCATCGCTATCGGCGCGAATGCGTGGGACGCCTCGGGAAACAGCGGCAGCGCAAAACGCAACATGCCGTAGGCCGCCGTCTTGAGCAGAATGCCGGCGAGATCGACGCTACCGGCCGTCGGCGCCTGGGCGTGGGCATCCGGCAGCCAGCCGTGCAGCGGCACCACCGGCAGCTTGACCGCGAACGCCACGAAGAAGCCCAGCATCAGCCACCAGGCGGTGGTCTCGGACAGTGGCGTGTTCAGCAGGTCCGCATAGGCGAACGTGTAGTTGCCGGTGGCCGCGTGATGCGCGAATACCAGCCCCAGAATCGCGATCAGCATCAAAAGGCCGCTGGCCTGGGTGTAGATGAAGAACTTGGTCGCGGCACCGATACGCGAACTGCCCTTCGAACCGCTGTGGCCCCACAGCGCGATCAGGAAGTACATCGGCACCAGCATCATTTCCCAGAACAGGAAGAACAGGAACATATCGATGGCGAGAAAGACCCCGACCACACCGCCCAGAATCCACAGCAGGTTAAGGTGGAAGAACCCGACCCGAAGCACGATCTCCTTCCACGAGCAGATCACCGCCATGGCGCCGAGCAGCCCGGTCAGCGCGATCATCAGCAGCGACAGGCCATCGATCGCCAGGTGGACCTGGATGCCAAAGCGCGGAATCCAGTCGGCCTGCCACTCCAGTGTCCAGGCAGCGGCGGCACCTTCGGCCGGCAGGCTGAAGTCGCTGCCGATCCACAGCCCCATCACAAGCAGAAGCTCGAGCAGCATGGTCCCGAGCGCGATCCAGCGCGGCGCTTGGTCTCCGAAGCGTTCCGCCTGCCAGCACAGCAGACCGCCGATGAAGGGGATCAGTATCAGCCAGACCAGAGTCATGAATCAGCCATCCGCGATAGAGTGAATTCCGTTGGTTCCCGACATGCTGTCGCCGGGCCAGCACTGTGCATCGTTGGTGTGCTCATGGCGTCAACCCACCAGCAGGAAGGCGAGCAGCAGCGTCGCCCCCAGCACCATCGACACGGCATAGTGGCGCATCAGCCCCGTCTGGGTCAGGCGCAGCCCGTGATGAGAAGCTCGCGCCAACCACGGCAGGATATTGCATAGCGTGTTGATCCAGTCGTTGCGGTTGACCTTCACCAGCCCTTGATAGGGCCGCACGAACAGCCAGTCATAGAGCGCGTCGAATCCCCAGGCGTTGTGCCAGAAGGTCCAGAGCCTGGCGCCTCGAGGATCGGCCACGCCGCGGCGTACCAGATCGCGCCGACGCATGAACAGCCAGCCGGCGAACAGCACGCCGCCGACCGCCACGATCATCGCGGCGATTTCGAGGATATGAACGCCCATGCCTTCTCCCGCCGGGCCGGCAGGCAGCACGTCGTCCAGCGGCGGTGTCAGCTGGGCGCCGATGGCAGTCGACATCACGATCAGCACCACCAGCGGCACGCCGTGGACCAGGCCTTTGCCGGCATGGGCATCACGGGCGTGGTCGCTCTTGGGTTTGCCGTGGAAGGTGCCGAGAATCAGACGCACGGTGTATATCGACGTCAGCAAAGCCCCGAGCAGGCCGGCCAGCATCAGCACGCCGTGGCCGGAAACGAGCGCCGACACCAGAATGGCGTCCTTGCTGTAGAAGCCGGCCGTCACCAGCGGCAGCGCCGCCAGTGCCGAGCCGCCGACGATGAAACCGGCATAGGTCAGCGGCAGTTTGCGCCATAGCCCGCCGAGGCGGCGCATGTCCTGCTCGTGATGCGTGCAGACGATCACCGAGCCCGCCGACAGGAACAGCAGCGCCTTGAAGAAGGCGTGGATCATCAGGTGGAAGATCGCCGCGTCGAAGGCACCCACGCCCAGCGCCAGGAACATGTAGCCGATCTGGCTCATGGTCGAATAGGCCAGCACGCGCTTGATATCGGTCTGCGCCAGCGCCGCGAAGCCCGCCACCAAGAGCGTCAGCGCACCGATCACGCCGACCAGCAGCAGCACGTCCGGCGCCATCAGGAAGATGCCGTTCATGCGCGCGATCAGATAGACACCCGCGGTAACCATAGTAGCGGCGTGAATCAGTGCCGACACCGGTGTCGGGCCCGCCATGGCGTCCGCCAGCCAGGTGTGCAGCGGCAGCTGGGCCGACTTGCCCACTGCCCCACCGAGCAGCATCAGCGCCGCGAGTTGCGGCATCAGGCTGCCCTCGCTCCAGATTTCCGGCGCCCGTGCCAACAGCGTCTGCAGGTTGAGAGAGCCGAGCTCGACGTAGAGCAGGAACATGCCGATGGCGAGGAAGACATCGCCGGTGCGGGTGATGATGAACGCCTTGAACGCCGCCCAACCGTTGGCCGGGGTGCGGTAGTAGTAGCCGATCAGCAGATAGCTGCAGAGACCCACGCCTTCCCAGCCAAAGTAGAGCAGCAGCAGGTTATCGCCCAGGACCAGCAGAATCATGCTGAACACGAACAGGTTCATGTGACAGAAGAAGCGGGTGATGCCCTCTTCGCCGCGCATGTACCAGGCCGCGAACAGGTGAATGAAGAAGCCGACGCCGGTAATGACGCCCAGCAGCGTCAGCGACAGCCCATCCAGCATCAGCCCCACCGTGGGCTGAAAATCCCCCACCGAAATCCAGTGCCACAGCGTCAGGGTCTGCGCCGACCGGCCGTGATCGTAGAAGTCGATGCCGACCCATAGCGCACACAGCGCGGCCAGCCCGATCGACGCGACACCGACGGTCGCGCTGGCCCGCTCGGAGAGCCGCCCGAACGAGAGTGCCAGGATCAACGATCCCAGTAGCGGAAAGACAAAGGTGAGCGTGAGCAGAACATCCGGGAACGTATTCATCCGCGCAACCTGCTGGCCGAGTCGATATCGAGCGTCTTGAAGCGGCGATAGAGCTGCATCAGCAGCGCCAGGCCCACGCTAGCCTCGGCCGCCGCCAGCGTAATGATCATCAAAAACATTACCTGGCCATCGGCCTGCTGCCAGTACGTGCCGCCAACGATGAACGCAAGCCCGGCCGCGTTCATCATGATTTCCAGGCTCATCAGCACGAACAGCATGTTGCGTCGCGTCATCAGCCCGGCCAGCCCCAGCACGAATAGAATCGCTGCCAGCCACAGGCCGTGTTCTACCGGAATGCCCGTCATGCCTTGCCCTCCTGCGTACCGGCGTCTTTATCGGCGGCGTCGAACGGCGTCTGCCGTGTTTCTCGTGGGGGCGCCGTCCTACGAGTCTGTTCCTCGAGTTCGCGCTGGCCGTTGATTTCACGTTGCCGCTCACGCGCCAGATCGGCTTCATCGTGGGCTTCGCTGCGACCCAGATGGGACGCGGCCACCAATGCCGCCAGCAGCAGCATGGCCGCCAGCTCGACGATCACCAGATAGGGGCCGAACAGCGAGATGCCGACCATCTTGGCAGTCAGGGGGTCGCCGCTGATGCTGCCGCTGTAATCGCCACTGGCAAGCGTGACGATCATCACGATCAGCAATATCGCCGTGAGTACCGCCGGCCCCACCCACGCCTTGGGTTGCAGCCAGGCGCGCTCCTGTTCTACCGCCGATTCGCCGAGATTGAGCATCATCACCACGAACACGAACAGCACCATGATCGCCCCGGCATAGACGATGATCTCCAGAGCGCCGGCAAAAGGCGCGCCGAGGGCGAAGAACACCATCGCCACCGCGATCAGCGAGACGATCAGATAGAGCAGCGCGTGCACCGGATGGGTGCCCGTCACCACGCGCAGCGTGGCGAGAATCGCGACCAGGCCACTCAAGTAAAACGCGATTTGCATGCTTCTCTCCCAGCTTTCGGTCTAACCCGGCTCACGACTCGCCGACTTGGAACTTGTTTACGATCTCGCGAGCTAGAGCCAAGGCTATGCCCGTTCCCTACGGGCCAACGCACTTCCCACATCCCTGTGGGTCGCGAGGCGAAAACACTTGAGGAAAGGACCGGGCTCGCGTACGAGTTTACTTGGGGGTAAACAAGCATCTCGAAAGTGTTTTCAACAAAGTTTGGCCGACGCGCAGCAGATCGTAGGCAGGTTCTCATGGCATCAGCGACTTGACGTTGATCGGCTCGGCCTCGTTCTGCGCCTCGCCCTTGTCCTTGCCGGCAATCGACAGCCCGGCCACGCGATAGAAATTGGTGTTGTGATCCTTGCCCGGACCGTCGATCAGCAGATCCTGCTTCTCGTAGACCAGCTCCTGGCGGCGGAACTCGCTCATTTCGAAGTCCGGCGTCAGCTGAATGGCCGAGGTCGGGCACGCCTCTTCGCACATGCCACAGAAGATGCAGCGCGAAAAATTGATGCGGAAGAACTCCGGATACCAGCGGCCATCCTCTTTCTCGCCCTTCTGTAGCGAGATGCACGCCACCGGGCAGGCCACCGCGCACAGATTGCAGGCCACGCAGCGCTCTTCGCCGTCGGGGTCGCGGGTCAGCACGATACGACCGCGATAGCGCGGCGGAAGATAGACCTGCTCTTCCGGATACTGGACCGTTTCGCGCTTGCGCCAGGCGTGAGAGAACACCATCCACAGCGTGCGCAGCTGGGTACCGGTGCCATTCACGATGTTTCGGATCTGATTGAGCATCGATGATCCCCTCAGGTCGCCGGATCGATGAGCAGAATCATCGCCCCGGTGATCAATAGATTGACGAGTGTCAGCGGGAGACACACCTTCCAGCCGAAGTTCATCACCTTGTCGTAACGCGGTCTCGGCAACGCCGCGCGCAGCAGCACGAACAGGACGATGAAGAACACCGTCTTGAGCAGGAACCAGACGATCGGCGGCAGCAGCGGCCCGTGCCAGCCGCCGAAGAACAGTGTCACCAGCAGCGCCGACATCAGCACGATGCCGATGTACTCGCCGACGAAGAACATGCCCCACTTCATGCCGGAATATTCGATGTGGTAGCCATCGGCCAGCTCCTGCTCGGCCTCGGGCTGATCGAACGGATGGCGATGCGTGACGGCGATGCCGGCGATGATGAAGGTGCAGAAGCCGAAGAACTGCGGAATGATGAACCAGACGTTCTCCTGCGCATTGACGATGTCACGCATGTTGAACGAGCCGGTCATGGCAACGATGCCCATCACCGCCAGCCCCATGAACACCTCGTAGGAGAGCGTCTGGGCGGAGGCACGTAGCGCGCCGAGCAGCGCATACTTGTTGCTGCTGGCCCAGCCCGCGAACAGCACCGCGTAGACGTTGATACCGGCCATGGCGAAGAAGAACAGGATGCCGATATTGAGATCGGCCACGCCCCAGCCGGGCGTGATCGGAATCACGATGAACGACAGCAGCAGCGAGGCCATGGCGATCGCCGGCGCCAGCACGAAGAAAGTGCGATCGGCGAACGGCGGAATCCAGTCTTCCTTGAAGAAGATCTTGAGCATGTCTGCGGCGATCTGCAAAAGCCCGAATGGCCCGACCCGATTGGGGCCGTAGCGGTCCTGCCACAGTGCCAGCAGACGCCGTTCGACCATGCTCAGCACGGCCCCGAAAACGACCACCGCCAGCAGGATGACCACCGCCTGGACCATCGCGATCAGCACTGCCTCGACCTGTGGCGTCCACCAGTTCATGTGCGATCCTCCTCGACTGACACCTGGCCATGATCCGCGCGCGTGACGAGGCCCCAGCGAGTGGCGCTCGGCGTCAATGCCCCGGTACGTTCCTGAATCGTGCCACTGGGCAAACCGACCACGCCCGCCGGCAGACCGGCGCTGAGACGCGCCGGCAGGTCGAAGCTGACCCCGTCGAGCGAGACCGTGACCGCGTCGCCCGCGGCGAGACCCAGCCGAGCGGCGTCGGCCTCGCTCAACGCCACCTGCGGCGCGGCCATGCGCTCGCGAATGGGCTCGGCGCGGCGCGACATCTCGTCGCCACCGAACAGCTGCGGCAGGTCGATCACCTGCCACTCGCCGTCCCGCGCGGTGAAGGCGGCGGGAATTTTGCTGCAGTATTCACCGGCGGCAGCCGCCCGGTCTTTGCTCAGAGCAGGAAACAGCCGTTTACCCGGATCGCCAGCGCGCAGGTGACCGCCGACTTCATCCTGGAACTTGTTCCACGCCTGCGGCGAGTTCCAGCCCGGCGCCCAGGCGAAGGCGACCTCGCGGCGCGGTTCCTGATAGCCGGCGTAACCTTCCATCGAAAAGGCGAACGGCGTATCGAGATCCAGCGGCGCACGGGGCTCGTTGACGTTAATGTCGGCACGCATCGCGGTACGCCCGCTGTAACGGTGGGGTTCGCGGGCGAGCTTCAGGCCGTGGACGCGGAACATCGCTTCCGGCGTCGTCTGATGTAACGGCGCGAACGCCGGCGTCTCCTCGGCGACCGCCTGGGTCAGATCGTCGAGCAGAATCGTCTCCACCGGCTGGCGTTCCAGCGTGGCGTGGAGCGCATGCAGCCAGCGCCAGCTTTCGCGGATGCGGGTATCGGGGCGCATGTAGCTGGGGTCGAACACCTGATAGAAGCGCTGCGCGCGCCCTTCCAAGCTGACCAGAGTGCCGTCGCTCTCGGCGAACGTCCCGGCCGGCAGGGCGACATCGGCGCGCTCCCAGGTCGGCGTTCGCTGGTGGTCGACCACCACCACGGCGACGGCACGATCCAGGGCAGCGTCGATGCGGGCGGCCGGCAGCCGGGTATAGAGGTCGTTTTCGAGAATCACCACGCCGTCGGCGTCGCCCTCGAGTTGCTCCAGCGCCCAGTCGAGAGATTCCCCACCGAGCAGGCCCAGCCCGACACTATTGGCCTCGCGGCGCACCAGGGTCAGGCCGGCATCCGTCTTCTGGCGCCGTGCCAGCGCACGGGCGACGTTGCCCGCCGCCTCGAGAATCGCCATCGAACCCAGCGACTCGCCGGCGATGACCAGCGGCTTCCTGGCCGCCAGCAACGTATCGGCGATGCGTTCGGCCAGTTGGGACGTGGCATCGTCGAGACCTTCGACGGCCGGGGCGGTGGAATCGAGCGCGTGCGCCACGGCAAACCCCAGCCGGGCGATATCGTCGGGCGCAGCACGCTCGGCATGAGCCGCGATACCGTCGAGCTTGGTGACATCCGGCGTCACCAGAAACAGCGGATGGCCGGCATCCTGGGCGATGGTCTTCACCGCCTCGGCGTTCCACTCGGGGATGCCCCGCGCTTCGCCCAGTTCGGCACCCTTGCTGCGCACCGCCTGGCGAACCGAGAGTGCGATCCGTGCCGCGCTCTGAAGCAGGTCTTCGCCCAGCACCAGAATCGCATCGCAATCCTCGATCTCGCGCAGGCTCGGCGTGGTAAGGCCGGCGTCGCGGTTGAGCGCTTCCATCCGCCGGATTCGCGAAAGCTCGCCGGCTTCGATGCCGGTGGAGAAGTTGGCGGCGCCCACCAGCTGGCGCAGCCGATGATTGCTTTCGAGACTGGCCCGCGGCGAGCCGATCCCGATGATTCGCTTGGCGCCGCGCAACGCATCGGCGGCACGGTCCAGTCCTTCGTCGACTTCCATCGGCGTGGTGTCGCTGACGTTGCGACTCTCGGGACGCGTCGGGCGATCCTTGCGGTTGACGTAGCCGTAGCCGAAACGGCCGCGGTCGCAGAGGAAGTAGCCGTTGACGTCGCCGTTGTAGCGATTCTCGATCCGGCGGATGTCACCATAGCGCTCGCCGGGGCTGATATTGCAGCCCGACGCGCACTGGTGGCAGACGCTCGGCGCGAACTGCAGATCCCACTTGCGGGTGTACTGATCGGAGTGGGTCTGGTCGGTAAAGACGCCGGTCGGGCAGACCTCGGTCAGGTTGCCGGAAAACTCGCTCTCCAGGGTGCCGTCGGTAACTCGGCCGAAATAGATGTTGTCGTGAGCACCGAAGGCGCCGAGATCTTCGCCGCCGGCGTAATCCTGATAGAAGCGCGTGCAGCGGTAGCAGGTGATGCAGCGGTTCATCTCGTGGGCGACGAACGGGCCCAGATCCTGATTGCGATGGGTGCGTTTGCGGAAGCGATAACGGCGGCGGTCGTGGCCGGTCATGACCGTCATGTCCTGCAGATGGCAGTGGCCGCCCTCTTCGCAGACCGGGCAGTCGTGCGGGTGATTGACCATCAAAAACTCGATCACCGTCTGACGAAAGACCTTGGCCTCTTCATCGTCGATGGAGATATAGGCGTCGTCCTTGACCGGTGCCATGCACGACATCACCAGCATGCCACGGTCGTCGTCGGCATCCTTGTACTGCTTTACCGCGCACTGGCGGCACGCGCCGACGCTGCCCATCGCCGGGTGCCAGCAGAAATAGGGAATATCCAGGCCCAGCGAAAGGCAAGCGTGGAGCAGGTTGTCGCTGTCTTCGACCTCGTAATCGTTGCCGTCGACGTGAATGGTGGCCATGGCGTCAAACTCCTCCTACACGCTGCCGACCGGGATCGGGTCCGCGTGCGCCTTACCCTTGGGCCGGGTAACGCCGCGCTCGAACTCGTCACGGAAATAGTGGATTGCGGATGCCAGCGGCATCGCCGCCCCCGGCGCATGTGCGCAGAAGGTCTTGCCCGGGCCGAGATCGCGGGCCATCTGTTCGAGCAGTTCGATATCGCCGGGCTCGCCCTCGCCGGCCTCCAGCGCGCGCAGCAGCTTCACGCTCCAAGGTAGGCCGTCACGGCAAGGCGTGCACCAGCCACAGGACTCGCGCGAGAAGAACTCCTCGAGATTGCGGGTCAGCGACACCATGCTCTGGCTGTCGGCAACCACGGTGAGAAGCCCAGTGCCCATACGGCTGCCGGTCTTGCCGATGGTGTCGAAATCGAGCGCCAACTCGAGATGTTCCGGCAGCAGAAAACCGGTACTGCCGCCGCCGGGCAGCCAGCTCTTGAGCGTCAGGCCATCGCGCATGCCGCCGGCGAGTTCGATGATCCGGTTGCCGGTGGTGCCCATCGGCAATTCCCACAGGCCAGGATTGTTGACCTTGCCGGAAACGCCGTAGAGCTTGGTGCCGCCGTCGCTGCTGAGATCGCCGGAGAGCGCCTGGAACCAGTCGGCGCCGTTGTTGACGATGCCCGGCACGTTGCAAAGCGTCTCGACGTTGTTGACCACCGTCGGCAGCCCCCAGGCACCGGACTGGCCGGGAAATGGCGGCTTGGCCCGCGGGTTGGCGCGCTTGCCTTCGAGCGAGTTGATTAGTGCGGTCTCTTCGCCGCAGATATAGCGACCGGCGCCGGTGTGCAGGGCGATATCGAAGTCCCAGCCGCTACCGCGCACGTCGGCGCCCAGCCAGCCCTCGGCGCGAGCGTCGGCGAGCGCGCGCTGGATCGAGGCAGCGGCGCGATGATATTCCCCTCGCAGGAAGATATACCCCTGCTTCGAGCGATTGGCGAAACCGGCGATGATCATGCCCTCGATCAGCAGGTGCGGCTGCTGCTCCATCAGCAAGCGATCCTTGAACGTGCCCGGCTCCATCTCGTCGGCGTTGCAGACGATATAGCCGCGAGGCACGTCGTCGCCCTTCATCGTCAGGCTCCACTTGAACCCGGCCGAGAACCCGGCGCCGCCGCGACCGCGCAGATTGGCGGTCTTGACCTCTTCGGTCAGCGTCTCGTAGGTGTACTGCTCGAGCGCCTTGGTGACCGCTTCATAGCCCTGAGTGCGACAATATTCGTCCAGCAGCACCGGCGACTGATCGTCGTGCAGACGCCAGGTCAGCGGATGGGTCTCGGCACGGCGTTCGCTGGCGGATTGCAGAATGCGGCTCATGCGTAGGCCTCCAGCAGTCGGGGAATCTCGTCCGGCGCGACCGGGCCGTGCAGATCCTCGCCGATCAGAATCGTCGGGCCACGGTCGCAGGCCCCGAGACAGCACACCGGCAGCAGCGTGAAACGCCCGTCCGCCGTGGTCTGGCCCATCTGGATGCCCAGGTGCGCGATAAAGGCGTCGCGCAGTTCCTCATAGTCGGTCAGGAAGCACGAGCTGCTGTCACAGATCAGGATGACGTGTCGGCCGACCGGCTGGCGGAAGATCAGGCTGTAGAACGTCGCCACACCCTCGACGTCGGCGACCCCGATGCCCAACGTCTCGGCAATTGCCGGAATCGCACCGTCCGGCACGTGTCCGTGGCGCTTCTGGACGATCTTCAGCGCCTCGATGCTCGCCGCCTGCGGATAAGGATAGTGCGCACGCTCCTCGAGGATCGCCTCGCGATCGGCGGGGTCGAGCGTGAAGCCGTCGCTGGCGATGGTGCTAGTCGTGGCGGTGCTAGTCATCGTGTTGGTACTAGTCGTCGTGTTAGTACTAGTCGTCGTGCTAGTCATGTCGGTCGTCCCATCTCAACCATCCTCATCGGTCCACATCGGCCATGACGAAGTCGATGCTGCCCAGGTGCGCGATCAGATCCGGCACGAAGCCGCCGCGCATCACGGCGGGGATCTGCTGCAGATGCGGAAAGCTGGGCGTGCGAATGCGCGTGCGGTAGCTCATGGTGCTGCCGTCGCTGGTCAGGTAGTAACTGTTGATGCCCTTGGTCGCCTCGATCATCTGCATCGATTCGGCGGCCGGCAGCACCGGCCCCCACGAAACCTGCAGGAAGTGGGTGATCAGAGTCTCGATATGCTGCAGCATCTTTTCCCGCGGCGGCGGCGTGGTCAGCGGGTGGTCGGCCTTGTAGTCACCTGCCGGCATGTGGTCGATGCACTGCTGGAGGATTCGCACGCTCTGGCGCATCTCCTCGATGCGCAGCATGCCACGATCGAAGGCGTCGCCGTTGACCGCCGTGGGGATCTCGAAATCGAAGTTCTCGTAGCCGGAATAGGGCCGCTTCTTGCGCAGGTCGAAATCGAGCCCGGTGGCGCGCAGGTTGGGGCCGGTCACGCCCCAGTCGAGTGCCTGCTGGGTGTCGAAGGCCGCGACGAACTTGGTGCGGTCGCGGACGATGGCGTTGTCCATCATCGCCTTCTCGTACTCGGCGAGGCGCTTGGGCATCCAGTTGACGAAGCCCTGGACAAGCTTATCCCAGCCGGTGGGCAGGTCGTGGGCGGTGCCGCCGATGCGATACCACGCCGGGTGCATACGGAAACCGGTGATCGCCTCGATCACCTCGTAGGCTTTCTGACGATCGGTGAAGGTGAAGAACACCGGCGTCATCGCGCCCAGATCCTGCAGATAGGTACCCAGAAACAGCAGGTGGCTGTTGATGCGGAACATTTCCGCCATCATCACCCGAATCGTCTTGGCGCGATCGGTGACGGTAATGCCGGCCAGTTTTTCCACCGCCAGCACGTAAGGCAGGTTGTTCATCACCCCGCCGGTGTAGTCGATCCGATCCGTGTAGGGGATGAAACTGTGCCAGGACTGGCGTTCGGCCATCTTCTCGGCGCCGCGATGGTGATAGCCGATGTCCGGCACGCAATCGACCACCTCTTCACCGTCGAGCTGGAGCACGAGCCGGAAAGCGCCGTGGGCCGAGGGGTGGTTGGGGCCGAGGTTGAGAAACATGAACTCGGTCTCTTCGCCCTCGCGCTTCATGCCCCACGCTTCGGGATCGAAACGCAGCGCTTCCTGCTCGACCTCTTGGCCCTTCACGGTCAGCGTGTAGGGGTCGAACTCGGTGGCACGGGCGGAGTAATCCTTGCGCAGCGGATGACCGGCCCAGGTCGGCGGCATCATGATCCGGGTCAGATGAGGATGACCGGCAAAGTCGATCCCGAACAGGTCGAACACTTCGCGCTCGTACCAGTTGGCGTTGACGAATATATCGCTGATCGAGGGCAGCGAAAGATCACGTTCGTGCAACGCGACCTTGATCATCAGATCGGCGTTCCGCTCCACCGACAGCAACTGGTAGAAGACGGTAAAGTCGGACGGCGGCAACCCGCGGCGGTGAGTGCGCAGACGCTCGTCGACGGCGCTCAGGTCATAGAGCATCGAGAACGGTGCCGACAGCTTGCGCAGGTAGACGAGAACGTCGCGCAGCTGCTCGCGCGCGACCCAGATCACCGGCATGGCGGTCATCGTGTCCTGCGGGGTGAAAGCGGCCGCCCCGAAATGTCGCGCCAGTTCCGCCACCACGTCGGCGTGGCCGGCGGTGTCGGAAGCGCTGGAAGTCATCGTGTTCTCGTTTCGAGAATCATCGGCTGCAGTCATGGCTGGCGGCCCCCGGTGCTAAAATCAATGGTCGAAAGCGACCACAAGAATCCATGGCAGGTACGATCGACAAGACCGATCGCACTAGATGCCATCCGGGGTGCGCAGCTCCTTGACCGCAATCCGTCGATCGCGATGCTTTTCGCGCTGAGACGGCATCTCGGCGCGGTAGACACCTTGATCGCCGACCACCCAGGAGAGCGGGCGGCGCTCTTCCTGAATCGACTCCTGGAGCAGCTGGAGGCCTTGAAGAAAAGCCTCGGGACGCGGCGGACAGCCGGGTACGTAGACGTCCACCGGTAGGAACTTGTCGACACCCTGAACCACCGAGTAGATATCGTACATGCCGCCGGAGTTGGCGCACGAACCCATCGAGATCACCCACTTGGGCTCGAGCATCTGGTCGTAGAGCTGCTGGATGACGGGCGCCATCTTGACGAAGCAGGTACCGGCGATGACCATGAAATCGGCCTGCCGCGGAGAGGCGCGAATGACCTCCGCGCCGAAGCGCGCGACATCGTGCGGGGCAGTGAACGCGGTGGTCATCTCCACATAGCAGCAGGAAAGACCGAAATTGTACGGCCACAAGGAGTTCTTGCGCCCCCAGTTCACCGCAGAGTGAAGCACGTCCTCGAGCTTGCCCATGAACACATTGCGATGAACCTGCTGCTTCATCGGATCATCGACAAGCTCGCGTTGGCCGAGAGGATAGCGATCAGCCGCGGAATCGTCTCCCTCCGCGCGGGTCAGGGTGTACTGCATAGTGAGCCTCAACAAACCAGATAGGAAAACGGTCGCGGAAGCACTGGTCAGTCACGGGCGCCAGACTCCCATCATTATCTTTGTCGCGATCGCCGGGGCGATCATTGATGCCCGGCTCAACGCGTTTTCTCTTCTCGGCGGACCTGGCGATCGACGCCAGGTACGGCGGCCAGTTCTCGCGCTCTCGGCGCGTTTTCGTGTCCGCGCTTGCGCGGCGCCCAGTCGAGGGCGCCGACGCGCGCGTCATAGATCAGGCCGGCCAACAGAATGAAGATGAAGACAGCCGCTGCCGCGAATCCCGTCCAGCCCACCTCGCGCACGGAGACGGCCCAGCCGAACAGGTAAACGGCTTCGATATCGAATATCACGAAAAGCATGGCAACGAGGTAGAACTTGACCGAAAAGCGTTGCCGCGCGGACCCGGCACCAACGATACCGGATTCGAAAGGAAGAGATTTGCTGCGGCCGTGGCTACGGCCGCCCAGCAGGCTGGCAGCCCCGATCATCAGCCCGCAGAGTGCCACGACAGCCACCACGAACAACCCGGTAGCCCAGTAGCTGGCAATCCATCCAGAGGCCTGATCGGACATGCGTTCCCTCGCGGAAGTAACGGAACCTCGACGTACGACGACGCGGGTCGAAACTGACAGGTTCGTAAGTTTACGATTTTACACGACAACGACGTAGTAACAAGCCTGCTAATCGTCCCATCGCGGCTCCGCTACCCATCGGATAGCGCCTCCTTCGAGGCGGACAACGCCGGGCTCCGTCATCTACGTAAACTTCTGACTGTCCCCAGGGCGCCAATTTATAGACCGCAGGACTGTGCTGCCATTAGGCAAATGTAGGCCTTTACATTAGGCTAGCCATTCTGACACCCCTTGCAATGTTCAGCACATGCTTTCTCACCCGATTCCCAATGTCTTGACGATCGCCGGCTCGGACCCTTCCGGGGGCGCGGGCCTGCAGGCCGATATCAAGACGCTCTCCGCCCACGGCGCCTACGCCACCAACGTGATTACCGCCGTGATCGCCCAGAACACCCGCGGTGTCCAGACGGTGGAGCCGGTGTCGGCCCGGATGATCCGCGCCCAGCTCGACAACCTGCTCGACGACGTCGCCCTCGATGCGGTCAAGATCGGCATGGTCAGCAGTCGCGAGGTCGCGGAGACGATTGCCGAGGCACTGGGCAGGCGCCGGCCACGCTGGATCGTGCTCGATCCGGTGATGGTCGCCAAGAGCGGTGACCGGCTGGTGGACGACGCCGGCCTGCAGGCGGTAAGGGAAGTCCTGGTGCCGCTCGCCGATGTCATCACACCCAACCTGCCGGAGGCTGCGGCGCTGCTCGGCGCCGATGTACCACGGACGCCGCAGGCGATGGAGATGATGATCGAGGGGCTGGTCACTCTGGGCTCGCGTTATGGTCTGCTGAAAGGCGGCCATCTGCCTTCAGCGCACTGCCCCGATCTGCTGTGGATGCCGGACGGCCAACGCTGGCTGGAGGCGCCGCGTCTGACGACCCGTAATCTCCATGGGGCCGGCTGCGCGCTGTCGTCGGCAATTGCCGCCCGCCTCGCCCACCTGCCCCCCGGCGATAGCGGCGTCGAGGGCGCCATCGACGCGGCCAAGCAGTGGCTGCACCAGGCTCTGCAAGCCAGCGGGCGTTTGAACGTCGGTCAGGGAAAGGGGCCGCCGCATCATTTTCACCGCTGGTGGTAGCGCATCGCGCTGGATGAAGTGAATTTCTCCGGGCAGATCGCCCAATACCCTCTACGCTATCTCTTCCGACGCGCATGGCGGCCTCATTCGCAACGGATGATGGTAACTTGCCATCGCGCTCGATAAAGACTCGGGAATGGATCCCCGAGCGATCACCTAGGGAGATCGTTGCCTGAATGGACCCCCACATCATATTTCTTGGCGGCTTTGGCATCCTGATGTTGCTGGTCGCCTGGGTGCCGGTGCTGATCAAACGACTGCCACTGTCACTACCAATCATCTGTATCGCCATCGGCGCGCTCTTCTTTGCCTTGATCAATGAGAAAGGACTGCAGCCTCGCAACTACCCGCAGATCACCGAGATACTGACCGAGCTCACAGTCATCATTTCATTGGCGGGGGCGGGTCTACGGATCGACGATCCTCTCAAGTGGCGCTTCTGGGCCGACACCAGCCGTCTGCTCAGCATTACCATGCCGTTGACCATCGCCGCCACTGCGATGCTCTGCGCCCTGGCATTGGGATTCCCCTGGGCAACAGCGGTGCTGCTGGGCGCGGTGATCGCGCCGACGGATCCGGTGCTGGCCGCCGACGTTCAGGTCGGGCCGCCGCGCTCCGGCACCAGCGACGGCGTGCGCCGCAGCCTGACCTCGGAAGCAGGACTCAACGACGGTCTCGCCTTTCCGTTCACCTATCTTGCCCTCGCCCTTGCCACTCACGGCCTCACGCTTGGCGACTGGACCTGGCACTGGTTCACGGTGGACGTGCTCTGGCGCATCCTTGCCGGCGCTGGCGCCGGCTGGCTACTCGGCTGGCTACTGGCGATGTTCATGTTCCACTCGGGACGCCTATCGCTGGCCAGCACCGGTCAGGGCTTCGTGGCGCTGGGCGGCACCTTCGTGACCTACGCCGGTGCCGAGGCAATTCACGGCTACGGTTTCATCGCCGTTTTCGTCGGTGCGCTCGCCTTGCGGAGTACCCAGGAGGAGGTCCACGACTATCACATCCGCCTGCACGACTTCACCGAGGAGATCGAGCGGCTGCTGATGATGATGCTGCTGGTGATGTTCGGCGGCGCGCTCGTCGGCCCTGTGCTCGACGGGCTGACCTGGCCCATGGCCGGCGTCGGCCTGGCGATTCTGTTCATAGTCCGGCCGCTCGCCGGCATGATCGGGCTGATCGGCTCACGAATGAAATCGCGGGAGAGAGCGGTCGTCAGCCTGTTCGGCATCCGTGGCGTGGGGTCTTTCTACTATCTCGCCTACGCCACCAATCAGCAGACATTCGGCGAGATCGACAGCGCCTGGACTCTGGTCAGTTTCATCGTGCTCGTGTCGATACTCTTCCACGGCATGA
This sequence comes from Salinicola sp. V024, assembly GCF_052645315.1. Lineage (NCBI taxonomy): Bacteria > Pseudomonadati > Pseudomonadota > Gammaproteobacteria > Oceanospirillales > Halomonadaceae > Salinicola > Salinicola sp. V024. The sequence continues at coordinate 201,252 of NZ_JBQXYB010000008.1, forward strand.
CATCGGGTCTGTCGATGGAATGGCTGGATCGGCGCCGCGAGGCCGCTCGACGGCGCGCCAGACGCTGACGCCTCCAGTCCGCGACACCAATGATCAATCGTCCGGGTCGAGCACCGCCTTGAGGAAAGCCTTGGTGCGCTCCTCTTTCGGCGCGGTGAAGATATCCTCGGGCTTGCCCTGCTCCTTGATCCGGCCCTGATCGAAGAAGCAGATCCGGTCGGAAACCTGGCGCGCGAAGTGCATCTCGTGGGTCACCAGCAGCATGGTCAGGTCGTGCTCGTCGGCCAGGGAGCGGATGACGTTCAGCACCTCGCCGACCAGTTCCGGATCCAGCGCCGAGGTCGGCTCGTCGAACAGCATGACCTTGGGTCGCATCGCCAGCGCACGGGCAATCCCCACCCGCTGCTGCTGCCCGCCGGAGAGCTGGTGCGGATACTTGTCGGCCTGATCGGTGAGGCCCACCATCTCCAGCAGTTCCATGCCACGCTTCTTGGCTTCCGCCTTGTTGATGCCGAGCACCTGCACGGGCGCTTCGGTCAGATTGCGCAGCACGGTCATGTGCGGAAACAGATTGAACTGCTGGAAGACCATGCCCATATGGCTGCGCATCTCGCGCAGATGTGGCTCGCCAGCGGGGATCAGCTCGTCGCCGCGGCGCTGATGCCACAGCGGCTCGCCGCCGACATAGACGACGCCATCGTTGATGGGTTCCAGCGTCATCAGGACCCGCAGCACGGTCGACTTGCCGGAGCCGGATGGGCCGATGATGGTGACCTTTTCGCCGCGCTGAACCTCGAAGTCGAGTTCGTCGAGTACCACGTGGTCGCCGAAACGTTTGACGACCTTGTCGAATTTGATGATCGGGTCGCTGCTTTCCGTGGCGTCGCGAATTTCCGTGGCATTGTTCATTTGAGAGACAGGCCTCGTTTGGGCAGATGGGTATCCAGGTAGCGCACACCCAGAGAAGCGATGATCGTCAGGATCAGATAGATTCCGCCAACCATCGTCAGCGGAATCAGATAACCGCCGGTACGGTCGCCGATGATCCGAGCCACGCCGAGCATTTCCAGCACGGTAACCACGCCGAGCACCGGCACATCTTTCATGATCGATACCAGGTAATTACCCAGCGCCGGAATGATGCGCGGAATCGCCTGCGGCAAAATGATGTGAGTAAAGGTTCTGGCCGGTGCCAGATTCAGCGCCCGCGCCGCTTCCCTTTGACCGCTGGCCACCGCTTCGAGGCCGCCACGATAGACTTCCGAGGTGTAGGCACTGTACTGCACGCCTAATGCCAGGGCGCCGGTCAGAAAGGCCGGCAGCGTCAGCCCGAACTCGGGCAGAACGTAGAACAGAAAGAACAGCTGGATCAGCAGCGGCGTGTCGCGGATGAACTCCGTCAACAGCTTGGCTGGCCAGCGGATGAAGCGTGTCGGCGCACTTTTCAGCGCCGCCAGCACCAACCCCAACGCGAGCGCAATGAAGAAGCCGACGACGGTGGCCTCCAGTGTTATCACCAGGCCATGCAGCAGAATCGGAAAGATCGAAACCGCGAAAGCCCACTGGCTGCTGGTATCCCATTCGATGCCGAAAAACATGCGTTATCTCCCCGCCGCGCGCCAGCGGCCAACGTAGCGTTCCAGCAGTTTCATGCACGCAGTGACCACCAGCGCCATGCCGAAATACATGAACAGCACCAGCGTATAGACGGTCACGCTATCCTGGGTGAAGTTACGAATCTGCTCGGCACGAAAGGCCATGTCGCCCAGCGAAATGAGCGATACCAGCGCGGTATCCTTGAGATTCTGCACCGCGAGATTGCCGAAAGTCGGCATCATCTCGGGAATCGCCTGGGGCAGCGTGATCCGCCACAGCCGCTTGCGCCCGGTAAAATTGAGCGCAGTCGCCGCTTCGTACTGCTCCCTGGGTACCGCCTGCACCGCGCCACGCACGACCTCGGCCCCGTAGGCGCCGATATTCAGTGCCAGCGCGGCCACCCCGGCTGCCACCGGCGGGAAGCGCAGATCGAGACCGATCGCCTGTCCCAGGATAGGTAGCGCGAAGTAGATCCAGAACAGCTGAACCAGCAACGATGTACCGCGAAAGATCTCGATATAGGCAACGCTGAACCCCTTGAGCAAGGGGTTGTGGGAAAGCTTGCCGAGACCGAACGCGAAGGCAAACAGACCGCCCAGGATCGTCGAGTAGACCGTGAGCTGCGCGGTCACCCATGCGCCCTGAGCCAGAGGGGCGAGATAGCTCGTCCATTCCATCGGGAAGACTCCGCAGTAACGGGTTCGGACACGACCTGACGAACGGCGCCGACTATGTCGGCACCGTTCGATGACATCGCGGACGCTTCATGGCGATGGCCAGGGCTTTCGTCATGGCCATCGAGCGGACGTCCGCGATCAGATCGAGCTCACAGGCCTGGCTGTGAAAACGCTCAGGAGTCCGCGGTGCAGAGTTCCTTGGTGGTGTGATGGCTGGAGCCGTCGACATCGGCCTGGCTGAAGCCGTAGCCCATCAGCGTCTTGCTCCAGTCGTCGGACTGCTTGTACTTCTCCAGCGCTTCGTTGACCGCGTCACGCAGCTCGGTGTTGTCGCTGTTGAAGGCAAAAGCACCCCAGCTACGTACCTCTTCGCCATCGATAACCGGATCCTTGAACTCACCGGCCGGCTCGACATCGTCGCTCTTTCCGGCCAGTTCGCTGACCGTCAGGCTGGTCGCGGCGTAGGCGTCGGCCCGGCCGGTCGATACGGTCGAGATCGCATCGGCATTGCTGGAGATGGTGACCATGTTGTCCTGGGGAACGCCGAGCGCCTGCAGCATGTCGAGCTGATCAGCCCCGGCCATGATCGCGATCTTGCCGTCGCCGTCGACGAAGTCGCTGAAGGCGTGCAGATCCTTGGGGTTGCCTTGCTTGACCAGCAGGCCTTCGCCATAGGAAGAGTTGGGCTCGGAGTAGATCACCTGCTGGCAGCGATCCGGCAGCACGGCCATCTCGGCCGCGGCGATATCGAATCGATTCGCCTGCAGCCCCGGAATCAGCGAGCTGAAGTTGGTGGTGACCCACTCGATGTCGTCGACGCCCATCTCGTTCATGATATGGCGGATGACATCGGGGCCCGCGCCCTTGGCTTCACCGCTCATGTCCATGTAGCCGTAGGGGATTTCATTGGCGACGGCGATCTTGACCGAGCCGGAATCCTTGATTTCCTGGAGCGAAGCGGCCTGCGCCACGCCGACCGCCAGGCAGGACAGGACGGAACCGGCGATCAACGTGGTAACGCTTCTACCGAGGGTGGTAACGCTCTTGCGCTGAGTCGTGACGTCTTTATTGATGTTATGTCGCATCGTTCAAAATCTCCGTCTGCAAGGTTCGGACCCGCGTCGGCAGGTCGACGATTGAATCGAATTATCGGTGGCGGTGCCCTATCTCTTGTCGTCATGGCCGCCGGTGTCGTCACGGCCGTCTGGCTGGGTCGCGTCGATATTGTCATGATTCGATTGGCCAAAAGCATGACAATTCGTGATAGCGGGGTCTATCTGGATAGTAGCACCTCCCAAGCGCCGGGCGTCAAAGGCTTTATTGCATCATGACAATCGCCGTTGCACGGCGTACTCGATCTGCTGATTCAGCCTCTTTCTTGCTGGAGCACACCGAACACAGCAGCGAGCCGCGTGGCGCCGGTAACATAAACATACGTTCTATTCGCGGCGCTTTTCAATAATGCTTTGCCCGCTATTGATCTCGATCATTTCGTCCTTGGCCCAGCGTGTTAGTCTTCGTTGCAACTATCCATCACTGCCCCGAGGGAGGCCACAGCGTCATGCGAGCCCTGATCCAGCGCGTCAGCCAGGCCTCGGTCAGTGTCGACGGCGAGCTCCTCGGTCAGATCGATCAGGGCTTGCTGGCACTCATCGGCGTGGCCGCCGACGACACTCCGGCGCATGCCGATCGTCTGCTGCACAAGCTACTGAACTATCGCGTATTTGCCGATGACGAAGGCCGCATGAATCGTAATCTGCAGCAGGTCGGTGGCGGCCTGCTGCTGGTCTCCCAGTTCACCCTGGTGGCCGCGACCGACAAAGGGCTACGCCCGAGCTTCTCGAGCGCCGCGCCCCCGGAACACGGCCGCGCCCTGTTCGATCATCTGGTCGCACAGGCCCGCCAGTCCTGGCCCGACACGGCGACCGGACGTTTCGGCGCGAACATGCAGGTCGCGCTCGTCAACGACGGCCCGGTGACGTTCTTGCTGGAAACCTAGGTCTGCTGGAAACTTAGGTACGCTTGAAACCTAGGTTGGCTTGGAAACCTAGCTTCGCTGGGAACTTATCGCCGATAGCGACTCCGGACAATGAAGACGACTGCCGGATTCGATGGCACCGTGCACGACAGGGAACCGCGGCTCGACGCCGCCAGAAAAGGAATTTCGATCATGACCACTCCCCTCGCCATCATTACCGGCGGTGCCCAGGGTATCGGGCTCGCCACGGTGAAATTACTGCTCAAGGACGGCTGGCGAGTCGCCGCGCTGGATCGCGATCCAGAGGCGGTGGCAGAGCTCGATGCGACCTATCCTGAGGCCGCGCTGCTGGCCATGGTGGTAAACGTCGGCGACGAGCTGCAGGTCAAGGAAGCCTTCCACCACTTGTCGGATTGGCAACTGGAGAACGATCAATCCACCGGCGTGGACCTGCTGGTCAACAACGCCGGCATTGCCGACCCGGTCTGCGGTCCGATCGAAGAGCTGGCACTCGAGGACTGGCGGCGATGGCAGGAGAGCCACCTGACCGGAGCCTTCCTGTGCACGCGCGCCGCCGTTCCGGGACTGCGCCGACGCGGCGGCGCCATCGTCAATGTCGCCTCCACTCGCGCGCTGCAGTCGGAGCCGCACTGCGAATCCTACGCCGCCGCCAAGGGCGGGCTGCTGTCGATGACCCATGCCCTGGCCATCAGCCTGGGACCGGACATCCGGGTCAATGCGATCTGCCCCGGCTGGATCGAGACTGGTCCGTGGCAGAAGGCCGGTCAGCGCCACGATCCGGAACATCGCGACATCGACCGCGATCAGCATCCGGTCGGGCGGGTCGGCGAACCGGCCGACGTTGCCGCCACGGTGGCCTTTCTCGCCAGCGACAAGGCAGGCTTCATCACCGGCCAGCACATCAGCGTCGATGGAGGGATGACCAAGAAGATGATCTACGCCGACTAGCCGCGAGCCGCGAAAGCTAACACGGGCTTATTGCGAGAAAAGGGCCAGCGACGTCAGTCGCTGGCCCTTTTCGTAGCTCGTAGCTCGTAGCTCGTAGCTCGTAGCTCGTAGCTCGTAGCTCGGTGCTCGTTGCTCGT
>NZ_JBQXYB010000009.1:0-162839 GCF_052645315.1 Salinicola sp. V024
ATCGAATGCGTGGCTCGCATCATCATGATGGCGGCCCGGTCTTCAGCAGAAAGATGGCGATAGCAGTGGTTCATGGCAACACCGTACCTGATGGGTCACGTGTTGCGCTTGGTCATTGAGACCGCCGGGCTTCCCAGTCCCCTGCTGTAAACCAAATTGGCGTTATCCCTAAACTGGCTAGAAAACCATCCTGCTTGATTCTTTCGTCATCATCATCCGGCGCAGTAAGTATGGAAAAATGGTCAGGCATGAATTCTTTTTGTTCTTTTTGTAATTCCGCTAAAACTTTCAAATACCTGTCGTTTATTAGGCTGCAACCCAAGAAAATAACCGAAAAGCACTCGAATATTTTTTTGAGCTTCCAAGGAATTGGGTGGCTCCAGTTAATACCATCTGCTCCGTAGGCAGAGTTGTATTCTTCTTGAGTTAAAACTCTATCCTTCTCTTCGTCAATGTTCCCATGTAGTTTGAGTAAATATCTTTCGCCTGAAAACATTGCTTTGATGAAGCGACCAGAATCTTCTCTTCCAACTGCTTTTTCTATAAATGGAGGATATATGCTTTCTTCAATAACTCTGTCAAAATTGGTTGTTACAATGCATTTTCCAAATAGGTTGCCAAGAGCTCTGCATGGGCTTAGTTCTGGAGAAATATTGTTATTGTTGAAAGATAGTTCGAAATCCCTCTTGAATCTATCCATAGTGAGAGCTTCGATAACTTCGCTCATCACCTCCTCATGGCAACCACTTTTAACTCTTTCTTTAATGGATTGTGCGGGAAGTCTTGCTTTCTTAGCTTGGCTTTCTATGTAATCCGACCATGAAGGACATCCTGCCGAAACCGAGAAGCCCGCTCCTATAAAGGGTATTATGGTCGATTTGTTTCTTATTCGAGTTATAAGTTTTCCGTAATTTTGCTCATTGTCTTCGTATTCATCAGATCTCAAGATTTTTTGTCTGTATGTATTTTTCATGGCGCTAATTTGCAATTCGTATTCAACTGGCGCTCCGTAAAAAAGTGCCTTTGATTTTTCTTTTAATTCATATTCTTCATCGCCTTTTTTTATGATTATGCTAATATTCTCATCGTTATCTATTTCTTCATGGAGGTGATTGTTTCTTGAAAAATAGTCAATGTCCTCGGTTGCTTTTTCAATTTTTTTCCCATGCTCGCTCATTTTTTAGCTCGCCCCATCAAGCTTTCAGCAACTTTAGTGTTGATGTTGTTTGCTTTTTGGATACTGGCTTTTAACGTTTCACAAAAGCTGAAAAGGTTTTCTAAAATCTCAACGATTTCCATTTGAATGTTTAGGCTTGGCAGCTTGATAGGGATTTCTTCAACAGTTTTTTTGCTTATTTTTGGCATTGTTCCTGAAGTCCCAGTCATGTGTCTCCACATAAACCTTCTTGAATCCATAGAAGATAATGAGTAAGAGATGAATTTTGGGTTGGCTAAACCATTCGTTCTGATTTTCATCATAAGGTCCGGATATATAATCCCCGGTTGATCGCTTTCAACTACAATATTACATCCTACATAGCTTGAAGAATTTCCCCTTTGAATCAGGATGTCTCCTTTTTCAATCCAGAGATGTGATGATGAATTAATATTAATGTCAATATTTTTACTTTCATCGATGTCCAGCTTTCCTCTACTTGTGGCTCCTAGTTTTAAGACTTTGGTGCCAGTATCGTAATTGATTTCTTTAGGAGATAAGCCATTTTTAGGTCCAAAAGACAGTATGTTCTTCAAGGTTAAAGTCTCTGTCTTAAATTTAATGAGTTGTCCATTAACTGCTAAATGCAAAATCGCCTGCTTGAGCTTGTCGATGCTGGCCTCGGTGGTGAAGAGGGTGTCGAAATGCTCGGCGATGCGGGCCCAATTCTCGGCCACTTCCGCGGCATCGGCGGAGCGGGTGAGGGCGTCGAGCAGGGTATCGACCAGCACCTCGTGAGCTTCCAGTTGATCGCCGGTCTGCTGCTCAAGACGGTCGCAGAGGGCCATTAGCGCGTCGACTTTTTCGACGATGCGGTGTTGTTCATTTTCTGGGCACAGAGGGATTGGGACTGCTTTTAGCTTGTCTTGTGAAATATTCATCTGACTTTCAGCCATGCCAGACTTGGCGCGTTCCAGATATTGCCTGGTGAGGCCGGCATTGAGGCAGAGGCAGATAAAAGGTCCAGACATCGCAGCATCAATGAGATGGAATCTGATAATTTTGTCTGAGATCATTAATCTTGAACGTGTCTTGTCTACCCAGCATGAGATTCCGACTCGGTTTTTGGGGCCGGCGCGGGTGATCAGTATGTCGCCGCTTTTAACCTCATATTGGCACTTGGGTTCCTTGCCTTCCGGTAGCCGCTTGTTCTCCTGCTGGAAGTAGCTCATGATTTGAACGGAAGTAGTTTTCAGAACACCCCATTCACTCTCCCGTGCGGGCTCTGGGGGGCAAGCAGGGCTCCAGCCGGCATCCATGACGCTAACTAGCTCACCAAGCGCTACCCATCTCCAAGTTTCTGGAAGTTCGGTAAGCTTGTCTCTTGCTACTTCCCATGCTTCCTTCGACTTTTTTATCTTCCTTTCGTTGACCAGCCGCGCCTTCTCATCGGCGATTTTCTCCAGCAACACGCTGGCGGGTTCGTCGGTCGGGTCTTGCTCGACAAGCTTGCCGCGCACGGCCAGTTCCAGAATCAGCTCGCGCAGTTTCTTGATGCCGGTCAGTTCGACTTTTCCGCTCTTTCCCGAGCCTCTTCCGGCGCTGCGCTTGTGGGTGACGGCGCCGGTCCAGAGGTCGAGATGATCGGTAATTAGGTGCTGCGCGCTCATGCCTTACTCTCCGGGTTTGCCGGATTTTCCGCGTCGTTCCGGTTCAGCGCTTCGCCCAGAATCATCTTAAGTTGGTCGCGAAGTTGCTGAATCTCCGCCTGCTGTTGGGCGTATTGCGTCAGTAGCTCTTCCGGGTCGTGATTGATCTGCTCGCCCTGGTGCGGGTTCTTGATGTCCAGGTTGTAGTGGCGTGCCTTGATCTCGTCGATGCCGACCTTCCACGCCTGCTCGGTCTCGACGCGGCTGGCGAAGCCGTCGCGTTCGTCTCCCCACCAGTCGATCTCGGTGGCGAACTCGGCAAACTTCATCGGTTTGGTCTTGCTGTAGCTCTTGTAGCCTTCCGGGTAGGGGTGCTCGTAGTACCAGACGTTCTCGGTCGGCTGGCCCTTGGTAAAGAACAGCAGATTGGTCTTGATGCCGGTGTAGGGGTTGAACACGCCGTTGGGCAGGCGAACGATGGTGTGCAAATTGCACTCGCTCAGCAGGCGCTCCTTGAGCCGGGTCTTCATGCCTTCGCCGAACAGGAAGCCGTCCGGCAGCACCACGGCGGCGCGGCCGTCATCCTTCAACAAGCGAATGAATAGCGCCATGAACAGGTCCGCCGTTTCGCGCGTGCGCAGCTCGGCGGGGAAGTTGTTCTCGATGCCGTCTTCCTCGGTGCCGCCGAAGGGCGGGTTGGCAACGATCACGTCGACACGTTCGCTGCGGCCCCAGTCGCGGTAAGGGCGGTTCAAGGTATTGTCATGGCGGATCTGACTGGGTACCTCGATCCCGTGAAGGATCATGTTGGTGGTCGCCAACAGATGCGGCAGCGGCTTTTTCTCCCAGCCGAAGATGCTGCGCTGGAGCGTCTGCTCGTCATCCGGTGTGGAGACGTAACGGCTTCGCTTGTGCTCGATGGTGCAGGTCAGGAAGCCGCCGGTACCGCAGGCCGGGTCCAGCACGGTCTCGATCAACTTGGGATCGGCGCGATTGACCATGAACTCGGTCACGGCGCGGGGCGTGTAGAACTCACCGGCATTACCCGCGCTCTGCAGGTCCTTGAGGATCTGTTCGTACATGTCGCCGAGCTGATGGCGGTCGGCCTGGGTATTGAAGTCGATGCCGTCCTGCAGCTTGTTGATCACCTGGCGCAGCAGATGGCCGGACTTCATATAGTTGTAGGCGTCTTCGAACACATTACGGATGACTACGCCACGGGCATCGTCGCCGATCGGCTGTAATTGCTGCAGGCCGGGGAAGAGTTCGTTGTCGATGAAGCGCTTGAGGTCTTCGCCGGTCAGGCCTTCGGCATCGGCGGCCCAGTGGCGCCAGCGCAGCCGTTCGGGAATAGGGGAGCGGTAAGCATCGTTGAACATCTCCCATTCCTGCTCACGGTCGTCGAAGATCTTGAGAAACAGCATCCAGACCATCTGGCCGATGCGCTGGGCGTCGCCGTCGACGCCCACGTCCTTGCGCATGATGTCCTGAATGGATTTGATCGTGGTGGAGATGCTCATGGGATTCTCTGTCCAAAAAATCGATCCAGCGCGATTGGCGACGAGCGTGGCTGGGTCGGAAAATATCGTGATCAACCGAAGGCGGTGACGACGGGCCATGAAAAGGGCGGCAGGATATCAGCCTTGTCAGGCAATGGGGTGGTAAAGCGCCTCTTCCAGTTCGTTGATGGCCTTGGTGTAGCCCGGCTTGCCACCAAAGGCGTTGACCAGTTCCATCGGCGCGCCGTACTCGCGGAAGGGCGATAGCGTCAGCACCTTGGGGTTCTCGATGGGTTCGATACCGGCATCGGCATACTTGTCGACCAGAGATTCCAGCACCTGCCGGGCCTGGCCCTCATAGCGGGTGAAAATATCACGCTTTTTGACCTGCTCCGCCCGCTCGCGCCGAGTCAGCGGTGGGCGATCGAAGGCGATATGGCAGATCACATCGAACGGGTCGGGCGTGTCGCCCCATTCCTTGCCCAGCTCTTCCGCGAGCGCTTCCCAGAAAATGCCTTGCTCTGCCAGTTCATCGAGGATCGCCTGCTTACGATCGGCGTGATGCCACCGGCGCAGGAAGTCATCCAACGAGGCGAACTGATTCTGGAGCTGTTTCCGGGTATATGTCCGTAGACTGTCAGTGATCAGTTTGCCATCCGGTCCCAGGTACTCAATGCGCTCGGCAACGATGCTGACTTCGACGTCGTCCACGATGTATTTGCGTCGTGGTTCCGGCGGCTCGGGCATGCCGACATCGTCGGATTCCCACGTCGCGCCATCTTCCACGTCATAACCGCCTTGAGTCTCTTCTACGCCAGCGGCGCTTGGCTCTTCCGCACTGTCACCGGGCTCGATCTCGTCCTCTTCTCTTTCATCGTCGGGCGCGATGGGGTCATCACCGCTCGGCGTGTAGATCTGAACCGGATCGCCATCAAAATCCGGGTCGGCGAACAGCTCGGTGGCCTTCTTGAAGTCGACGATGGTGAACCAGTGCTTGTGGTATTCCTCGTTGATGCGCGTGCCGCGGCCGATGATCTGCTTGAACTCGGTCATGGACTGGATTCGCTGATCCAGCACGATCAGCTTGCAGGTCTGGGCATCGACGCCGGTCGTCATCAACTTGCTGGTGGTGGCGATCACCGGATAGCGCGATTCGGGGTCGATGAAATTGTCGAGCTCGGCCTTGCCTTCGTTCTCGTCGCCGGTGACGCGCATCACGTATTTGCGGTTCTCGGCGACCCGCTTCGGGTTGAGGTTGACCAGCGCCTGGCGCATGCGCTCGGCGTGATCGATGTTCTCGCAAAAGATAATGGTCTTCTGGTACGGGTCGGTACTTTTCAGAAATTCGGTAATCTTGCGCGCGACGAGCTCGGTGCGTTTCTTGAGAACCAGTTGTTTATCGAAATCCCGCTGGTTGTAGATACGGTCCTCGATCTCCTGGCCCAGGGCGTCGACTTGCCCTTTGCTCGGTCGCCAGCCCTGAAGGTCCTTGTCGATATCGACCCGGATGACCTTGTAGGGTGCGAGGAAGCCGTCTTCGATGCCTTGCTTGAGAGAGTAGGTATAAACCGGCTCGCCAAAGTAATCGATATTGGAAACCTCTTTGGTCTCCTTGGGCGTGGCAGTCAGGCCGACGTGGGTGGCGGCACTGAAATAATCGAGTATCTGGCGCCAGGCGGAGTCTTCGGCGGCGCTGCCGCGATGACATTCATCGATGACGACGAGATCAAAGAATTCCGGCGAGAACTGCTTGTAGATGTTTTTCTCTTCTTCGTTACCGGTGACGGCCTGATAGAGCGACAGGTAGATTTCGTACGACGGATCGACCGTACGATTGGTGACCTTGGTCATTGCCTGTCCGAAGGATTTGAAATCATTGTTCTTGGTCTGGTCGACCAGGATGTTGCGATCGGCGAGGAAGAGGATTCGCTTTTTCTGTTTCGATTTCCACAAGCGCCAGATGATCTGAAACGCCGTGAAGGTCTTGCCGGTACCTGTCGCCATGACCAGCAGAATGCGGTCCTGACCCTTGGCTACGGCCTCGACCGTGCGATTGATCGCGACGGTCTGATAGTAACGAGGCGCGCGGCCGCTGCCATCGTCGTAATACGGCTGTTCGACCACCGCGCGGGTATCGTTGGGAATACCTTTGTACTGGCAGTAGCGCTCCCAGAGGCTTTCCGGTGAGGGAAATTCCTCGAGTGTCAGCGTGGTTTCGGTCTGCTTTGCGAGACCAGTTCGGTCGTGGAGGAGAAAACCGTCACCATTACTGGAGAACACGAACGGTACGTCCAGCGCATCGCTGTACGCCAACCCTTGTTGCATCCCATCACCGAGGCTGTGCTTGTTGTCCTTGGCCTCGATAATGGCGATGGGCAGGTTCTTCTGGTAGCTGAGCACGTAGTCGGCGCGGCGTCTTTTGCCGCGAGTATGCAATCGCCCGCGCACGATGATACGGCCGTTGGTGAACGAGACTTCCTCGCGAATTTGAGTCTGAATGTTCCAGCCAGCTTGCTCTAGAGCTGGCGTGATGAACTTGGTACAGATATCGCGTTCGGTAAGCGTCTTCTTGTTCACCCAATCCCCCGAGGACAGACTTAGCCCGTTTGTTTATCGCGACTTACGTTGTGAAACAGAGGCTATCACCGTCTTCCGATGAATTCAGGTTGCATCTCGAAATTACTATCTCTGTCGATCAATACCCCGCCTCGGGGTCGATGGTCTCGACCGCCTTGCCTTTCGACATCGCGTCCAGCGCGTCGGCGACCTGATCGGCGGCAGCGCCGATCGGGGTCGGTCCGGCCATGTGCGGGGTGATCAGGATGTGCGGGTGGCGCCATAGCGGGCTGTCCGCTGCCAGCGGTTCATTGGGAAAGGCGTCCAGCAGGGCGCCGCGCAGGTGGCCTTCGTTTCCCTCCATGCCTTCACCCAGTGCATCGAGCAGGGCGGGCTCGTCGATCAGCGTGCCGCGACCGGGGTTGATCAGGCTGGCGCCATTGGGGAGCTTGGCCAGATTGTCGCGGTCAATGATGTGTCGCGTGGCCGGGGTGTCCGGCAGCAGGGTGATCAGCGTCTTGACCTGTCGCAGCAGCGTGTCGAGCCCGTCGTCGCCGTGATGGCAGGTGAGTCCGTCGATTTGCTTGGGCGAACGGCTCCAACCGAGGACCGGATAACCGTCGGCGGCGAGCATCTGCGCCACCCGGGTGCCGATGGCGCCGAGACCCAGCACGCCGATCGGCCAGTCGGGCTTGTCGACGACCGGAACCTCGCGCCATTCGCTCTTCGCCTGCTGGCGTCGGTAGCGGTCGAAGTCGCGCTGGAAATGCTGCACGCCGTAGCGCGCATAGTCGCCGATCAACTCGCCCATGCCTGCGTCGCGCAGCTTGACGATGGGGAGCTCGCGGGGCAGCGAAGGGTTCTGTAAAAGGGCATCCACCCCGGCACCCAGATTGACGATGCCCTTGAGCGCCGTCTGTTCGTCGAAAACTGAGGCTGGCGGCTTCCAGGCGACCAGGTAATCGACCTGCGGGTTGCCGCTGTCCTTCGCGACGAAAATTTCGGCGGTCGGCAGGCGCTCGTGCAGAATTTGGCGCCATTGCTCGGCATCGTTGTGATAGATCAGGACTCGCATCTCGGCTCCGTCTTTGTGTAGTTGGGCGCGGGGTTTTCAGCTCAGAGGTAAAAAATAAACCATCGCTCTCTAGGTCAATAAGCGATTTCCAGCATCGGCGGCGGCGCTTCGCCCATCAACTGGCTCAGCACGTCCAGCCCGCTGGCGAGACGCGCCAGGTCCGGCTCGGCCCCCAGACTGATACGCACGCGGCGCGGCATCGCGGACTGTTCGACCAGAAACGGCTGCGCGGTGGTGATGGCGACGCCTTCCTGGCGTGCCTGCTGCTGTAGCTCTTCCGCTCGCCATGGTTCGGGCAGTGCCAGCCAGATATGCAGGCTGCTGGGGCGCGATTCGATGGCATGGCCCGCCAGCTTGCGGGCGGCCAGTGCCTGACGCTCCGCCAGCAGTTGGCGCTGCTCATGCGCCAGGGTGTCGACCATGCCGCTGGCCAGCCAGTAATCCGCAATTTCGAAGACCAGCGGCGTTGCCATCCAGCTGGTCGCGCGCAGTCTCGGCAACGTGTGATGCATCTGCCCACGGGGCACGCTGAGATAGCCGGCGCGCAGCCCGGGGACGGTCGCCTTGGTCAGGCTGGTGACGTGGAAACTCTGCTGGGGCAGGCGGGCGGTCAACGGGATCAATCCCGCGGGCTCCAGTAGCGCATGGACGTCGTCCTCGATCAGCCACACATCGTGACGCAGCAGGATATCGGCCACGACATCGCGCCGGGCGTTCTCCATGGTGGCGCCGGTAGGGTTGAGCTGGGTCGGCGTCAGACAGACCGCGCGCGGACGGAATTTCACGATGGCCGCCTCCAGCGCTTCGGGAATGACGCCCTGTTCGTCGATCGCCACGCCATGGAGCTGGAAGCCGAGCGTGCGGGCCAGCGCGATCAGACCGTGGTCGGTCAGCGTTTCCGTCAGCACGATATCGCCATGCTGTACGACCGTGGCGATCGCCAGCATCAGCCCATGGGCGGCGCCGTTGCAGAGCAGCCGATCGTCGGTCTCGCCCGGCACGCCGAGACGCTCCTTCAGCCAGGCGTTGGCGCGTTCGCGCTGGTGCTGAAGACCGGCGATCGGCCGGCAGGCGCCGATGACGTCGGCGTGGGCCGTTTCCGCGAGTTCCGCCAGCGCTTGCCGGAAGCGTCGATGATGAGACGGCGGGCACACCGGATGGGCGATCGACAGATCGATGGGGGCGGCATCGGTGACCGCCGCCGGTGCTCGCAGGTACTCGTTTTCGGAGTCGCCTTCGGCATCGCGAATCCAGGTGCCACTGCCGACACGCGCCTGAACGAGACCGCTCTTCTCGGCCTGTTCATAGGCCCGAGATACCGTCTGCACGCTGACACCCAGCGTCTCTGCCAGCTCACGATGCGTCGGCAGGCGCATGCCCGGAGTCAGCACGCCGTGGCGGACCGCCTCGGCGAGGGCGCGGGCGATGGAAAGGTATTTGGGGCCGTGGCCGCCAAGGAAGGGCGTCAGGTCGATTGTCATGATGCAATAAAGCCTTTGACGGCACGCTGAGCGACGATGCTACTATCGTCTTCGATGCATTGACCGATAATTGTCATGAATATTACGTTTTAAATCATGACAATTTCTCACCCGGTCGGCAAGCGGCAGGACATTCGACCCGAACCCCTCGATGGCCGATGTCTCGATCATTCAGTCCCGTTAGTCGAGTGGCGCCATGTTTCAGGTTTCCTTGCCTTTCTCGCGTGAAGAGTACGCCAGCCGTTTGCACAAAGTGCGCGTTTCCATGGCGAATCGCGGAATCGATGTTCTCGTCGTCAGCGACCCCTCCAACATGGGTTGGCTGACGGGTTATGACGGTTGGTCGTTCTATGTGCATCAGTGCGTGCTGGTGGGCCTGGAAGGCGAGCCAGTCTGGTACGGGCGGCGCCAGGACGCCAACGGTGCCTGGCGTACCTGCTGGATGGACGCCGAGCGCGTGCGCTACTACCCCGACTACTATGTTCAGAATCCGGACATGCATCCGATGGAGTATCTGGCCCAGTCGGTGCTGCCGGAATATGGCTGGCATACCGGCAATGTCGGGCTGGAGATGGACAACTACTACTTCTCGGGCAAGGCCTACGTCAGCCTGCTCAAGGAGTTGCCACACGCGCAGCTGATCGATGCCACGGCGCTGGTCAACTGGTGCCGGGCGATCAAGTCTCCGCAGGAGATCGCCTACATGCGCACGGCGGCGAGAATCGTCGAGTGCATGCACACGCGGATCATCGAGATGATCGAACCGGGCCTGGCCAAGAGCAAGCTGGTGTCCGAGATCTACCGCGTGGGCACCGAAGGCTGGACCGACGAGCATGGCACGGTCCATGGCGGCGACTATCCGGCGATCGTGCCGCTGCTGCCCACCGGCAGCGACGCCGCCGCCCCGCACCTGACCTGGGACGACACCCCGTTTCGCAAGGGCGAGGGTACGTTTTTCGAGATTGCCGGCTGCTACAAGCGCTATCACGCGCCGCTATCGCGGACCGTCTTTCTGGGCAAGCCGCCGCAGGATTTCATCCGCGGCGAATCGGCCCTGCTCGAAGGCATCGACAACGGGCTGGCGGTGGCCAAGCCCGGCAATCGCTGTGCCGATATCGCGCTGGCGCTGGGTGCGGCGATGGACAAGTACGGTTTCGATCGGGGTGGCGCGCGCTGCGGCTATCCGATCGGGATCAGCTATCCGCCGGACTGGGGCGAGCGCACCATGAGTCTGCGCCCATCCGACGAGACGATTCTCGAGCCCGGCATGACTTTTCACTTCATGCCCGGCATGTGGATGGACGACTGGGGCCTCGAGATCACCGAAAGCATCCTGATCACCGAGAATGGCGCCGAGCCGCTGTGCAATTTTCCGCGCCAGCTGTTCGTCAAGTAAGCCGGATCAGCTGCTGGTCAAATAAACCGGATCAGCTGTTGGTTAGATAAGCCGCGGCAGCTGTTCGTCAAATATGTCCATTAAACAAGAGTCGCCGGTCGTTGGTGGAACGAGGCCGGATAGCGGGCCTGAGGCCCGCCCGGGATCCGCCCCGCCCGGCTATTTTGCTACCTTTCAATGACGCGCCTGTTAGCGATTCGCTGCGGCGCGTCATCCGTTTCATTGAGGAGAGTTCGCATGTCCGCAACCCTGCGTCCCAGCCCGATCAGCGCCACCGTCGACTTCGATGCCCAGGGCGTTCAGCACGGTTTTCTCAAGCTGCCGATCTCCATCGACACCTCTGCGTGGGGCGCGGTGATGATCCCGATCACCGTGGTCGCCAACGGCGAAGGCCCCACGGCGCTGCTGACCGGCGGTAACCATGGCGACGAGTACGAAGGCATCACTTCGCTGCTCAAGCTGGCGAGCACCCTCAAGCCCGAAGAGGTTCGCGGCCGAGTGATCATCGTGCCGATGATGAACACGCCGGCGGCAGAAGCGGGCAAGCGAACGTCGCCGCTGGATGGCGGCAACCTTAATCGTAGCTTTCCCGGCGACCCCAATGGCGGCGTGACGAGTCAGATCGCCGACTATTTCACTCGGGTGCTGGTACCGATGTGCGACGTGGCGCTGGATCTGCACTCCGGCGGTCGCACGCTGGACATCGTGCCGTTCGCCGCGGCGCACCGGCTCGACGATCTCGCCCAGGAGCGCGCGAGTCTCGCCGGCGCCGTCGCCTTCGGCGCGCCCTACGCGATGATGATGTTCGAACTCGATGCCACCAAGCTTTACGACACCGCGGTGGAGTCCCAGGGCAAGACCTTCGTCACCACCGAACTCGGCGGTGGCGGTACTTCGACGCCGCAGAGTCTGGCGCTGACCGAGCGCGGCGTGCGCAACTTCCTGATTCACTATGGGTTGATGGCTGGCGAGATCGAGAAGCCGACCGAACCCATGATCTACGTCGATATGCCGGATGCCAGCTGCTACGTGCAGAGCGAGCATTCCGGCCTGCTGGAACTGACGGTGTCTCTGGGAGAACTGGTTCAGCAGGGCGACGTGCTGGCGCGTGTCTACGACATGAGTCGCACCGGGGCCGAACCGGTCGAGTATCGCGCCCAGCGCGACGGCGTGCTGATCGCGCGGCGGTTCCCGGCCAAGGTGGGGATGGGCGATACCATCGCCGTGGTCGCGGAAGTGGTCGAGTCGCTCGAGCGTGATCAGAACCGATGAAACTGGATCGCTATGACCTCAAAATCCTCGAGATCCTCAGCCGCGACGGCCGGATCACCAAGTCGCGGCTGGCGGAGGCGATCAGCCTCTCCGTCAGCCCCTGCTGGGAGCGGGTCAAGCGGCTGGAGAAGGCCGGGGTCATCGAAGGCTACAGCGCCCGTATCAATCCCGATGCCATCGTCAAGCGCACGCCGGTATGGGTGCAGATCGAGCTCAAGCAGCACAATGCCGAAAGCTTTGCCCGCTTCGAGCGCATGGTTCGGGAGACCGACGCCGTCGCCGAGTGCGTCGCGGTCGGCGGCGGCGTCGATTATCTGGTCAAGATCGCCGCCGACAGCATCGACGCCTATCAACGCCTGATCGATGCCTGGCTCGTATCCGATCTGGGTATCGAGCGCTACTTCACCTACATCGTCACCAAGACGGTCAAGCGCGAAGGGCCACCGGTGTTCTCCGAAGCTGATGATTCGCAGGTCTGAGAACAAGCGACTGGAAAATGACGATGAGCCCGGCCCAAGCCGGGCTCATTCGTTCCGTCGCACATCCCGCCAAAAAAACCGCAACTCCTGACCGGGCTTTCGAAAGAAAGCGTGCCGCAAAGCGGTCGAGACGAAAAGTTTCCTGCCGCCGAATCGATACCATGGTCGCATTCGCAGGATAGGCAACCCGTTCTGCCCCACCGCCGACACCCCTGCAGGAGGCGATATGAAACTCAACGATCCCAGACTCTTCCGCCAGTACGCCTATATCGATGGCAAATGGACCCACGGTAGCGAGGGTCGCGAAGAAGCGGTCGTCGATCCCGCCACAGGAGAGACTCTGGGTCATTGCGCGCTGCTGGAAGCGGCCCAGATCACCGACACGGTGACCGCGGCAGAGAATGCTTTCGCCGCATGGAGAGCGATCAACGTCCATGAGCGCGCCGAGAAGCTGCACGCCTGGTATCGCCTGCTGCACGAGCACAAGGAAGACCTGGCGCTGCTGATGACCTACGAGCAGGGCAAGCCGCTCGACGATTCCCGGGGCGAGGTCGATTACGGCGCCAGCTTCATTCAGTGGTTCGCCGAAGAGGCCAAGCGCGCCTACGGCGTGACCATTCCCAGCCATATTCCCAACGCGGCGCTGGGCACGATCAAGGAACCGGTCGGCGTCTCGGCGATGTTCACGCCGTGGAACTTCCCGCTGGCGATGATCACCCGTAAGGCGGGGGCGGCACTGGCGGCCGGTTGCACGGTGATCGTCAAGCCGGCCAACGAGACGCCATATTCCGCGCTGGCACTGGCCGAACTGGCCGAGCGGGCCGGGATCCCGGCGGGCGTATTCAACGTCGTCACCGGCGATCCGGCGACCGTTTCCGAAGTGCTCTGTAACGATAACCGCATCCGCAACATCTCGTTTACCGGCTCGACCCGTGTCGGCAAGCTGCTGATGCGTCAGAGCTCGTCCAGCGTCAAGCGGATGTCGTTGGAGCTGGGCGGTAACGCGCCGTTCATCGTCTGCGACGACATGGACCCGGATGTCGCGGCGAAAGAAGCGGTCGCCGCCAAGTTCCAGACCGCCGGGCAGGATTGTCTCGCCGCCAACCGCATCTTCGTTCACCGCAAGATCTACGATGCCTTCGTCGAACGCTTCGTGGTGCACATGCAGGCGCTGAAGGTCGGCAACGGTCTGGAGGGAAGCGATATCGGCCCGCTGATTCACAAGCGTGCGGTCGATTCCGCTCGGGGTATCGTCGAGGACGGCATCCAGAAGGGCGCGCGCCAGCTGGGTGGAGAGCGCCCGGCGCCCGGCGAGAACTTCTTCATGCCGACGTTGCTGGCTGACATCACCCCGGAGATGCGCGTGTTCCGCGAGGAGACCTTCTCGCCGGTCGCCGGTGTCTGCGCGTTCGACGATGACGAAGAGGTTCTCCGGCTGGCCAACGACACCGAATACGGTCTGGCCGCCTATCTCTACACCTACGACGTGCGCCGGATCTGGAAGCTGATGCGCGGACTCGAGTACGGCATGGTCAGCGTCAACAGCGTCAAGATGACCGGCGCGCCGATCCCGTTCGGCGGCGTCAAGCAGTCGGGGCTGGGTCGTGAAGGTGGCGCTGCGGGGCTCGATGAGTATCTCGATACCAAGTACTACTGTCTGGGCAATATGCCGTCGGCGAGCAATTCATAAGTTTCAGGAATTTCAACGCGGGTATGACACAAGGATCGTTCCGATCGCTGCGCCCGCCCGGATTGCTGCCGTTTCCGATATCGCTCGATAGTGCGAGCACGGCAGCAATCCTCTTTCGGTAAGGAAATCGTATGACCGATACTCGTACCCTGATCGACAAAGATCGCCGCCACGTTTTTCATGCGTCCACCCATCTGCGCGATTACGCCCAAGGCGATGCGCCGGGACGCGTGATTACCGGTGGTAAGGGGATCTCCATCGTCGATCGCGACGGCCGCGAGATGATCGACGCCTTTGCCGGGCTCTACTGCGTCAACATCGGTTATGGCCGCACCGAAATCGCCGAGGCGATCTACGCCCAGGCCAAGGAGCTTGCGTATTACCATACCTATGTCGGCCACTCCAACGAGCCGCTGATCGCGCTTTCCGAACGCATCGCCAAGCTCGCCGGCAATGGTTTGAACAAGGTCTATTACGGACTTTCCGGTAGCGACGCCAACGAGACCCAGATCAAGTTGGTGCGCTACTACCACAACGTCACCGGACAGCCGAAGAAGAAAAAGATCATCGCACGTCAGCGCGGCTACCACGGCTCCAGCATCGCTGCAGGCTCGCTGACCGGCTTGCCCGCGTTCCATCAGCATTTCGACCTTCCCATCGATGGCGTGCTACATACCAAAGCCCCTTACTACTATCGCCGGGAACGGGGCGATATGAGCGAGCGGGAGTTCTCCGCCTACTGCGCCGAGCAGCTCGAGGCGCTGATTCAGCGCGAGGGGCCGGAAACCATCGGCGCCTTCATCGGCGAGCCGGTGCTGGGCACGGGTGGCATCATCCCGCCCCCGGCAGGCTACTGGGATGCGATCCAGGCCGTGCTGAAGCGCCACGACATCCTGCTGATCGCCGACGAAGTCGTCAGCGGCTTCGGCCGTCTGGGCAGCGATTTCGGCTTCCAGCATTACGGTATCAAGCCGGATCTGGTGACCATCGCCAAAGGGCTGACCAGCGCCTATCAGCCGCTTTCCGGCGTGATCGTCGGCGAACGGGTGTGGAAGGCACTGGAAGATGGCACCGGCGAATACGGCCCGATCGGCCACGGTTGGACCTACTCCGGCCACCCACTGGGCGCCGCCGCGGCGATGGCCAATCTCGATATCATCGAGCGCGAAAACTTGGTGGGTAACGCTGCCGAGACCGGTGCCTACTTCAATGCCCAGCTCAAGAAAACCTTCGGCGAGCACCCGCTGGTCGGTGACGTGCGCGGCGAGGGGCTGATGGCGGCACTGGAATTCGCGCCGGAGAAGGGCGAGTACACGCCATTCGATCCGTCGCTCAAGGTCGGTGCCCGGGTCGCGGCCGCGGCGATGGAAGAGAACCTGATCGCCCGCGCCATGCCCAACGGCGATATCCTCGGCTTCGCGCCGCCGCTGGTGATCGATCGTGGCCAGGTGGATGAAGTGATCGCCCGCGCCAAGCGAGCCGTCGACAAGATCACTGATGCGCTGACGCGCGAAGGCAAGCTGAACGCCTGAGTGTTGATGGCGCCACGAGACTGCGGCAGGGTGGAAACGTCCACCCTGCCGTTTCCATTTTCTCAATCGGGAATCGCTCAACGATGTCAGACCCCGTGACGCTTCACGACATCTATCTGGCGCGAAGCCGCATCGCCGGCCAGGCGGCGCGGACGCCGCTGATACTTTCCCAGAGCCTCTCGACGCGCTTCGATGCCGAGATCTATCTCAAGCTGGAAACCCTGCAGCCGAGCGGTGCCTTCAAGCTGAGAGGCGCGCTCAACAAGATCGCGTCGCTGTCGCCGGAACAGCTGGAGCGCGGCGTGACCACGGCCTCCACCGGCAATCATGGCCGCGCGGTGGCCTGGGCGTCGAAGCGGCTCGGCGCCCGCGCCATCATCTGCGTCTCCGAACTGGTACCGGCCAACAAGGTAGCGGCCATCGAGGCGCTGGGTGCCGAAGCCCGGATCATCGGACGCTCCCAGGACGATGCCTTCGTCGAGGCGCGGCGTCTGGTCGCCGAGGAGGGGATGGCGCTGATCGAGCCCTTCGACGATCCGTTGATCGCGGCGGGGCAAGGCACCATCGGGCTAGAGTTGATGGAAGATATCCCTGAGCTCGACCGTGCACTGATCGGGCTTTCCGGTGGCGGTCTGCTCGGTGGTGTCGGCCGCGCGCTCAAGGGCATCAACCCGAAGGTCCACGTGACCGGCGTCAGCATGCAGCGCGGCGCAGCAATGATCGAGAGCCTTGCCGGCGGCAAGCCGGTCGAGGTGGAGGAAGAAGCGTCGCTGGCGGACTCGCTGGGTGGCGGGATCGGGCTCGACAACCGCTGCACGTTCGAGCTGGTTCGCGAGGTCATGGACGATCATTGCCAGGTGTCGGAAACGGCCATTGCCCGCGCCATGCTGCACTTCTTCGAGCATGAAAAGATGCTGGTGGAAGGCGCCGCCGCGGTCGGGCTCGCCGCCATCGAGGAGCACGGCATCGACGTTCGGGGCGAGAAGGTGGCGCTGATCGTCTCGGGCAATGGCGTCGACGCCGAAAACCTGATGCGGGCGAAAACCCTGATCGACTATCCAGAGCGCTGAGCGCTCGAATGATGTTACGAATTCAACCGAATGGACTCAGGAGTCATCCCGATGGAACTCTATAACCGCCAGCAGATTCAGGACGTCGTCAGTCTCGATCACGCCGCGCTCGAAGCCGTCGAGGCGGGCTTTCGCGCGCTGGGCGAGGGCAACGTGGTGCAGCCGCCGATCCTGTCGATGGCGATCGAGGAGGCCAACGGTGAGGTCGACGTCAAGACCGCGCATATCAAGGGCAATTCTCGCTTCGCGATCAAGGTCAGCCCTGGCTTCTTCGACAACCCGAAACTGGGACTGCCGAGTCTCAACGGCCTGATGATCGTGTTCTCGGCCAAGACCGGGCTGGTCGAGGCGGTGCTGTTCGATGAAGGCTACCTCACCGATATTCGCACCGCACTGGCTGGCGCCATTGCCGCCAAGTATCTTTCGCGTGCCGACAGTAAACGCGTCACCGTACTCGGCGCCGGGCTGCAGGCGGAGCTGCAGGTCGCCGCGCTCATGCTGGTGCGGGACATCGACACCCTCGATGTCTGGGCGCGGGATGTCGCCAAGGCCGAATCCTACGCAGCGCGGATGCAGGAAAAATACGGGCTGACCGTGGCGGTACATACCGATATCGGCGAGGCCTGCCGCGAGGCGGACATCATCGTTACCACCACGCCGTCGCGGGAGCCGCTGCTGAGTGGCGAGCATTTACGTGAAGGCGTTCATGTCACCGCCATGGGCTCGGATAGCCCGGACAAGCGTGAGCTGGATACGTCCGTCATGGAACGAGCCGATCACTATGTCGCCGATACCCGCGCCCAGAGCGAGAACAACGGTGAGCTCAAGGCCTACGCCGGCCACCAGCCCCCGTTCACCGTCAACGAGCTGGGCCGCGTGATCGCCAGCGGCAAGAGTCTACGTGCCTCCGACTCGCAGATCACCGTCTGCGATCTCACCGGTACCGGCGTGCAGGACACCGCCATTGCCGGTTTTGCGTTGGCGCGGCTGACGGAGTGAATGCCGTGGACCCTGTGACCGTGGACCCTGTAACAGTGCCCCTGGCAACGCTGGTCGAGAAGCTACTGGCGAGGTCTCTCGGCGGCCGGGGCGGCGCTTGATTCGGGGCGCCCCAGCGCCGAGGCCTTGACGACGATCACCAGCGCCAGAACGCCGAGCAGGGCGAAGGCGTAGTGCAGCGTGATGAAGTGCGCGGTGAAGCCGATCAGCGGCGGGCCGATCAGAATGCCGCCATAGCCGAGCGTGGCAACGCTGGCGATTGCTACGCCAGGCGGGGTGTCCGGATCGTTGGCGGCGCGCGAGAAAGCCAGCGGCATGATCAGCGCGTAGCCCAGTCCGAGCAGCACGAAACCCGCCAGTGTCGCTGCGAAGCTGGCGGGGATGACGGCCAGCAGAACGCCCGCGACCGCCGAACAGCCGGCGATCCGGGCGACATTGACCTCCCCCAACCTTACGATAACGCTCGTCCCCAACAGGCGCATGACAACCATGGCCGCTGAAAACACCGCGTAACCCAGCGCGCCCTGAGCCTGGGTCGCCGAAGTGACGCTGACCAGAAACAGCGCGCTCCAGTCGGCGATGGCGCCCTCGCCGAGCGCGGCGCACATCGCGACGAGACCGATCCAGAAAAGCGCACCGTGAGGCAGCGGAAAGCGTTTGGCGCCCTTGGTCGGCTGGCGAGTCTCCGAGGGCCAGCCGATGGCGGCGAGCCAGGTTGTCAGCGCCCAGAACACGATGCCGACCAGGGCGAAATGCGCCATCAGACCGAGCTCGAGCGATGTCGCCAGGTAGCCGCCCACCGCCCCGACGCCGGCGCCCAAGCTCCACATAGCGTGAAACGTGGACATGACCGGTTTGGCGATATGCCTTTCGGCCTCGCCGGCCCAGCTGTTCATGGTGACGTCCATGCCCCCGTGGCCGGCGCCGAACAGGCACAGCGCCGCTCCGGTCAGCCAGACGTTGGGCGCGCCGGCGATCAGTACGAGCGCGATCGTGTAAGCCAGTGCGATGACGAGCGTCGCACGCGCCGCTCCGAAAGTGTCCGATGCCCGTCCGGCGAGCGGGAACGAGGCGATGGCGCCAGCGGCCAGGGTCAACAGAAGCAGCCCCAGCTGGCCGCCGTCGAGGGCGTGGCGTTCGACCACTGTGGGGATGCGTGACGCCCAGGTGCCGAACAGTCCCCCATTCAAGGCAAACATCGCGGCGACCGCGATCCAAGTCTTCCTGGCGCTAGGCACTCAAACCTTCCCGCCCCGAGTCATCGAAAGTATCCATACCAGTCTGGATCATCGGATATCGCCAAGTCTGCGATTCACCGGTGATTCAGCGACCGCGCGGCACCGGCGCGACGCCGGGGCCGGTGGGTTCGCCGACCTTGTGCCATAGCCGGCCGTCGCGCTGGATCAGCTCGTGGGCACCATCGGGACCGTCGGACCCCGCGGCGTAGCCTTCGATTTCGTTCTCTCCGGTCGTCGACTCGCGGGACCAGGCTTGCTGGAAAGGCTGTACCGCGCGCCAGCCGTTTTCGATGGTGTCGGCGCGCTGGAACAGCATCTGATCGCCGGTCAGGCAGTCGTAGATCAACGTTTCGTAGCCGGTAGCGGCAGGCAGATCGAAGAAGTCCTTGTAGGCGAAGCCCATCTTGACGGTATCCATCTCGAGCTCGGGGCCGGGCCGTTTGGCCTGGAAGTCGAACCACATCCCCTCGTTGGGCTGGATCTGGATGATCAGCCAGTTGGATGCCATCCGCTCCACGTCGGTGTTGCGGAACTGGGCGTAAGGGGCCGGTTTGAAACAGATCGCGATCTCGGTATCCCGCGCGCTCATGCGTTTGCCGGTACGCAGATAGAACGGCACACCGACCCAGCGCCAGTTATCGACCATCACTTTCATCGCGACGAAGGTTTCGGTCTGACTGTCCGCATCGACGCCATCTTCGTCGAGGTAGCCGGGTACCGGCCGATCATCGAGCTGCCCGGCTTCGTAGCGCCCGCGTGCGGAGTGATGGGCGGCCTCTTCGGGCGTCCAGGGCCGAATCGCACCCAGCACCTTGGACTTCTCGCTGCGCAGGGCATCGGCTCCAAAAGCCGCCGGCGGTTCGATGGCGACCATGGCAAGCAGCTGGAAAAGGTGATTGGGCACCATGTCGCGCATGGCGCCGGCCTTGTCGTAGAAAGCCGCGCGTTCTTCGACACCCACCGTTTCCGCCGCGGTGATCTGGATATGATCGATGTAATGGTTGTTCCAGAAAGGCTCGAACAGCACATTGGCAAAGCGGGCGACGAGAATGTTCTGAACCGTCTCCTTGCCCAGAAAATGGTCGATCCGATAGATCTGATCTTCCTTCATCACCTCGAGCAGATCGGCATTCAATGCCTGGGCCGATTCGAGATCATGGCCGAACGGTTTCTCGACGATCAACCGTCGATAGTTTTCGCCTCGTTCGGTCAGTAATCCGGCCTGGCCGAGTTGCTTGGCGATGTCGCTGAAAAACCGCGATGACGTTGCACAATAGAAGATCGCATTGTCGTTGCCGGAGGTGGCGATGGCGTCCTCGATCTGGCGATAAACGGCTTCATCGGTAAAGTCGCCCTGCAGATAATGGATTCGCTGCTCGAACTCGGCCCAGCGCGATTCATCCAGCGACTTGACGCGTCCTTCCGAGTGACTATCTGCCGCCTTTTCGGCGATGAACTGCTTGAGATGGGCGCGAAACGCGTCGTCATCATACTCGGCGAGATCGATGCCGACGATTTGCATTTCAGGGTCGATCAACTGATCCCGATCCAGATTGTAGAGTGACGGGATCAGCAGCCGCTTCACCAAGTCACCGCCGGCGCCGAAGATGAACATCGTGGTGTTGTCGGCGACGGGGGTGCGCTCATGTTGCGATGGCGTCGAATTGGGCACGGACTCTCACCTCGTTACGTGGATTGCCAAAAGCAGGTCGTCTCGCTTGAGTCCATCATGGAAGACAAACTGTCACGGAGCCAGTGAAATAGGGTCGGCGGGTCCGAGCCAGATCTGCTTTGCGCCTCCTGACAAGCTGAACCAGACTGATGCGACCCTTCTTTCAGTTCGAACGGAGTCACCTGATCATGAGTCGCACTTCCCGCCAGCGTACCGAAACCTCGAACGGCAACGAGCCGCTGACACTGCATTTTGGCCACGACGAGCTGATCATCCGCCAACGCTACGAAATACTGAGCATTGCCAACGATATCCTGGTCGGTGTCTGGTTCGTCATTGGCAGCATCTTTTTCTTCTACGATTCCCTGGCCTACGCTGGCACTTGGCTGTTCGTGATCGGTAGCGTCGAGATGTTGATTCGACCGGTGATCCGTCTGACTCGACGGCTGCATCTGCAGCGCATGAATGCCAATTCGTCGGCACCGAGCGCCGCCGAACACGACTTCTGAAGCGAGCCAGCGAACCCGATCTTGTCCGATATCGACATTGCGCCGCCGCTGGATTGCCGACTAGGCTTGATCGCGACGAAATTCGTGTGACCGCACCACACCCACAGGACGTGGAGGGATTGTGAGCAAACCCGATTCAGGTACTGATCTTGGCAATATGGACGCCGTAAGCCTCGAGCGAATGTATCGATCCGGCGAAGCATCGCCGCTGGAGGCGACACGGGCCTCGCTCGACCGTATCGATCGCTTCAACGGCGCCGTGAATGCGTATGTCTACGTGGATCGCGAGGGCGCGGAGAAGGCCGCCAAGGCGTCGGCCCGGCGCTGGGGGCAGGGCAAACCGTTGAGCGCCATCGATGGTATTCCCGTGTCGATGAAGGACCTTGCCGAAGTGGCCGGCATGCCGGCGCGTGGCGGTTCGCTGACGTCGTCGTCGGCGCCGTGCGAACAGGACTGCCCGCCAGCCCGGATGCTACGGGAAGCGGGCGCGGTGATTCTCGGCAAGACCAATACGCCGGAGTTTGGCTGGAAGGCAGTGACCGACAATCGGGTCTTCGGGGCCACCTACAGCCCCTGGGATACGCGTCTGACACCGGGAGGCTCCTCCGGTGGCGCGGCTGCCGCTGCCGCGCTCAATATGGGCGTGTTGCACCAGGGCGGGGATTCCGGCGGCTCGATCCGCATTCCGGCGGCCTTCACCGGCGTCTTCGGGTTCAAGCCGACCTACGGCTGGACACCCCAATGGCCGCCTGCCACCGAGCCGTCGCTATCCCATATCGGGCCGCTGACGCGCAACGTCGAAGATGCCGTGCGCATGCTCAACGTGATCGGGCGCTACGATTATCGCGATCCTTACGCCACGCGGGGTCAGCCGGCGGATTGGGGTGCCGATCTCGACCAGGATCTGCGCGGGCTACGTATCGCGTACTCGCCGACACTGGGCTATGCCGAGGTCGACGAGCAGGTCGCCGCCCGGGTGCGCGAGGCAGCACGCAACCTGGAGCAGCTGGGCGCCGAGGTCGAAGAAGTTCATCCGGGGTTCGAGTCTCCGATCGATATCTTCCAGAAGCTCTGGTTCACCGCATCGCTGGATTTCTGGTCGAAGTGCAGCGAAAAGCAGCGCCAGCAGCTCGACCCCGGGCTGGTGGCCAACGCGCGCACCGCCGAGCAGTGGAGTGCGCTGGACCTGTTCCAGACCCTTGGCCGGAGGGCCAATTTCACCGAGTGCCTGGAGCGCTTCAATCAGCAGTATCACCTGCTGATGACGCCAACGGTGCCGATCGAACCGTTCGAGGCCGGCCATGAGGTGCCGCCGGGCCGCGGCATGCGCGACTGGGAAGAGTGGGCACCGTTTTCCTATCCGTTCAACCTCAGCCAGCAGCCGGCGGCTTCCGTTCCCTGCGGGTTCACCGACCGCGGGCTGCCGGTCGGTTTCCAGCTCGCCGGCGGCAAGCATGACGACGTTCGCGTGCTCCGCGCCTGCCACGCTTATATGCAGGCGCATCCGCCCCGCTTCCCGCGGGTGCCGGACCCGGCGGAAATGGCCTGAGTCAAGGCGATTCACCGATTGCCGACTACGCTTGAACGAGGCGCTGCACCTGTCGTGTGGTGCCTCGTTTCGTCAGTGCCCACTATTTCACTCTTTTTTATCTCATTCATCGCCCAGTTCATCGGGCCGACGAGGTCGAAGTCGCCGAGAATAGCGCAGCATCGCTTCGGCAGTGTCTGGCCATGACAGGAGTCGCCCCATGAGTCATCAGAATGTCGCTGAAATCATCGTCGAAACCCTTGCCGAGGCGGGCGCCAAGCGCTGCTATGGCGTGGTCGGCGATACCATCAATCACTTCACCGACGCGATCCGGCGCAGCGATCTCGAGTGGGTGCATGTGCGCCACGAAGAGGTCGGCGGTTTCGCCGCCGGTGGCGAAGCCTACATGACTCGGGAACTGGCGCTGTGTGCCGGTACCTGCGGCCCGGGTACGCTACATTTCGTCAACGGCCTGTTTGAAGCCCATCGTAGCGGCTCCCCGGTGGTGCTGATCGCCTCTCAGGTGGGTACCGCCGATACCGGCGTCGGCTTTCCTCAGGACGTCGATCCCAAGCCGATCTACGAGCAGTGCAGCGTCTTCTGCGAAAGGATCATCAATCCCGATCAGGTGCGCCGGATGACGGCCCTGGCGGCCCAGGCGGCACTGGCCGAGAACGGTGTTGCGGTGCTGATCGTGCACGGCGATCTGTTCACCCAGAAGCCGAGCCAGGATCTGCCGTATCGCGCCCATCGATTCAACCCGATCACCCGGCCGAGCGCCGAGGAGCTGGTGCCGGCGATCAAGGCGCTCAACGCCGGGGGCAAGATCTCGATTTTCGCCGGCTCCGGCTGCGAGCACGCGCGTAACGAGGTGATGGTGCTGGCGGCCAAGCTCAACGCGCCGGTGGCGTGGACCTCGCGGGCCAAGGATTTCATCGAACCGGACAATCCCTTCGAGGTCGGCATGACCGGGGTTTTCGGCCTCGCCGGGGGTTACCACGCCGTGGCCGAATGCGACACCTTGCTGCTGCTTGGCTGCAACTTCGCCTGGACGCAGTTCTATCCCGAGAAGGCGACGATCATTCAGGTCGATATCGATCCGCAGCAGATCGGCAAACGTCACCCGGTCGACATCGGACTGCTCGGCAGCGTGCGCGATACCTGTGCCGCGCTGGCCCAGATCGTCGACGAGCAGAGCGACACGTCCTGGCTGGAGCGCTGCCGCAAGAGCTACCACAAGGCGCTGGAGCGCGACGCTCACGAGTCCGACGACGACGGCCTGATCCATCCGCAGGAACTGACGCTGGCGCTGGACGAAGCCGCCCACGACGACGCCTTCTTTACCGCCGATGGCGGCAGCCCGATGGTCTGGATGCTGCGTCACATCCGCGCCAACGGAAAGCGTCGGACGCTGTCGAGCCTCGTCCACGGCACCATGGCCAACGCCTATCCGCAGGCGATCGGCATTCAGAAGGCATTCCCCGAGCGTCAGGTCATCGCGATGTGCGGCGACGGTGGCATGACCATGCTGATGGGCGACCTGCTGACCCTGAAGCAGGAGAAGATTCCGCTCAAGATCGTCGTCTTCAACAATAGCTCGCTGGGTTTCGTCGAGCTGGAGCAGAAAGTCGACGGTCTGCTGGACAGCTACACCGACCTCGACAACCCCGATTTCGGGCTGCTGGCGCAGTCGATCGGCCTGTGGGGGCGGCGGGTCGAGCAGGAACACGAGCTCAAGCACGCCATCGCCGAGTGGCTGGCCCATCCCGGCCCGGCGATTCTCGACGTCAAGGTCAACCGCATGGAGCTGGTGATGCCGCCCAAGATCGAACCGGGGCAGGTAACGTCCACCGCGCTCTATTCGGGCAAGGCCGTGCTCAACGGCCGCATGAGCGATGTGGTCGATCTGGTGAAGAGCAACTTCTGGAGGTAGACGGTCCGGCGGTTTTTTCTGCCGAGCTGGCGGTGGCATCGATGACGGCCGGAGGTTGTCGGTCCATACCGGAGAGGCTGCACAATAAAGGGGGCGGCATTATCACTTGCCGCCCCCTTTGCACTGGAATTTCTACCGGCAACCGCTAGCCGTTAAACCCCTTCCACCATCATGACACGATAGTCGGCGCCTTTGAGCCGATGCTGCTTGGCCTCCTGATAGGCCGGGCTTTCATACCACGCCAGCGCGGCCTGGCGGTCGGGAAACTCCAGCACCACGGCACCCTCGGCTTCTGGGCCCTCTAGGGTGGTGATATCGCCATAGAATGCCAGGGGCTTGGGAGGGACCTCCCCCCTTGCCTTGCTGGCCTTGTCGGCGTAGATCGCCATCTCCTCGCTATCGAGGGTGGCGTCCTTGATGAAGATCACGTAAGTGCTCATTGAACTACCCCTTTTCGTTGAGTCGTTTCAGCAGGGCCTTCGCGGTTTCGGCGGAGGAGCCCGGGTTCTGGCCGGTAATCAGCAGGTCGTCGGTCAGAACGTAAGAGGACCAGTCAGCGCCTTTGCTGTAGTCGCCACCCTGTGACTTGAGCACGTCCTCGACCAGAAACGGCACCACGTCTGTCAAGCCGACAGCCTCTTCCTCGCTGTTGGAAAAGCCGGTGACCTTTTTACCCTTCACGATCGGCGCGCCGTCAGCGTCCTTCACGTGACGCAGTACGCCAGGCGCATGGCAAACGAGCGCCGCGGGACGGCCGGTCCGCAGGGTACGTTCGATCAGCGCAATGGATGCCTTGTCTTCGGCCAGGTCCCACAGCGGGCCGTGGCCGCCAGGGTAGAAGACTGCGTCGAAATCGTCGCTATCGATATCTGCCAGCACGTGGGTGCTGGCAAGTGCCTTGATGGCCTCCGCGTCAGCGCGGAAACGTTTGACCTCTTCGGTATCCGCCGTCGGGTCGTCGCTTTTAGGGTCCAGCGGGGGCTGACCCCCCTTGGGCGAGGCCAGCGTGATATCGGCGCCGGCGTCCTGGAAGACGACATAAGGCGCTGCCAGCTCTTCGAGCCAGAAGCCGGTTTTCTCACCGGTGTCGCCAAGTTGATCGTGTGATGTCAGTACCATTAATACTTTCATGGGATGAATGCCTTTGTGGTGGTTACGCAATCGATGACCGCGGGATCCGGTGCTTCGAAGTCGAGGAGGACGAGATCGAGGGGGACGAGATCGAGCGACATGGGATCAGCGCTCGCCGACCTGGATGACGAGTTTGCCGAAGTTCTCACCCTTCAGCAGACCGCTGAACGCCTTGGGGGCATTTTCCAGGCCTTCCTTGATCTCTTCGCGATAGTGAATGCGACCTTCCTCGACCCAGCGCGACATATCAGTGAAGAATTCGTCGAAACGATGCCCGTAGTCATCGAAGATGATGAACCCGCGCACGGTGAGGCGCTTCTTGAGAATGGTCGTCATCAACATAGGCAGGCGGTCGGGCCCCTCCGGCAGATCCGTCGCGTTGTACTGCGCGACCACGCCGCAGACCGGTATTCGAGCGCTGGTGTTCAGCAGCGGCAGGACGGCATCGAAGACCTTGCCGCCCACGTTTTCGTAGTAGACATCGATGCCGGCATCGCACGCGGCTTCGAGCTGGGTTTCGAAGTCGTCTGCCCGGTGGTCGATACAGGCATCGAAGCCCAGTGTCTCGACCACATAGCGGCACTTTTCGTCACCGCCGGCAATACCGACGACCCGCATGCCCTTGATCTTGCCGATCTGTCCAACCGTCGCACCGACAGGGCCGGTAGCGGCAGCGACCACCAGGGTCTCACCCGCCTTGGGTTTGCCGATATCCGTCAGCCCCATGTAGGCGGTAAAGCCCGGCATGCCCATGACGCCAAGAGCGTAGGAAGGATTCTCGGGCTGCTGTCCCAGGTTGGTCAGGGCCGTGCCGTCCGACAGGGCGTAGTCCTGCCAGCCGCTGTAGCCCAGCACCCAATCGCCTGGCTGGAAATCGGCATGTCGAGATTCGACGACGCGGCTGACGGTGCCGCCGACCATGACCTGATCGATTGCCACGGGTGGGGCATAGGATAGCGCGTCGCTCATGCGGCCCCGCATGTAGGGGTCCAGCGAGAGATACACCGTGCGCAGTAACACCGAGCCTTCGGTAACGCTGGGGATCTCGGTCTCTTCCAGGCGAAAATTATCCCGACTCGGCTCGCCGTGAGGGCGCGAGGCCAGTACCCACTGTCGATTGATTGCCTGATTCTGCGCCATGAGGCACTCCTTTTGCGTCGATGAAGTCGATTCGATTAGACCAGTCGTCTAGTCGCAGTGAAAATAAAAGAGCCGATTCGTCGGCCCTGGATTCACTCTCGGTTCAGTCACGGCCGAGCAAGCGTCGTGTTGTGCTCAATGCCGACTGCAACGGTCTATCGTCCTGGGTAACCTTAGCCAACATGCTGGCCCCTAGCCACATTTGATAAAGCGAGGCAGCCAACTCGCTGGCATCGCCGTCGGCAGCCATTTCTCCGTTCTGCCGGGCGCGTTTCAGCTCGCGGGTCAGACGCTCGATGACCCGATCCGTGCCGTCTTCCAGTACCTGACGCATGGAATCCGATAGATCACTGACCTCGGCACCCAGCTTGACCACCAAGCAGCGGCTTTGCAGGTCATTTCCGGCCTGGGTGTCCACCCACCGCTGCCAATAGCGCATCAACCGGGAAATGGCGGAGCCGTCGTCAGTAGCGCCAAGCAATACGTCAAGTTCGGCCAGATAGCGACTGAAGTAACGTTCCAGCAGTGCGACTCCAAATGCCTCTTTCGACTCGAAGTAATGGTAGAAAGAGCCTTTCGGGACCTGAGCCGCCTTGAGAATTTCATTCAGCCCGACCGCGGAAAACCCTCGGCTTCCCATGGTGGACTGAGCGATATCAAGGATCTGCGTCTTGACGTCGCGATTGGCAAGTGAATTGTTCATGCGCCCACTCTAGTCCGGAATAGACCAGTCGTCTAGTTTGCGTTGATAGTGTGCATCGATAATGCGCGTTGGCAGAGAATGCCCGGGGTGTGTCTTCGGCTAGCCGTATCCCGGTCTCGCCTTTTGCCGCTTGCTCTCGTGAATACTTCACTTACCATGCTTATTATCCCGGCGCTGGACGCCGATGGTTCGAAGGGAAAGGCTCTTTCATGAACGTATCGCACTTTGCGAGTTTCAACGTGGCGGGGGGCATCGGCTTGCTCTGTGCCACGCTGATCCACGAGCTCGCCCGCCGTGACCACGGCAACGTGCTGGTCAACAAAGGCGATCGCGTCGCCGAGGCGATGGCGTCTCGGCTGCCGCCGGGAATGCCGATGATCGGCTACAAGGCGCCACAGGGCGTCAAACTCCCCGCGTGGATACCGGGAGTGCGGCAGTGGGGCATGTCGCGAGCGCTGACCAAGGTGCCCAGGCCGGATGTGTTGTTGAGCTGGTCACAGCTCAATGCTGGCCCGCTGATTGCGGCCCATCGCAAGCTCGGCGCGCGGGCGATCCACTACGATCATGGCTCCGCATGGCGCGCCAATCCGAGCTCGTCTCGACTGGCGCACCTGGCTGCCTGCGACGGTGTGATCTGCGTCTCTCATGCGACTCGCCGCATGTTGCAGCTGCGCTGGGGTGTCACCGATATCCCCATGGTGGTGCAGCATAATCCGTTGATTCATCCAGTGGGCAACAGCGCAGTCGTCGAGGCATCCGAGCTGGCCGTCAATCGACGCTGGCGGTTGGGTGTGGCGGGGCGGTTGGTGCCAGTCAAAGGCTTCCCCATTGCCATTCGCGCCCTTCGCCGCTTGGTGGATAGCGGCCTCGATGCCGAGCTGCACGTGCTAGGTAGCGGCATGATGCAGCAGAGCCTCAAGCGCCTGGTCGATGAATTGGGCCTGGCCGATCGGGTCATCTTTCATGGCTTCGTCGACAATATGTCGGCCGAGCTTGCGACATTCGATCTGTTGCTGTGTCCGTCGTTTCGAGAGACCTTCGGCCTGGTCAGTATCGAGGCGGCCGCCGTCGGTTGTCCGGTCATCGGCAGTCGGGTCGATGGCCTGCCGGAGACCTTGAGCGAGGGCGTCAGCGGTCTGACGTTGCCGTGCACCGAAGCGGTCGAGTCGCTGACGACGCATGCCGATCACAGCAGTATTCCGCCGCAGGTCTACGACCCGGACACGGATCAACTGCGTGTGCCACTTGGGGTATCGCCAGAACGCCTGGCAGAAAGCGTGGCTGCGGTGCTCGGCGATCCCGAGCGTCATCTCGGCATGCGCCAGGCCGGGCAGCGCTTCGTGCGTGAGCATTTTGCGCTGGATCATTACGTCGACAGCATGACTCGGCATCTGCAAACGATGGGGACGACATGAGCGGTGTGATCGAGGCGACATCTCTGGGTAGCGATCGTTATGGATTCAGCCTGCCGGCGCGTGCAGCCGACGTCGCGGGCATGATCGAGATCGAGCTGACGCTGAAGGCCAGACGTTGGTCGTGGGCCCGCCGAGGCTTGCCCCGCGTGACGATCAGCGGGGGAGAGCGTTCGCCTGAAGTCTTCTCGCTGGAGCCCGAGCGCGACAGGCAGCGGATTGCCTATCCATTACCAGAGGATGTTGCGGCGGAGGGCGAGCTTCAGCTCAGCGTCGAAGGTGCCCGGCTCGTCGAGACGCCGCGTCTCCGCTGGCACCCGCGACCGGCGCTAACGGGGCCGTATCTGATTCTGGCCCCGCACCCGGATGACGCAGAGTTGGCTGCCGGCGGGTTCTACACCGATCAGGCGGAGACGATGCACATTGTCACGCTCTCCTGCGGCGAGAAGCTCAAGAGCATGGATCGGCAGTATCTCAGCGGCTTGGACCAGACCCAGGCAGACGCTTCGAGACGCAAGGCCGAATGGCGACGCTGGAACGTCTACGCCACGCCGCTGCTATCCGGACTGTCGCCAGAGCGATCGACGTTGATCGGCGTGCCGGATGGACAGGGGTGGTCGTTGATCCATGACGGCACGCCGCAGACGCCGGCGTGGCCGGTCCGCGAGACCCGCGCCTTCAATCGTGTCGAACTGCCTTTCTCGGAGACCGACGTGCTCGAGCGCGAGCATGTGCTGGCTGCCCTCCGGCAATTGATCGATACTCTGCGCCCCGAAACGGTGCTGGTGACCGATCCCGAATTCGACCCGCATGGCGATCATCGCGCGACATCGCTGGCACTGGCACTGGCGCTGTCGGAAAGCGCGCACCGGCCGGCTAACGTCATGCTCTATGCCAATCACTATCGTCACGCCTATCCTCCCGGTCCGGCCTTTCAGCCGGCCTGGATGCCACCAAAATCCATCGCCATCGACTCGCTGTTCGATGACGCGCCGGTGCCGATGCTGTGGCCCCTCGCCCCGGCAATGCAGAAACACAAGGCGCTGTTGCTGGATAGCATGAGTGACCTGTCGTCGCGGGCGAATCGTCGCCAACAGCGTCAGCGGGTAAAACGCGCCGGGTTTCGCCCGACGTTTGCGGCAGAGCGTGATCCCTATTTTCAATCCGCCGTGCGCTCGACCGAGTTTTTCCGGGTGTTGCCCGGTGAGGTATTCGTCAAAGGCTGGCTGCAACGATTCGAAGCCGATGAGTCACCTCGGTGACGTGGCGGGTGAGGGCGGGCAATGTCAGTGGTCGGTATCGGCCAGCGCGTCTTTCAGCCAGTCCAGCAATGCCCGCGTAGCGTGACGTTCGGGCGATCCCTGTCGCGTGTACACGGCGATCGCTGCCGGTTGAGGCAGACTGTCGCTCACGGGACGAACCAGTTCACCCGACGCGATCAGCCGTTCGGTCGTGCGCCGCCAACCCAGTGCCACGCCGTGGCCTTCCAGGGCCGCTTGAAGCATCAGCGGATAGCTGTCGAAGCGCTTGCCGGGCAGGGGGGCCGTCAAGGGGTGCCCCATGGCGCGGAACCAGTCGCGCCACTCCATCCACTCCTGCGGCTCGACCCGATGATGTAGCAACTCGAATCCCGCCAACGAGCTCAGGGCCAGGGGTGCCTGTTGTGCCGCGGGATGATGGGGACTGCAGATGGGGTAGATCTCATCGGTCGCGGTGAAGGCGAGACGATGGTTGCCGCTGGGCCTGCCGTGGGTTTGGAGCGCGATATCGAACGGGTCGCGGTGTTCGGTGACGGGGCGCGTCGACGTCGCCAGCTTCAGGTCGATGTCGGAGTGGCGGCGGTTGAAGGTGGCCAGGCGCGGCATCAACCAGTAGAAGGCCTCACACAGCTGGCAGAATAGAATGACCTGGGAACCGCGATGAGGGCCACGCAGCTCGTCGGCCTGATCCGCCATGGCGCGTAACGCCCGGGAGACGATGTCGGCGAATTCGCGACCGTCTGGGGTGAGAAAGACGCCGCGATTACGGCGCTCGAACAACGCGAGGCCCAGATCGTCCTCCAGTGCGCGTATCTGGCGGCTGACGGCGGCCTGAGTGAGGTGCAGCTCATCGGCCGCGCGCGAGAAACTTTCGAGGCGCGCGGCCGCCTCGAAAGGCAATAACGTCGACAAAGGCGGCAATGACTGACCTAGCCGATTCATAATCTGAGCTCATGGGTTGTGACGGTGAAGTCGTTGGTCAGATGACAGGTTCTCCGTGCATGCTGAGCCCCATCAGTCTGGAAACGATAGGGATCATCATGCATCAGCAACGCCATGACAATCATCGCCAAGGGGTGATGTTGATCGTCGGCTCGGTTTGTCTGCTCGCGTTATCTGACGCGTTGGTTAAGTATCTCAGCGCGGCGCTGTCGCTTTGGCAACTGCTCGCGATGGCATCGTTGGTGTCGATTCCCATTGTGGCTGGGTGCCTGGTTCTGCGCGGGGGGCTGGCGGCCTTGGTACCCGGGAAGATCGGGTGGGTGATGCTGCGCAGCCTGCTGTTGCTGGCGATGTGGTTATTGTTCTACGCGGCGTTACCCTTGATCCCGCTGGCGACCGCCGCCGTGGGGATCTATACCACGCCGCTGTTCATTGCGATGATGGCGTCGCTGATGGGTGATGAACGGCTGACCCTTCGTCGCTGGGCAGCGATCGGCATCGGCTTCGGGGGCGTTCTGCTGGTGCTGCGTCCGGGACCGGGATTGGTGTCTGTCGCCATCTGCCTGCCGGTGGCCGCAGCCTGCTGCTACGCCGTCGCCATGGTCTTGACGCGTCGCCACTGCGCCGGTGAGCGCCCGCTGGTATTGGCGCTGGGCCTGAATCTCTCCTTTGCGCTGGCCGGGCTCGTGGGCAGCGGGCTGACGGCGACCACGATCGGTGACACCGCCGTGCGGCAGGGCTTCTTGAGCCGGCAATGGCAGCCCCTCGATATCTTTGAGATATCGCTGATCCTCGTTTATGCGCTACTGATGGTGACCGTCAACACCGGCGTCGCGCGAGCGTATCAGATTGCGCCGTCTTCGTTGGTAGGCACATTCGACTACGCCTATCTGATATTCGCCATCGGTTGGGGGTTCTGGTTATTCGGCGAGGTTCCTGATGGCCCAATGCTGGTGGGTATGGCGATTATCTTGATCGCCGGATGGCTGGTGATCCGGCAGCATAAAGCGTGACGATCGCTGGCAAGCGCACGACCTCAAGCTACGTTGATAATAAGCGACGTTGATAAAGAGAAGTGACAATCGATGTTCTGAGGCGGTTCTACGGGGAGGTCGAGATGCGTAACCATGGTTTTATCTGCGCTACCTGCGGTGTGCAATATACGCCCAGCGAGGCACCGCCGGAGCACTGCGAAATCTGCGAGGACGAGCGTCAGTTCGTGCCCGTCGAGGGCCAGCGCTGGACGACGCCAACCGAGTTGGCGACCCATCACACCAACACCTTCCGCCACATGGCGCCGGGACTGATGGCGATAGGCACCACGCCAAGCTTCGCCATCGGCCAGCGCGCCTTCCTGGTACGAACACCGGCTGGCAATGTGCTGTGGGACTGCCTGACCTTACTCGACGAGGCGACCATCGAGATCATCGAAGGTCTCGGCGGGCTCGATGCCATCGTGCTGTCCCACCCGCATTTCTTTTCCACCATGGCAGATTGGGCACAGGCGTTCGACTGCCCGATTCATGTTCACGCCGCAGATCGTGACTGGGTCACCGTGCCGGATGTGCGAATCGAGTTCTGGGAGGGGGCGTCTCGCGAAATATTGCCCGGCGTCGAGGTCCATCGTCTAGGTGGCCATTTCCCCGGCGCCAGCGTGCTGCACTGGCCCGAGCACGAGGTGCTACTGACTAGCGATACGCTGCTGGTGACGCCGGATCGTATGGCATCGTTCATGTGGTCCTATCCCAACAATATTCCTCTCGACGCCAGCACGGTCGAGAGTATTGCCAGGCGCCTCGAGCCGCTCGATTTCGACAGCGCCTATTCCGCTTTCTGGGGTCGCGAGATACTGATCGATGCCAAGCACGTCATCGAGGAGTCGGCGCAGCGCCATTGTCGGGCGCTGCGCGGGTGAGAGTTTTCACCGCTCCGATCTCATCGATTCGGTCAGCTGTGGGAGTCGACGCCTGATTGTGAATCCGGTTGGCGTTTGTCGGCGCCGCTGATGTCGATATCCACCCCGACCATCATGCCGGGGCCGATTAGGTCGGTGGGGCCGTCGTCGAAGCGGATGCGTACGGGAATTCGCTGCGTGATCTTGGTGAAGTTGCCGGAGGGGTTGGGGTCCGGTAACAGGGCGAATTGACTGGTCGCGGCGCGGCCGATGACGGCGACGTGACCGCTGAAGGCCTGGTCGGGAAAGGCATCGACGGTGATGGAGACGGATTGGCCAACGCGCAGCGCGCCGATGTCGGTTTCCTTGATGTTGGCCTCGACCCACAGCTTCGAGGGGTCGTGCATCATCAGGATCGGCTGCCCGGCGCTGATGTATTCGCCCTGGTCGATGAGCGTCTTGTCGATCACGCCATCCACCGGGCTCTTGACCTGCAGGTCGGCGATGCGCAGTTGCTCCTCATCACGTTTG
This sequence comes from Salinicola sp. V024, assembly GCF_052645315.1. Classification (NCBI taxonomy): domain Bacteria; kingdom Pseudomonadati; phylum Pseudomonadota; class Gammaproteobacteria; order Oceanospirillales; family Halomonadaceae; genus Salinicola; species Salinicola sp. V024. Next base: position 33,747 of record NZ_JBQXYB010000009.1, read on the forward strand.
GCCTCGGCAGAGGCAAGGTTGCTTTCGGCAATCTTTACCTGTTGCCGTAGCACATCGGGGTTGGGAAGCGGCATCTGCGAGCCGTTGATGAAGCCGATCTGGGCGTTGTCCGCCAACGCCTGATTGACCTGAACCTCTTGTTGCGCCTGGGCGTGTTCGGCGAGAGCGGCCTGATAGGCGTAGTAATCCTGATCACGGCGCTGTTCGGAGACCGAGCGTTTCTGATAGAGCGTGTCGGAGCGCTTGAAGTCCCGTTCGGCTTGAGTCAGCCGCGCTTGGGCCGCGTCTTCGGCGGCTTTGCTGGCCTCGAGTTGACGATGCGTCAGATGCATCCCCCCTTTCAGCTGTTTCCCGGCCATAGCCAACCGCGATCGTTCATAATCCAGTTGGGCCTGCTGAGTGTCGACCTCGGCTTCGAGTGCGGTCAGTCTGCGCGCATCGGGTTTTCGATAAAGCACCGCCACGGCATCGCCGGGGTGTAGCGTGTCACCTTCGGTGAGATCGAACTTGGTCACCCAGCCTTCGAGACGGCTACTGACGGTCACCTGGTCGGTCATGACGCGAGCGTCCTGGGCGCTGACATGCGACAGACGGTGGGCAATCGCCAGGCCGATCCAGATCAGGCACAGCACCACGACGATGGCGAGTATCAGCAGTTTCACGCTGCGAGGCAGGCGGCGCTTGGCAGATCGAGGGGAATCAGCGGTCATGGCGTGAATGGATCCTTCGAAAGTCGGGTGAACACAAGTCGGGACAACATAAGTCGGGAGAACATAAGGCGGATGAGCAAGATCAGGCGCGAGGCAAGCCTCGCCAGCGGCTAAGCAGAATCGACGGTATCACCACCAGAAGCAGACTCCCTATCAGGATCCAGAAGCCGTCCTGGTAGGCGAAAATCGAGGCCCAGATCGCCTCGATGCGGCCCATCAGGTAGCCGGCCATGGCCGGTTGATGGGTTTCCGGTACGCCGAGGCGGCCTACCAGATCGGTCAATTGGCCAAGCTGCTGGCGTGCGATGGCGTTACCGGCGTTGACGCCGGCATTCAGGATCTGACCGTGGTAGACGGTCTGGCGATCGAGCAGTATGACCAGACCCGCCGTGCCCAGCGCGCCGCCCAGCTGCAGCGCGAAGTTGATTGCGCCCGAGCCATGGCCGGTGAGGTGGCTGGGCAGACCGGCGATGGCGGTGGATAGCGTCGGCGGCGGGAACGACGCCATGCCGATGGAGAGAATGCCCATCGCCGTGGCGAGATAAACGAAGGAGGTATTCCAGTCCATCTGCGCCATCAACCATACCGAGAGCAGCGTGCAGGCGAGACCGGGGAGCGTGATCCAATGGGGCGGGTAACGATCGCTTAGCCAACCGACCAGCGGCACCAGAATGCCGAGCACGGCGGTGGAGGGCAGGAATATCTGCCCGGCCGTGATCGGACTGTAGTGCAGCACCGCCTGCACGAATTGCGGTAGCAGGTAAATGATGCCGTAGAAGGTGCCGCCGAACAGGCACATCGCCAGCGTGCCGACGACGAACAGGCGATTGCGGAAGATCGCCAGGTCGAGCAGCGGATGCCGGGAGCGATTCTGCCAGGCAATGAACGTGGCCCCGCAGAGCACCGACACCAGTATCAGCTCGGGAACGCGAGGATCGTACCAGCCCCAGCGCTGGCCGTTGGAAAGCGCCGCGAGCAGCGAAAACACTGCTACGAATAGCAGCACCACGCCGGCCCAGTCGAAGGGGGGGCGCGGACCCTTCTGTTCGCGGGTGGGCAGGAAGAACAGACCCATCACGATCGCGGCAGCGCAGATGGGCAGCGTGACGAAGAACACGTAGCGCCAGGTGAAATGTTCGACCAGCCAGCCACCGACGACGGTCGCCAGCGTCAGCGGCAGGCCCAGGCACATGCCGTACATGGCAGTCGCCATGCCCCGCCCCTCCGGCGGATAGACGGCGAACAGCGCCTGCATGGCGACCGGGCGAATCAACCCGGTCATGCCGCCCTGGACGATCCTCGCCGCCACCAGCGTCGCCATGCCCTGGCCCAGGCCGCCGAGGATCGAGGCCGCGATGAACGTCAGCAGCAATCCGACGAAGGTGGCTCGCTGACCGACGGCGGCCACCAGCCACGGCGCGACCAGCAGCGACACGGTGGTCGAGGCCAGAAAGCCGGTAGAAAGCCACTGGACCTGCGAGTCGCTCATGCCGAAGGCGCCCTTGATGTAGGGGATGGCCACGTTGACGATGGTGATCGACATGCCCAGCGCCACCAGGCCCAGCATCACGGTCAACGTCACCCACAGCCGATAGCGTGGACCGTAGCGCTCGAAAAGCTGCTCGACCTGGGTCATGCGTCGTCATCCGAAGTATCGATGGCGCCGGCGATCCTATGGGTGAAAGGCAATGGGTATCCTTGAACGGTGCAGGAGGCAAAAATGCAGCTTGCAAAGATCGGGCGATGAAGGAAGCAGGCGAATCGATAACGCGTCTATTTTTTGCTCGCTAAGCGATTATCCCGACTTGGTTGTATGACTTTCAAGGTGCTTGCGACTAAGGTCGCACGATAACCGGCTCTCGCGCGAAGAACGAAGCGGTGGCTCTCGTCGGACGCCGAATCGGGCCTTGGCGGCGGCATCGGTTGCCGTGAGATCGTCTACGCTAGAGACTCACGTTCACCGACGGCGCTGCCATACGGTCATGATCTATTTTCCGTGGCGTCGTGTTCTCGAAAGCTCGTGTTCTCGATATTCGAAAGGAGGTATTGCATGTCCATGCCCAATTCTCCCGTGTGGTTGATCACGGGATGTTCCACCGGTTTCGGCCGCGAACTGGCCAAGCTGATCATCGAGCAGGGCGGGAAAGTCATCGCGACGGCGCGTTCCCGCGAGCGCGTGGCGGATCTGGTCGAAGGCGCCGAAGATCGCGTTCTCGCGCTGGCGCTGGATGTCACCGATGCAGCGCAGATCGATGAGGTCGTCGCGGCGGCGAACGACAAGTTCGGCCGGATCGATGTGCTGATCAACAACGCCGGGTACGGCTATCAAGCCTCCTGCGAGGAGGGCGAAGAGAGCGCGATTCGAGCGCAGTTCGATGCCAACGTCTTCGGTCTGTTCGCGATGACGCGAGCGGTGCTGCCCGGCATGCGCGAACGCCGTGCCGGACACGTCATCAGCATCAGTTCGGTCGCCGGCTTCATCGGGTTTCCGGGTTCCGGTTACTACGCTGCCAGCAAGCACGCGGTGGAAGGCTGGTCGGATTCGCTCAAGGCCGAGGTGGGGCCGCTGGGTGTTCGCGTCACCTGTGTCGAACCGGGGCCGTTTCGCACCGATTGGGCCGGACGCTCGCTGCAGCAGACGCCGAGCAAGATCGACGACTACGCCGAGACGGCCAAGGCGCGCATGGCAGGAACCAGCAGCAACAGCGGCAAGCAGCCGGGTGATCCGGTGCGTGCCGCTCAAGCGATGATGGATCTGGTCGCGCAGCCGCAGCCGCCGCGTCATCTGGTGCTGGGGGCCTGGGGTGTCGACAAGGTGATCGAGAATCTCGAGGAGCGGCTGGCGGAAATTCGCGAGTGGCGGGCGGTCGGTGAAGCGACCGACTATCCAGACAAGTGAACGCCGTCGGAAACGGATGACCGGAGCGTAGGCAACGACGTTCTCAACGACAAACGCCCCTCCATCGAGGGGCGTTTGTCGTTGACGGGTAGCCGTTCACGAATAAGCGTTGGCTTCACCTTGAGCGGCGGGGTGCGGATTGATGACCCGCGAGCCGCGGAAGCCGTAGAACGCGATGAACAGATAGCAGATCAGCGGCAGCACGAAGGCGTGATGAATGCCCACGGTATCGGCGATCGCGCCCTGGGCCACCGGAAGGATGGCGCCGCCGACGATGGCCATGATCAGCAGGCTCGACGCCTTGCTGGTCAGCGGACCGAGCTTGGCGATGCCCAACGTGAAGATGGTCGGGAACATGATCGAATTGAACAGGCCGATGGCAACGATGCTCCACATGGCGACATGGCCGGAGGTCAACATGGTCGCAGCGGTCAGCAGTGCCGCAACGATGGCGAACACGCCCAGCATCAGGCTGGGGCGAATCTTCTGCATCAGCGCCGAGCCGATAAAGCGACCGATCATGGCGCCGCCCCAGTAATAGGCAACGTAGCTGGCGGCGCTGCTTTCGCTCATGTTGCCGATGTCCGGCAGCGAGATGTAATTGATCAGGAAGCTGCCGATGGAAACCTCCGCACCCACGTAGGCAAAGATGCCGATGACGCCGAACAGTACATGCGGGTGACGCAAGGCCTGGGCGGCAGTGACGTTCTCGGTGGGGCTATCGTCGCGGGCCTGATCCTTGAAATTGGGCAGCTTCCACAGATAGATCACCACCGCCAGAACAGCGAGTACACCGGCCAGCAGCAGGTAGGGCAGCTGCACGCTCTGGGCCTGCTGAACCTTGTAGGCCATACGGTCGGCGCTGGACATGTCGGCCAGTTCACTGGCCCCCAGCACCGCGGCGCCAAGGATCAGCATGCCCCCGAAGTACGGGGCCAGCGTGGTGCCCAGCGAATTGAACGCCTGGGCCAGATTGAGCCGGCTCGAGGCGGAGCCCTCGGCCCCCAGCAGACTGACATAGGGGTTGGCCGCGACCTGCAGCATGGTGACGCCGCTGGCCAGCACGAACAGCGCGGTCAGAAACAGCGGATACGAGGGCGCCCGCGCCGCCGGATAGAACATCACCGCGCCTACCGCGGCGATCAACAGTCCCAGGCTGATGGCGTTCTTGTAACCGATCCTGGCGAGCACCTTGCCCATCGGCAGCGACATGATGAAATACGCGCCGAAGAAGGTGAACTGGATCAGCATGGTCTGGGTGTAGTTCAGCGAAAAGACCGCTTTCAGGTGGGGAATCAGAATGTCATTGAGACAGGTGATGAAACCCCACATGAAAAAGATCGTCGTGACGACGGTCAGCGCGCTGCGGTAATTGGGTCTGTGCGTTTCGGACATGTTCGGAGAATCCTGTGATGAAGTGTCCAGAGAATGGGCCGTTGCCCCGACGTTGATCGTGTCAGCGCGCTGGCTGGACAAGATAATGCATTAAGCGAGGCGGCTTATAAAGCAGCTGTTCATTATTAGAACGGTAATGGAATGCGCCATGTGAATGCGCGAACCTGGGTCCGGGACCTCGCTTGTTGAAGTCGCCGAACGTTTCTATACCTGAAGCGATCTTAGAAAGAACGCGACCACTCGATCGCGGGCATATCGCGGACATAGATAGCCGAGACATCGCCAAGGAGGGCAATAATGCTGATTTTCTGGTCATGGACTTTTCTGCTGCTGGGTATCGCGACGGCACTGATCATTGCCGTCGATGTTTTGAAACGCCCCCAGCCCATGGCGATCATGAATCTGACATGGCCGATCACCGGGCTCTACATGCCGGTGTTCGGATGGTGGGCCTATCGCCGAATGGGTCGAGCGCCGACTAAATTGGAGCAGGCGCATCAAGCCCACGAACAGCACGGCGGCCATGAGCATCATGGCGGTGATAAGCCCAAGTGGCAGAGCGTCTTCGTCTCCGCTACCCACTGCGGCGGCGGCTGCACGCTGGGCGACGTGGTGACGGCCCCGATCGCCACGGCCACCGGCTTCGCCCTGCTGGGCTCCGCGGTGCTGGGGCATTTCGTGCTCGCGTTCATCGGCGCCTATCTGTTCGGCGTGCTGTTCCAGTATCTGCCGATTCGGGCAATGAGCGATTCAGGCCCCGGCGCGGCGCTGAGAGACGCGATCAAGGCCGATACGTTGTCATTGATCGCCTTTCAGATCGGCATGTATCTCTGGATGCTGATTGCTCTCTATGGCTGGATGGGAGAGCTCAACGCGTTCACCGCGCCATTCTGGTTCATGATGCAGATCGCGATGCTGATCGGCTTTGTCACTTCTTATCCGGCCAACTGGATATTGATCAATCGAGGCATCAAGCACGGTATGTAGCGCCCGTATAGCCGCCATGTAGCGGCCATATAGCACCGTGGTTGGCTCAGTAGGGCTTCCCCTCGCAGTTTGAGCCGGAGCCGTTATCGATCAGGCCAGCGAGTAGCGTTTTGAGTGCTTCATTGTTGGTGTCGTCCCCCAGCTGCTCATAAAGCGATGCAAAGCCCTCGAAAGCCTGCCGCCCGGCGGGATTCGTCCCCTGAGGATCGCTGGCATCGAGGAAATCGGCGATCTCGCGCATTTCCGGGTGCCAGCGCCACGCCTTGGGCAGCATGTCCGGAATGCCGCTATCGATACGCGTGATGACCTCGGGCAGGCTATGTTCGAGTTCCGCACGTAACGCATCGCCGGCGCCACTGCGCCCGGCAGCGATCAGCATGATCGTGGTCAACGCTGTCATGCCCTTGTTGATTCCTGCAAAACACATCTTCAGCGCGGAAGCGCTGCCGCTCTCTCCTTCCAGCACCCGAATGTCCAGGCCGTGATCGTTGAGCTGGGCCAGTTTGGAGGCCTGTTCGCCGGCCACGTAGATTCGCGGCGTCTTGGTCTCGGAGGGCGGCGGACCGATGATGCCGCCATCGACGAATGCCGCGCCGCTATCTCGCACGATACGTTCGACGCGGGCCAGCGTGGCGGTGCTGATGGCATTCAAGTCACAGTAGATCGGTGGTGTTTCACAGTCGGCCAGTAGCGGGGCGATTTTGCTGGCAATCGCCTCGGCTTGCGCCGGTGGTACGACGGAAAGCAGTAGATCGGCCTGCATCAATTCAGACAGTTCGACGTCACGCATGCCAGCGTGCTTGGCACGTTCTCGGCTGCGCTCACTGCGATCCTTCAGTGAGGTAATCACCTCGACATGGTTCTCGCTCAAGCGTTTGCCGATGGCGGCACCCATTGCGCCCGGAGCAATCAATGCAACGGTCAGTGTCATGGTCTGGTTTCTCCTGTCGCGTTTGTATGACAAACACTATCGGACAGGATTCGGCCTTCGACCATGCCCCTTGTGTCTAAGGGAGAAGATTCCAGGGCGAGGAGTTTTAGTCTCAAGAGATTAACAATACAGAGATCGATCAACTCGGCAATGTAACGATGATGGCCCCTCGATCCGTGGCGACGACAGTGTGTTCATACTGCACAGTTGGAGCGTGTGGCTCGCTGTAAAGCGTCCAGCCGTCATTCCCATCGGTTGCCCAGTGTCCGCCGGTGGACAGGAATGGCTCGATGGTCAGCACGAGTCCTTTGTTGATGCGTCTTTTCTCGCCGCGGGTGGGCCAGGTCGCGATTTCCTCGGGGTACTCGTGCAGTGATCGGCCAACACCATGGCTGGCGAGGTTGCGGATCAATGTGTAGCCCCGATCCGAAGCAAAGCGCCCGATGGCGTTGCCGATGCCGGATAACGGCCGTGAGTTGCCAACCTGTTCGATTCCGATCTGCATGGCTCGCCTACCGTCTCGGCAAAGTGTGTCGAGTGCAGGCGCGACTGGTGTGACACGGAATGTCGAGCCGGTATCCGCAAAATAACCATTCTTGGAGGCTGAGACGTCTATATTGACCAGATCGCCCTGAGCGATAACTCTATCTCCCGGAATTCCATGGGCGATCTCTTCATTGACACTGATGCAAGTCGTTCCCGGAAAGTGATAACTGGATTGCGGCGCAGACAGGGCGCCCTCACGCTCCAGTAACGCTTTACCGATCTCATCCAGTTCTCGTGTCGTCATGCCGGGCTCCAACGATTTCGACATGGCGAGCATCGTGTTGGCGACAATTCGGCCGATTTCCTTGAGCCCATCCAGCTCACCTTGTTTCGTGATCGTCATTCAGAAGCCTCTTTCGAAATGGTGCTCTGGCCAGTAACTTTGAGCTGTGACTTTGAGTTAAATCCGTGAATCAGATCTTTGAAGTAGCGCTCGCCATTGAGCATAGCTTTGAGTCTATCCACTACTGTATCTCGACACTTCAACCTGCCGGTATTCGACGCTGATATCCGCTATCCGATCCGCTTAGTGATGCATTGGTCGACTGGCGTCGAGTAGCCCTTCGGCGGCGAGTTGGGTCAGCAGCCAGTCACGAAAGGCGGCGACCCTGGGCAGCTCGGCGCAGCGGCGGGTGCAGACCCAGTAGCAGCTTAGGCCGATGACATGACCGGCACCGAACGGCTCGATTAACTGGCCGCTGGCGATCAGTGGATGCGCGATCTCCTGATGGGTAATGGCAACGCCGAGCCCTGTCATCACCGCTTCGAGTGCGAGGCTATCGTTATCGAAGGTGGGGCCACTGCCGTCATCGAGGTGGGCCAGCCCTCTGGGCGTTAGCCACGCCCGCCAACCCTCCGGCCGCAGTCGGGTCTGAATATGCGTGACGCGAGTGAGATCATCGGGCGTCGTCAGTTTTGATGCCATTCCCGGTGCGCAAACCACGGTCAGTCTTTCGTGAAATAGAAATCGGGTATCGAGCGAGGTGTCCGGCGGCTTCGACAGGTAACGAATGGTGACGTCGACGTTCATGCCGCCGACGTCAGCGCGTTCGACATCGATCAGATCGACCGAGGTCTCCAGGCGCACTTGATAGCCGGGATAGGCGGTTTGAAAGTCGGCGAGACGCGGGATCAGCCAGCCGCTGGCAAAAATCGGCACCGTCGATACGGTGAGCACCGGGTCCTCCTGCTGCGTTTTAACCGACACCGCCGCCGCGCTGATGCGATCCAGCCCCTCACGGACGCCATCGAACAGGCGACGCCCGGCATCGGTCAATAGCACCTGACGCGTGCGGCGCACGAACAATGTCGTCTGCAGCGCTTCTTCCAGCCCGCGAATCTGGTGGCTGATCGCTGATGCCGTGACGTGAAGTTCTTGCGAGGCGTGATGAAAACTCTCGTGTCTGGCGGCGGCCTCGAAGGCACGCAACGCGTTGAGCGGGGGAAGATAACGCATCGTCGATGGCACCATGGATGAGATATTTTCACCCATTATGGCAAGAAGTTTCTTTTGTCGCAGCCCGGCCGATTGCCTAGATTGCGCTGATATCGATAGAGACAATCACGCGATGCTTTGCGGGTCTTTTCTCATCGATTCTTGATCGTCTTTTCATCGCGCCCGGTCATTGCCGGGCGCTGGCTAACACAGGTGGCGTCATGGCTCTGTTTGCACGCGCGCAGTCTTATGTCTCGTCGATTGTCTCTTCGACAAAGACCGACTCGGCTTTGCCATGGGGTGCGCTGGCACTGCTGTGGTTGGTCGGGTTGTATATGCGCCTGCCCATTCTGATCATGCCGCCACTGGCCGGAGAGATCGCCGAGTCGCTGTCTCTGGGAAGCGCTGCTATTGGCGCACTGACCACGGTGCCTTATGTGGTGCTGGCGTTGAGCATGATGCTGGCGGTGCGATTCGCCCGACGCGTCGGCATGCTGCAGGCATTGACGCTGGCGCTGGCGATCGTGGCGCTGGGTTCCGCGGCACGGGGGCTGACGCTCTCCGCCCCCGTTCTGTTCACGGCGTCGGTCGTCATGGGTCTGGGGCTGGCGGTGATGCAGGTCACGGTGCCCGCGTTGCTGCGGGGCTGGACGCCGAGCCATCTGGGGCTGGGCAGCGCGATCTATCTCAACGGCATGACGGTGGGTGAATTGATCGGCGCGGGAGGCACGCGCCCCGTCGTGCTGGCGTTGGCGGGCGATAGCTGGCAGCTGGCGCTGCTGCTTTGGTCGCTGCCGGCGCTGGTGATCGTCGCATTGCTGGCGGTGCGTCTTCGCCAGAGCTCGCGACATCGCAAGGTCGCGGCCGCATCCGAGACGGTGCCTTCCCGCTCGATGTCGTTGCGCTCGTCACGGGTATGGCTGATGGGCGTACCGCTGGCAGCGTCGATAGGGCTATTCATGGCCACCAACGCCTATCTCAGCAGTATTCTCGAGGCTCGTGGAGAATCTGACCTGCTCACGCTGGCGCTGCTGTTTTACAACGCCAGTCCGTTGGCGGCGTCGCTGGTCATGCTGTGGCGAGGGCGACGCTGGATCACTCGACGTCAGCCGTTGGGCATCTTTGCCGCGCTCGGGGTGCTGGGGCTAGTCGGTTTTCTGGGGATGGAGGGCTGGCCGGCGCTGATCGCGCTGGTGATTTCCGGTTTCGGCATTACCCTGGAACTCACGCTGATCATGGCGTTGCCGCCTTGTCTGGAACGCGGGGAGGCGGTGGCCTCGCTGACCGCCGGCATGTCTTTCGTCGGCTACTCCCTGGCCTTCGTCATGCCGATGCTGGGCGGCTGGCTCGCGGAGGCATACTCGAACCCGAACCTCGCGCTGTGGCCGATGCTGCTGTTCGCCGGCCTGAGTCTTTTCGCGGTCTACCGGATGCCGCTGTCGGCGAGCCCGAATGACGAGCCCGAGTGACGAGCCGGCGAGCGTCTCCTAAGCTATTTGTGGCATCGATGATCCAGCTTCAGGGAGAACGCCATGGCGACGCCGCAACCCGAAACGCACACGTTCGACGCCGATGAGGCCAGCGGCTTTCCCAACTCGTTGCTGCCGGTGTTGATCTACCGTCAGGTTCTCGACGCCTCCGAGTCGGATCCGGCCGCCGGTTTCGAGGCGCTGTTCGCTCGTCACCAATGGCCGCCACAGTGGCGCTATGGGCTCTACGATTTCGATCATTTCCATTCCACCGCGCACGAGGCGCTGGGCGTCTTCCGTGGCCGGGCGCATATTCGCCTGGGCGGCCCCAACGGCCGCGAGCACGATATCGCTGCAGGCGATGTGCTGGTGCTGCCGGCGGGCGTCGGTCATGCCTGCCTTGAGGCCAGTGATGACTTCACCATGGTCGGCGCCTATCCGCCGGGCCAGTCGTGGGAGGTAGAGCGCGGAGAGCCCGGCCAACTCGATGCCGCCCGCCGCCGGGTGGCTGCGGTCGCGTCGCCCGACGACGATCCCGTCGGCGGGGCGCTGTTGTCGTTATGGCGCGGTCATCATTAAAAAGGCGCCAAGGCAAGGGAACGATAGCGGAAGGGCGTCGCGTTGAAATCGGGCCTTGAGCTTGAAGGATGTGACTTTCGTCTATAGTTTCCTGTGTGATTAGCAGCCTACACTTTTCTTGAGGAACACTCCGATGTCCGATTCTCGTTCCATTGCCGTGCTGGGCCTGGGTGCCATGGGCCATGCCTTCGCCGCCAATCTCCTGCAAGCCGGCTTTGATGTAGCGGTGTGGAACCGCTCTCCCGGCAAGGCCAGCGGTCTCGTCGAGAATGGCGCACGTCTTGCCGAGTCTCCCGCCGATGCGGTGGATCAGGCCCAGGCCGTGATCACGATGTTCCCCGACCTCGCGGTGACGCGGGACGTGCTGTTGAGCGACGATGGCGCGCTGGTCGCGATGACGGAAGGCGCGATATTGATCCAGATGGGCACGCTGGGCGTGGCCGAAACCGACCGGCTGATCGCCGAAGTCGGTGACGCGCGCAGTGACGTCGTGTTCATCGACGCGCCGGTTTCCGGCACCAAGGCGCCGGCGCAGCAGGGTAAGATCGCCATTCTGGCCAGCGGCGATCGTGATCGCGCGGGCACCGTGGTCGAGCCGGTCTTCGAGGTGCTGGGCAACAAGACCCAGTGGCTGGGACAGGCCGGGCAGGGCGCGCGGATGAAGGTCGTCATCAACGCCTGGCTGATCTCGATGATGCAGGGCATCGCCGAGACCGCACAGCTTGCCGATACGCTCGGCTTCACCACCGACGATCTCTGGCAGGTGCTCGAGGGTGGCCCGCTGGCCACGCCCTACATGAAGCTCAAGATGGACATGATCGCCAGCGGCGAATTCGATCCGCAGATGGCGATGCAGTGGGGGCTGAAAGATCTCGGGCTGGCACTGGAGGCGGGCGACGACAAGGCGCTGCCGTCGCTTTCCCATATCCGCAATCTCTGGTTCGATGCCGTTAATGCAGGGCATGGCGAGCAGGATATCGCGGCGATCTATGCATTTCTGGAAACGTATCGCCGCTGATCGATCGGCGCTCACAGACTGACCCTCGACAGCATACGACCCTGAATTCGCCGGGTCTGGATCGATGAAATCCAGGCCCGGCGAGTTTCGCGTCAGATGCTGAGGCCCGTCATTTCGTCCACGCCGAGGTGCACGTTCATGTTCTGTACAGCGGACCCGGCGGCACCCTTGCCGAGATTGTCGAGCCGCGACACCAGGCAGACGCGCTCTTCGTTGCCGAACACGAACAGGTCGACGCGATTGGTCTCATTGGCGCCCTGCACGTCGAAAAAGCCATTGTCCAGGTTATCGATGTGCTCGAACGGCCTGACCTGCACGAAAGGCTCTTCGGCGTATTGGGCGCGGTAGGCATTCAGCAAATCCTCCGCCCGAATGCCAGCAGGTAGATGAGACAGCTGCAGCGGCACGCTGACCATCAGCCCTTTCAGGAAAGGACCGACGATCGGAGAGAATACCGGCGGCCGCGCCAGGCGGCCATGCTGCTGCATCTCCGGCAGGTGCTTATGGCCGAGCGACATGGCATAGGGCCGCGGCGCGCTCAGGCGATCGTCGGCGGCAGACTTGCCGCCCGCACTGGCCTGATAGTCGGCGATCATCGCTTTGCCGCCCCCGCTGTAACCGGTCAGCGAGAAGGCGGAGAGCGGATAGTCTGCGGGCAACAATCCTGCATCCACCAGCGGCCGTACCAGCAGAATGAACGCGCTGGCATGACAACCGACATTGGCGATGCGCTTGCTGGCGCGAATCCGGTCGCGCTGGCCGTCATCCAGCTCCGGCAGCCCGTAGACCCAGTCGGGATCGGTACGAAACGCCGTACTGGCATCGATTAGACAGGTGTCTGGATTTTCGACCATCGCTGCGGCCTCGCGAGAGGCTGCATCCGGCAGGCACAGAAACGCGATGTCGGCGGCATTCAGCAGTCGCGCTCGTTCGACCGGGTCCTTGCGCTTGTCGCTGTCGATACGCAGCAGTTCGATATCGTCGCGCGCTTGAAGATAATCGAACAGGCGCAGGCCGGTGGTGCCTTCCTGGCCGTCGACATAGACCTTGAAAGGGCCCTTGAAAGAGCCCTTGAATGAGCTCTGGGAAGAGTCCTCGAAGGCGCGCTGGGATGAGTCCTGAGGTGCCATGGGCGTTGTCCTGCCGTTGATCTATGACGATGTCGTAATCGCAATATTGTGCAGATTTGGCGTCAGCTTGTCATGCCATTGAGTGGCCTGGCCGCCAGCCGGGATTCGCCCTGGCACTCCCGGGCACAGCGCTCGACTCGCCGACAGGCTTCGCGCAGACGCTCGGCGCCCACCGTCAGGCTCAGCCGTACGAAACCCGCAGCGGAAGGGCCGAAGGCCTCGCCCGCGAGCACCGAGACCCCGTGCTCATCGAGCAGACGGTCGGCGAAAGCATGCGTGCTGAGGCCGGTGGCGCGAATATCGATCATCATGAACATCCCCGCGGCAGGAGGAAGGGTGGCAACGACCTCGCTGTCACGCAGGGTTTCGACCACCGCATCGCGACGTTGTCGGTAGGTCTGACGCATCGTGGCAATCGCCGTTGGCGGCTCGTCGAATGCGGCAATCGCGGCATCCTGAATGAATGGCTGACAGCCGTAGAGCATGCACAGGGCAAGATTGACCAGGTGAGACATCAGTGCTGGCGGACCGACGACCCAGCCGAGCCGCCAGCCGGTCATCGCGTGGGATTTTGACAGACTGCTGATGACCACCGTGCGCTTGCGCATGCCCGGCAGGCTATCGGGGCTTGCGTGCTCGCCGTCGAAGATCAGATCGGCGTAGACGGCATCGACGATTAGCCACAGGTCATGCTCGCGGCAGAGCGTGGCGATCGATTCCCACACCGCTGGCGTCAGGCACTGGCCAGTGGGGTTATGGGGGCTGTTGATCAGAATCGCCCGCGTTCGAGGGGTGATCGCCGCCTCGATGTCGGCCGCCCGCGGTTGGAAGCCCTCATCGGCGGATAACGGCACCCAGACCGGCACGGCACCGGTGGACTGCACCACGGCTTCGTAGGTGACGTAGGCCGGTTCGGGAATGATCACCTCGTCGCCCGGATCGAGCAGGCACTGGGCCGTGGCGTAGAGCCCACACTGTGCGCCGGCAAGTACGGCGACGTTGTTCGCGTCGGTATCGGCGTGGCCGCCGTGGCCACGATGAAAGGCCGCGATGCGCTCACGCAGAGCCGGTTTGCCCTGCACGTCGGTGTAATGGGTGGCGCCGCTGCGCAGGCTGGTGACGGCGGCCTCGACGATGGTGGGCGGCGTATCGAAATCAGGATCGCCCACTGACAGGATGATCACGTCTTCGCCGCGGGCCTGACGGGCCTTGGCGCGGAAGTGAATATTCCAGGCGCTGGCACCTTCACCGGCGATGCGCTGCGTCAGTTGGGCATAGGGGGGAGAAGTATCGTGTGAATCGGCTGAACGCATGACAGTCCCGTGGTCGCAAGTCGCGGATTGGAAGCAAGCTGATAGGGACAGACTAACGATTACGTACCTCGACGAACAGCCGCCAAGCGGCACCAGGGCCGCTCGGCGTCCATCAGCCACTCAGAATTGCATCCCGTGACTCGATCCGAGAGGTCAGAAACGATTACTGCAGACTAGCTGTCACGGCATCGAGTGCCGGTTTGCCGTCGCGGGTTTTCACACCGTCGAGGAACTCGGCAACCCGGTCGGGATGATCCTGCAACCACTGGCGGGCGACATCCTTGGCCGAGCGCTCCTGGCGACCGTAACCGTCGATGAATTCGCTCTGTTCGTCGGCGGTCAGCGTGAACTGCTCGAGCAGCGCGAGCAGGTTGGGATTGGCCGCGGCGAACGCCTTGTTGACAATGGTGCGCACGTCGCTCTGGCCGTTGTCCGGGCCGTAGACCGACTTCGGGTCGTCGAGAATGTGCATGTCGTAAGCCGGCGCCATCCAGTGCGGGGTCCAGCCGTACCAGACGATCCAGCGCTTGTCGTTGAAGGCCGCATCGACCTCCGACAGCATGCCCGGCGTCGACGAATCGAGAATCTGCCAGTCGCCCAAACCGTAGATGTCCTGGTCCTGGGCATCATGAATGAATGTGCTGACCGTTGAGCCCGATTCGATCGAGTAGAAGCGACTATCAAACTGATCACGGTGCGCCGCCAGGTCTTCGGCGCTATGGACGCCAGCGTCGTAGACATAACCCGGTACCGCAAAGCCCATTCGAGCGCCAGTCACGTTGTTGCCGAGATCCTCGATCTTGCCGCTGGCCATCGCCTCGTCGTGGCTCTCCTGTTGAGCCGGAATCCAGCCGGCCAGGAAAACATCGCTGTCGCCGGTCTGCAGTGTCTGATAGCCGACCGTGCTGCTGACTTCCTGGGCCTCGCTGTCATAGCCGAGCGGCGCGATCAACTGACTGAGAACCTCGGTTTTGACCGTAACACCGGGCCACGGCGGCACGACGAAATTGACGCTATCGGCCTCATCCGGTTGCGGGCTCTGAGCGAAAGCCGACGTCGATACGGTCATCAGCGATAGTGGCAGCAGCGTCGCCGCCAGAAGCGCATTACGCAGTGTCATGGTGACTCCTCGTTGTTGTGCGATTAATGGGCGTTCCGGTCTACGAGCGCGTGGGCTTAGCCGGTCGAAACGCTGGGCAGCCCCTCGCCTTCGAACGGCGGGCGTGCCAGAACTCGCTCGAGCACCGGACGGAAGTGCTCGAGCGGAAGCGTGTCGTAGTCGGGGTCGAACGAGGTCTGATCCCATTCGTCGCAAAAACGAACCGTACGTTCGTAGCCGGGATGGCCGCGGTAATCGTCGCGAACGTGGCGATCCAGGTCGTAGAAGTGGCGGTAATGATAGCCCTGGAACAGCTCGTGATGGCGAATCATCCACACGTTCAACGGGTCGATGAACGGTTCCAGGATCGCCGCCGCAATCTCGGCGTGATTGTCCGGCGCCAGGTCGTCGCCGATATCGTGGAGCAGGGCGCAGACGATGGTTTCGTCGTCGGCGCCGGCGCGTTCGGCGCGGGTCGCCGTTTGCAGGCAGTGGGTGTAGCGATCGACCGGATAGCCGTGGGTATCGCCCTCGAGGCGCAGCAGATGCGTGACGACGCGCTCGACGACACCTTCGCGATAGTCACGAAAGTGCGCGTCGATCTCGCGCCAGTCCTCCGCCTTGCTGTTATCGAAACGGGTGAAGTTGGCGCTCATGCGGACTCCTTTCGCGAGAGTGAGTTGTCTCCAGCCTGGCGACGCAAGATCAGGCGCCGGCTGGCGGTGGTATCGCGATCGACGTAGCCCTGGCGCAGGTGACGAACGCCTTGGCTGAGCCGGAACGCGGTTCGCCCATGCAACAGCCGGTAGTTGTCCATGATCAGCATCTCTCCCGGTGCCAGTTTGGGGGTCAGCGTCAGGTCGGGATCGGTAATCAGGGCGAAGAACGCGCGCCGGGCGGCGTAGTAGCGCTCCAGCTGCTCGGGCGGAAGCGGGGGGATGCGCTCGGTGCGATTGTTGTAGCGCACCCGGACCACTTCGCCGCGGCTATCGAGTTCGATCAATGGACCTTCGCTTACCAGATGCGCGCTGTCGTCGACGTAGCGGAACCGCGTCGAGATCCGGGTCAGGCAATCAAAAGCGTCGGGATCTTGGCGACGCAGCCGCTCGGCGGCCATGAAGCCGTCGGCCAACGTGCTGTCGCCGCCGCTATCGGCGTTGCTCAGGCAGTGCAGCCAGATATAACCCGGGATCGGATCGCGGTAGGGGTTGTCGGTATGCGGCTCGAGCCCGCGCTGGGTCATGGTCAGATCATAGGCATCGGCGATCGATTTGACGTCGGCGATGCCGCCCCAGTTGGTGCGGCGCAGTGGCCCCAGGCGCTCCACCAGCGGCATCATCCCATCAAGGGTCAACGGCACGCCGCGGACCTTGACGAAACCGTAACGCTCGAGCGATTCCAGCATCGCGGCCAACGCCCCGTCATCTTTGAGGGAGCGCTCGAAATCGGCGCTGGGCAGTTCGGCCAACGATGCATCCCAGTGTTCGTGGATCACGTCCGACGACGCGGGAACAAGGTCGCTCAGGGCAAAATCGGCGTGATGGCCATCGCTGAACGCGAGATGGATCCGGTCGCCGCGGCAGCTCGCCTCGATTAGTGCCAGGTCCAGCGGCAGCGCCGCAGCCTCGATCAGACGCTGACCGGTGCGCGGATCGAGGGTTTCGGCATCCGGCGAGCGCTCGCGCAGCCACAGCGCGTGGAGCCGCGTCTCCCGGTTATCCACGATCACTCGCAGCTGGCGGGCGTGGGTTTCCGGAATGATCTCGACGAAAACGTCCATGGCGACATCTCTTGGTGTCTCAGTGTGTTGACACCCTATGAGGTATGACGCGAGGCGATTTGAGTTTTTTGGCCGTATCAGCGAGGATTTTCGCCATGACCGATCATCCGACGCCGCAATGGCTCTATCCGCGCCCCGACCTGCCGCCCGTGCTTTCACCGGACGAAGCGGACATCACGGTCAATCTCTGGCTGCTGCCCAAATTCTCGATGCTGACGCTCTATTGTCTGCTCGAGCCGCTGCGCGTCGCCAACCGATTCGGTCGTTCGCTGTTCGCCTGGCGGCTGTTCTCCAATGACGGTGAAGCGGTGACCGCCAGCAATGGCGTGACCGTCGACGTCGACGCTGCACTGGGTGAAACGCCGATCTTCGATAATCTGTTCGTCATCGCTTCCTATGAAGCCGAGGCGACCGTGGCGCCTTCACAGTGGGCCGTGCTGCGCCGGGTTGCCGCCCACGGCGGGCTGCTCGCCGCACTCGACACCGGCGCCTTCATCCTGGCGCGAGCCGGATTGCTGGAAGGCTACGAGACGGCACTGCATTGGGAAAGTGCCCCGGCGTTCCTCGAGGAGTTTCCAGGCCTTGCGCTGAGCGATGCGCGCTATCGTTTCGATCGCCAACGTCTGACCGGCGGCGGCGGGGCGGCAAGTCTCGACCTGATGATGGCTTTCATCGAGCGCGAGCACGGCGCCAACCTGGTGACGGCCCTGAGCCGCCAGCTGGTGCATTCCCGTCTGGATCCACGTATCGACAATGAGGGCAACGTCGATATCGGATCGGAATATTGCCCACGCAGCGTGCGCCGGGCGGAAGCGATCATGGAGGGCCATCTGGCGCAGCCGTTGACGATTCCCGACATATGTCAGCGGATCGGCCAGTCCCAGCGCCAGCTCAACCGGCTCTTCCAGCGCTATCGGGGCGAGACGGCGAAAGGACGCTATCTCTCGTTACGTCTCGACCGCGCCCAGCAGATTCTCGCCGATAGCCGTACCAGCGTGACCCAGGCCGCGCTGGCGGCCGGGTTCGGCCAGCCCGCGCATTTTTCCCGGGTCTATCGTGAGCGGTTCGGGGAGTCGCCACGGACCACGGCGCAGCGGGGCAAACGCTCGTCGTGACAGGGTTTAGGTCGTCGCTCAATGTCAATGTGGCGGCGTTTTATGACAACAATCGGGTCGGTTCGGCGCCCACAATGAGGGCATAGCAACGCATCACCAGGTGCGCTCAACCATTGCTCCGTGCCGCTGGCGGTTCGGGGTCGGACCGAGAGGTTATCTCATGAATCGCGACGTCATCCTGACCTGTGCCGTGACCGGTGCTGGCGATACTGCCGGCAAGCACCCGGATCTCCCGATTACGCCTAAGCAGATCGCCGACAGCGCGCTGGATGCCGCCCGCGCCGGCGCCAGCATCGTCCACCTTCACGTTCGCGATCCAGAAACCGGCGGTGTCAGCCACTCGACGGATCATTTCCGTGAAGTCGTCGAGCGCATCCGCGAGTCCGATGTCGATGCGGTGATCAACATCACCGCCGGCGGCGGTGGCGATCTGTTTCCCGAGATTCGTGACGGCGTGATTCACGGCCTCGAAGGTACCGATCTGCAGACCGCGGCCGAACGTCACCACCCGGTGGGCGAGCTGCTGCCCGAGCTCTGCACGCTGGACTGCGGCAGCCTCAATTTCGGCGACATGGTCTATCTCAACACCGCCGACTGGCTGCGCGAGCATGCGCGCCTGATCCAGCAGGCCGGGGTCAAGCCGGAACTGGAGTGCTTCGATCTGGGCCATGTCTGGTTCGCGCGTCAGTTGGTCGAGGAAGGCCTGATCGACGGCGATCCGCTGTTCCAGCTCTGCCTGGGCATTCCCTGGGGCGCCGAAGCCGATACCGAAACCATGCTGGCGATGCGCAACAAACTGCCGGAAAACGCCATCTGGTCGGCTTTCGGCATCGGTCGTCAGCAGTTCCCGATGGCGGCGCAGTCGATGATCATGGGTGGGCACATGCGTGTTGGCCTGGAAGATAACCTCTACCTGAGCAAGGGCGTCTTCGCCAGTAACGCCCAACTGGTCGAGCGCGCAGTGACGATCGCCGAAAACCTCGGCGGCAAGGTGCAGACGCCGGCCCAGACGCGGGAGTCGCTCGCGCTGCGCAAGCCCTGAGAGGAGGTTTACAAACTGCCTGCGCTCGACAATACGGCGTTAAAATCGGCCTTAAAATGCTCATTTACCCCCGTGTAAACTGGAGCGCCAGCCCGGTCCGTTTTTCGGCCGATTTTGCCTTGTCTTGTCCTCGCTCGCCGACTTTGTAAACCCCCTCCGGCTGCTTGAACCTCTAGCGCGTCGCTCGCTTCGCCCATCGCGATCGCGATCGCGCGCTCGATGCCGCTGAGCGTGCGGTTTCACATCTTCCCTTATTCCCGCGAGGTATCCATGACTACTTCCGAACTTCCCCGCAATGTCGCCGTGATCGGTACCGGCGTGATCGGCAACGGCTGGATCGCCCGCGCCCTGGCGGCCGGCTGCCGGGTCACCGCCTTCGACCTCGACCCCGCCGCACCAGAGCGCACCCGTGCGTTCGTCGAGCGCGCCTGGCCGTCGCTCGAACGACTCGGGCTGGCCGATGACGCCGACCCGCAGGCGCTGACCTTCGTCGATTCCCTGGAGGCCGCGGTAGAAGGGGCCGAGCTGATCCAGGAGAACGTGCCGGAACGGCTGGCGCTCAAACACGACGTGTTGCGCCAGCTCGACGCGCTGGCGCCGCTGGACGTGGTGATCGGTTCGTCGACCTCGGGTATCAAGCCGAGCGATCTGCAGTCCGCCTGCACCCGGGCCCCGGGGCGCGTGATCGTGGCGCACCCGTTCAACCCGGTCTATCTGCTGCCGCTGGTGGAGCTGGTGGGTGGCGAGCACACCGCGCCGGTGGTGATCGAGCGCGCCCAGGCACAGTACGCCGCACTGGGCATGCGCCCGCTGGTGGTGCGTCGCGAGATCGAAGGCCATGTCGCCGACCGCTTGATGGAAGCGCTGTGGCGCGAGGCGCTGCATCTGGTCAACGACGGCGTGGCAACCACCGAAGAGATCGATGCCGCCGTGGTCTACGGTTGCGGCCTGCGCTGGTCGTTGATGGGAACCTTCCTGACGTTCCATCTGGCCGGCGGCGACGGCGGCATGCGCCATATGCTTCACCAGTTCGGCCCAGCGCTGAAACTGCCGTGGACCAAGCTGGAAGCCCCCGAGCTGACCGAGGAGTTGATCGATAAGGTGGCCGATGGTTGCGAGCATCAGGCCGCCGGGCGCAGCGTCGCCGAGCTCGAGACACGCCGCGATGCGTTCCTGACCGAGCTGCTCGAACTGACCCAGAAATACTGGCCGGAAGCCGAAGGGCTCCAGGGCCGGATTTAATGAACGAGACGGATTTGATGAGCGAGGCGCCTCTGATGACCACGATTCCGGATGATCCGCTGTTCAAGACCCGGGTGCAGGACGCCTGGGTCGACTATAACGGCCACATGAACGATGCCGAGTACGCCCGCGTGTTCTCCCTGGCGGTGGAGGCGTTGATGGATCGCGTCGGTCTCGACGAGGCCGGTCGCGCCGAGCACGGCTACACGATCTATACCCTCGAGACCCATCTCTGCTATCGCCAGCAGGCGCATCGCGGCGAAGCGCTGAGCGTGGCGCTGACGCTGCTCGACAGCGACGCCAAACGCCTGCACGTGCTGTTCACGCTGACTAACGCTGATGGCGATACCCTGGCGACCAGCGAGCAGATGCTGATGGGGATCGACATCGAAAGCGGTCGCCCTGGCGCCTTCCCCGAGCCGGTGGCCGCGAGCGTCGAGGCGCTACCGAAAGCCGGAGACGAATGGCCGAAGGGAGCCGGCCGCAAGATCGGGATCCGGCGCTGACCGTTTCCTCGGCTGTTTGAAACACCAAAGACCCCGCTGGGAACAGCGGGGTCTTTGCGTTTTGGGAGGAATGGGTCGGGCTCTGGGCTCAGGCGTCTTCCAGCCGCGCCTGGCGCTCGGCGCGTTTCAGCATGCGCAGGCGCGAACGAGCCTCATCGCGTTCCAGATAACACCCTTGCAACCAACGACTGCCGCCCTGGCTGACATCGAAGGCGTCCCGGGCGTGGAGCAGGCGCCGGTTGTCGAAGATCACCAGATCGCCGGGAGCGTAGCTGAAGCGCAGCGCGAACTCGGGCTCGCGTAGCAGACTTTGAAGCGTCATCAGCGCCGCGTAGGCGGGTTCCACGTCGTCGAACGGTGCCATCAGCGGGCCGCGCAGGAAGTCGGCGATGCGGACTTCATCAAACTCGCCGCGAGCATCGAGCTTGATCATCGGATCGAACCAGACGTAGTCGCTGGTCCTGGCGGTATTGGCGTAGCACCAGCGCACCCGGGTCAGCGTGGCAAAGTGCGCCGGATGACGTTCGCGCAGCGCTTCGGCCACGGCAAATCCGTCCATCATCACTGCTTCGCCGCCGACGGTATCGTTCTCCAGGCAGTGGAGTAACTGCAAGCCAGGCTGGTACTCCCGCGTCGGCAGATCGACGTGGGGCGGAAGGGCGAGCGAGGTGTAAGCGTTGGAATCCGGATCCGGCTTGGCGCGGACATCGAACAGATTGCCGAAATTGGTCGGTCGCGGCGGGCCGATTCGCCGGGCGATGGCATCCAGACTGCCAGGCGCCGTGGGCAGATTGCGAAGTCGGACCAGCCCCTCGCCGATCACCGCCTCCAGCGCCTGTTTCAGCAGCGAGTCGACGCTTGTCGCGTCGTGATCTCTTTCCATCCAGCCGGTCGCGTCGAGCGTGGTCGGTTCCTCGCGATCCGACCCCAGCCACAGCGTCCGTGGCACTAACGGGGGCTCGTGCTCGACGAGGTTGGCGTAATCGTGGGCTCGTAGCCAGCCGGGGTGGAACGATAGCCGGCGTCGTTCGGGCAGAAAGTCGATCGTGATCGCGCCATTGGCTTCCAATCTGGCGTGCTCGATCGTGGGCCACGCCTCCAGCCGGGAAAGATCGAGGATCCGCTCCCGCGTCGCCGGATTCACGGTGCTGTCGTCGGCGGCGTTCTCGCGCAGCCAGATGCTGTGGTAGCGGCTCTGGCTGCCGTCCTGCCAGGTCACGTTCAAGATCTGCGGATCGTGATCGATCGCGATGATGGCGACCTCGACCGGCCAGGCGTCGAAATCCGGAGTGGCGGGCAAAGGCTGAGATCGAGACTGGGTCTCGGATTGAGACGAGACTCGAGAATGGCGCAGGGATCGAGAGTCGGGATCGGCTGACATGGAGGCTCCGGAGGCTCGCTGATAGGGATCGAGTCAGCGTCGCCGATCAGCCGGTGGCGAAATTGACCTAAAACGCCATTTTTTTGAGGTTATTGGTCGTGATCCGCGTCTGACATTGGAAGTTCGGCGCGCCTTCGCGAGGCGCTGGGCGGTTGTCGATAGTGCTGGCGATAGGCGCGCGAGAAACTCGAAGCCGAGCTGAAGCCACAGGCCAGGCCGATGCTCAGGATATCGCGGTCGGTCTCTTCCAGCAGATGTCTGGCGCGGTCCAGACGCAGTTCGAGATAGTAATCCCGCGGGCGCTTGCCGAGTTCGTCCACAAACAGACGCTGGAGTTGGCGCAACGACAGGCCGATCCGCTCGCTGAGCGCCGCCATCGACAGCGGCTGCTCGAGATGCTGTTCCATCAGCGCGACGGCATCGACCAGCGGACGGCGATGGGTGCCCAGCCGTTTCGCCAGTGGAAGCCGTTGATGGTCCTGGCGGGGGCGCAGGCGGGCGTGAATAAGCTGTTCGGAAATATCGTCGGCCAGGGCCTGACCGTGACGGCTGGCAATCATGCTCAGGGTCATGTCCATGGCGGCAGCGCCGCCGGCGCAGCTGAACCGGCGAGCGTCGATCTCGAACAGCGATTCCACGGCATCAAGCCCGGGAAAACGCTCGCGGAAGGCCGGCAGGCTTTCCCAGTGGAGGGTCAGACGATGGCCCTCGAGCAGCCCGACCTCCGCGAGTATCAGCGGGCCGGTGTCGATGCCGCCCAGCAGGCAGCCTTCGCTGGCCTGGCGATGCAGCCATTGCGAGAGCCGGCGCGAGTGGTCGCGTTCGGGTTCGAAGCCGGCGCAGACCGCGAGCGTCGGCAAGGAGGGCGCATCGGAGAGCCCGCAATCGACGAGCAGCGTCATGTCGTTGCTGGCGGTCACCGGCTGACCGTCCTCGCTGATCAGCGTCCAGCGATAGAGCTCCTGACCGGCCAGTCGATTGGCGATCCGCAGCGGCTCGACCGCCGAGAAGAACGCCATCATCGAAAAGCGCGGAATCAGCAGAAAGCCCACCGGCTCGGGCAGTGGTCCAACGTAGTCCAGACGCATGATGTGGCTTCCCGGCGTTATCGGACACTACGGTGAGGGTGTCTATGGATTTTGCCATCGTGGCGCGCTCATGGTGACAAAAAAAATCGCAGGAAACACGTCGGCATTCGTCAGCGGCATCATGCTGCAAACGGGAGTGCGACAGGTTGATCGGCACGACCAGCGTCTAACGGCGCGGACGCCGGAAACTGGCTACGCTGCAGATATGGTCAATTCGACGGTCGATACGCGCAGGTTCTCGACCCGCCGCTGGCGGTGCCTTGGCTGGCTCGTCTGTCTGTTGGCGGGTTCTCTCCTGGCGCTCGCGGGACTCGCACAGTCACCCGACACGAAGCAGGCGCGGGTGCTGACCCTGGATGACAGCATCAATCCGGCGACGCGGGATTACGTCGAACGCGGCATCCAGCGTGCCGAATCGAACAACGTCGAACTGCTCGTCATCGAACTCGATACGCCGGGCGGGCAGGTGGAGTCGATGCGCCGGCTGGTCCAGACGATCCTCTCCGCCAAGGTACCGGTAGTGACCTACGTCACGCCTAGCGGGGCCCGGGCGGCCAGTGCCGGCACCTACCTGCTCTACGCCAGCCCCGTAGCGGCGATGTCGCCCGGAACGCATCTCGGTTCGGCCACACCGGTCACGCTGGGTGGCGAGGGCGAGGATGCCAATAGCCAGGCGATGCACAGGAAGATGATCGAGGATGCGGTGGCTACGATCCGCGGCTACGCCGAGCGTCACGGGCGCAACGCGGATTGGGCCGAGCAGGCGGTGCGCGAGGCGGCCAATCTGAATGCGCAGGACGCGCTCGATCGCAACGTCATCGACGTGGTGGCCTCGGATCTCGACGATCTGATGGCGCAGCTGGACGGCCGCCGAGTGACGCTGGAAAACGGCACGCGCACGCTCTCCACCGAGGGTATCGAGGCCGTTCGGGAACTGCCGGACTGGCGTACCTTGCTGCTTTCATTCATCGCCAACCCCACCATAGCCTACGGACTGCTGCTGATCGGCTTCTACGGGCTGGTGTTCGAACTCGCCAGTCCCGGCACGATCGTTCCGGGCGTGGTCGGCGGTATCAGTCTGTTGTTGGGGTTGTTCGCCTTTCAGGTGCTGTCGATCGATCTGGCGGGGCTGGGGCTGGTCCTGCTCGGCCTGGTGATGATCGTCGGCGAAGCCTTTCTGCCCAGCTTCGGGGCGCTCGGCGTGGGCGGTATCGCCGCCTTCGTGATCGGTTCCATCCTGTTGATGGAAGAGGCCAACAGCGCCGTGGCGTGGCCGTTGATCGGCGGTACGGCGCTGGTGGCGGCCGGCTTCCTGCTGTGGGGCGGGATACGCCTGATGGGAGTGCGCCGGCGGATTCCGTTGACCGGTCGCGAGGAGCTGATCGGTGCCGAGGCGGTGGCGCTGGGGGACTTTGCCGCCGGGCGCGGCAAGGTGCTGCTGCATGGCGAGCGCTGGCGGGCCCGCGGAGAGGCTCGAATTCACAAGGGCGACAAGTTGCGGGTGACGGCGTTGGAGGGTTTGACCGTCACTGTCGAACCCACCGGCGTCGAGCGTTCGTCGACGTCGATATAAGGCCGATCGCTGGACTCGTGGCTGAAGTTCGTGGCTGAAGTTCGTGGCTGAAATGCGTGAGTGAGGTCCGTGAATGAGCTTCGTGGCCGAGACAGCCGACAGCGACGGCGGTCGGTTTTCCTAGGGAGAAGACGAGATGATGTTCACCTATCTGGTACCTGTCGTACTGCTGATTCTGTTGTTGCTGGCCTCGGTGCGGATCCTGCCGGAGTACCGCCGCGGCGTGGTGTTCTTTCTGGGTCGCTTCCAGGACGTCAAGGGGCCCGGGCTGTTCTTCCTGATACCGGTGGTGCAGAAAATGCAGGTGGTCGACCTGCGCGTGATCACCATGGATGTGCCGGAACAGGACGTGATCTCCCAGGACAACGTCACCGTGCGCGTCAACGCGGTGCTCTATTTCCGCGTCGTCGATCCGCAGAAGGCGATCATTCAGGTCGAGAACTACGTCAACGCCACCAGCCAGCTGGCCCAGACCACGTTGCGTTCGGTACTGGGCAAGCACGACCTCGACGAGATGCTCTCCGAGCGGGACAAGCTCAACGACGATATCCAGGAGATCATCGATACCCAGACCGAGGCCTGGGGGATCAAGGTGGCCAATGTCGAGATCAAGCATGTCGATCTCGACGAGAGCATGATCCGTGCGATTGCGCGTCAGGCCGAAGCCGAGCGCGAACGTCGAGCCAAGGTGATCCATGCCGAAGGCGAGCAGCAGGCGGCCGAGAAACTGGTCGAGGCGGCCGACATCATGTCGCGCAACCCGGCGGCGCTGCAGCTGCGCTATCTGCAGACCATGAGCGACATGAGCAACAAGAACGCGTCGACGATCGTCTTTCCGCTACCGATGGACATCATGGAGGCGTTCAAGACGATGAGGGGATTCGTCGATACGCAGGTGCCGAAGGATACCGGGGCAGCACCGAAGCAGGACGAATGAGCGCGGAATGACTCTCGACTGAATCCGGCCCCGGCGCTTTCCGTCGACGCGCGAGCGTGTATCCTTGTGCTTTTACAGCCGACTGAATCCGGAGTCACGCTTGGCTACGTCACGATCCCTTTCGTCCCATCCTCCTTCCGCGCTCGCCATTTTCGATCTCGACGACACCCTGCTCGACGGTGACTGTACCCATCTCTGGCTCGAGTGGATCATTGAATGCGGCTGGGTCGAGGACGGCGAAGCCCTGTTGAACCAGATGCGCGAGCATGACAAGCAGTACCACGCCGGCACGCTGAACATGACCGACCATCTGCGGTTCTCGCTGGCACCGCTCGTGGGTCGCTCGCGCCGGAGCGTTCGCGAGCAGGTCGAGGCGTTCGTCGAGGCGTCGGTTCGCCCGCGCCTGATGCAGGCCGGGGTGGAACGTCTGCAGCAGCATAGCCGGGACGGCCATGCCACCCTGGTTATCTCGGCCTCGATGCATCATCTGGTCGAGCCGATCGCCCATGCCGTCGGTGCCGACGGCGCGCTGGCAACGCTACCCGAATTCGATGCCAGCGACTGTTTCACCGGTGAGCCCACCGGTATTCAGACCTACCAGCGCGGCAAGCTCGACGCCTTCGAGGCGTGGCTCTCCAGCCATGACACCGGCTTTGCCGAGGGCTGGGAAACCTGGGGCTACAGCGACTCCTTCAATGACCTGCCACTGCTCGAATTCGTCGATCATCCCCACGCCACGCAGCCCGACGCACGTTTGCGCGAGACCGCCGAGGCACGCGGATGGCCAGTCCTGCAGTGGCGCTAGGCCGACTGATGACGGTCCCACATGCCGTCGATCACTCTTTGAAATCCGTCTGATTGAAATCCCTCTGATTCAATCAACCTGATTGAAATAACTCATGAGGGATCACCGTTGCGCGTTCGGTAACTGGGGTATATCTTGTCAACCGTGGTTTAACTTGATAACCAGGGCATCATCGCCCGGTATGTTGGCAATTTCCCGAGGCCATTGTGTCGAATTCTCTAACCGAATCCCGCGACGAAAGCTCGCTGGCGCCGACCAAGGCGCGCAGGCGTTCGGCGTTATCCCGCTTCCTGCCGTTCTTTGGCCCGGCGATGATCGCGGCGGTGGCGTATATCGATCCGGGTAACTTCGCTACCAATATCGAAGCGGGTTCGCGCTACGGCTATGTCCTGCTGTGGGTGGTGCTGTGGGCCAACCTGATGGCGATGCTGATCCAGACGCTGTCGGTAAGGCTGGGCCTGGCCACCGGCAGGAATCTGGCGGAGATGATTCGCGAGCGCTACCCGCGGCCGCTGGTCTGGTTCTACTGGGTGCAGGCCGAGCTGGTGGCGATCGCCACCGATCTGGCCGAATTCCTCGGCGCCGCGCTGGCGTTCAATCTGCTGTTCGGCATGTCGATGCTCGAGGGCGCGCTGCTGACCGGCGCGATCACCTACGCGGCGCTCTACATGCAGCGTTTCGGCTTCCGGCTGCTGGAAATCATCATCGGCAGCATGCTGCTGGCGGTGGCCGCCGGTTTCGTCATCCAGATCATCATGGGTCGTCCCGAGGCCGCGCCGGCGCTGGAAGGGCTGCTGGTGCCCGGCTTTCCGGACGGCTACGCCGTCTTCCTGGCCGCCGGGATTCTGGGCGCGACGGTGATGCCTCACGTCATCTATCTGCACTCGTCACTGTCGCAGCGCCGGGTGGAGGTCAAGACCGACGACGAGCGCCAGCGTGCCATGCGCTACTACCGCTGGGACGTGATCATCGGCATGGGCATCGCCGGTATCATCAACCTGTCGATGCTGGCGCTGGCCGCCTCGGTCTTCTTCGACAACGGGCGTACCGGTGTTGCCACCATCGAACAGAGCTATCAGCTACTGGCACCGCTGATGGACCGCGATCTGGCGAGCACGCTGTTCGGCTTCACCTTGCTGATGGCCGGGTTGTCCTCGTCGATCGTCGGCACCATGGCGGGGCAGGTCGTGATGCAGGGCTTCGTCGGCTTCACCATTCCGCTGTGGCTGCGACGTCTGTTGACGATGCTGCCGGCCATTGTTGTCATCATGCTGGGCTTCCCGGAACAGCAGGTGCTGGTCGCCAGCCAGGTGGTGCTGAGCTTCGGCATTCCCTTCGCGCTGATCCCGCTGATCCACTTCACGGCCCAGCATCGGCTGATGGGCAATCTGACCAGTCGCCGCTGGGTGACCGGGTTGGGGTGTCTCATTGCCGCGATCATCATCTTGCTGAATGGTTATGTGTTGGCCTTCGAGTTGCTGTAGGCTTTCAGGCACGCGCGCGGGCGAACGCTGCAAAGGTACCCGTCGCCGATCATTCTGCCCGTCGATGAGAACACCATGCCAGGAACGCCACGTCCCCGTTATGCGCGCTTCGAGCGTACGCGTCTCGACCACCAGCAGGAGCTGGTGGAAGATTACGTCGAAGAGATCGCGCAGCTGCATCGCGATCACGGCGAGGCGCGCGCCAGCGACCTGGCCGAGCGGTTCGGGGTCAGTGCCGCCGCGGTTTCCAAGGTGATCGCCCGGCTCAAGCGTGACGGTCTCGCCGAGGCGCGGCCCTATCGCGGCGTCTTTCTGACAGAAAAGGGCGCCACGCTGGCGGCGAAGGTCGAGGCACGCCATCAGCTGGTGTTGTCGACGCTGCTGGCGCTTGGCGTGCCGCCGCATGTCGCCGAAGCCGACTCCGAAGGGATCGAGCATCACTGCAGCGATGCTACCGTCGAAGCTATGCAGCGATTCCTGGAAGCGCACAACCGCTGAGCCGGCGAGTTGCCGTCGACTGCTCCAGCGTTGATCTGGCGATGCCAGCATTCCGTCTGGGAACCTTCCGACGTTAGTGGTAGACTCTCGCTCGCTAAAATTCTCGATCATTCAATGACGCGCTCGACAAGGTCGATCTCATGCAAGACCGATTCGGTTACACCATTGCCGGTATGACTCCACCCTAGCGTAATGCCCCCCTCGGCGTGCCTTATGCGCGCGCTTCGCTGTCACCGATACCGCTGTATCGGCGAGACGGCATCTGCTTGTTCGTCCGATTCCATTCAACATTCTTGCCGCGACTGCGTGGCCGTTCATCGACTGCACTCTGTATCGTCGCTCCGCTGACCTTCGGCGCGATGATAGGTGACCATTTCGCTTTATTCGATCGAGCGGATGGGTAACGTCGCTGGCGGACCATCGCGGCCCATGACAGGGAACTGCCCATGTTCGAAATGATAAAAAGACACTGGTTATCCAACGTCCGTGCCGACGTGCTGGCCGGTGCCGTCGTCGCGATGGCGCTGATTCCGGAGGCGATCGCATTTTCGATCATCGCCGGTGTCGACCCCAAGATCGGTCTCTACGCGTCGTTCTCGATCGCGGTGGTGATTGCGTTCACCGGCGGCCGGCCAGGGATGATCTCGGCGGCGACCGGCGCCACGGCGCTGCTGATGGTGACCCTGGTGCGCGACCACGGCCTCGAATACCTGCTGGCAGCGACGCTGTTGACCGGGGTGATCCAGATCGTGTTCGGTTACTTGCGCCTGGGCGAGCTGATGCGCTTCGTGTCACGCTCGGTGGTCACCGGGTTCGTCAACGCGCTGGCGATTCTGATCTTCATGGCCCAACTGCCGGAACTGACCAACGTCACCTGGCACGTCTATGCGATGACCGCCGCCGGGCTCGGCATCATCTATCTGTTCCCGTACCTGCCGGTCATCGGCAAGATGCTGCCGTCACCGCTGGTCTGCATCGTGGTGCTGACGATCGTCTACATGGTCAGCGACATGGACATTCGCACCGTGGGCGACATGGGCGAACTGCCCGATTCCCTGCCGGTCTTCCTGTGGCCCGACGTGCCGCTCAATCTCGACACCCTGATGATCATCCTGCCGTATTCGCTGGGTATTGCCGTCGTGGGTCTGCTCGAGTCGATGATGACGGCGACGATCGTCGACGAATTGACCGATACCTCGAGCGACAAGAATCGCGAGTGCAAGGGGCAGGGCGTCGCCAACATCTTCTCCGGCCTGCTCGGCGGCATGGCCGGCTGCGCGATGATCGGTCAGTCGGTGATCAACGTGAAATCCGGCGGTCGTACGCGTCTATCCACTCTGATCGCCGGCGCGTTCCTGCTGATCCTGGTGGTCTTCCTGGGTGACTGGGTGTCGCAGATACCCATGGCCGCGCTGGTCGCGGTGATGATCATGGTCTCGATCGGCACGTTCAGCTGGGAATCCATCGTCAACCTCCGTCGCCATCCGATGTCGACCAACATCGTCATGCTCGCCACGGTGATCGTCGTGGTGACGACCCACAACCTGGCCATTGGCGTCGGGGTCGGCGTGCTGCTGGCGTCGCTGTTCTTTGCCAACAAGGTCGGGCAGGTTCTCTACATCGGGAGTCGCATGGACGACGATGGCAAGACGCGCAACTATGAGGTTGTCGGCCAGGTCTTCTTCGCCTCGTCCACCCGGTTCAATGCCGGGTTCGATTTCAAGGAAGCCATCGAAAGCGTGACGATCGATGTCTCCCGTGCTCACTTCTGGGATATCACTGCGGTCGAAGCGCTGGACAACGTGGTGGTCAAGTTCCGTCGCGAGGGCACCGATGTCGAAGTGGTGGGCATGAATCAGGCCAGTGCCACCCTGGTCGATCGTTTCGGGGTGCATGATAAGCCGGACGCCGTGGAAAAACTCATGGGTCATTAAGTCGGCCCGACACTCTGGACCATCAATCAAGAACGACTGAAAGGAGAAACCCATGAGTGGACGTCAGGTCCTGGCCTGCATTGACGATTCGCACCACGCGTTCGCGGTCTGCGCCGCGGCGTCGTGGGCCGCAGAACGGATCGGCGCGCCGATCGAACTGATGCACGTGTTGAGCAAGGCGCCGTGTCTGGGTGCCGCCGACGCCAGCGGGCAGATCGGTCTGGGGAGTCGTGAACATCTGCGCGAACAGTTGACCGAACTCGACGAGCAGCGAGCCAAGATTGCGCAGCAACACGGTCGTGAACTGCTGGAAGCCGTGCGAGGCCAAGCCGAGCGCCTGGCCCCGAGCGCCAAGGTCTCGACCGCCTTGCGTCACGGGGAGCTGATCGAGTCGCTGGTCGAGCGCGAGCCTCAGACCCGGCTGGTGGTGCTGGGCAAGCGCGGCGAG
Source organism: Salinicola sp. V024 (assembly GCF_052645315.1). NCBI lineage: Bacteria > Pseudomonadati > Pseudomonadota > Gammaproteobacteria > Oceanospirillales > Halomonadaceae > Salinicola > Salinicola sp. V024. The sequence goes on from NZ_JBQXYB010000009.1 coordinate 65,091, forward strand.
TCGGCGGACGAAGCTCTCGAGCATCTGGGCAGCAACCTCGAACGGGTCGTGCGCACGCTGCACACGCCGATTCTGGTGACCCCGCCAGAATTCCAGCCGCCATCCCGATTGCTGCTGGCCTTCGATGGCGGCCAGACGACCCGCAAAGGCGTGGAGATGATCGCCGAGAGCCCGTTGCTCAACGGGCTGGTCTGTCATGTGGTCATGATCGGCGCCGGTACCGATGATCAGCGCGCCCAGCTCCAGTGGGCGCTGGATCGACTGCGTCAGGGGCAGGTCGACGCCCAGGGCACGATTCTCGCCGGTGATGTCGACGAAGTGCTCGCCGACTACGCCGATCGTCAGCAGATCGACCTGATGATCATGGGCGCCTACGGCCATTCGCGCATTCGCCATCTGCTGGTTGGCAGCACCACCACAGCGATGCTCCGACACGCTCGGACGGCGACGCTGGTGCTGCGCTGAACGACATGCGCTGAAAGACACGGCGCGGCACGACAAGCGTATTGATCGGATGCCGCGCCGCGCCGCGCCGATGTCGTCGTGATGTCGAGAGCCAGAAGACGCCAGTCGAATCGGGTGCCGTTGGCTCGGTCGTCTGGTTCAGTCGTCTGGCTCAGCCGTCGTCGCGGGATGGCGGCGCTGGCCGGTGTCGCAGAAAGCGCGACAACCGCTCAGATTGGCTTTCGCCAATCTGGCACAGCTGCCAGGCGATCTCGGCATACTGCATGAGCGTCGGCAGCATCAGCTGCAGACGGTGGGCATCGTCTTCGTGGCGCTGTGCCTGGGCATCCAGCCACTCGAACAGCTGCGCCAGGCGGGAGTAATTGACATCCCCGCGGCCGCTGTTGCCGCGCATGGCATCGATCGCCAGACAGCGCATCACGCTGCGCTTGTTGGGATCGAGGCTCTCCTTGTCCAATAGCGCTTCGGCGTGCTGCACGAACTGGCCCATCAGTTGAGACAGTTCGGCAGACTCCAACTGGCGGCGTACCGCATCCTGGCTCTCGATCAGCGCCTGCTGCTGACGCATGAGCCCTCTGACCAGCACCACCAGCTGCACGCACAACCAACCCGCCAGGACCAGCGTCAACAGGTAGACGCCCAGTGGTGCCAGCGCGTCGGCCGGCAGCGGCCAGCCAAGGTCGCTGGCCAGCACGCCACCGGCGGCCAGCGCCAGCAGCACGATGATGATCAGGGCGATGGAAATGCCGGATTTCATGCTGATATCCAATCAAGAGAAGGCGTTGTCGCCATGGCGCTTTATCGGCGCTGCAACGCTGTTCTTGAGCGTTCTCTAAAATGGATAGCCAGCAGGCGCTTGGAGGGTGATTACAAAACAGGCGAGCGACGGCGAGGCAAGGCGAAATCGGCTGATCAAGCGCCGTTTACGAGGGGTAAATGAGCATTGTGAAACAGATTTTTAACGCCGTATCGCCGAGCGCAGCCATTTGGTAAACATCCTCTTAGATCATGCCGCCATTCACCGCGATCACCTGACGCGTGATGTAGGCCGCGTCCCTTGAACACAGAAAGCTCACGGTGCCGGCGACCTCTTCGGCTTTTCCGACACGCTGCATGGGGATCAGCTTGCGAACCTCGTCACGCGGAAGCTCGTCGGTCATCCGCGTCTCGATCCAGCCCGGTGCAACGCAGTTGACCGTGATCTTGCGTTTGGCCAGCTCGACGGCCAGCGCCTTGGTGGCGCCGATGACCCCGGCTTTGGCCGCGCTGTAGTTGACCTGACCGCGATTGCCGATCATGCCCGACATCGACGAAAGCGTGACGATCCGGCCATGCTGGCGGCGCTGGATCATCGGCATGATGAGCGGATGCAGCACGTTGTAGAAACCGTCCAGATTGGTCCGGAGGACGCTGTCCCAATCCTCTCCCGTCAGTGCCGGAAAGGGCTTGTCCGCGGTGATACCGGCATTGCAGACCACGCCGTAGTAGCAACCGTGCTCGGCGATATCCGCTTCCAGTACCGTCTTGACCGTCTCTCGTGCGGTCACGTCGAAGTGGACGACGCGTGCCTGGCGTCCTTCGGCTTCCACCGCGGCCTTGACCGAGTCGATGTCTTCTCCGGGTCGCCGGCAGTGCAGCACCAGGTCATAACCGTCCCCCGCCAGCCGTTTGGCGATCGCTTCGCCGATGCCGCGATTGGCCCCGGTGATCAGAATTGTCTCGGAATATCGTTGTTCCATGGTGCCTCGGTACAGAGCTGCGGATGATGAAATCAAGGCGATCAGACGCCGTTCAGCGTCGGCATCGAATCCGGCCGATAGAGCGTCAGGCTGCCCTGGGCCAGCGGCTCCTCGGCCTCTTCCTCCGGGTACAGCTTGCCGCTGATTTGAGTCACGCCGTTGTCGGCCACGAATTCGACCGTCACGGCGATCCGGATTCGCTGATCGAAGGTAAAGACGGGAATGCGAGCGTGATAGCGTCTGGCCCCGAGCAGCAACCCGGGTGCCGGTGACTCGCCCGATGCGGCGGCGCGGAAGCCGGCCCAGGCGGCAACGGTCTGGGCCAGCCACTCGACGCCGACCCAGGCCGGAATCCCGTCGGCTTCGGCGAACAGATCGTCGCGCCGGGCCGTCGTTTCGGCAACGCCGCCCTCGTCATCGACCTCGATGAGGCGCGTCAGCAGACACATGCCGCGGGCATGAGGAATCAGCGGCGCGATGGGGCAGGGCAGGGAAACCGGGTCGAATGCAGTCAAGGGGATTCCATTGTTTCTTGCGTGTCTCTTGGCGGGGCGAGCTGGCGCGTCAGTCGGCCCGGGTCAGCAGCAGGCTGGCGTTGTTGCCGCCGAAGGCAAAACTGTTGCTCAGCGCATGACGTGGCCGCTGTGCCGGCGCCGAGTTGGTTGTCACCAGGGGCAAGGCGGGAAGCTCCGGATCGTATTCACCGTCGAAGACGTGTATCGGCAATCGCCCCTGTTCGAGTGCCAGCCAGCAGAATGCCGCCTCCAGCGCGCCGGCCGCGCCCAGCGTGTGGCCGGTCAGGGCCTTGGTCGAACTGCAGGCAGGCGGCGCGGGAAAGAGCGTCGCCACGGCGGCGGCTTCCATGCTGTCGTTGAGCCGCGTGCCGGTGCCGTGCAGATTGAGATAGTCGATCTCAGCCGGATCGCGCCCGGCCATTGCAAGCGCCTGGCGCATGGCCTCGGCGGCACCGCTGCCATCCGGGCGCGGCGCCGAGATATGGTGGGCATCGACGCTTTCGCCGACACCGGCCAACTGCATACCGCCGGCTTCCGGCGTGACCACGAACAGCGCAGCCGCCTCGCCCAGATTGATCCCGTCGCGGTGACGGGAAAAAGGCAGGCAGGGCTTGGCGCTGACGGCTTCCAGGCTCAGGAATCCGTTGACGGTCAATCGGCACAGGCTGTCCGCGCCGCCGGCGATTACCGCGTCGCACTGGCCGCTCTTGAGCAGGCGCCTGGCGCTGGCCAACGCTCTGGCACTCGAACTGCAGGCGGTGGAGAGGGCGTAGCAGGGGCCGGTGATCCCCAGGCGTTCGGCGAGGAAGCGCGCCGGCGCCCCCAGTTCCTGGCGCGCGTAGGCGAAGTCCTCGGGTAGCGGCGCATCTCGGCCGCTGGCGGCAATTGCCCGTTCGGTTTCGCCGATCCCCGAGGTGCTGGTGCCGATGACCACGCCGATCCGGTCTCTCGCCACCGTCGCCAGCAGGCGCTCGACCTGACCGTCGAGGCGTGCCAGCGCCAATGCCAGCAGCCGGTTGTTGCGACTGCGATGATCTTGCGGCCACTGGCTGTCGTCGGGGAGTTGTCCCTCGACCTGCCCCAGCGGCAGGGGGCGGCCCGGCGTGAAGGCGTCGCTGATCGTCAGACTCCGCTCACCCGAGCACAGCGCGCGACCGATCGTCTCCAGATCGTCGCCCAGCGAGCAGACGACGCCGGGCCGGGAAAGACGGCAATCGAAGGCGGCACTCATGGTTCGGCGTTCTCCCGTTCGTCGTTCTGTGGCTCGTCGTTGCTGTCGCCATCCCTGTCACCATCCCCCTGCATCGGCGCAATCGTCAGCTGGTAGCCGCCCTGGCGATCATCCAGGGTCAGCGTCGTGGGGTGTTCGCGATCGGGTACCGGGGTGATACGCGCAGCCAGCTCGCCGCGATAGGTAATGGCGCGGGCCGTGGTGCTGTCGACGACCTGCCAGGCGCTTCCCGCGAAGGATCGGCGCAACGCCTCCAATGGCCACAGGCTCCATTCGAGACGGGAGGCCAGCCACTGCGGCGGAATCGGCAGCGGAGACTCGCCCGGCGCGTCGCCGGCCTCGAATCGGGCGCCTTCGGTATCGCGCACCAGCGTGGTCAGGCGCTGGCCGTAGGGCGTGACCAGCACCGCACGCAGCTGCTCGGGGGTGATCCGGATGAACGCGATCAGCGTGCGGGCTTCACCGTCGTCCGGCTGGAACGTCAGTTGGCTTTTCAACGTGTCGGCCGTGGTCGCAGCGGCCAGCGGAGGCGTTGGCGATACCGGCGGCGTCAGGCTGCAGGCGCTCAGTAACAGCATCAGTGCCAGTATCAGTACCGGTATCAGTGCCGGGGCCAGACACGGCGTCCCTGGCGGTCGCAAAACGCGATTCATGGCCGAGTCTCCATGGACGTATCGATACCGGTCTGTTCCGTCGCAGTAGCGGCCCGCATCTCGCAGATGGCGGCCAGGGTGTCGATATGGCGGCGTGAGGCACTGGCAAACGGATTGCTTCGGTCCCAGGCGTAGCCGGCCAGAATGGCGCTGATGCGCGTTTTGATATCGGCTGGTGCGTCGGCGTGGAAAATGATCGTCTGCAGGCGACCGTCGTACCAGGCATCGACGAAGGCGCGGAACGTCTCGATGCCTTCACGCAGGGGGCTTTCGAACTCGCTTTGCCAGTCGATCGTCTCGCCGGTCAGCTGACGGTCGACCAGCGGCGCTGCCAGGCTGGCCGAACGTAGAGCGATGGTCACGCCTGAGGAGAATACCGGGTCCAGAAATTCGCCGGCGTTGCCCAGCAGCGCGTAGCCGGGGCCATGCAGGCGTGTCACGTCGGCGGAATAGCCGCGGAGTTCGCCGATGGCCCGGGTGGTGGTGGCGCCGTCGAGCAGCTGGCGGAAACGCGGCTCGACGTCGATCAGCGCGCGGAAGCGCGCTTCGGGAGTCTCGCCGTGGGCGTTGATCCGTGCTGTCTCGCCGACCACGCCCACCGAGGCGCGCTGATCGCGAAACGGAATCAGCCAGTACCATATGCCGGCGTCGTCGGGATGGACACCAATCAGGATCTTGTCGCGATCATGGCTCGGTTCGGTGGGGCAGCCTTCGACGTGTGTGAACAGCGCCGTGCGTGGATCCTGCCGCGCATCGCGTTCGAGGCGCTCGAGTCGGGCCAGTACGCGGCCATAACCGCTGGCGTCGAGCACGAAGCGCGCCGTCAAGGTGCCCGAATGACCGGCCTCATCGGTGACATCTATCTGGGGATGGCTGTCGTCGGCGCGGAAAGCGGTGACGGTGACGCCGAATTCGACGCTCGCTCCCTGGGCGCGGGCCCCCTCGATCAGGCGCTGATCGAAGTCGCTGCGCTCGACCTGGAATGTGGTGCCCCAGCCCGGCGTGGATTTGTCGCGGAAATCGATCGCCGTCTCCTTGCCGGCGCGGGTAAACGCGGCGCCGTTCTTGGGCTGGTAGCCCGCGGCGATCACGCCATCCAGCAGACCCGCCTCATCGAGATGGCTCATGCATTGCGGCAGCAGACTCTCGCCGATGGAGAAGCGCGGAAAATGGCTACGTTCGACCACCAGCACGCGCCGGCCTCGGGCGGCCAGCATCGCCGCGGCCGTGGCACCGGCCGGGCCGGCGCCGATGACGATGACGTCGTGGTCGGCTTCAGCCATATCAACCTCAGCCATATTCAACCTCAGCCATGCTCGCTCTCCCGTGAGGACTGGTTTGGGGAACCGTGCGTCGGATACGCATCATCGGCCGGCCGTACCCAGGGGACCAGCGCCCAGACGCTCGCCAGACCGATCAGGCACGTCAATCCCAGATAGTGCAGTGCCGGCGTGGCGCTGAAGGCGAGCATCCCGAACGCCAGCAGGCTGGTCAGCGTCGACAGCGTGATTGCCAGCCAGGCCGACGGCCGCCTGGCGTGTTCCACGTTGAAGATACCGGCATCGAGGCCGATTCCCAATACCAGCAGCAGACCCAGTTGATTGAAGATGTTAAGCGGAACTCCGGTCACGGCGAACGCCGTCAACACGATCAGCGTGGCGCCGAAAGGCGGTACGATGACGCGCCAGGCGCGGCGTCGGTATCTCGCCACCAGTGCCAGTGTCATCAGCACCATAGCGAGTGCCACCCACATTGCCGTATGCCGCCGCAGTTCGCCGAGCAGGCTGCCGATTCGGCTGACCCGGTCCACGTATTCGACTGTGGCTCCCTGGTGGGTCTGCGATTCGGCCAGCGCGCGTAGCGTCCTGTCGACATTGGCGTTTCTGGCGCCGGACACGACGACCGTCGCGGCCACGCCGCCATCGTCCGTCTCGCCCAGCCACAGCCGCTGCTGGAGCGAACCCAGTGGTGTCTCGAGCCAATTCGCCAGGGTCAGCATCGGCGATTTCTCGAGCTGGGCTCTGGCTTTCTCGGCGACCTCGGCCGGCAGCCCAGCACGCTGAATGAGCTCGTCAAGCGGCGCGCCATAGAGCTTGCGCACCCGCGCCAGATTGGCCTGCTGCTCGGCGGCTGTCGGCACCGAGCCTGCCAGCGACTGGTATTCTATCTCGAGCCCTTCCCCAATGGCTTGATCGAGAGCGCTATCCAACTGCTCGAGCCGCGCCAGCAGCGCCTGGGTATCTTCGGCCTGAACCAAAAAATAGCGGCTGCCGGTATCGCGATCGAGCAGTTGCTGGACGCGCGCCTCGTCCTGCATCAGCGCCGCGGGCGAGGGGTTGAGCAGCGCCAGGCTGTCGTCGCTGGTCAGGCGCAGGGCACAGACGACGATCAGCACGACAGCGCCGGCCAGGGCGAGCCATGGCGACAGTCTCCAGCGGGGCTGACACAGTCGCCACCAGCCCGTCGCCAGGCGGACGGTGAAGGGGCTTGAGTGAAGCGTGAAGCGCGGCAGCCACAGCACCACGGTGAACCAGGCGCCGATCAGCCCGAAGGCGGCGAAAGCGGCCATCTGGCGTAACCCGGGCATCGGCGTCAGCGCCTGGGCCACGTAGGCGATGACACTCGAGATCAGGCCCAGCGTGAGGCTCGGCAACAGCCGACGCAGCCTGAAACCTCGGCCTTCGATGGCGCGATCGCACTGCAGATGCAGCACGTAGTCGATGGCGATACCGATCAGGCTGGCACCGAAGGCCAGGGTCAGCAGATGCAGACGGCCGAAGATGCCCAGGGTCAGGGTCAGCGCGAACAGCGAACCCGCCAGCAGCGGTACCATCAATTGCAGTAGTACACGGGGCGAGCGAAACACGAACCCGATGATCAACAGCACGCCGAGCAGCGACGCCGCGCCGATCGTGGACATCTCGTGCTTGGCCTGGCGGGCGCCGGCCGCAGCGTGAAAGACCAGGCCCGAGCGCAGCAGCTCGGCATCGGGATGCTGCTGCTGAAACTGCTCGAGCGTGGCGTGCAGCGCCGTCTGCATCGGCAGATCGTAGGGCGAGCCTTTGAGCTCGCCTATCAGCACGCTCCACTTCTGGCTGTCGCGCTGATGGCTCCGGTCCAGCGTCAACAGGCCGTCGGCGGCGCTGATCGGGCTCTGCGGCAGCTGTGAGAGCCAGGCATCCAGCAGGCCGAAAGGATCGGCGACGGGATCCGGTCGCGCCGTCGGCGAGAACAGCTGGCGCAACGCCGGGTCGACCAGCGTGCTGCCACCGTCGGTGTCGATGGCCTGCTGCCATCGAGGCGTCAGCAGGCGATAGCGCCATGGCCCCATCCACTCGTGCGGATCGGCGTCGGCCAGATCCAGCTCGCGCCAGTCGATACCGGCGAGCTGGCCGTCATCGACCAGTTGCTGCAGCGATCGCCCCAGTGCCTGTGTCGTCGCGACGCGATCGTCGTCGCCGAGCAGCAACAGGAAGCGATTCTCGAAGCCGCGGCCCAGTTCGCGGTCCGCCTTCTCGACCAAAGGCGCTTGGCGATCCGCGGGCAGCAGAGCGGTCAGATCGGTATCGGCGGGCAAGTCCTGGCGCAGCATCCAGCCCAGCCAGACGGCGCAGAAAGCCAGTGCGACGAGCCAGAGCCAGCCCAGCCGGCGATAGCCCAAGGTCTTGATGAATCGATCAGACTTCATGATTCGCCCAGACTTCGTGATTCGCTCAGGCTTCATGAATCGTTCAGCGGATGCTGATCGAACAGGCGGACTTCGAGACGATCGCCATCGGGCGTACGCATGTCGAGATTGTCGATGGTGCGGACACCGCGAAGGGTGATGTCGGAGATGCGTTCGCGCAGCGCGGCCTCTTTCGGCGTCAGCGCTACCTGCCAGGCGTCCCGGTTTCCGGAGAGTTTCAGCGTGAAGCGTGATTCCAGCGCCTGCCAGTCGCCTTCCAGCAGTTGCAGGAACAGCTGGGCGACCTGCTCGCCACCCGGCGGCGCGGCCTTGCCGCTGCCATCGGTGATCGCCTCCGGGGTCAATTCGATGCGCTCCTCGACCGGCGTCTCCAGCTGCCAGACCACCCGCTTACCGCGCTCGAAAATGAACGTGCCCTGGCTTGTCAGTGAGCTATCCAGATCCGCCAGTTCGCGCTGCTGTTCGAAGCGGCCGGCCACGGAAGGCGTGGCGGCGAGCTGGCGCTGCAGATCATCCAGATCGAAAGCCTGGGCGCTCATCGGCAGCAGCAACAGCAGAAGCGTGATAAACCCTCGATGAAGCGGCATGGTCGAATCCTTGTGGTGTCTCATCGTGCGAGTGATCGGGGCTTTCTGAAACAGCCCGGGTCAACCGATCGAACGCTCGTCTTTGGGGTCGTCATGGTGATAAGCGTCATGGTGAGTGTCGGCATCCGCGTGAGCGTCGGCGCAGTCCAGCCAGAAGGGGAAGAAGTTGAACCACTGCAGCGGCGTCTTCTTGCACTGACGAGTGAGCCAGTCGACGTAGCGCTGCATGGCGCTGTCGATCCACGCCGAACGATCCCGACGGCTCAGGTCGCTGGTGTCGTCGAAGTGATCGAAATCGATCCGGTAGCTGGTCGCTTCGCGAAAGCAGCCGATGGTGTAGACCGGGCAGCGCAGCAGGCTGGCCAGCCAGAACGGCCCTTCGGGAAAGCGCGCCGGGTGGCCCAGAAACGGCAGGGTACGGGCGCGGCCGCTGTCGCTGATCGGCACACGGTCGGCGGCGATGACCACGAAGCCGCCTTCGGCAATTCGCTGGCCCAGCTTCATCGCGGTCGAGGGCGTGATTTCGCTGACCTCGATGATCTCCGGCGGATTTTCCCGGTGAGTCGAGCGGGCCAGCACCTCATCGAACTGGCTGGCGTTGCGGGTATGCATCAACAGCGTGGCGCGGAAGTCGTCCTGCATGTCGCTCATGGCGGTACAGATTTCCATGTTGCCGACATGGGAAACGAACATGATGCCGCCGCGTCCGCTCATCACTGCCTGACGGAATCGCTCGCGGGTATCGCCTTCGAAACTGAGCGCGGGCGGAATTCCGCTCCAGGCGTCGATCTTGTCCATCAGGCTCTGCCCGAAGCTGCGGAAGTGGCGCAGGCTGAGCCAGGTCAGATGCTGGGGCGCTTCGCCGTGAAGATGACGCCAAAGCCGGGTCAGGTAGGTGTGCGATGCCCGTCGGTGCAGCCCATGGGCGATGTAGTAGTAGACGATCACCAGTGCCAGCATGATCTGGAACGGTAGCCGGCCCAGCTTGCGTCGGATCCAGACCATCGCGCGAACGCCGCCGGCGGTGCCGGTTTCACGGATTCTCGACCAGTGGTTGGGATTGCTGCTGACCGGTGTCATGAGAGGGTTTCCTGGCGGCGGTTCAAGAGATCGGGAAGGCGCCTGAGCATGCCGAGCAACAGACGCGAATGCATCGCGGCGAGGAGTACGTTGTCTCGCCACAGCTTGAAATGGGAGACGCCATCGGTCGGATAGCGAACCCGCACGGGGAGATTGCTGACACGCCCGCCCTGCCAGACCCAGCGCACCGGCAGTTCGCTGTCGAACTCCATGCGATTGCCACAGGGATGCTCGGCGACCAGCCGGTTGACTGCCGCGACCGGGTAGAGCTTAACCCCGCACATGGTATCGCGCAGCGCGAACGACAGCGTTGCCAGCCACACCAGGGAGTGCGTGATATAGCGAGAGTAGAAGCGGTGTCGGGGCACGCTGGCATCGAAGCGGGGATAGCCGATCCGCAGGGTTTCGTCGTCGTCGCGGACCCCCTCGACGAAGGGCGGCAGATCGTCGGCTTCATGCTGGCCGTCCGCATCCACCTGGAGCGCATGGCTCAGTCCGCGGTCGGCGGCCCGTGCCAGGCCCGCTCTCACGGCGGCGCCCTTGCCACGGTTGACCGGCAGCCGGACCAGCTCGACGTTGCCCGCCTCGGCAAGCGTATCCAGCACCGCGGCGCAGTGCGCGTCGCTGCCGTCGTCGACGAGGATGATCGGTAACTGTAGCCGTCGAAGCCGATCCACGGTCTGCCGGATGGCTTCGGCATGGTTGTAGACGGGAATCAGTACGGCAATGTTGGCGGGGTTGTCACTCGGCATGGGCGCCATCCCTCGAAGGTTTACTGTCGAACGTTGGCCGGCTCACCAGAGCGACGCGACCGGTGACATGCTTGCCGCGGTGGCTATCGCACTCGAGAAGCAGGCTCGCGCCTGCGTCTCCCTGATGAGAGGCATCCTGGCGAAGGCGGAGCGTCAGCACGAAACGGTCACCGGGCAGCAGTGGCTGGGGAAAACGCAAGCGCTCGAGGCCGGCAAAATCGGCGGTCAGCGCGAACAGTCGGCGCGCCTGCTGCATGGCCCAGTGCACCAACGTCATACCGGGGAGTACCGGATGGCCATCGAAGTGGCCGTCGACATAAGCGCAGCGCTCGGGGACTTCCAGCGTGATCTGCCAGCCATCTTCCAGCGCGCATTCACCCAGCCAGCGTGGCGCACGACGGTCGTCCAGGTCCTGAAACAGGCGTTGGCGAATGTCGGCGCTCAACTTGCCCTGGGCATTGGTAGGCCAGTGACTCACGAAGCGCCAGTAGCGGGGCAGGGCGGGCGTCTCGAAACGCGCGGCCAACGCCCGGCGCAGGTGCTTTACCGTCTCGCGATGTTGAGCGTGATCGTGAGGCAGCGCCTCCGGGGCCAGCTGGATGATCGCGGCCAGACGTAGATCCCGCCGCTGCAGTGTCAGCGTCTGCGCTCGCTCGACGCCGGGCAATTCAGCCAGGGCGCGATCCATGGCGGTCAGCGAGATGCGCTTGCCGCCGATCTTGACGATGCGATCGGTCCGGCCCAGCAGCTCGAATCCGTCATCCGTCAGCACGATCAGGTCGGCCTGGCGCTGCCATCGATCCGGCGACTCCAGATGGCGCGAGCGCAGCCACAGGCGACTGTCCGCATCCTGATCGACCTCAACACCGGGAAAAGGGGTCCAGGTCGAACCGCGCTGCTGCACTCTCCAGCCGATGCCGCCGGTCTCGGAGCTGCCATAGACTTCGTGGACCGCCGTTCCCAGACAAGCTTCGACCTGATCGCTGGCGTCTCGCGATAGCGGCGCGCCCGAGCTGTAGATCGTGTCGAGCGCGCCGCTCACCGGTGCCCAGTCCGGGGTTTCCGGCAGACGTGACAGTGCCGGTGGCGCACTGACGAGAACCATCCGCAACTCCTCGTCCCGGCAGCTCTGCAGCCAGGTACGCAAGGTTTCCGGATAGCGACAGGGTTGGGCCGAAAAGGGGCTGCCCTCGCAAAGCGGCCGCAGGATCGAGAACAGCAAGCCGTAGATATGCTGATGACTGACCTGGCTGACGACGAGATTGCCTTTCAACGGCCACAGCAAGGCCTGCGTCGCCAGCTCGGCATCCAACTGGCCGAAGCGCTTGTCCAGCCGCTGTGGCTCGCCGCTGGAGCCGGAAGTGTAGAGCGAGACAGCGATCTCGGGCAGCGGTCGAGTAGACCACTGCGGCGGCTGGCTGGTGAGCGGCCGCGCCGCGTCTTTCTCGCTTCCCGATGCCGCAGCTTTCTCGCTTCCCGACGCCGGTACGATCTGACCCAGCGCGATACCCGTGTCGCTCAGGTTTCGAAGCGTTTCGGGCTGATTGTCTGCAGGGAGGATGACGTGATCGCCACGCTCCCAGATGGCAACCAGCGCCGCACTGAACTCGACCGGGTCCGGTTCGTAAAGTCGCCAGCGACCGCTCGGGTTGGGCGTACCGGCCAGCCGCTGCTGCCACGCGCCAATGCGCCCGTGCCACTCTCCGACGGTCAGCCAGCGAGCCGGGCCGCCGTTTTCTGGCGGCAACCAGGCGATGGGCGTTGCCGGGGCGGGCTCGCGCCAGGGTCGCTCGCTCAGCTCACGAAACGTCATGGGACACCTTTGCCGGACGAGCACCGTCATCGAGATCCTCGTTCTGGCGCTCGTCGTCCAGACCGGCTTCTTCCAGACCGGCTTCTTCCAGACCGGCTTCTTCCAGACCGGCTTCGGCCCGGCGCTTGACGCGCTGACGGATACACCACTCGCCGACGAACATGGCCAGCATCAGGCCGTAGACGATGCCGCCGTTGTACCAGGCCCAGGTCTCGAGATCGGCGTAGATCGCAGTGGCCAAGGCGATACTGCCGTTGATCACGAAGAAGACGCACCAGGCCTGGGTGACGCGCCGGGTATAGCGAACGGCGTGCGGCGGCAGAGCCGGTTCCTGTCGGCGGGCGTAGCGTTCGATCAATGTGGGCGGATGGCGCAGGCCGTGAGAAAAGAGCAGCAGCAGCCCCAGGTTGACGACCACCGGCCACAGCCGCAGGCCGAGTTCCGCGCGACCGGTTGCCATCAGCAGAACGAGCAATGGCAGCAGGAGCCAGCCCCAGCGGCGTTGAGACGGCGGCAGTCGCCACCAGGCAACGGCGGCCAGCCCGATCAGCAGCGGCCAGGCGCCGTAATGCGGCAGGAGGAAGTGGACCACCAGCGGCCAGAGCAGGCCGATGATGCCCAGCGCCAGCAAGAGCAGGCGCCTGGGGCCGTTGAGAGAGGCTGTCGGAATCACGCTGACACCGCCGGGTTCATTTCTGGCGACGCGATTCGACCAGAGACGCCAAGCTTTTCAGATTGGCGAAATGCTGGCGCGAGGATTCCGCTTCGGATTCCAGCGTGATGCCGTAGCGTTTCTGCAGCGCCAACCCCAGCTCCAGCGCGTCGATGGAGTCGAGCCCCAGGCCTTCGACGAACAGCGGCTCTTCGGGATCGATGTCATCAGGGGTGACGTCTTCGAGTTCCAGCGTCTCGATGATCATCTCTTTGAGTTCGTGTTCCAGCGCGGTCGTCGCCATTGGTCTTGATCGTCCCTATTACTCATTCATTATCAATTACTGTCGCCTGAATTCGAACCAGACGCGGTGCCGGTGTCGGCCGGCAGCAGCGGCATCTCATGACGTAGGAATGAGACACCGCTCGAGGATATTGCATCGTGGGCCGCGGATCATGACGGAAGGTCCGCGAATTGCCAACCGCGCTGGCTGATCGGGCATGTCACGCGCTCACGCCGGTCCATCAACCAGTCGATGATATCGAGCGGCTGCACGGTCGGGCCATCGAGCGCCAACGGCGTTTCCGTCAGGCGCCGGGCACCTGCCGCGGGTTCTCTGCCGAAGCGCAGGGCGACGGCGGCGGAGAACGACTCGGGAGCGTAAGCGGCAAATCGCTCTGGCACCGGTTGATCGCTGAACACGACCACGAGGCTCGAATGGTGATCGGCAAGATAGCCGCGGGTTTCCGCGACCAATGCCGCCCACTCTCCGCCACTGGCGGCGATCGCCTGCTGGCTGCGTCGGTTGCCACTGGCAATGGAATAGACGCCCACGGTGGCGTTGTGTACCGACAGACCGAAGCGGGCCGGAGACAACGGCTCACCTTCATCGAGGCCGTACAGCATCTCCAGCGTGCGCTCGCCGTCTCCATGGCGCGAGGCATGCAGGACGAGGCTGTCGGCATCGGGGTCGATCGCCGCGAGCATGTCGCAGACCGCTCGCCCGAGCAGGTTGAGACGACGTCGCAACATCGACGGAACGGCGGTGCCGTCTGGTTTGTCCCGCGTGTCGAGTCGGGGCTCGTCATCGGCTACGCGATGCGGGGTCCAGCCTCGCCAATCGTGTAAGTAAAGATCTGCCATAGCGCCGTTGTAACGATCCGTATTGCCAAAACTTTACGCATCATAACGGAAAAGCAGGCATACGCGGTGCAAGCATTATGCATTCTAGCGGGGAGCTGACTGCAGGGGGGCGAGGCGAAACAAAGCGCCGAACCGGAGTCCGACGCGCCCTGGGAGGACGATCCCGTGGGCCGGACAAGCCTACCTTCGGTCACCCCAAATGGACTTGATGCAGGTTAAATTACCATCCGGCATTGCTAGAAAAGCCGAATGCGGCCGCTCATCATGCGCGATCCTTTGCAATTCGTGCTCGTTACTCCGCAACTCGATGGACTGACACGTTACGAGCAGTAGGTCTCGAACGAAAGGAAGCGCTAGGTCGTTACAAGGTGGCGGCAGAAGCTAGCCGTGCGCTTGATCTTCCTCTCTTCGAGATCGAGGGAGGGGGGAACAGATAGGGCTGCTCGGAAAACTCGCCGGTGATATAGCGTGCCATGATGAACACTGCCCAGCAGGAAGCCGGATGGGCAGTGTTTCAGCCGAGACCGTGTTTTGACACAGCCTTCATTCACAGCGGCGCATAGTGTGAATGCTAGTTTTATTGATTGTTGTATTTTCGATCAAAACTATCCTCACTAATAACCAAGAAGTAGATAAATTCACAAAAGGCTATTAACGCTGGAATAAAAGTCCAACAAAAAAGCAGATACATCAAGCCAACAATAGCTTGTCCCAGATAGAATCTATGGACGCCGAAGCCTCCTAAGAAGAAAGCCAGAATTGCCGCCACCCATTTCGTCCGGTTTGTACCGGATGCTCGCGAGTTCGCACCACAATGAGGACAGCTTTTAGCGGTATTATGAATGTGTTTTCCGCAGCCCTGACAATACACCATATTAGCGCCAAGAGGCTGAGGTTGCTGCTGTGCTTCGATACTAGTCATATGTGGTCCCTTGTGCGCCCTGACAGACAGGGTTATTTTTAGTTTGGTAGTTCAAGTTAAACCGATAAACTGTCACCAATGACACGCCGTGCGCAGTGGTTTGATGGCTTGTTCCAGCCCGGTGATAGAAAATGTCACGGTTACGGGCGACTGATTAAATGGAGTGGCTTGCACTACCATTGAATCATGCCCAAACATATCTTTGATAAACGGGATTGATCTCCCCCCAGACCATAATCCTAGAGCTTCATTATTCGTAGAAACGTCCATTGACTGAGTCACCGCAGGCTTGTCATCTACACGATATCGCACTCGGCCATATCCCTGGATATCAGCCATAAAGTTTTCAGCGAATCCGAAATATGCTTGAGTGGTGTTCTCGCTACACCATAGATGAAGAGAGGCTTGGCCGGACCCGCCGAATCGCTTCGCTATAGTGTCCGTCGATGACAGTGAGACCGAAACCGTCTTGCTATCGTCGAATTTAGAACTGCTCTCGTTCACATACCACTGACTAACCGTAGATCTAGAGGTGGCTGGGCGATTTTCCATGTCGTAGCATCGAAGCCGTTGGGTATTGTCGTCGACATCTGAACAATCAGATGCTAAGGCTGGCAGTGAGCAAGGCGCGAGAAGGATCGCGCCTGCTAGCATTGTAATTTTCTTCACCTAGCCACTTCCTGAAATTTAGTGCCATTCTAGCGCCCAGTACAGAATGTCACAAAATATTTCTTTGTGCGATATATACGATAGTTTGTGTAATTTGTGAATTTTTTAGCCACTGAATAGTGAAGGATCCAAAAATGACAAGCATCGCCCTTACTGGTACGTCTAATTGTATGTATGAGCCGGATTTCCCCATAAACTAGCGACTACACGGATCGTCCAGCGGGACCTCGCGGGGGCGGAAACGGCGGGAGAGGGCGTCGACGCCGATGTTGAGCACGGCGGTGACCAGCAGCAGGAAAAAGGCGTGGTCGAACATGAGATATTGGAAGCTGGAATCGATGTAGAAGCCGAGTGTGGCGACACCGAGCATGCCTAGCAGGGCGGTCTCGCGCATGATGACTTCCGCGCGATAGCAGATCAGCGCGAGCAGGTTGGGGTAGAGCCTGGGCAGTAGTTCGTAGGCGTAGCGCCCGGAAGCCGGCAGGTCGGCCATTCCGGTTTTCAGACCATCGGCATGGCGCGCGACCAGAAAGGCGATCACGGCGCCGTTGTGCAGGGCGAGCGCAAGCCAAGCCGGCAGCATCGAAGGCCCGAGCATCAGCAGGAAGATGAACGCCAGCATCAGTTCCGGGGTCGAGCGCAGCACGACCAGCATCAGCCGCCCGCCAACGCGCTGCCATGGTCGCCCGAAATGGCGGCTGGCCAGCGGCCACAGCAGCAGCGCCAGGACCAGACTGCCGGCAGTGCCCATGAGTGCCAGCAGCAGCGTATTGCCGATCGCCGGCAGCAAATCGGGCAGGCCGGCCAGCCAACTGCCCATGCCGGCCAGATCGCCTTGGAGCAGGGGCGCGGGCCATAGATCCTGACTGACGAATTGCCACAGCAGGTCACCGTCGACTTCCGGCCACGGCCCCAGACAAAACAGCGCGCCAATCAGCAGTATCGGCAGCAGGCGGCGGTGCCCCCACCACTGCAGGGTAGCGATCAGCGCATAGAAGACCCACAGCAGGGCGCCGGCTTCACCGAAACGCCCTTCGCGGAACGCACTTTCGAGATAGAAGCCGAGGGTTGGCAGCCCGACGAAGCCGAGCAGCACGCTGGCACGCATGGCACATTCGAAACGGTAACGGGTGTAACTGGCGAGACGCTCCCACACCAGCGGCAACTCGGCGTAGAGAAAGCGCGACAGCCGGTCGACCCCGCCGGGCAGTGCGTCGGTTGGCGCTCTGGGCGTGAGCTCGAGAATTTCGGCATAGACCTTGGCGAAGATGCCGGCGTAGGGAATGGCCAGTGCGGCGAGGGCGGTGACTGCCGACAGGCCGAAGACCTGAATGAACAGCAGGGCCCAGAACAGTTCGTGAATGGCACGGACGAAGGCGCAGAAGGCTCGCACCATTCGCGAATGGTGAAACAGCAGCGCCAACGGGAAGCCCAGTATCGCGCCGATGAAGGTGCCCCACAGCGCGACGCTGACGGTCAGGGCGATCGCTCGTAGTGGGTTTTCCAAGCCGAGGAAATCGGGCCAGACGAACCCGTGGAGCATGCGCCACAGCTCTCCCCACGGATCGACAGCGATGATCCGCAGATCGGCAAAGGGCAGCAGTAGCAGGCACAGCAGGATCAGCGCCAGCGATCGGCGTGCCAGCGTCAACCCGGGGCTGTTGCCTCGCAATAAACCCGGTGCGCCACTCATGTCGACGATGCTGCCCTGTCCTCACCTTTCGCCTCGCCCTGTGCTTCGTCCTTCGTGTCGCCTTGGGTCGCGTCCGGATAGAGCGCGTCGAGTCGAGCCAGGGTCAGCTCGCGGGTCGGGGCGTCGAGCACCACGCGGCCATCACGCAGGCCGATGATCCGATCGAAGTGACCCAGCGCCAGGCGGTGCTGATGCAGGGCGACGATGCTGGTGGCGTGGCGAGCCTGAATGCGTTCCAGCAGTCGTCGCGCCTGATGGGGATCGACGCTGGCCAGCGGTTCGTCGCCCAGGAAGATCTCGCGCTGCTGGTAGAACGCCCGAGCGATGGCCACGCGTTGGCGCTGTCCGCCGGAAAGCTGCTCCACCGGGCGGCGTAGCAGGCCCTCGAGACCCAATTCATGCGCCAAGGTCTCGACGGTCTGCCAGGCTTCTCGCCGGGGTCTGGCGAGGTTGAAGAGGTTGGCCAGCGCGGAATGTCGCTCCAGCTGCCCCATGTAGACGTTGTGGTATACCGACAGCAGAGGCACCAGGCCGTGTCCTTGGGGGCACCAGGCGGCGGTGTTGCCCAGGCGGCGACGAATCTCGGCGAGCAGCGTCGACTTGCCGGCGCCACTCTGGCCCAGCAATGCCACTCGTTCGCCGGCCTTGAACGACAGCGTCAGCCCTGGCAGCACGACGTGCGTGCCGTGCCCCAGGTCGACGTCTTCGAAGCGCAGTAGCGACATGGGCCTCAGCGCAGCAGGCCGATGGATTTGCCCACCGATTCTATCGGACCATAATCGTCATTGCTGGCCGGAATGAAGCCCGACCGCGGGAAGCTCTCCAACAGCTCCGGGTCGGTCATGTCGAGCAGCGCCTTCTGGACCTTGTCGGTGAAGCCGTCGCCGTAACGCTCGTCGGCGTCGCCGCGCAGCGTCCACTGATAGTCCGGATAGGTGGGGGATTCCCAGATCACCTCGACCTTGTCGGTATCCACTCGCCCGTCCTCGACGGCCGCCTGCCACACGGTGAAGTTCACCGCGCCGACGTCGTAGGTGCCGGATTCCACCAGTGCGATGGTGCGCGAGTGATCACCCGAGAAACCGACGCGGGAGAAGACCTGGTCGGGGGCCTTGTCGAAGCGCTGACGAATGAAGTGTTCCGGCATCAGGCGGCCGGACGTGGAGGTCTTGGCGCCGAACGTGAACGAGTGGCCGCTGACCGACTCGGGTAGCTGATCCTGCTCCGGTTCGATGCCGGTCGAGGTGTTGGCGATGAAATAGCTGCTGAAAGCGGCGTCTTCCTTGCCCTGGGCGATAGCCTTCGACCCCGGCACCAGCTGGCGTGCCTGGACACCGGACAATCCGCCGAACCAGGCCAGTTGAACCTGATCGTTACGGAAGGCCGTGACCGCGGCACCGTAGGAGGTGACGGGGACGTATTCGACATCGACGCCGAGCTGCTCGGAGAGATAGTCGGCGACCTTGGAAAAACGCTCGACCAGGCGTGACTGGTCCTCGTCCGGAATCGCCGTGAAGCGAAAGGTGTCGGCGGCGTTGGCGGCCGAACAACCGAGCAATAGAACTAGAGCAAGCATCCAGCGCATGAGAAAACGGCCTCGCGGGTATTAGAAGGCGCCCATGATAACCGGATTCGGGTGACGGCATTAAGCCGCGAGTAGTCGTAGGAGATCGCGGATCCCCCGCAGCATCGATGACCTTGCAGACGCGCTGGCGGGAAGCGCTCAGGGCGCCTTCGGCGCGAACTTGGTCGGCCGCAGGCTCTCTTTGATCTTCTTGAGGTGGGGCAGAAAAGATTCGCCCCGGCGCAGCGTCACACCGGTCGCGAGCACATCGATCAACGCCATGTGCAGCATCCGCGAACTCATCGGCATGTAGACTTCGGTGTCTTCCGGCAAATCGACGGGAAGTAGGTCGGTGCAGACATCGGCCAGGGGCGAGCCATCGCGGGTAATGCCGATCACCAGTGCGCCGCTATCGCGGGCGAGCTGGGCGGCTTCGACCAGGTCCCGAGTGCGGCCGGTATAGGAGATCACCACGATGACGTCGCCGGTATGGGAAGCCGCCGCGACCATGCGCTGCATCAGCACGTCGTTGTAGGCGGCAACCGGCAGGTTGAAGCGGAAAAACTTGTTCTGTGCATCGAATGCGGCCGGCGCCGACGCGCCCAAGGCGAAGAAGTTGATCTGGCGCGCCTGGGAAAGATGATCGACGATGCGTTCGATCCGCTTGGGATCGATCGCGCGGCGGGCCTCGTCCAGTGCGGCAATGGTCGCGCCGATGATCTTGTCGGTGTAGGCCGTGGCGTTGTCGTCGCTTTCGACACTACGGCTGACATAGGGCGTGCCGCCGGCCAGACTCTGGGCCAGCTGAATCTTGAAATCCGGGTAACCCTTGGTCTCGAAATTCCGGCAGAAACGGTTGACCGTGGGTTCGCTCACTGAGGCAGCCTGTGCCAGAGTGGCTATGCTCATGCCAATCGCCGCATCGGGATCCTGAAGGATGACGTCGGCGACCTTGCGCTCCGAACGATTCAGTTCGTCGACCCGCGAACGAATGCGGGCAATCAGATCGTGGACTGCCATGGCTACGAGCATCTCCTTGCGGCGGAATGACTAGGCTTTTCATCGAGCAGGCCCTGCATCCTAGCCTTTGCCGACAGGTGCGCCAAGCGCCGATACTCAGGGGGCGCCAGTCCGAGATCCCGAGGCACGGTATACTGACGAGAGATCGGTAATTTAGTTACGAAGTTGAATGTCAAATGTCACACGAGTGGCGTATTTTATTCGTAAATTAACGACTTTAGCGGAGGGAGGCAATGACTAGAGAGGCAACGCCCAACGTGGATCTGGCGCTGTTCGGCGCCCTTGGCGATCTGGCGCTGCGCAAGCTCTATCCCGCGCTCTATCACCTGGATCGCGACGGTCTGCTCGGCCCCGATACTCGAATCCTGGGGCTGGCTCGGCACGAGCATGATGGCGACAGTTTTCGTGGCTTGGTGCTGGATATGCTCAAGAAGCGCGTCAAGCCCAAGGAGCTCGAGCAGAAGTGTCTCGATCGCTTTCTGGCGCGGCTCGAGTATTCACGGCTCGACTTCGATACCGTCGAGGGCTACGAAAAGATTCGGGATTGGCACGCCGAGAGTCCGGATGCGACATGTCCGCTGACGATTTATTTGGCGGTGCCGGCGAGCATCTACGGGGCGATCTGCGCCAACCTTCAGCAGAGCGGCAGCCTGGATGACGACTCCCGCGTCGTGGTCGAAAAGCCCATCGGCTACGATCTCGAGTCTTCCCACGAGATCAACGACGCCATCGGCGCGGTCTTTCCCGAGTCGCGCATCTACCGGATGGATCACTATCTGGGCAAGGAGACCGTCCAGAACCTGATCGCGCTGCGCTTCGCCAATCCCATGTTCGGCAACCAGTGGAACCAGAGCCAGATCTCGCACGTCGAGATCACCGTGGCCGAGCAGGTCGGCATCGAAGGGCGCTGGGGCTATTTCGACAAGGCCGGCCAGCTTCGTGACATGGTCCAGAACCATCTGCTGCAACTGCTGACCATGCTCGCCATGGATCCGCCGGCCAATCTCGACGCGGACGCCATTCGCGACGAGAAGGTCAAGGTGCTCAAGGCGCTCAAGCCGCTGGAAGGCGAAGACCTCAACCGACACGTGGTGCGCGGCCAGTACGTGGCCGGCACCATGGGCGGCGAGAGCGTGCCGGGCTATCTCGACGAGGAGGGCGCCAACACCTCCAGTACCACCGAGACCTTCGTCGCCATGCGTCTCGAAGTGGCCAACTGGCGCTGGGCCGGCGTGCCGTTCTATCTGCGCACCGGCAAGCGTCTGCCGGAAAAGCTTTCACAGATCGTGATTCATTTCCGCCAGCAGCCGCACTACATCTTCGATCCCGATCAGCGCAATCTGGCTGCCAACAAGCTGGTGATCCGGCTGCAGCCGGAAGAGGGCATCGCGCTGCAGGTGCTGACCAAGGATGGCGGTCTCGACAAGGGCATGCGGTTGCGCCCCGGCCCGCTGCACCTGGATTTCAACCACGCCTTCCCCAAGGAGCGGATCCCGGATGCCTACGAGCGCCTGCTGCTGGAAGTCATGAAAGGCCAGCAGTATCTGTTCGTGCGCCGCGATGAGGTCGAATACGCCTGGAAATGGGTCGATCAGCTGATCGACGGCTGGGAAAAGCGCGACATCCCGCCGCGTCGCTATCCCGCTGGCTCCTGGGGCCCGGTCGCCTCCATTGCGATGATCACGCAGGACGGACGTTCCTGGTATGAAGACTACTGATACCCAGTCTACCGAGCCCAAGGCGATCGGGGGCCCACGGGAGCAGATCGCCGTCCAGCTGGCGGAGGCCGCCGCTCGCGCATTGACGGCCGATCTCGCCGACCAGCCGCGCGCGCTGCTGGTCGTCTCGGGCGGGTCGACACCGCTGCCGTTCTTTCAACGTCTTGCCGAGCAGGCGCTGGATTGGTCGCGGGTCGACGTCACGCTGGCCGACGAGCGCTGGGTGGCCGCGGATCATCCCGACAGCAATGCCCGCCTGGTCCGGGAAACGCTGCTCGTTGGTCCGGCGGCGGCGGCCACGTTCCATTCGCTGACCACGGACGATCCCACACCGGAACAGGGCGTGGCGGCGGTCGCCGCGCGTCTGGCCGCGCTGCCCTGGCCGGCCAGCCTGGTCGTTCTCGGCATGGGCAACGACGGCCATACCGCGTCGCTGTTCCCGGATAGCGGCGAGCTCTCTCTGGCGCTGAGTACCGATGACAGCGTCGTGGCCGTGAGAGCGCCCAGCGTGTCGCAGCCCAGGATTACCCTGAGCGCCGCGCGACTGCACGATGCGCGGCGCCATGCGCTGCATCTCGTCGGTGATGCCAAGAAGGCAGTGCTGGCCCAGGCGCTCAGCGGAGACGACGTCCGCGAACTGCCGATCCGGGCTTTCCTGACCTGTCCGCTGACCCTCTATTGGGCGCCCTAGCGCCGGACCTCTTTCAAAGGAACCATTTCGATATGTCATCCGAACAACGCTTTCCCACCGCTCACATCGAACGTCTGGATGCGATCTGTCGCTCGGGCGCGATCATTCCCGTGCTGGTCATCGAGCGTCTCGAGCACGCCGTGCCGCTAGCCAAGGCGCTGGTCGACGGCGGTCTCGACGTGCTCGAGATCACGCTGCGTACCGACTGCGCGGTCGAGGCTATCAAGCAGATCAAGCAAGCGCTGCCGGACGCGGCCATCGGTGCCGGGACGGTGCTCAGCATCGACCAGTATCGACTTTGCGAGGAGATCGGCGTCGACTTCGTGGTGACGCCGGGCACCACGCCGGCGCTGTTCGAGTACGGCGTCAACAGCAGCGTACCGCTATTGCCGGGCGTGGCCACCGTTTCCGAAGTCGTTACCGGCTGGGAATATGGCTACCGTCGTTTCAAATTCTTCCCGGCGGAATCGAACGGCGGTGCCAAGGCGATGAAGTCGTTTGGCGGCCCACTACCGGAAGCGCTGTTCTGTCCGACTGGCGGGGTCACCGTGGATAACGCCGCCGACTATCTGGCACTGCCCAACGTGATGTGCGTGGGCGGTTCCTGGATGGCGCCGAAATCCCTGATCGATAACGAAGACTGGGCGGGTATCACCGAACTGACGCGGGCCGCGACGCAGCGCTATCCGCGTTGATGATTCACTGAACGACAACGACACCGCTATAAAAGAAGGCCCGATCCATGGATCGGGCCTTCGCTTTTAAGGTTCGCGTCTCGAGGAGCAAGTGCCTGGCGCTTAGCCGCGCTCGATCGCCGTTGCCACGCCCTGGCCGCCGCCGATGCACAGCGTCGCCAGACCGCGCTTGGCATCGCGACGCTGCATCTCATGCAGCAGCGTCACCAGGATGCGCGCGCCGGAGGCGCCGATCGGATGGCCCAGTGCAATGGCGCCGCCGTTGACGTTGACCTTGTCGTCGCGCCATCCCAGATCCTTGGCCACGGCCAGCGTCTGGGCGGCGAAAGCTTCATTGGCCTCGACCAGGTCCAGCTCGTCGATGGTCCAGCCGGCCCGCTCCAGGCAGCGGCGAGTCGCTGGCACCGGGCCGATGCCCATGGTGGCCGGATCGACGGCGGCATTGGCATAGGCGCGGATGGTCGCCAGAACCGGTAGCCCGAGCTGGGCGGCCCGCTCGGCGCTCATGATCAACAGCGCGGCGGCACCATCGTTGAGCGAAGAGGCGTTACCGGCGGTCACGCTACCAGTCTTGGAGAAAGCCGGCTTGAGCTTGCCAAGCGACTCGGCGGTAACACCGTCGCGGGGCTGCTCGTCGCGCTCGACGAGGATATCGTCGCCGCGTCGCTGCGGCACGCTCACCGGGGTGATCTCGGCGTCGAAGCGCCCGCCGTCCCGCGCTGCGCAGGCGCGCCGTTGGGACTCGGCGGCGTAGGCGTCCTGCGCTTCCCGGGAGATATCCCACTGTTCCGCGACGTTCTCCGCCGTGATCCCCATGTGATAGTCGTTGAAGGCGTCCCACAGGCCGTCGCTGATCATGCTGTCGAGCAGCTCGGCGTGGCCCATGCGCAGCCCGGTACGGGCCTTGGGCAGCACGTAGGGCGCGAGGCTCATGCTCTCCATGCCGCCGGCGACGATCGCCTCTGCGTCACCGCAGCGAATCGCCTGCACCGCGAGGTGCACTGCCTTCAACCCCGAGCCGCAGACCTTGTCGACGGTCATCGCCGGCACGCTGTCGGGCAAGCCCGCCTCGATCGCGGCCTGACGCGCGGTATTCTGGCCCAAACCGGCGCGCAGCACGTGGCCCATGATCACCTCGTCGATACCGGCGGGATCGATGCCCTCGAGCACGCGGCGGATGACGGTCGCGCCCAGGGTCACGGCGGGAACGCTCGACAGGCCACCCTGGAAGGTGCCGATCGGCGTGCGCGTGGCGGCGACGATGACGACGTCGCGCATGGTGGCTGCCGTTTCTTCAGACATGGGCCGTCTCCCGCTGGTCGATCAGTTCGCAGCCGGTGGCTTCACGAATTTCCTCGAGGGTGACGTCCGGCGCGAGTTCGGCCAGCGCCAAGCCGTTTTCGGTGACGTCCATCACGCCCAGGTCGGTGATGATGCGGTCCACCACGCCGACACCGGTCAGCGGCAGGCTGCACTCTCCCAGAATCTTGTGTTCCCCCTTGGCGGTGTGGCTCATCAGCACGACGACGCGCTGCACGCCGGCGACCAGATCCATGGCGCCGCCCATGCCCTTGACCATCTTGCCGGGAATCATCCAGTTGGCGAGATCGCCCTTTTCGGAGACCTGCATCGCGCCGAGTATCGCCAGATTGACGTGGCCGCCGCGAATCATCGCGAAGGAATCGGCGTTATCGAAGTAGCTGGAGCCGGGCAGGGCGGTGACGGTCTGCTTGCCGGCGTTGATCAGGTCGGGATCGAGGGTCTCTTCGGTCGGAAACGGGCCGATGCCGAGCAGGCCGTTTTCCGACTGCAGCCAGACATCCATGCCCTCGGGAATATAGTTTGCTACCAGCGTCGGCTGGCCGATGCCGAGATTGACGTAGTAGCCGTCCTGCAGTTCGCCCGCGGCGCGTTCGGCCATCTGTTCCTTGGTCCAGGCCATGTCAGTTCGCCTCCCTGAGCGTGCGTTTCTCGATACGTTTTTCCGGTGTCGGGTTGTGCACGATACGGTGCACGAAGATCCCCGGCAGATGGACGTCGTCGGGGTCGATGGAACCGGTCTCGACGATCTCCTCGACCTCGACCACGCAGACTTTGCCGGCCATCGCCGCCAACGGGTTGAAGTTGCGCGCGGTCTTGTTGAAGCGCAGGTTGCCCGCCTTGTCGGCGACCTGGGCCTTGATCAGTGCCACATCGACCGGTAGGCCACGCTCCATCACGTAGTGCTCGCCGTCGAACTCGCGCACTTCCTTGCCTTCGGCGATCTTGGTGCCATAGCCGGTCTTGGTGAAGAAGGCGGCGATGCCGGCACCACCGGCGCGCAGCCGCTCGGCCAGCGTGCCCTGCGGGCAGAATTCGAGCTCAAGCTCGCCGGAGAGATACTGGCGCTCGAACTCCTTGTTCTCGCCGACGTAGGACGAGAGCATTTTCCTGATCTGGCGCGATTCGAGCAGCAACCCGAGACCGAACCCGTCGACGCCGGCGTTGTTGCTGGCAACGGTCAGATCCTTCTTGCCCGTGTCGCGCAGGGCGACGATCAACGATTCGGGGATGCCGCACAGCCCGAAGCCGCCGACGGCCAGTGTCATGCCGTCCTTGATGAGACCTTCCAGCGCTTCATCGGCGCTGCCAAACAGTTTGTTCATGTGTCCTCGTCCTGAAACGGAAGTCGCGCAGGGATCGCCTGGAAACCTCGTGGCCGATGTCAGAGTGAATATTCGACTCGATGTCCGAATGAACGTTCGACTCAAGGCTCGAGTGAATGTCCGAACATGATGCTCTCGCAGGCGATCGGTTGATGAGACATTACCATTCGAGGCAGGGCGCCGAAGGTCGATTAGACGATAGGAGTAGACGCCGTCGCGACAGGACGGCGTCGGGTGGCTTCGCGACACGAGCTTGGCGACATGAGCGTCGCGACAGCGTGTAAGCACGGCGAGGGCACCTTGGGGGGGCAGCTTGTCCTAGCGTGGCAGGTCGTCGAGATCCTCGGCGCCGGGCAGCGAGACGAAAGACCCGGCACGGGTGGCGGCAAAGGCGCCGCAGCGGCAGGCAAACGTCAGCGCCTCGCTCAGCCGGGCCTCGTCGGCCAGCCAGTCGGAGAGTGTCTCGCAGGTCACGTCGTCTCGTGACAGGGAAGCCAGCAGCCCGCCGATGAAGGCATCGCCGGCGGCAGTGGTATCGACAGCCTGCACGCTTGGCGGTATTGCCTGTTGCTGACGATCGGCCTGATAGGCGATCACCGGGCCCGGGCCATCGGTGATCACGATCAGCCGGGCACCCTTGGCCAGCCTGGCGCTGGTCCATTCGTCGACGCTGCGATGGCCGCGCAGGGTATCCAGCTCTTCGGTGGAAAGCTTGATGACGTGGGCACGTTCCAGCAGTTGCTCGACCAGTCCGATATCGACGTTGCCCTGCGGCCACAGCATCGCGCGCAGATTGACGTCGACGCTGATCAGGCAGCCGCCGCGGCGGGCGATACTGGCCAGGTCCAGCGTGGTGCGGGCAATGGCAGCGTCGGTCAGACTGTTGCTGCACAGGTGAACCAGCGCCGGCTCGGTGAAGATGCCAGATGGCAGGTGCTCGCGGCGATACAGCAGGTCGGCAGCGGGGGGGCGGTAGAAGTCGAACTGACGCTCGCCCTGAGCATCGCGGGAGACGAAAGCCAGCGCCGTACGAGCCTCGCGGGTCCGCACGACGTGCTGGGTATCGACGCCGTAGCGGTTCAGCTCGTCGACCAGAAAGTCGCCGAAGCGATCATCACCGATCATGCCGAGAAAGAGGCTGGGAATGCCCTGTCGGGCACACGCTACCGCGGCATTGGCCGGCGCGCCGCCCGCATAGGGTGTAAAGGTCTCGGGGCCGCTATCGTCGCCGAGACGGCTGGACAGCATATCGACGAGGGCTTCGCCGAAGGCGATGATGGGGGTCATGGGTTACCGACTCTCTTTTCTAGCGGGAATCCTGATGCGGCGTTCCTGATCTTGTTGAATCCGGTCTCGTCGAATCGGACTCCATCGAACCTGATTTATCGACCAACCAGTCCAATCGGTCGGTCTTGTCGAGCAAGGTGCCGCACCAAACGTCATCACGGTACGCGGTGACTGCGAGCTTCTTCCAGCAACGCAAACCACGTCGGGCGATCGAGTTCGAGATTACTGCTCAGCAGCAGATTGTCGATACGCCGTTCATTCAACGTTCCAATCACCGGTACCGGCTTGCCGGGCAAACGTCGCAGCCATGCCAGCGCCAGCCCGGCGGTAGTCGAGTTGAGCTGTTCGGCCAGCCGCGACAGCGCGCTGCCCAGCACGTCCTCGAACACCGAGCCACCACCGAGCGGCGACCAGGCCATCGGCGCCAGCCCGTCGGCCAGGATGGCATCGTAGAAACCGTCGAACAGGGCATCCGGATGCGCCAGAGAGAGCTCCAGCTGATGCACGCCAATTCGATTGTGCATCGACGCCTGCAGGCGCCGCCACTGTTCGGGCAGAAAATTGGAGACGCCTACGGCACCGACCTTGCCGGCGGCGATGGCGTCATCTAGCGCCCGTGCGGTGGCTTCGGCGTCCATCAAGGGGTCGGGGCGATGCAGCAGGAAGTGATCCAGACGATCGACGCCGAGACGCGAGAGCGAACCATCGATGACCTGGGTCAGATAGCGCTCGGAGGTGTCGTAATGCTTGACGCGAAAAGGTGACGTATCGCGATGGGGCAGAACGATATCGCCCTTGGTCACCACCCGAATTCGTGATTTCAGCGAAGGGCGTCGAGCCAGGGCCTCGCCGAAACGCTGCTCGCCCTGATGGTTGCCGTAGCTGTCGGCGTGATCGAACCAGT
The DNA here is from genome assembly GCF_052645315.1 of Salinicola sp. V024. Classification (NCBI taxonomy): domain Bacteria; kingdom Pseudomonadati; phylum Pseudomonadota; class Gammaproteobacteria; order Oceanospirillales; family Halomonadaceae; genus Salinicola; species Salinicola sp. V024. Next base: position 93,217 of record NZ_JBQXYB010000009.1, read on the forward strand.
GCAGTCCTTGATCGACCCGAGCCTCCAGCCAATCGGTGAACTTTTCGACATCGTCGAATTCGGGGCGCTCGTACTGGCGCATCATGCCCAGGATGAAGGGCGAATCGAAAATCAGATCGTCGCTCACGCCGCGCTCGCCTCCCGCACGATCGTGGTGGACAGCAGATGCTGACCGTCGGGTACCAGCCATACCGGATCGACCCGCGTACAGGCGGCCTCTATACACACGAAGCGCAGGCCGGCCGAGGCTGGAGTGTCATCCGGTAGACCGTCGCCGGGATGCCAGACGACCGTCGAGTCGCTGCCTTGCTTGCTGATCAGCAACCGGCGCTGGCCGTCGTCCAGCACCACAGCGCGATTGGACTGGTAGATGCGATCCAGCGCGCCGCGGATGCCCAGTTCGCCCTGCTGATGGTGCTCGGCAAAGTGTTCGAGCTTGTCCAGATAGCGCGCGCCCGCCAGCCCCTCGACGCGGCACCGATGGGTATCGGCAACGGCGAAATAACTGTGCAGGGCTCCGGTCAGCTTGACCGGTGTGGTACCGGCATGGCGGGTCATCAATTCGACGGTCAGACGCTTGTCGTTGGCATGAATCACGACGTTGGGAACGAGCTGGTCGTGCAGGCGCTCTTCAGGAGAGAGGTGAATCTCGACGCCGCTGCCGGAAACGCTGTCGTCGACGGCGTCGACACGCCACGGCGCCGTGCGCGCGGGGCCATGCATGGGCCCCTTGCCATCCGGTGACTCGTCGGCGAACCACGGCCAGCAGACGGGAATACCGCCGCGGATGGCGCCCGGCATGGCTTGCGGCGTCGGCGTCACCCACAGCCAGCCATCTTCCGTGCCGGGAGCCGGTCGGGTGCTCGAGGCTCGCCCGGCTTCGTCGGCGAAAGGTAAAAAGTGCAGAACCTGCGCGCCCTGCAGCGAGATCGCAAGCTCGCCCCATTGGGCGTTGAGCAGCAGAAGACGTCGGCCTTCCCACTCGGCCTCTCGCTGGCCATCGGTCGCATCGATCAACTGCCGCAGCGTATCCGGGATCATGTCACCTCCTCGTTGTGCAGAGCTTCCGCCGCGCCCAGCAGTCCGGTCCACGGCGCGGTCACCACCCAGGTGGGGATGCCGGCATTGTAGGCGCTCAGGCGGCCCTTGTCGGCAAAGGCGCGACGGAAGTCGCTGCGTGGCAGCCAATCGACGAGACGCGGAATGATGCCGCCGCAGAGGTAGACACCGCCCAGCGAGCCTAGCGTCAGGGCGACGTCGCCGGCCGAGCTGCCGAGAATCTTGAGAAAGCGCAGCAGCGCCTCGCGGGCGACGCGGTCGCCGGCACGCGCGGCGCCGGTGACTTCGGCCGGCGTATTGTACTGCGCGGTGACGTTGAGCAGCGCGGCGTGAGCCAGGTAGAGATCGAGCAGCCCCTGGCCGCACAGCAGGCGCTCGATCGAGACGCGGTCGTAACGGGCGCGGAAGTAGCCGAGCAGCTGACGTTCGCGCTTATCGGTGGGGGCGAAGGTGGCATGGCCGCCTTCCGTGGTCAGCGGGATCCAGTGGCGCCGGCTGGGAACCAGGCCGGCCACGCCCAACCCCGTGCCGGGCCCCATGACCAGACGAGGACGGTGGGCCTCGGCCTCGCCGTCGCCGATCTTGACCAGATCCTTGTCGTCGATGTGCGGGATGCCGAGCGCCTGAGCGGTGAAGTCGTTGATGACCTTGAAATTCGACAGCCCCAGCTGTTCGGCAACCGCTTTCTTGGAGAACGCCCAATCATTGTTGGTCATCTTGACCCAGTCTTCATGAACCGGGCAGGCGAAGGCCAGGCAGGCCTCCTCGGGCGCTTCGGCGCCGACCTTCTTCAGGTAGGCCTGAATGGCCTCGACCAGCCCTGCGTAGTGGGTGCAGGGAAGCGTTTCGATCGACTGCAGTTCGACGCTGCCAGGCATGACCAGGGCAAAGCGCGCGTTGGTTCCACCGATGTCGCCGATCAGGGCGGGAGTGGTCATTTGTGCCCTCCGGGCAAGTCGGCGGCCTCGAAGCCGCCAAAGGTAGCCGCGCCTTCCTCGGCACCACCGACCAGCTGGCGGAAACCGGCGAACAGCTCGCGACCCATTCCATGATGATAGTGATCCAGATCGCAGGTCGCCGGTTCGCGTTGTGCCCAGGTTTCGGCATCGACGAGGGCTTCGAGTACGCCGTTGTCGGGATCGAGCAGCACTCTGTCTCCATCGCGCAGATAGGCGAGGGGGCCTGCGTCGACCGCCTCCGGCGTGACGTGGATCGCCGCGGGTACCTTACCAGAGGCACCGGACATTCGCCCATCGGTGACCAGCGCGACCTTGTGGCCGCGATCCTGCAGCACGCCCAGAAACGGTGTCAATTGGTGAAGCTCCGGCATGCCGTTGGCGCGCGGCCCCTGGAAACGCACGACGACGATGATGTCCCGGTCCATTTCGCCGCTTTCGAACGCGGCCCTGACCTGGCTCTGGTCATCGAAGATTCGCACCGGCGCTTCGACCCGGCGAAACTCCGGCTTGACGGCGGACACCTTGATCACGCCGCGGCCCAGATTACCGTCGAGCACGGCGAGGCCGCCGGTGGACGAGAACGGTCGGGTCACCGGTCGCAACACGTCTTCATCGAGACTCTGCTGCGTGCCTTCGCGCCATATCAGACGATCGCCATCGAGGAACGGCTCCTGGGTGTAGGCACTCATGTCGGTGCCGAAGGCGGTGCGCACGTCGGCGTGCATCAAGCCCGCCGAGAGCAGTTCGCGCACCAGGAAACTGACGCCGCCGGCGGCATGGAAGTGATTCACGTCAGCCTGGCCGTTGGGATAGATGCGAGTCAGCCCGGGGATCACCGTCGACAGCTCGGCAAAATCGTCCCAGGTGATGGTCAGGCCGACCGCGGCAGCCATCGCCACCAGATGCAGCGTGTGGTTGGTCGAACCGCCGGAGGTGAGCAGTCCGACCATGGCGTTGACGATGGCGTGGGCGTCGATCTGCTTGTAGAACGGATGATAGTCACCGCCCTGATCGCTGTTGCGGATCACCTGTTCGGTACTGAAACGAGTGATCGCGTCGCGCAGCGGGGTGCCCGGATTGACGAAGGAAGTGCCCGGCATGTGCAGGCCCATCATCTCGAGCATCAGCTGATTGGAGTTGGCGGTGCCGTAGAAGGTGCAGGTGCCGGCGCTATGGTAGGACTCCGACTCCGCTTCCAGCAGCGCGTCACGTCCGACCTTGCCTTCGGCATAGAGCTGGCGGATACGAGATTTCTCGGCGTTGGGCAGGCCGCTCGGCATTGGCCCGGCGGGAACGAACACGGACGGCAGATGGCCGAAGCGCGCCGCGCCGATGAACAGTCCTGGCACGATCTTGTCACACACACCGAGATACAGTGCGCCATCGAACATGTTGTGCGACATCGCCACCGCCGTGGACATGGCGATCACGTCACGCGAAAACAGCGACAGTTCCATGCCCGGCTGGCCCTGAGTCACCCCGTCGCACATGGCGGGCACGCCGCCGGCGAATTGCGCGGTACTGCCCATGCCGCGGGCGGCGGCCTTGATCAGCGAGGGGAAGTGCTCGAGAGGCTGATGCGCCGACAGCATGTCGTTGTAGGAAGAGACGATGCCGATGTTGGTGCTGTTCATCAGTTTGAGGCTGTTCTTGTCGCCGGAATTGCAGGCTGCGAAGCCGTGCGCCAAGTTGCCGCAGGAGAGTTCGGCACGGTGGACGCCGTGACGATGCTGCTGCTGCATTCGTTCTTCATAGAGACGGCGGCGATCGGCTGAGCGCTCCTCGATGCGCCGTGTCACACGGTCGACTGTGGGATTGAGCTTCATGGTTTGCCTCATCGAGCTGTCAGGGTTATTTGGTAAACTTACCAAAAAAATATCGACTTTGTTCGCAAATGAGCCTTTTGTATTAGGCTTTCGGAGTAATATTTTTTCATGCGCCAATGTTCTAAACTGCGTGTTCTAGACTGTCCATGAGCTTCACGGTGATCGAGCCTGCCGCTCGGTCCGGCGTCGCCCAAGCGCTTTTCAATGCAGGCTGTAATGAGGGCGTGGCCATGCCACACAGCTGAACGTTTGAATTAAGTCACCAAAGAGGAGATCACCATGACATTGCGTGTCGCCATCAATGGATTCGGCCGCATCGGCCGTAATGTGCTTCGTGCCATGTACGAGAACGGCTATCGTGACCGGATCGAAGTCGTCGCCATCAACGATCTGGGTGACCCCGCGCTCAACGCCCATCTGCTACGTCACGACAGCGTTCACGGGCATTTCGGATTCGAGGTCACGCACGACAGCGATACTCTGAGCGTAGACGGGGATAGCATTCGCATCCTCTCCGAGCGCGACCCGGCGCAGTTGCCCTGGAAGACGCTGAACGTCGATCTGGTAATGGAATGCACGGGGCTGTTCACCAAGCGTGACGCCGCAGCCAAGCACATCGAGGCCGGCGCCGAGCGTGTGCTGATTTCCGCGCCCAGCGGTGACGCCGATGCCATGGTGGTATTCGGGGTCAATGAGCATGTGCTCAAGCCCGAGCATCGCGTCGTCTCCAACGCTTCCTGCACTACCAACTGTCTGGCGCCGGTGGCACAGGCGCTGCAGGAAGGGGTCGGCATCGAGAGCGGTCTGATGACCACGGTGCATGCCTACACCAACGATCAGAACCTCTCGGACGTGTATCACAAGGATCCGTACCGCGCGCGCAGCGCGACCCAGTCGATGATCCCGACTCAGACTGGCGCCGCCGCGGCCGTGGGTGTCGTGCTGCCGGAGCTTAACGGCAAGCTCGATGGCCTGGCGGTTCGTGTGCCGGTGATCAACGTGTCGCTGGTGGATCTGACCTTCACCGCCGGTCGCGATACCAGCAAGGAAGAGATCAACCAGATCGTCGAGAAGGCGGCTGCCAAGTCGGCGGTGCTGGCGGTGAACTCGCAGCCACTGGTCTCGATCGATTTCAACCATGATGCCAACTCGTCGACCTTTGACACCAACCACACGCGCGTCAACGGGCGTCTGGTCAAGGTCATGGCCTGGTATGACAACGAGTGGGGCTTCTCCAACCGCATGTTGGATACCGCACTGGCGATGCAGGCTGCCAGCTGATTTCGGACGGATCCGGGATCTGAACGCGTCGGGCGACAGCATGGCTGTCGCCCGATGTCGTTTTCCGTGCGAGCATGGCGCAGTCCGTGCTCCGTGACCTTTTCCTCTGCTGTGTCATCCCTTCTGCCATTTTATCTCTCTTTCACGCAGTCTTTCTGCTGCGAGCGCTTCGCCTGCTGCCCGCGATTGTGCGGTTTGACCTGAGCCTGTGGCCCGGTTCGTCGAATCCCGAAATCGTGTCCCTTAGCGCCGAAGTCATGCCTGATTTGCGCTCAAGTCGTTCGATCAGGTGTCGATAGAGCGTGTAAGCTGGGCAAATGTGCTTGCGGGCTTGGACTTGCCGGGCCGACCCTCTAATGTAGCGCTGAACGAATGTCATTTTTATTCACGCGTATTTTTATCTACGCATCGTTTCATCCACGCATCGTTTCATTTACGCATAGAGGTCGGCGGCGTCATGCAGGACAACATCATCAATGCGCATCGTTTGATCGGCGAGACTATCCACGAACCCGAAACAGAGCGCCGCGGCCGAATCGTCGGTGTCGATCAGTCGCGTGCCGTGCCGGTGATTTTCGTGATCTGGCAGGAGCAGTCGGGCATACAGCGTTTCGAATTGACGCGCGACGAGCTGCGTCAACTGGCCGAGGCCTGTGGTCGTGCCTGTTCTACGGGCCACGATACCAAAGCCGAGCGCAAGAGCGACGACACGGGGGCATCGCTCGAAGATGCCACGTTCGTTTCGCCGGAACTGAATCAACGTCGTGTCGGTTCACGCTGACGCGATTTCGTTCTATCACCCAGCCGCGCGTCATAGTACTGCGGCTAGATGAGGCCGGAGTGCATGGGTCAACTGAACGCCTTCGTGCATGACGATGGCAGTTTGAGTGCGGAAGCGCAGCACTGGCTGCAATCGTTGCCGGGCACGGCCTATGTCACCGATTCGGCGTGGTGGCTGGGCGAGCTCCACTTCCTCGCCGATTCCATCAGCACATTGGGTCAGCGCCAGGCGGCGGATTACTGGTCTCAGCCCGACCGATGGCTGGCCCAGATTCCCGAGCCCGAGCGTTGGCCGTTACTCGAACAGCTGCAGCAGGCACTGGCGCGCGGCGATCATGCGGCGCGGCTCTCCTACGTGGTGGAAAGGCAGGATGGCTCGCAGTGCGAGGTCGACGACAGCCTCAGCATCCTGCGCAATGCCGACGGCGCGGTGGTCGCGCTGGTGGGTTTCCTGTTGCCGCAAAAGATCGAACCCGTCGCGAGCGAAAGTCTGTCCCTCCAGGCACTGCTCGATTACAGCGACGACGTGATCATGGCGCTCGACGAGGATCTCAACTGCTGCGACGTGGCGGGCAATACCCAGGGCATGCTCGGCATCGCCGTGGCATCGCTGCGCTCGAGTTCACTGTTCGGCCTGATGGCCCCCGAGGATGGCTCGCGGGTTCGGCGGTTACTGGCGGAGGGCGCGGCCGAGGCGACCTCGAAGATGCTGGAGCTGAGGTTGAGGCACCGGGATCGCGGGTACCGCTGGTTTGAGATCCATTTCTCGCCGTGTCCGTTACCCGCGGCGCTGACATTGACGTCTTCGGAGATGCCGGGTTGGATCGCCGTCGCGCGGGACATCACCCAGCGCCGGCAACAGTCGCTGCAGTGGGATGCGTACACTGCCACGGATGAATTGACGTCGGCCCTCAATCGAGAGCCTTTCATGGGCCTGTTGAGCCATGCGTTCTCGAGCGGCGATGCCACCGCCCGGTTCACGCTGATCGTCTTCGACGTCGATCATTTTGGCGATATCAACGCCGCCTGGGGACGCGAAGGCGGTGATCTCGTGCTTTCGTGCATCGGCGAGATGTGTCGGGCGACGCTGAAGGAGCGTTTCAGTTTCGGAAGGCTGGAAGACGATACCTTCGCGCTGCTGCTGAGCGGCAAGTCGCTGCAGGAGAGCGCTGCCATCGCGGAGCGGCTACGCGGGCGGTTCGCCTCGACCCGAGTGGAGTTTCATGGTCATTGGCTGGCTTTCTCGGTTAGTCTTGGGGTCGCCGAACGCCGTGCGGATGAGTCCGCGCAAGCCCTGCTGGCGCGCGCCGAGGCGGGTGTCAAAGCCGCCAAGCGCAACGGAAGAGACCGTGTACAGCAGGCGCCATGAAGAAAAAAGCGACCAATCCTCGCGCCAGGCCAATCGAAAGCCTTGGCCAAGCCAGTCGAACAAGGAGAACGACGATGGGAAGACTACTGCTGGCCTCGCTGCTTAGCCTGATAAGCGTATCGGCGTGGGCCGATGAGGTCGAGGGGCCCCACGTCCAGGGACAGACCTTCGAATACTCCACCGGCGGTCAGACCTACCAGGGTTACCTTGCCTACAACGCCAGCGACGATCAGCCCCGCCCGGGCGTGCTGCTGGTGCATGAGTGGTGGGGTCTCAACGATTACATGAAGCACAAGGCCGACCAGTTGGCCGCGCTGGGGTTCGTCGCCCTGGCGGTCGACATGTACGGCGATGGCAAGGTGGCCCAGCATCCCGCCGATGCCAAGGCGTTCTCCAGTCAGGTCATGCAGGACTGGCCGTCTGCGCGGGCGCGGCTGGAAGCGGCGATGTCGGCACTGCGAAAGCACCCCGCGGTGCGTGAGGATCGCATGGCAGCGATCGGTTACTGTTTCGGCGGTGGCGTGGTGATGAACATGGCGCTGGCCGGCATGCCCCTGGATGCGGTGATCAGCTTCCACGGCAGCCCGACCCAGGTGGTTTCCAGCCCGCAACCTTTCGATGGGGTGGTGCGGATCTACAACGGCCAGGACGATACGCTGGTCGACCCCGATGCGCTCGATAGCATGGCATCGGCGCTGACCCAGGACGGCGCCGATGTACGCGTGGTCCAGTATCCCGGCGCCAAGCATGCCTTCACCAATCCTGATGCTGACAAGCTCGCCAAGGAGGACGATCTGCCGCTGGGCTACAATGCCGCCGCGGATGCCGCCTCCTGGCAGGCCGCGCTGCTGACGCTGGACGAGGCGCTGAATCAGTAGACTGGCGAGCGAGCTACGAGCTACGAGCTACGAGCTACGAGTACGGCAGAAGAAGAGAGAAAGCCACGAACGATCGGGTTCGTGGCTTTTTCGTGGGGTCTTGGTCGGTGTCTAGTCGTGGGGGCGGCTCAGGGCCAGTACGCGTTTAGCCAGGGCGATCATCTCCGGGTCGCCGGTGTGCTTGTCCGGCACATCGGACAGCTTGATCACGGGCAGCCAGTGCTGGCCTTCCGGCCTGGCTTCGACCATCTTGACGACCATGTTCATCGGCTCGACACCAACATCGTTGGTGAAATTGGTGCCGATGCCGAAGGCCATGCCGATACGGTCATGGCAGAACGCCTGGATTCGCTCGACCTTTTCCGGGGTCAGCGCGTCGGAGAAGATGATCGTCTTGCTCCGCGGATCGATTCCCAGCTTCTCGTAGTGAGCAATGGTCGAAGCCGCGAAGTCGATCGGATCGGCGCTGTCGTGGCGCACGCCATCGAAGAGCTTGGCGAATTTCTTGTCGAAACTTTCGAAGAAGGCCTGGGTGGTGAAGGTGTCGGTCAAGGCGATGCCGAGATCACCGCGATAGACGTCGACCCAGTGTTCCAGCGCCAGACTGTTGGCCATCTTGAAGCCGAAACGTGCGCCGTGGAACATGAACCACTCGTGAGCGTGGGTGCCGATGGGTTTGACCCCGTGGCGCATCGCCAGCAGCATATTGCTGCTGCCGCTGAACGCCTCGCTTCCGTGACGGCGCAGCGCACCGACCACGCGGTCATGAACCTCGAAGGAAAACCGGCGTCGCGTGCCGAATTCGGCGATCTTCAGCCCCATCCGCTGGTATTGCTCGATCTTGTCACGGGTGCGCGCCTCGACCGTTGCGTCGTCGTCACGCTCCACGCCGCGCAGGCGATACCAGAGTTCACTGATCAACGCCATCAGCGGGACTTCCCAAAGGATGGTGCGATACCACAGCCCGTCGATGGTCACCGACAGCTCGCTGCCCGTCTGCTCGATGATGACCTCGGCCGGGTTGTAGCGAAAGCCGGCCAGGAAATCGAGGTAGGTCGGATCGAGGTAAGGACAGGTGACTTCCAGATACTGCTTCTCGGCTTCGGTCAGGACCAGGTCGACCATCGCGTCCACTTCATGCCGTAGCGCCTCGCCGAAGCCTGCGGGAAAGGCATGATCGCCGCGGTTGATGAAGGCGTAGCGCGCCTGTGCGTAAGGGAAGCGCTTGATCACGGCGTTCTGCATCGTGATCTTGTAGAAATCGTTGTCGAGAAGCGAAGTCAGCATGAAAATCCATCATCAGCGTTAGCAAAGGGCGCGATCGGCAGCCCGGCAAGCGTTCTTTCATGGGTACGGGTTGGGCCATCGCTATGGCTTTCGTTCATCGGTACGGCTTTCGTCCCTCGGTCCGCTAAAGGAAGGCCATGACACCGAACATCGCCGCGACGAAACCCCCGAACAATAAAAGACCGGCCAGCGATAGCAAGATCAGCAAATAGCCTAATATCAGACCGGCGAGAGCCCAGCTGTCTCCCGACTCCTGTTTCCGGCGAATCTGCCGTCGAGCCAGGTGCCCGCAGACGACGCCACCAAGTGCCGCCGGCGGCACCAGCGTCCCCAGCACGCTCAGCGCGAAGGCAACCAGCGCCATGATGTTGGTCGGCGCCGGCGGTGGCTTAGGCTGGCCGGAAGGGGCAGAGGCGAATGTCATCGGGCTAAGCGTCTCGCAATCTTGGATTGTCGACCTGGGATTATCGGTCCTGGGCTATGGACTATGGACTATGGACTATGGACTATGGACCGTGACCATGGACAGAGTATCGCACGCTTGCCCGCGGCTCTCGAAGTTTTCGGCCCAGGATGTTATCCACATTGTCACCGCTTTGATCTGACGACCTAGAGCACAGGCCGGCAGCGGAAAACAGGAGAGCAACATGGTGTTGCGGGTCGAGAATATCGGCAGTCTTGCCAACACGAGTGCGGCGCGCTGGAACGGTGTCGTCGGCGATCGCTATCCTTTCCTGCGCTACGAGTTTCTGGCGGCTCTGGAAGCGTGTGGCTGCGCCGATACGGCCACCGGCTGGGAGCCGGATCATCTGATGGTTTTCGACGGTGACCGAGCGGTGGCAATACTGCCACGCTACGCCAAATACCACTCCCGCGGCGAGTACGTTTTCGACTGGGCCTGGGCCGACGCCTGGGAGCGAGCCGGCGGCGACTACTACCCCAAATCGTTGTCGGCGATACCGTTCACGCCGGCGATGGGGCCGCGGCTGGCGATCGCCGAGGACGTCGATCGGCATGCGGTCATCGCGGCGCTGGGGTCGGCGATTCGTGAGTCCGGGCTCCAGAGCTGGCATCTGCTGTTTGCCGACAGCGATGAGGTCGACGACTGGCAGGCCGCTTTCGACGCGCCGCTGATGGAGCGACAGGCGGTGCAGTTTGCCTGGCAAGACGATGACTTCGGCGACTTCGAGGGGTTTCTGGCCCGGATGAGTTCGCGCAAGCGTAAGGAGATCCGGCGCGAGCGTCGCAAGCTTGCCGAGCAGGGGTTCGTCTTCGATCGGCTCACCGGTCCCCGGATCGACGACGACGCGCTGGCCCAGTTCTATCGCTGCTACTGCATGACCTATCTGGAGCGCGGACAGCGGCCCTATCTCAGTCTGGAATTCTTCACCCGTCTACGCGACGGTATGGCCGATGCTCTGGTGCTGGTTCGTGCCAGCGTTGGCGAGCGGGCGGTGGCGGCGGCGCTGTGCTTTGAAGGGCGAGGTCTCGAGGGGCGGAGTCCCGATGGAAATGGGACGCTCTATGGCCGCTACTGGGGCAGCGAGGTCGAGGCCGATTTTTTGCATTTCGAGACCTGTTACTATCAAGGCATCGAGCACTGCCTCGAGCAAGGTCTGACTCGATTCGATCCCGGCACTCAGGGGGAACACAAGCTCACGCGCGGTTTCGCGCCGGTCATCAGTCGCTCGCTGCATTATCTCGATCATCCGGGGTTTCGGGATGCCGTCGAGGATTTCTGTCGCGAGGAGCGGGCCTATGTTCATGCCTATTTCGAGCAGTGCCAGTCTCGCCTGCCGTTCAAGGAGCCAGCGTCCTGAATCGGGAAGCGCTCGGCACGAGCCGGCCTGGTGAGTGATATGCTGAACTGTGGTCAAACTGGGCGGTGGAACTTGCCGCGACGAGGATAGATATCCCATGGGCTTTCTCACTGAAGCCGCTGTGCTGCTGGGCGCGGCGATCATCGCAGTTCCCCTGTTTCAACGTTTGGGTCTGGGATCGATTCTGGGCTATCTCTGTATCGGCTTGCTGGCGGGCCCCTCGATAAGCGGCTTCGTGTCCGAACCGGAAACCGTTCTGCATTTTTCCGAATTCGGCGTGGTCATGCTGCTGTTCATCATCGGGCTGGAACTCGAGCCACGGCGGCTATGGTCGATGCGCAAGCGCCTGCTGGGGCTGGGAACACTGCAGATGGCAGGCTGTGCGGCACTGCTGATGCCGATCGGATTGTTGCTGGGTCTGCCGCCGAGTATCGCCATTTTCCTGGGGCTGACCCTGGCTCTGTCGTCGACCGCCTTCGCGCTTCAGGTGCTCAACGAACGTCGCCAGCTGGCTACGCCGCACGGCCAGAGCGCCTTCGCCATGCTGCTGTTCCAGGATCTGGCGGTGATACCGCTGCTGGCGCTGCTGCCATTTCTGGCCGGGCGCGCCGATGCCGGTCCGGACGACGGCTGGGTCATCGCGCGCAGTATCGGGGTGGTCATCGCCGCCATCGCCTTCGGGCGCCTGGTGTTTCCCCGCGTGCTGTCGCTGATCGCGCGCAGCGACGTTCACGAGATTTTTACCGCCGCCGCACTGTTCCTGGTGCTGGCAATGGCGCTGGTGATGCAGTGGGCGGGGCTGTCGATGGCGCTCGGCGCTTTTCTGGGCGGCGTCATGCTGGCCGATACCCCATATCGCCACGAGCTCGAGGCCAATATCGAGCCGTTCAAGGGCTTGCTGCTGGGGCTCTTCTTCATCGCTGTCGGCATGTCGGTCAATCTGACGCTGGTACTGGACAACGTGCTGCTGGTGGTAGGGCTGGCCGTAGCGATGACGCTGGCCAAGACCGCGGTGCTGGCGATTATCGGGCTGCTGACGCGGCTGCCGCGCCCGGAAATCCCCCGGCTGGCGACGATCATCGCCCAGGGCGGAGAGTTCGACTTCGTGCTGCTGACCGCCGCGGTGGCCGCCGGGGTCATCGATCAGCGCATTGCCAGTCTGTGTATCGCGGCGGTCACGTTGAGCATGGCGGCCACGCCTTTTCTGTATCGACTGGGGGAAAAGCTGGGTAATCGGCTCAAGGAGAGCCGCCCCTACGACACCGACTTCGGCGACGACACGCCGCCCGTGATCATTGCGGGGCTTGGCCGTTTTGGTCAGATGGTCGGGCGGATGCTCAAGATGCAGGAGATCAATTTCACCGCGCTGGACCCCAATATCACTCAGGTCGAGTTCATTCGCCGCTTCGGCTCGCGCATTTTCTACGCCGATGCGACCCGGCTGGATCTACTGCGCGCGGCCGGCATCGACAAGGCGCGTCTGCTGGTCATCGCGGTGGATAGCGAAAGTGCCGCGCTGACCATCGCACGGCTGGCGAAGACCCACTTTCCGCATCTCACGGTCTATGCGCGAGCGCGTAACCGTCATCACGCCTGGCAACTGATGGAGATCGGGGTCGATAGCGTGGTGCGCGAGACATTCGCCTCGAGCATGGAGATGAGCGTCGAAGTGCTCAAGGGGCTGGGCTACCCCAGTGCCAATGCGATCAATGCGGTGCGCACGTTCCGCGATTTCGACAATCAACTGCTCAAGGACACTTACGCCCATCGCAATGATACCGAGCAGCTGATGGCGACCGAACAGGCGGCCATGGCCGAACTGCAGTCGCTGTTTCAGCAGGCGCTCAACCGAGGCCGTGGCAGGGAGAGTCCTCGTGACGAACCCGCTGCTGCCAACGATGGCGACGACGCGAACAAGGAAACCCATCATGACGCAGACGCTGAAACGACGACTCGCGGCGCTTGATATGCCGACGGACGGCGGTCTGACGCCGCTCTCCGGCGGTGACAGCGGCGCGGGGCTTTGGCGAATCGAGGGCGAGACGCCGCATATCGTCAAGCGGGATTCGCCAGAGCGCGTGGCCGGTGAGGCGGACGGTTTGCGGGCGCTGCAGTCGGCCTGTCGTCTGCTGATCGTGCCCGCGGTGCTGGCGCAGGATGATGACCTGCTGGTCATGCAGGCGCTGGACGACACGGGGAAGCGCGACGGGGCCGCGCTGGGTGAAGGGCTCCGTCAGATGCACCAGGATTCCCGGGATACCGAGGCAGGCCATGGCTGGCCACGGGACAACGCCTGCGGGCTGACGCCCCAGCCCAATGCACCGCTGCAGGATGGTCGGGCTTTCCAGCGTGAACGCCGGCTGTTGCCATTGGTGACGCTCTGTCGCGAGCAGGGGGCGCTGGACGCCCAGCTGGCTGCCCGTATCGAGCGCCTCGCCGAATCGCTGGAAGGCTGGTTGCCCGATACGCAGCCCTGTCTGGTCCACGGTGATCTGTGGTCGGGCAATGTGCTGTTCACGCCCACTGGGCCGGCAATCATCGATCCGGCGGTCTATCGGCACTACCCTGAAGTGGATATCGCCATGCTGACGCTGTTCGGCGGGCCGGGCGACGCCTTCTTCGAGGCCTACTGGAATGGAGGGCGCCCCGCGGATTGGGAACGGCGCGAGGCACTGTTCCAGCTCTATCCGTTGCTCAATCATCTCTATCTGTTTGGCCGGGGCTATCTCGGTGGCGTCAGGCGTGCAACGGAGCGCGTATTGTCCAGCTAAAAAAGAGCGGCACTCAGATCGACCTCGCTGCACGAATGTCGGAAGGGGAAACCGCTTCGCCAATGACATGGTGGCCTCGGGTATTGAGCGCCAGCGCATAGAGCGAAGTGGTGGCACAGATGTAAAGGCGGTTGCGGCTGATACCGCCAAAGCAGACGTTGGCCACGGTTTCCGGGATCAGGATCCGCCCGAGGCGGCTTCCATCCGAGGCATAGCAGTGAACGCCGTCCCCGGCGCTCGTCCAGAGGTTGCCGGCGACATCCAGACGGAAGCCATCGAAGAGCCCGTTGTCGGAGACGGCGAAGACTTCGCCGTCCTCGAGGCGGTGATCGGCCGTGACCGAGAAGCGCCTGATATGTCGCGGGCCGCCTTCCCGATGCGTGGCGCCGGTGTCCGAGACGTAGAGCCAGGCTTCATCGGGAGAAAACGCCAAGCCGTTGGGTCTTTCCATGTCGTCGACAACGCGATGAAGCTGACCGTCGACAGTCAGGCAATAGACATGGCAGCCTATTTCCGATGCTCTCAGACCGCCCTCATAGTCGCTATCGATACCGTAGCTGGGGTCCGTGAACCAGATCGAGCCGTCCGATCTGACGGTGACATCGTTGGGGGAATTGAGTCGGCTGCCCTCGTAGGTATCGGCCAGCGTATTGATATGGCCGTTGTGTTCGGTACGGGTGACGCTACGGCTACCGTGCTCGCAGGTAACGAGACGGCCTTCCCGGTCCAGTGTCTGGCCGTTGCTGAAAGCGGAAGATTGACGAAAGATGGAAACATGACCGTCATTCTCGTCGTAGCGCATGATGCGGTCGTTGGGAATGTCCGACCACAGCAGATAGCGCCCGGCAGCGAAATAGGCTGGCCCCTCGCACCAGCGGCCTCCTCGCCAGAGAGAGTCGAGCTGGCCGTTGGGCAGCACCAGGGAAGAGAAACGTTCGTCCTCGATAACGAGCCAGTCGGGGTGGGGCATGATAGGCATTTTTCTCTTGGTCTTGGGAAAAGCTCTTGTCTTGGGAAAGCTCTTGTCTTGGAAAAGTTCTTATCTTGAAAAAAGCTCTTGTCTTGAAAAGCTGCGATCTCGAAAAACGCCCAGTGTCGAGTGTCAAGACAATCGTGTCTTTGCGACGATAGGAGGAGGCCGGACGCCGATCATGGCATGTGGGTCCGGCCTGGCCGTGTCATTTCGTTCGCGCGGCAGGCTTGCCGGATGAAGACGACGTCGCCGAGGGAAGAGAAATGCGTTCGAAGAAGGTGTCGAGCATGCGCGGGCCGACATCGCCGATATCATAGCGCTCAGGATCACGCAGCCAGTCATGCAGGAGGCCCAGAATCATCGACATCAGCATGCGAGAGGCAATTTCCGGTTCGACGTTATCGATCAGGGTTCCGGTATCACGCGCTTCTTCGAAGCGTTCGACCATCGTTTCATAGCAGTCGCACGCCAGTTGATCCTGCAGCGCGAGAATATCGACATCGCTGGCGGACTCGCTGCAGTGCAGCAAAATGGTGTGCACGCGGCGCGAGCGCGGACGTTGCGATCGTTCAAGCGCGTGAAGCGTGGCAAGTCTCAGGCTTTCCAGGGCCGTGTTGGGCTGGTCGGGCTCCTCGACATCATCGAGTAATTGGCGCAGTGGCATCTTGACGCGGTCCAGCATGGCGTGGAACAGATCGAACTTGTTCTTGAAATGCCAGTAAACGGCGCCTCGTGTCATCCCAGCCTGGCGCGCGATCTGCTCGAGCGAAGTGCGCGATACACCGCGCTCGAGGAAGATGACCTCGGCAGCGTCGAGCAGCGCTTCGCGGGTAGCCTCGGCTTCGGCTTTGGTACGTTTGGGCATGATGTTGTCGTCGACAGATGAGTGGAGTGCGAGACGTTGGGCCGGCATTTCTTATGATGTGGTTCAAGCTGCCGTTGGCGAAGCATACCAATTCTCCTGCAAGTTTACATTCATGTATGTATGCCTGTAAGCTCGCTGGATTACCCTAGGCATTCTTTCTTCCAGGACGGAGACTCATGCGCCCTAATCTCATGAATTGCACCCTCGGCTTCGGTGGGGCGTTGTTGCTGTCATTGGCCTTGGTCGGCTGTGGCGGCGATGATCAGCAAAGTGCTCAGCAAGGTGGAAACCAGCAGCAGAAACCGCCCACCAAGGCCGAGGTCATGGAGGTCGAGGCGCATGATGTCTCGCTTTCCAAGGAATACCCGGCCCAGATTCGCAGTAATCGTGAGGTGACCGTGATGGGCCGTGTCGAAGGCATCCTCGAGGCGCGTCACTACCGCGAAGGCAGCATGGTCGAGAAGGGCGACGAGCTCTTCACCATCGAGCAGGCGCCTTATGAAGCGACCGTCAAGCAGCGCCAGGCGGACGTGCAGAGCGCCAAGGCGGAAGTCTATCGTGCCCAGCGTGATGCCGAACGCTATCAGCGCCTGTACAACCAGAACTCCATAAGCCAGCAGCAGCGTGATCAGGCCCAGGCCGACCTGCGCACGGCCCAGGCGGCCCAGGCCCAGGCCCAGGCGGCGCTGGACAGTGCCCAGATCGATCTCAGCTATACCGAGGTCAATGCGCCGGTCAGCGGCATGATCAGTCTCAGCGAGGTCAACGTCGGCAATCTGGTACAACCGCCCCAGGAGCTGGCGACCATCACGCCGCTGAATCCGATCGAGGTGCGCTTCTCTCTGCCAGCCGATGACGCCTTCTCGCTGCGCCAGCAGCGTCAGAAGGAAGACGAAGGCGTGGCGGATACCGCGATTCTGACCGCGCCCGGTACAGAAAGCGCTTCCCGCGATGCGCTCCAGCTCCGGGGCAAACTGGACTTTCTGGGTTCGCGAGTGGATGAATCCACCAGCACGGTACAGGCCGAAGCCGCATTTCAGAATGAGGATCAGCTCTTCCTGCCGGGCCAGTTCGTGCGCGTGACGCTGCCTAACGTGATGCGTTACGACGTCTATGCCGTGCCGTCGATCGCCGTGACCGAAGGGCTCAAGGGGCCGCAGGTTTTCGTGCTCGATGACGAAGGCAAGACCGAGACGCGATTCGTGTCGCTGGGCGAGATCGCCGGTGACTGGCAGATCATCACCGAGGGGCTGAACCCCGGAGACCGAGTCGTCGTGTCGGGAATCGGCAGTATTTCCCCCGGCGATCAGATCGATGCGCAGCCGTTCACTGGCAAGGTGCCCAAGCCGCAGAACAACGCTGGTGAAAACCCCTCCCAGGAGCCCGACGCACAAGGTGGCGAAGGCGTCGCGGGCGCCCAGCGTGATGCGCAAAAGGCGAACGGCGG
Source organism: Salinicola sp. V024 (assembly GCF_052645315.1). NCBI lineage: Bacteria > Pseudomonadati > Pseudomonadota > Gammaproteobacteria > Oceanospirillales > Halomonadaceae > Salinicola > Salinicola sp. V024. Next base: position 110,532 of record NZ_JBQXYB010000009.1, read on the forward strand.
ACAGAACGGAGCCAACTGATGAATTTTTCCAGCGTTTTCATCAGGCGGCCTATATTCGCGACCGTCGTCTCGGTCATCATTACACTGATCGGCTTGATGGCGATGCGTACGCTGCCCATCGAGCAGTATCCTTCGGTCGTGCCGCCGACGATCAGCGTTTCCGCGACCTATCCGGGAGCCAGTGCGCAGACGGTTTCCGATACGGTCGCCGCCGTGCTGGCGCAGGAGATCAACGGCACCGAGGACATGATCTATCTGACCTCGAGCAGTTCCGATAGCGGTCAGATGTCGATGAGCGTCTATTTCAACATCGGCACCGATCCTCAGACGGCACAGATCAACGTCAACAACCGCGTGCAACAGGCGCTGTCCCAGTTGCCGAGCGAAGTGCAGTCCCAGGGGGTCACGGTCGAGCAACGCTCGTCGAGCGTGCTGCTGTTCGTCGCGGTGACTGCGGAAGGGGGCAGCGATGCCTACGATTCGCTCTACCTGACCAACTACGCCAACATCAACATCACCGATACGCTCAAGCAATTGCCGGGTGTCGGGCAGGCGGAAGTGCTGGGCAGCCAGGAATTCGCCATGCGCGTCTGGCTCAACCCGGACAAGCTGGCGCAGTACGACCTGACACCGGCAGAGGTATCGTCGGCGATTCAGGCCCAGAACTCGGTAGTTGCCGCAGGCAAGCTGGGTGCCGAACCACAGAGCAACCCCACGCCCTACACCTACACCATCACGACCGAGGGTCGTTACGAGAACGTCGATCAGTTCCGGGATATCGTGCTGCGCACCAACCCGGACGGCTCCTCGTTGCGCTTGAGCGATGTCGCGCGGATCGAACTGGGCAAGAACAGCTACGGCATTCAGGGGTACGTCAACAACAGCCCGATCGCGCCGATCGCCATCTATCTGCAGCCAGGCGCCAACGCGCTCGACGTGGCGGCCGAGGTGAAGGCGTCGATGGCGGATCTCAAGACCCGCTTCCCGCCGGGCCTGAGTTACGAGATTCCCTATGACACCACGCTGTTCATCGATGCTTCCATCGAATCGGTGGAACACACCTTCATCGAGGCGCTGCTGCTCGTCGCGGTGATCGTGTTCGTGTTCCTGCAGAGCTGGCGCTCGACGCTGGTGGCGATGTCGGTAGTGCCGATCTCGGTAGTAGGTACCTTTGCCGGCATGTACCTGCTCGATTTCTCGATCAACCTGCTTTCGCTTTTCGGCATGATCCTGGCGATCGGTATCGTCGTGGACGACGCGATCGTGGTCATAGAGAACGTCGAGCGCATCATGGAGGAAGACGAGGAGGCGACGCCATTCAGCGCCAGTCTCGAGGCGATGAAGGAAGTGTCTGGCGCGGTCATCGCCACCGCCTTCATCATGTCGGCGGTGTTTGTGCCGGTCGGCTTCATGAGCGGCCTGACGGGGCAGATGTACCAGCAGTTCGCGATCACCATCGCGATCTCGGTGGCCATCTCGGCGATCGTGGCGCTGTCGTTCACGCCGGCGATCAGTGCGATCTTCCTGAAGCATCAGGATCGCATGAAGCAGTCCGGATTCGTGCGTGTCATTCGCAAGCCGTTCGACTGGTTCAACAAGCTCTTCGACAAGATCACCGATTTCTTCATGGCGATCACCAACTTCATCATTCATCAGCTGTGGCTGGTGCTGGTCGGGTTGGCTGCCGCCGCGGTCGTCTCCTGGATGATCTTCGCCCAGTTGCCGGCGGCGCTGCTGCCCTCCGAAGATCAGGGGGTGGCCCTGGCCTCCGTCAGCCTGCCGGCAGGGTCCTCGGTGGCGCGGACCGACGCCTACGTGCAGGAGTTGAGTCAGCGACTTCGCGATGCCGTCCCGGGGATCAATTACGTGGTCGGGATACCCGGTTTCGACATCCTGTCGAGCTCGCCCAATACCTCCAAGGGTACGGTCTTCATCACCATGAAGCCGTGGGAAGATCGCGATATTTCCGTGGATCAACTGACACAGAAGATCATGCAGATCGGTGGTCAGATCCAGGGCGGGCAGACGGTCGCCTTCAACCTGCCGCCGATACAGGGCTTGTCTCCTACCGGTGGCTTTACCGGCTATCTGCAGGCTTTCGGCGGCGACACGTCGCAGCAGCTCGCGGAAGCCGCCGGCAAGGTAATGCAGGCAGCGGCCGAGCGGCCAGAGCTCTCCGGAGTGTTCTCGTCGCTCGACGTCAATGTGCCGGTCTACCGGGCCAAAGTGGACATCGAGAAGGCGCGTAGTCTCGGCGTGGATATCAGCGACCTGAATACGACGATGGCGAGCACGTTCGGTAGTTCTTTCGTCAACTACTTCACTCGCTCGAGCCGCAACTTCCAGGTCTATCTCCAGTCCGAAGACGATTTTCGTCGTAATCCCGAAGATCTGAGCAAGGTCTATGTACGCGGCGGTGACGGGCAGCGCGTTCCGCTCTCCGAGCTGGTCACGTTGACGCGAGGCAAGGCGCCGACGGTGCTGCAACGCTACAACACCTATCCGGCGGCGCAGTTCTCAGGTGGTCCGGCGCCAGGCTACAGTTCGGGTCAGGCCGTGGCGGCGATGCAGGAAGTGGTTGCCGATACCCTGGGTGTCAACTACTCGATGGGCTGGAGCGGTGAAGCCTACCAGCAGGTCAATGTGGGCACGGCGGCGACGCTGGCACTGTCGTTCGGCGTCATCATGATGTTCCTGATTCTGGCTGCGCAGTACGAAAGCTGGACCTTGCCGCTGGCGGTGGTTTCCGCCGTGCCGTTCGCCTTCGTCGGCGCTATCCTGGCGGTCTACCTGGCTGGCTTGAGCACCAGTGTCTACTTGCAGGTGGGCTTGCTGGTGGTGGTCGGCCTGGCGGCGAAGAACGCCATCCTGATCGTCGAGTTCGCCGAGCAGCAGCGTAAGCATGCGGGGCTATCGGTGGTCGATGCGGCCAAGGTGGCGGCACGCCAGCGTTTCCGTCCGATCGTGATGACCTCGCTGGCGTTCATCGGTGGTACCTTGCCGCTGGCGCTGGCGTCGGGTGCCAGCGCGGCGAGTCGTAATCAGATCGGCACGCCGGTGGTGGGCGGCATGATCTCGATCACGCTGCTGGCGACGATTTTCGTGCCGGCGACCTATGTGCTGATCATGAAGGTCACGCATGGGTTGCAGTCCAGACTGGGCAGGAACAAGTCCGGCAAGGATCGGCAGTCGCCGGAGTCGCGCGAAAGCCATTAACGGGTCCCGCAAGCGATACTGGAAATCCAGTCCTCGACAGGCAACCTCCCATGGAGGTTGCCTTTTTTTATGGTTGTTCATCCACTTCTCCCACTGCCGTTCAAACGGACTTTGACGCTTTCCAGGCAGTGGCATATATCTGTACCTAGTGACATCCTTGTGCGAGCAGTGCGTGGCTCGTTGGGCAGAGCGTCTACCGGAGCGCGCCTCGTGCTCGACTCATTTTTCATCCTTTATCCCCAGGAGAACCGTCATTACAGCCGTTGGCCCGTTTTATTAACGCCGGTTATCGTCGTTGAGTGGTATCGGAGCGCACGATGATGGGTCGACGCTGGTTGCTACCCACTGGTGGACCGAATGTTCAGGGAGGCTGAACATGACGCAGGCCGCAATTCATGGAAGGGAAAGGCAGACGGCTGCGAGAGCTGAGGGGAATTCCCGCTGGTCCGCGTCGATAACCGGTCAGGCCTCGAGAGCGCCTGGAGGTGTGTTGTCGCGACCGCTGCCCGCATCGCCGAGCCGGCATCGGCGTGTGCTGTTCGTGACGACCGAGATCGCCGATTTCATCAAGGCTGGCGGGTTGGGTGATGTCTCCGCCGCCTTGCCTCGTGCCCTGAAACCCAATTACGACGTACGCATTCTGATGCCAGGCTACCGGCAAGTGCTGACTGCCGGCCGGCCGATCGTGCATGTGGCCAGTCTGCCCGCCAGTCATGACTTGCCTGCCTGCGAGATTGGGCGTCTTCTCTGCGAGGATGGCCTGATTGTCTACGTCGTGCTCTGTCCGGAGCTCTACGACCGGGATGGTAACGCCTACGGTGACGAACTGGGGGTGGGCTGGCCCGACAACGATATCCGCTTTGCGCGGCTGGCGATGGCCGCGGCCGAGCTCGTCAACGATGTTGCCCTGCTCGACTGGCAGGTCGACCTGCTGCATCTCAACGATTGGGCCACCGGGCTGACAGCGGGATACGTGCGCTGGCTCGGCAAACGTTACGTGCCCTCGGTCTACACCATTCACAACCTCGCCTATCAGGGCGTTTTTCCCGTCGAGAGACTGCCCGCACTGGGCATTCCGGCGACGGCCTTCCATATTGATGGGGTCGAGTTTCACGGCCAGCTTTCGTTCATGAAGGCCGGGCTTTCCTACGCCTCCCACGTCACGACCGTCAGCGGCAACTATGCCGTCGAGATCACCACGCCGGCGCTGGGCTGTGGCCTCGAGGGACTGCTCAAGAAGCGCGCGCTGGAAGGGCGTCTCAGCGGGCTGCTCAACGGCATCGACGATCACTGGGATCCGCGTACCGATCCGCATCTGGCGCCCAATTTCGGCATCAACGATTGGCACGGCAAACGCGCCAATACCCAGCGTGTGCGTCGCATGTTCGGGCTCGCGCCCAGCGGCGGTCCGCTGTTTGCCGTGGTCTCGCGGCTGGTAGCGCAGAAAGGGCTCGATCTGACCATCGAGGTCACCGACGCCATCGTGCGGGCCGGCGGCCAGCTGGTCGTGATCGGCCAGGGTGAACATGCCATCGAGCAGTCGCTCGTCGAGATGGCAACGCGCTACCCGGGCCAGGTGGGCGTCAATATCGGTTTCGACGAGGGCGAGGCGCGTCAGATCTATGCCGGAAGCGACTTCCTGCTGATGCCATCGCGGTTCGAACCCTGCGGACTCAGCCAGCTCTACGCGCAGCGCTTTGGCTCGCTGCCGATCGCCCACCGAACCGGTGGGCTCGCGGATACGATTCAGGACGGCATCAACGGCTTGCTGTTCGATGATATGAGCGTGGAGAACTATCGTGCCACCGTGCTGCGGGCGTTCGATCTGTTTCGGGCAACCGATCTGTTCTACGCCATGCGCCGGGCGGCGATGGCGGGGCGGCTGCACTGGCGCCAGGCCGTAATTCCCTACCGCCAGCTTTACGCCGATCTGCTCTCGGAGGCGACCGTCCGATCCGACGACGTCGCGGCACGACGATGACGAGTTCCCGCCAAGGGCGCGCCAGTGCCGGAAGTACTGAAAGTGTTGAAAGTGCTGAAAGCGCCGAGAGAGACAACGAATCCGGTCCTGCTGAACTGAACGCCCCTGCGCAGAGGACTTCGACGCTTCCGGGTATCCGGCCGATCGCCGCTGATTTATCGGCCGCCTCGTCATCCGTTTCCTCGTCCGTCCCCACGCCGCGTGACGCCGCGCGTCCGGGGAGCAAGATGAGAAGCAGTGAGTGGCTGGGCACCTGGTCCTGGGACGACGGCGACTGGATGCGAGCCAGACCTGGACGCCACGGAGGCGAGATGCCGCTGGCTTTCTATCGCCTGCGTGCACTCGACTGGTATCTCTCTCGTTTCGCCCTGCCGATGAACTGGAATCGGCTTGCCGAGGAGCTGGTGCCCTATGTTGCCGATCTGGGCTTTACGCATATCGTCCTCGACGGCGCGCTGATCGGCCAGCCGCATAGCGTCGTCTGCCAGTTCATCGAGACTTGTCACATTGCCGGTGTCGGCGTGGTCATCGTCTATTCGCCGCTATCATCGATGACCCAGCCGGAATTCCTGGCGTGGTGTGATCGCTGTCATATCGATGGCTACGAGGAGGTGAGCGATCACTCCAGGGAGGGCCGCGGCGCCGAATGCCGACTGTTTCTGAGCAAGACCACCGAGCCGGTGCTGGTACTCGATCCTCGGGTGCGATGGCGCCTTGCCAGTGCCGACTACCTGGCACTGTCTCCCGCCGAGCGCTGTCGGCAACACGCCGCCTGGATTGCCGCGCTGACGCCCCGCGAACTCAGTCGCGGCCTGCTGGAGCAGGTGCCCGATGACACCACCGCGCTGGGGCAGTGGCGCTTGCAGGTTCATGGCGATGATTGGCAGCGTTTTGCGGCGTTCAGGACGTGTCTGGCATTGATGTGGGCATTGCCTGGCGACAAGCAGGTGGCAATGGGCGTCGAGCTGGGCCAGGTTCTGGCCGAGCCATGGGAAGCTGCGCTGCACTGGCCGCTGCTCTTCGAAAGTCGTCATGCGGGCGTACTGCGTCTGGTCGCCGATCTCAACCGTCTTTACGTCAACGAGCCGGCGCTGCAGGTTCGCGGCGAGGATCGTCTCGGCTTCGAGTGGCTGGTAGACGACGATAGCGACAACTGTGTGATCGTCTTCGCGCGCCATGCCGAGAGCGGCCATGCCAGCCTGGTCTGCGTGTGCAATTTTCAGGCCTGTGTTCACTATCGCTACCGTCTGGGCGTGCCCAGCGCCGGCTGGTGGCGCGAGACATTGAACAGCGACAGCGTCTTCTACGGCGGCAGCAATGTGGGCAACGGCCGCGGCGCCATGACGGAGCCGATACCCAGCCATGGTCACGCCCAGTCTCTCGCCGTGACAGTACCGCCGATGGCGGCACTGTTCCTGCGCCACGAAATCTGGTTCGAGGATGGTTCATGAGCGCGTCGTTTCAAGCGGATGACTCTGCGGGTGAGTCAACAGGAATCACCGGGCAACCCGGCGAGCCGAGAAGGGCGTCGTGGACACCCTTTTACGGCGCGGCGCCTGTTGCCGATGGGCGTGTTCGTTTTCGGCTGTGGGCGCCGAGTGCGCAGCGAGTCGACGTGGAGTGCGAAGGTCTGGGACCTCAGCCGATGACGCCCATGGGAGACGGCGATTTCGAGCTCGAGCTCGAATGTTCGCTGTCGACGGCCTATCGATACCGGGTTTTCGTCGAGGGTGACGACGACGGCATGGCAGTTCCCGATCCGGCATCGAAAGCCTTGCGCGACGGCGTCGATGGGTCGACCTGCGTGGTCGATCCCGACCGCTACACCTGGCGGCATCCCGAATGGGCCGGCCGGCCGTGGCAACAGACGGTGATCTACGAAGTGCATCTGGGGGCCTGCGGCGGCATCGAGGGTTTGCGTCGACGTCTGCCGGCGCTGGTGGAGCTGGGGATTACCGCGATCGAACTGATGCCCCTCGCCGAGTGTCCAGGCGAGCGCAACTGGGGTTACGACGGCGTCCAGCCTTACGCCGTTGCCGCCTACTACGCGTCGCCTGACGAGCTCAAGGCCCTGATCGACGAGGTCCACGGCCACGGTCTTATGATTTTTCTCGACGTGGTCTATAACCACTTCGGCCCAGATGGCAATTTCCTGACCCATTACGCCAAGCCTTTCTTCCGTGACGATCTGCAGACGCCATGGGGCGGCGCCATCGATTTCCGGCGGCCTCAGGTACGGCGTTTCTTTATCGACAACGCGCTGATGTGGCTGCTCGAATATCGTTTCGACGGGCTGCGTTTCGACGCCGTTCATGCCATCAGCGAGCGAGATTTCCTGGTCGAGCTGGGCCAAACCCTGCGTGAGCGCGTAGGCCCCGACCGGCACTGCCATCTGATTCTGGAAAACGAGCACAATCAGGCCAGCCTGCTGGCGCCGGGGCTCTACGATGCGCAGTGGGCGGACGACTGGCATAACACCATGCATGTGCTGCTGACCGGTGAGCGCGAAGGCTACTACGCCGACTTCGTCGACGACGCGACGCAGAAGCTCACGACGGCGCTGGGCGAGGGGTTCGTCTACCAGGGGCAACCCTCTCGCAAGGGGGAAGCGCGTGGTGAACCCAGCGGTCATCTGCCGCCCACCGCATTCGTCAATTTCCTTCAGAACCATGACCAGATCGGCAACCGGGCACTGGGCGAGCGTCTGCCGCTACTGACCGAACCCGAGGCGCTCGATGCGGCAACCCTGCTGTTGCTGCTGTCGCCCGCCATTCCGTTGCTGTTCATGGGCGATGAGTGGGGCTCGACGCGGCCGTTTCTGTTCTTCACCGATCACCACGACGCGCTGGCGGACGCGGTGCGGGAAGGGCGTCGCCAAGAGTTCGCCGATTTCCCCGCGTTCCAGGATCCGGGACAGCGACAGCGCATTCCCGACCCCAATGCCGTGGCCACGTTCGAGGCGTCCTGCCTCGACGACGCCGAGGCCGCCGCGCCCGAACACCGTCGCGTCCGCGAACGCTTTCGTCGCTGGCTGGCACTGCGACATCGGCACATCATTCCCGGACTCGAGGGTGCCCGCGCGATCGGTGCCCGGGTCGTCGCCGACAAGGCAGTGGAATCCCGCTGGCAGCTGGGCGACGGGCAGATGCTGACTATCGTCATCAACCTCTCTTCGCAAGCGGTTGCTGTGGAGCCGCAGGGCGCGCCGCTGGTCTGCTCGCGAGAGGACGTGACCGATGCCGTGGCGAGCGGCCAGCTGCCGGCCCTGGCCTGCGTCGTCTGGCTGCGGCCATCGGATGGCTCGGCGGGAGCGTCGCGCGCATGACGAACCATCGCAATGATCGCCCTCAATCATCAGCCCCGCCCGGCGGCTCGCTGCAGCAACTGGCCGAAGCGGTCGGCTTGTTGATCGACTGGACCGGCAGCGACGGCCAGCCGCAGTCGCTGTCGCCAGCGCGTCAGCGTGAGATGCTCACTCATCTCGGCTGGCCGGCCGGCGACGATGACGAGATTGCCGCCAGTCTGGCGCGATGGCGGGCACGCCACCGGCCGGCGGCATTCGAACAACTGCCGCCGCTGCTGATTGCCGATCAGGGCGCTCCCTGGCGCGTGCCGGTGGTCGACGGCAGTGGCTGCGCTTTCGCCCTGCGACTGGAAAGCGGGGAGACGCTGGATGGGCATCTCGACGCCAGCGGCTGTCTACCCGCGATCGAGGAAACGGGGTATCACCGGGTGAGTTTCCTTACCGAGCGCGGTGACGAGAGCGTAACCCGGGTGCTGGCGGTGGCGCCGCCGCGCTGCTTCACCCTCGACGATACTGCCCGCGAGCAGGGCGAGGCCCGGCCAAGCTACTGGGGCGTCGCGGTACAGCTCTACGCGCTTCGGCGTGACGGCGATGGTGGTATCGGCGATCTGCAGGCGCTCGCCGAGCTGTGTACGAGTATCGCGCGAGCGGGCGCCGATGCCGTCGCCATCAGCCCCATGCATGCGCTGTTTGCCGCGCATCCCGAACGTTTCAGCCCCTATTCGCCCTCCAGCCGACTGTTCTACAACGTCTGGCACGCGGCGCCGGAGTGCCTGTTCGACGAGCAAACGTTGAGCCAGGCGCGGGCGCCGTTCAGCGAGGCCATGGCGACGCAGGCAACGCTTGAGTTGATCGACTGGCCCGCCAGCGCGCGGCTCAAGCTGTCGATGCTGGAACGGCTGTTCGTGCATGTTCAGCAGGACGAAGGTGCGCTGGCCTGGCGCTCGCAGCTGGTCGCCTTTCGTCGCGATGGCGGTGAGGGCCTGGAGCGCCACTGTCGTTTCGAAGTGCTGCAGGCGCATGCCGACGTCGCCGACTGGCGCCAGTGGCCCCAGGCGTGGCAGGACCCCGGCAGCGATACGGTCGAAGCCTTTGCCGGGCAGCACCGTGAGGCGATCACCTTTGGCGTGTTTCTGCAGTGGCTGGTCGCCGCCGGGCTCGACCGGGTCCAGACCGAGGCGCGTCGGGCCGGCATGGCAATGGGGCTGATCGCCGATCTTGCCGTGGGTGTCGATCCGGCCGGCAGTCAGGCCTGGAGCGATCCGTCCGAGCTGTTCCCGGGGTTGAGCGTCGGTTCACCGCCGGATGCCTTCAACGCCCAGGGTCAGAGCTGGGGCGTGGCGGCGTTCTCGCCGGAGGGGCTGGTCGATAGCGGCTATCGCGGTTTTCTGGCCATGCTGAGGGCCAGTCTGGCCCACGCCGGCGGCTTGCGTATCGATCATGTCCTGGGGCTGTCACGGCTGTGGCTGGTGCCGGAAGGGGCGTCGGCGCAACAGGGGGCCTATCTGCGCTATCCGCTGGATGATCTGCTGCGCCTGGTGTCGCTGGAATCCTGGCGCCACCGCGCCATCGTCATCGGCGAGGATCTGGGAACCGTCGAAGAGGGGCTGCGCGAGAAACTGGCGGCACGCGGCGTGCTCGGCATGAGCGTGATGTGGTTCGAACGCGATGGCGAAGCGTTTCTGCCCGCCGACGCCTGGCGCGAGACCACCATGGCTACCACCAGCACTCACGATCTGCCCACGGTGGCAGGGTGGTGGATGGAGAATGATCTGCGCTGGCGCGATCGGCTGGGGCTACTGGCACCGCAAGAGACGCTTGCCGAATTGAGTGAGCAGCGCCGCCAGGATCGGCATCGGCTGGCCAGCGTGTGCGGCCTCGACGAGATCGCCACTGCGGACGGCTCGGAAAAAGCCCATAGCGATTCGGGCGACGTCATTAACGATTCGAATGACGATTCGAGTGGCGACGCGAATGGCGGTTCAAACGAGGGCGTGAACGTCGACGATGTCATCGACGCGGTACTGGTGCATGTGGCCACGACCCCGACGCCGCTGGCGCTGTTTCCGCTGGAAGATTTGCTGGGGCTGAAGGAGCAGGCCAATCTTCCTGGCACTTTCGACGAGCACCCCAACTGGCGACGGCGCTTGCCGGCGCCCGCGCCGCAGGCGCTTAACGATTCCGCGGTACAACAACGTCTGGCACGCATCGATCGCGTGCGTCGGGAGCGTCGAACATGAGGTCTATCCGCGCCACCATCCGGTTGCAGCTCCATGCCGGATTCACCTTCGACGATGCTCGTCGGCAGGTCGACTACTACGCGGCCCTGGGCGTCAGCCATTTTTATCTGTCGCCGTTTCTCGCCTCGCGAACGGGATCGACGCACGGCTACGACGGCGTCGATCCGACTCGGGTGGACCCCGAGCTGGGTGGCGAAGCGGGGCTGACGCGGCTGGTCGAGGCGTTGCAGGCGGCCGATATGGGCATCCTGGCCGATATCGTGCCCAATCATCTGGCCGTGGGGGCCGAGAACCCCTGGTGGCAGGATGTGTTGGCTCACGGCCGCGACAGCGACTACGCCCGCTGTTTCGATATCGACTGGGAGCAGCCCGGTTCCGACGGCAAGCTGCTGTTGCCATTCCTGGGAGATCGTTATCTCCAGGTGCTGAATGACGGCGAACTGACGCTGGCTTGGGACGCAGCGCTCGGCGCCTTCTTCATTGGCTATCACGAGCACCGCTTTCCGCTGGACCCGGCGCATACCGCCGAGCTGCTGGCGGCCCTGCCCGACGACGCTCCTACGGCGCGTGATCGCCAAGAATCGAGCGACGACGACCCGGCCATCGCCGCGATTCTCGCCCGGCACGATGCCGCGACCGTCGAGGGGCGCGGGCGGTTGCATGCGTTGCTGGAGCGCCAGGCGTATCGACTCGCCCACTGGCGTACCGCCAACGACGCGCTCAACTGGCGGCGGTTCTTCGATATTACCGAGCTGGCAGGGGTGAGCGTCGAGGATGAGAGCGTGTTCGATCTCTCCCACGCCTATCTGCTGTCGCTGGTCGAGCGGGGGTGGATCGAGGGGCTACGCATCGATCACATCGACGGGCTCGCCGATCCCAAAGGTTATGCGCTGCGTCTGCGGGCGCGGCTCGAGGCGATTGCCGAACGGCGTGGCGACAGCGCCGGGGAAAACCTGCATCCACCGATCCATCTACCCATCTATGTCGAGAAGATTCTCGGCGATGGCGAGCATCTGCACACCGACTGGGGCGTCGACGGCACCACGGGCTACGAGTTTCTCGACCTGGTCTCGGGCGTTCAGCATGACCCGGCCGGGCGTGAACCGTTGACCCGACTGTGGCGAGATATCAGCGGCCGTTCCGGCGATTTCGCCGGCGAAGTCGAGGCGGCACGCCGCGAGATGCTTGCTGGCCCGCTGACGGCCGAATTCGAGCGCTGCGTCAGAGCGATCGGCGCGCTGGCCAACGCCAACCCCGGCACACGGGAGTTCACGCTGCCGGCGATTCGGCGGGTCGTCGGTGCGCTGGCGGTTGGCTACCCGGTCTATCGCAGCTATGCCGACGTCGAAGGGCGACCCGAGCTCGACGCCGAAGCGTTCGACCAGGCCCTGTGCGCGGCGCGTTCTCGGCTGTCCTCGGCCGATGCCGGCTGGCTCGAACGGCTCGATGACTGGCTCGGTGGGAGTGCCCCGGCCGCTTTCGAACAGCCCGAACGGGATTTGCGCCTGACGGCGATGACGCGCTTTCAACAGCTGACTTCGCCGCTGGCGGCCAAAGCGGTGGAAGATACCGCCGGTTATCGCTCGGCGGTGCTGCTGTCCCGCAACGACGTTGGCTGCGAGGGAGATCACTTCGCCTACACGCCTCACCGTCTGCATGCGGCGAATCAGGAGCGCCTGCAGCGATTCCCACGCGGCATGTTGACCACCGCGACCCACGACCACAAGCGTGGCGAGGATGTTCGGGCACGGCTGGCGGCACTCAGCGAATTGACCCAAATAATAGTGCCGAAAATGCACGCCTGGACGCATGATCGACGTCTGTACGATAGCGACGAAATCCCCAGCGGCGGGGATCGCCTGATGATGCTCCAGCTGCTGCTGGCGGCCTGGCCGCTGGCGCTAGAGTCCGGCCCCGAGCTGGAACCCGGGCCGGACCTGGAGTCCGAATTCGTCTCCCGCCGCCGCCAGGCGCTGAGCGCCTTCGCCGATCGTCTCGTCGCCTGGCAGCAGAAAGCAATGCGGGAAGCCAAACTGCAGAGCCATTGGCTGGCGCCCGACGAAAGCTACGAGCAGGCCGGCGAGGATGCCATTCGTCGCGCCCTGACCGGCGACAAGCTGACTCGCGAATTGGCCGAGACGGCGGCATTGCTGGATCTGCCGGGTGCGATCAACGGTCTGGCGCAGGCGGTGTTGAGGCTCTGTTCGCCGGGCGTGCCCGATCTCTATCAGGGCACGGAATTCTGGGATCAGTCGCTCGTCGATCCCGACAATCGTCGCCTGGTCGACATGGCGGCGCGGCGCGAGGCGCTGGACGCCGCCGAGATGCCCGTATCGTCGTGGCGGCACTGGCGTGATGGCGCCGTCAAGCAGGCTGTCGTCCAGCGTCTGCTGGCATTGCGGCGTCAGTATCCGGCGCTTTTCAGCGAGGGGGAATACGTGGCGCTACCGGCTGTCGGTGCCTACGCCGATCACGTGCTCGCTTTCGCTCGCCGGACAGCGGGCATGACGTTGGTGGTCGTGGTCCCGCGGCTGCCGATGGCGCTGCTGAAAACGCCGGACGGCACGCAGCTGCAATGGGCGGATACCGCATTACCTCTGGACGCCTTGGAGCTGAACGGGGCCGGTGAACCCTGGTTGACGCCGTTACCCGTGCATGCCGCCGGCGCTCTGGCGCTTCACGAACATTTGTCGGATTTCCCCTGCGGCGCGTGGCTATGGACATGATGAACATGGTGTCTGCCCAGTCAGGGTCGGCAGTACGAGCCGAGAGCAAAGGTCGGCAGTCAAAGTCGACATCGAGAGTCGGCGTCAAGCGTGTCATGGCAAGGCATCGATCATAACGATGTCGAATCAACGGATCCGGTGAGGCAGGGATCGCCTCGCCCTACGACGAAAAGAGAACGGAGGACGTCACGATGACGAGTCGCGAACAACGGGTACGGATGCTGGCCTATCGCATCTGGGAATCGGAAGGTCGTCAGGAGGGGCAGGAAGCGCGGCACTGGGAGATGGCCGAGCGTATCGTCGAAGCCGAGAACGCGCGGGAGGAGGAACACGAATGGCTCGAAGCGTCGGACGAGCCTTCGCCGCTGGAAGGCGAGGATCCCCCGGCCGAGCCCGACGAACTGGGTATCGACGAGCAGCGTCTGCCGCTGGATGACCCGGAGACGGAAGCGCGCAAGGAAGAGGATACCGGCGTCGAGGTGCATGCCAAGCCGGAGAAGGCCAAGTCTTCTTCCCGACGCAAGACGGCGAACAGTAGCGGAAGTGGCGACAGTAGCGAAAGTGGCGAGAGTAGCGAAAGTGGTGAGAGTGGCGACAAGCCGGCACCGCGCAAGCGCGCCACCAAGAAGAGCCCGGAAGCGGAGAGCAAGAAACCTGCAACGCGTCCCCGCAAGCCGCGCGGTACCGGTAACAAGAGCGAGTAAGGCGACGCTCACGAAAGTGAATCGTCGTTCAACCAGCGTTGAGGAACCCGGGCATTGCCTGGTTTTCGACGGAGCGAGACATGACCGAGCGGCACGAAATCGACACGGATAGTGAAATGACCGTTCAGGGTGGCGTGATACAGCCATCGCGCATCAGTGAAGGATTGCCCTACCCGCTGGGGGCGACCTGGGACGGGCTAGGCGTCAACTTCGCGCTGTTTTCCGCCACTGCCACCATGGTCGAGCTCTGCCTGTTCGACGAGAGCGGCGAGCAGGAGATCGAGCGTATCGCGCTGCCGGAGTACACCGACGAGGTGTGGCACGGCTACCTGCCCGATGCACGGCCGGGGCAACTCTACGGCTATCGCGTGCATGGGCCGTACGATCCGGAAGCGGGGCATCGTTTCAACCCCAACAAGCTGCTGATCGACCCCTACGCCAAGCAACTGGTCGGCGAACTCAAGTGGGACGATGCGTTATACGGCTACACCATCGGCCACGAGGATGGCGATCTCAGCTTCGACGAACGCGACAGCGCTCCTTTCATGCCGCGCTGTCGGGTCATTGATCCGGCGTTCACCTGGGGCCGATCGGCCGAAATCATGGTGCCGTGGAGCGACACCGTCATCTACGAGACGCACGTGCGCGGCTTCACCATGCGTCATCCGTCCATCCCGGAGGATCTGCGCGGCACGTTCTCCGGGCTCGCGGCCCCCGAGATCATCGATTACCTCAAGCAGCTCGGCATTTCGTCGCTGGAGCTGATGCCGATTCATGCTTTTGCCGACGACCGCCATCTGCAGGAAAAGGGGCTGCACAACTACTGGGGTTACAACACCCTGGCCTTTTTCGTGCCTCATCCGCGCTACATGGCGACCGAGACGATCAGCGAGTTCAAGCAGATGGTCGCGCGCTTCCATGCCGCCGGCATCGAAGTACTGCTGGACGTGGTCTACAACCACACCGCGGAAGGCAACGAGATGGGGCCGACGTTGTCGCTGAAGGGTATCGACAACGCTTCCTACTATCGCCTGATGCCCAAAGAACCACGTTTCTACATCAACGATACCGGCACCGGCAATACTCTGAATCTGTCGCATCCCCGTGTCCTGCAAATGGTCACGGATTCCCTGCGTTACTGGGCCTCCGAGATGCGTGTCGACGGTTTCCGTTTCGATCTGGCTACGATTCTGGGCCGCGAAACCGACGGCTTCGACGAGGGTGGTGGCTTCCTCGACTCCTGCCGGCAGGATCCGCTGCTGTCGCAGTGCAAGCTGATCGCCGAGCCCTGGGACTGTGGCCCCGGCGGCTATCAGGTCGGCAAGTTCCCCCCTGGCTGGGCGGAGTGGAACGACCGCTTCCGCGACGACATGCGCGCCTTCTGGCGTGGCGACGAGGGCAAGCTGCCGGCATTTGCCAATCGCCTGACCGCCTCCGCCGATCTCTTCAATCACCGGGGGCGCAAGGCGTTCTCGTCGATCAATTTCATCACCGCTCACGACGGCTTCACGCTGCGCGATCTGGTCAGCTACAACGACAAGCACAACGAGGCCAACGGCGAGGACAACCAGGACGGCAGCGATGACAACATTTCCTGGAATCACGGTGTCGAGGGCGAGACCGACGACGCCGAGATCCAGGAATTGCGCATGCGCCAGATGCGCAACCTGCTGGCCACGTTAATGCTCTCCCAGGGCACGCCGATGCTGCTGGCGGGGGACGAGTTCGGTCGCACACAGGGCGGCAACAACAATGCCTACTGCCAGGACAGCGAGATCGGCTGGGTCGACTGGGATCTGTCCGACGAGGGCCGCGAGCTGTTGGCTTTCACCCAGCGCCTGATTCGACTGCGGCGCCAGTATCCGATTCTCGAGCGTGGTCGCTTCATGACCGGCGACCTGATCGAGGAACTGGGCATCAAGGATGTGACCTGGCTCAAGCCTGACACGACTGAAATGGAAGACGGCGACTGGCATGAAGGCGGCGTCAAGGCGATCGGTGTCGTTCTCGACGGTCACGCCCAGCCCACGGGTATCCGCGCGCCCGGCAAGGACGTCACGGTGCTGCTTGCCATCAATGCGAGCGAGGCGCACGTCCTGTTCGTGTTGCCGACGGTCCCCGGCGGCAATCAGTGGGTTCGCCGTGTCGATACCTTCGATCCGGCCGCCCAGGATGTTCGTGTCGACATGCAAAGCGAGTACGGCGTCGAAGCGCACAGTCTGGCGCTTTTCGAGCTTGTCGAGAGGCAGGGCGGAGCTCCCCATGCGTAGTGCGAACCATAGCGCGAGCCTGGCGTCTGCCGATATGGCCTCACCGATGGCCATCGCCTGATGGAACGCTCGCTGGCGATGCGGGAACGCATTCAGGATTCTGCTGCGCCGTAATCGGCCATGCCGCGCGAAGGTTCGCGTGGCATGGCCGCTGGACAGACTGCAACTCCACCTCATGGACGGAAGGAGACGCCAGTGACTACGAGTTCATCCCCTCAGCCGGCGGCTGAAGTGGCGGCTACACCCTCTCGGCGAGATGATGCCGCCTTGGCGGCGGCGCACGCGCCACGCATTGCCATCGAGTCCGTTCACCCCTCGCTCGAACTCGGCCGCTTCGCCGCCAAGACGACTGTCGGCGCGCCGGTCGAGGTCTCTGCGATAATCTTCGCCGACGGTCACGATGTGCTGGCCGCCGCCGTGAGCTGGCAGGACGATCAGGGGCAACGGCATCGCGAACCGATGCGCCTGGTACGACCGCTGGGCAAGGACATCTGGGAAGGGAGCTTCACCCCGACCCGGGTTGGCCGGCACACCTTCATCATCGAGGCGTGGTGGGATGTGTTCGGCACCTACCGCGACGAGCTGTTCAAGAAGCACCAGGCCGGCGTGCCGGTGTCGCTCGAACTCGAGGAGGGCCGGCGGCTGGTAGTGGCTGCCGCCGAGCGCTCGGGAGACGAGCTGCGCGAGGCGCTGGCCGAGATTCACCAGCGCTTCCAGGCGTGTGGCAGTGATGGTGAGCGGGTCGGCGTCATGCTCGAGGCCTCGACCGCCCAGTGGATGCAGACCGCCGACGCGCGACCTCATCTATCGTGCAGCGACGCGATCTACCCGCTAGAGGTGGAACGCAAGGCGGCCCAGTTTGCCAGCTGGTACGAACTGTTCCCGCGCTCGGAGACCGACGATCCTGCGCGTCACGGCACCTTCGATGACGTCCACCGGCGGTTGCCGTTGATCCGCGACATGGGTTTCGACGTGCTCTACTTCCCGCCGATTCATCCGATAGGCCAGGCCCACCGCAAGGGTCGCAACAATACGCTGACGCCCGGCCCGGACGATCCCGGTAGCCCGTACGCCATCGGCAGCCCGGAGGGCGGCCACGAGGCGATCCATCCCGAGCTAGGTACTCGCGAGGACTTTCGTAACCTGGTCAGCGCGGCGGCCGAACACGGGCTGGAGATCGCCCTGGACTTCGCCATCCAATGTTCGCCGGATCATCCCTGGCTCGAGGCGCATCCGGGCTGGTTCTCGTGGCGCCCGGACGGCTCGATCCGTTATGCCGAGAACCCGCCCAAGAAGTATCAGGATATCGTCAACGTCGACTTCTACGCCGAGGATGCGGTGCCCTCGCTGTGGCTTGAGCTGCGCGACGTGGTGCAGGGCTGGGTCGACGAGGGCGTGAAGATCTTTCGCGTCGACAATCCGCATACCAAGCCGTTTCCGTTCTGGGAATGGCTGATCGCCGATATCCGCGACCGCGACCCGGACGTGCTGTTCTTCGCCGAAGCGTTTACCCGGCCGGCGGTCATGACCCGTCTGGGCAAGATCGGCTTCAACATGAGCTATACCTACTTCACCTGGCGCAATACCAAGGCCGAGCTGACCGAATATCTGAGCGAGCTCAACGAATCGCCGATGCGCGAATGCTACCGGCCCAACTTCTTCGTCAACACGCCGGATATCAACCCTTACTTCCTGCAGTCTTCCGGCCGGCCCGGATTCCTGATCCGCGCCGCGCTGGCGACCATGGGCTCGGGGCTGTGGGGAATGTATTCCGGCTTCGAGCTGTGCGAGGGCGAGCCGGTGCCGGGCAAGGAGGAGTATCTCGACTCGGAGAAGTACCAGATCAAGCCGCGCGACTATACCGCATCCGGCAACATCAGCTACGAGATCACCCAGCTCAATCGCATCCGCCGCGAGAACCCGGCGCTGCAAACCCACCTGGGAGTGGCCTTCTATGCCGTTCACAACGAACGCCTGCTGTATTTTGGCAAGCGCACCGATGACCGGGGCAACTTCATACTGGTAATGATCAATCTGGATCCGTTCGAGGCCCAGGAGGGGGCCTTCGAGCTGCCGCTGTGGGAGTACGAACTTCCCGACGAGGCGGCACTGCACGTGGAAGATTTGATGTCCGGTCACCGCTGGACATGGCAAGGCAAGTGGCAGTCGATCCGACTGGAACCGTGGCATTTGCCGTTCGCCATCTGGCGCATCCACCCGGTGCGCTGATCAGCCAAGGAGGAAGGCAACATGATGGATGCCAGCAGCGAGTCGCACGCCGTCGAGACCATCGATTTTCTCGACGATCCGTTGTGGTACAAGGACGCGGTCATTTACCAGGTACACGTCAAGTCGTTCTTCGATGCCAACGATGACGGGATCGGCGATTTCCAGGGCCTGATCGAGAAGCTCGATTACATCGTGAGCCTCGGGGTCAACACGATCTGGATCCTGCCGTTCTATCCTTCGCCGCGGCGCGACGACGGCTACGATATCGCCGAGTACACCGGGGTCAGTCCCGACTACGGCACCCTCGAGGACGCCCAGCGCTTTATCCAGGAGGCGCACCAGCGTGGCCTGCGAGTGATCACCGAGCTTGTCATCAACCACACCTCGGATCAGCACGAATGGTTTCAGCGCGCCCGCCGGGCGCCGCCGGGTTCGCCGGAGCGCGACTTCTACGTGTGGTCGGACACCGATCAGAAATACCCCGGTACACGAATCATCTTTCTCGATACCGAGTCGTCCAACTGGACCTGGGATCCGGTGGCCAATGCCTACTTCTGGCACCGTTTCTATTCGCACCAGCCGGATCTGAACTTCGACAATCCGCAGGTGCTCGAGGAAGTGCTCGAGGTGATGGCGTACTGGCTGGACATGGGCGTCGACGGGCTGCGCCTGGATGCGATTCCCTATCTGGTCGAGCGCGAGGGCACCAACAACGAGAATCTCGATGAGACCCACGTGGTCCTCAAGAAGATCCGAGCGGCGCTCGATGAGCGCTATCCCGGCCGCATGCTGCTGGCCGAGGCCAACCAGTGGCCTGAGGACACACGGCCCTATTTCGGCGGCAACGAGAACGGCGAAGGCGACGAGTGCCACATGGCGTTCCACTTTCCGCTGATGCCGCGGATGTACATGGCGCTGGCTCAGGAAGACCGCTTTCCGATCACCGACATTCTGCGTCAGACCCCGGAAATTCCGCCCAACTGCCAGTGGGCGATTTTCCTGCGCAACCACGACGAGCTGACCCTGGAGATGGTCACCGACAAGGAGCGCGACTATCTCTGGAATCACTACGCCGTCGATCGCCGTGCTCGCATCAACATGGGTATTCGCCGCCGTCTGGCACCGCTGCTAGAGCGCGACCGGCGTCGCATCGAGCTGCTCAACAGCCTGCTGCTGTCGATGCCGGGCACGCCGGTGCTCTATTACGGTGACGAGATCGGCATGGGCGACAACATCTACCTGGGCGACCGTGACGGCGTCCGCACACCGATGCAGTGGTCGATGGATCGCAACGGCGGCTTCTCGCGGGTCGATCCGGCCAAGCTGGTGCTGCCGGCGATCATGGACCCGCTCTACGGCTTTCAGTCGGTCAATGTCGAGGCCCAGACTCGCGACCCGCATTCGCTGCTCAATAGCATGCGCCGGCTGCTCGAGGTGCGCGGCCAGCATCGCGTGTTCAGTCGCGGCACCATGCGGCCGCTGTATCCCAGCAACCGCCATATCCTGGCCTATCTGCGCGAACTGGTGCTGGACAACGGCGATAGCGAAGTGCTGCTGTGCGTGGCCAACGTGGCACGCAATGCCCAGGCGGTGGAGCTCGACCTGTCGGCGTTCGTCGGTCAGGTGCCGGTGGAGATGGTCGGCGGCAGCGCCTTCCCACCGATCGGCAAGCTGCCTTATCTGCTGACGTTGCCACCCTACGGCTTCTATTGGTTCCTGCTGGCGCCTGAAACCGCGATGCCTGCCTGGCACGTGCCGGCCCCCGAAGCGATGCCGGACTACGTCACCCTGATCATCAAGCGTGAGCTCGAGGAGATTCTCGACGCCCCGTCGCGTGGCATGCTGGAGAACGAGGCGCTGCCCAAGTACCTGCCCAAGCGCCGCTGGTTCGCCGCCAAGCAGGCACGCCTCGACCGGGTAGAGCTTTTGTATGCCGTGCGTATCGAGGACACCCGGCATGCCATGCTGTTGAGCGAACTCGAAGTTCAGCACTCCCAAGGCACCGATCGCTACCTGTTGCCGCTGGGCTTTCTGGGCGAGGACGACCGCAGCGGCGCCATGGCCCAGCAGCTGGCCTTAGCGCGGGTAAGACACGGCCGCGATGTCGGGCTATTGACCGACGCGCTGGCACTGGACGCCTTTACCCTGCGCATCCTCGATCTGCTGCGTAGCGGGGCGAACCTGCCGTGCGCTGACGGCGAGATTCGCTTTATGCCAACACCGGCATTGAGCGAACTGGAATTGCCGGAGGACGTCGACGTCGCCTACAGCAATGCTGAGCAGTCCAACAGCTCGGTGATCATTGGCCACCAGGTGGTGCTCAAGCTGTTCCGCCGTCTGGAGCCGGGCCTGCATCCCGAGGCCGAGATCAGCCGCTACCTGAGCGAGCAGGGGTTTGCCAACGTGCCGCCGCTTTATGGCGAGGTGGCGCGCCGCAATGCCGATGGCGACTCCCAGACCCTGATGCTGGTGCAGGGCTTCATCGCCAATCAGGGCGATGCCTGGTCGTGGACGCGCAGCGCGCTGGAGCGGGCGATTCGCGAGGCGGGCGAAGAGAGCGTGTCGGCTGCCGAGGAGAGTGGCTACAGCGCGCTAGACGAGCTCGAGGCGTTCGCCACCACCTTGGGGCAGCGCCTGGGCGAATTGCACCAGGCGCTGGCGTCGCCAAGTGATGATGCCGACTTCGCGCCGGAGCTGGCCGACCACACGCACGTGGCCGCCTGGTCGCAGCGCGTCCGGGAGCAGCTCGAGACGGCGCTCGAGCTGCTGGAGCGCCACCGAGTCGATGCCGACGAGGCCGATCAGGAACGGATCGAGCGGGTGCTGGCCCAGCGCACGACTTTACTGGGCGCCGTCGAGCCGCTGGCGCAGCGGGCCCGGGGCAGTCTGCTGACTCGCGTCCATGGCGATCTGCATCTCGGCCAGGTACTGGTCGCCCACGGCGATGCCTACCTCATCGATTTCGAGGGCGAGCCCGCCCGCTCGCTGGCCGAGCGGCGTGCCAAGGACAGCCCGCTGCGCGATGTTGCCGGCATGCTGCGGTCTTTCGACTATGCCGGCGCCAAGCTCGACGAAGCCGCTGTCGGCAAGCCCGGTGAAGACAACGCGATCGAGGTGGCCCAGGGGGTCGGCGAACGTTATCTGCTGGCCAGCCGCCGCGCCTTCCTCGACGCCTATTGGCAGAGCAGTGCCGATATCGCCCATCGCTGGACTGCGGCGGAAGATGCCGGTGCCGCGCTGGACCTGTTCGTGCTGGAGAAGACGGTCTACGAGATTGCCTACGAAGCCGCCAACCGACCCGCCTGGCTGGGCGTACCGCTGCGCGGCCTGGCAGCCGTCGTCGACCAGCTATCCATGACATCAACTGCACATGAGAGGGGCATATGACCGATCTGAACGTCACTACCGTCAATGACGATGCCCTCTGGTTGTCCCCCGACGATGCCGAAGCGCTGGTTCGGGGTAGACACGGCAACCCGTTTTCCCTACTCGGCGTGCATGCCTGCGGCGGAGAGAGTGCGGAAGCCCGTCTGCTGCGCGTCTATCTGCCCGGTGCACTGGGCGTGGACGTGCTCGACCGGGATACCGGTGAGCCGCGTTGCAGCCTGACCGGCATCCAGGTTCCGGGGCTTTTCGCGGGTCGCCTGCCGCATGTCGCCCCTTACACTTTGCGTATCCGCTGGTCGGGCGGCGAGCAGCAGATTGAGGATCCCTATTCCTTTGATCTGCTGCTCGGCGAGATGGATCTGTATCTGCTCGGCGAGGGCAATCACCGCAATCTGGGCCACTGTCTGGGCGCCCAGCCGATGGAGATCGACGGCGTGTCCGGGGTGCGCTTCGCCGTTTGGGCGCCGAATGCCCGGCGCGTCTCGGTGGTGGGTCATTTCAACGCCTGGGACGGTCGTCGGCATGTGATGCGCCTGCGCCACCCCGCCGGGGTCTGGGAGCTGTTCCTGCCTCGGCTGGGGCCTGGCGAAGCGTACAAGTACGAGATTCTCGACGCGAATGGCGCCATCGCGCTCAAGGCCGACCCGGTAGCGCTGGCCACCGAGACGCCACCGCACACGTCATCGGTGGTTGCCGACACCACGCCGTTCACCTGGCATGACGCCGAGTGGATCGCCCAGCGCGGCAAACGCCAGGCGCCCGACCGGCCGATCTCCGCCTATGAAGTCCACGCGGCCTCCTGGCGCAAGCACGGCGGGCATGACGGCGTCACCTACAGCTGGCGCGATCTGGCCGAGCATCTGATTCCCTACGTGCTCGAGATGGGCTTTACCCACGTCGAGCTGCTGCCGATCATGGAACACCCGTTCGGCGGTTCCTGGGGCTATCAGCCACTGAGTCAGTTTGCCCCCAGCGGGCGTTTTGGCAAGCCCGAGGACTTTGCCTACTTCGTGGACGCCTGTCATCAGTCGGGGCTGGGGGTGATCCTCGACTGGGTACCGGCGCATTTCCCTACCGATGCGCACGGTCTGGCGCGCTTCGACGGCACCGCGCTCTACGAATACGAGCACCCGTTTGAGGGCTTCCACCAGGACTGGGACACCTACATCTACAATCTGGGCCGGCGCGAGGTGCATGGGTTCATGCTGGCTTCGGCACTGCACTGGCTGCGCCATTTCCACATCGATGCGCTGCGCGTCGATGCGGTGGCGTCGATGCTTTACCGCAACTACTCGCGCAAGGAAGGGGAGTGGATTCCCAACCGCTACGGCGGACAGGAGAATCTCGAGGCGATCGAGTTCTTGCGCCACCTCAACGACGTGGTCGCCGAGGAGGTGCCGGGTGCTTCGGTGATTGCCGAGGAGTCCACTGCCTGGCCGGGCGTCACTCAGCCGACCTCGGAGGGCGGTCTGGGCTTTGCCTACAAGTGGAACATGGGCTGGATGCACGACACCTTGGAGTACGTTGCCAAGGATCCGGTCTATCGCTCGTACGCCCATCACGAGCTGACCTTTCCGATGGTCTACGCGTTCTCCGAGAAGTACGTGTTGCCGATCTCCCACGACGAGGTGGTGCACGGTAAGGGGTCGCTGATTGGCAAGATGCCGGGCGACGAGTGGCAGCAGTACGCCAATCTGCGCGCCTATCTCTCGATCATGTGGACCCAGCCCGGCAAGAAGCTTCTGTTCATGGGCTGCGAGTTCGGCCAGTGGCGCGAGTGGAGCCACGATCGCGAGCTGGACTGGTCGCTGCTCGGCGAAGCGCATCATGCCGGCATCCAGAGCCTGGTCGGCGACCTCAACCGGCTTTATCAGCAAAAGACGCCGCTGCATCAGCGCGACACCGAGTCTGAAGGCTTTTCCTGGGTGGTCGGCGACGACAGCACCAATAGCGTATTTGCTTGGCTGCGCTGGAATCGGGTCGGCGAGCCGCTGCTGGTGGTCGCCAATATGACCCCGCTGCCACGCTACGACTATCGGCTCGGCGTACCGGTGATGGGCGCTTGGGAGGAGATATTCAACAGCGATGCCGAGCGCTACGGTGGATCTAACCTGGGCAACGTGGGGCGGGTCGAAGCCCTCGACACGCCGTTGCACGGTCAGACGGCCAGCGTGTCGCTGACGTTGCCCCCGTTGGGCGTGGTGTTACTGGTGCCCAGCGCGCTGAGCGAGTAACGCCCGGGTCACGCCATTGGTCCAGCCGAAGCCATCCTGCAGCGGATATTCGCCGCCGATAGCGAAGTCCGCTCCAGGGTAAAGGACGTATTTTTCCACCAGCTTGCGCTCGCGGCCGTAGAGATCCTCGACCAGCGCCAGCCAGCGGTCGGCGATATCGTCCGCAAGCTCGGTGAAACCGTAGGTTCGCAGGCCCTCGATCGCCATCCACTGTAGTGGCGCCCAGCCGTTGGGATGGTCCCACTGCTCGTTGCTGTCGGTGATTTCGGTGGTGACGAGGCCACCCGGTGCCAGGAGTCGGGTGGCGACGATATTGGCAACCCTCTCCGCCTGCGACCGGGACGCCACGCCGACGAACAGCGGCACGATGCAGGCCGCGGTCAGATGGATGCTGAAATGGCCGCGCGTAAAATCGTAGTCGTAGTAGGCGCCACGCGAATCGCACCATAGATAGGCGTCCATCGCCGCCTGCCGGCGGAGGGCGCGGCGACGATAGTCGCCGGCCTTGGCGTCGTCACCCACGGCCGCGTGCAGCCGGCTCAGGGTCTGCTCGAGGTGGAAGAGCATTGCGTTGAGTTCCGGCGTGACGAAGTGGGTGGCACGAATCGAGCTCAGGTCCTGCACATCGTCCAGCCAGCGACCGCTGAAATCCCAGCCGCTTTCCGCGCCGGCGCGGAGATCCCGAAACAGCGCCTCCGCGGGGCGGCGGGAACTGGCGGCTATCTCCAGATCCTCACGAAACGACTCTTCCCGAGGCGTGGCACGATCGTCCCAATGGCGATTCAGCCAGTGCTCCTCGCTGAGACGCACGCAGCGGCGGTAGCTCTCGCCGGGAGCCAGCGTCTCCTCGCCGTCCATCCAGAAGGCATACTCCTGCTCCAGCTGGGGCAGGTAGTCGATGGCGTCGCGCAGCCCCTGGCGTTCGGTCAACTCGACCATCATCGAGAACAGCGGCGGTTGCGAACGGCTCAGGTAGTAGCTGCGATTGCCGTTGGGCATATGGCCGTAGCGTTGGATCAGAGCGGCGCAATTGTCGGTGACCGCGCACATCAGATGATTTTCACCGCTGGCCGCCAGACCCAGCATGATGAAATAGGAATCCCAGTAGTAGTACTCGCGAAAGCGCCCGCCGGGGACGACATAGTCATGATGCAGCGCCAGCAGCGAGGACCAGCGTGGATGGCGACGCGAATTGCGCGTGAGCACCGGCCACAGGTTGTCGATGTGGGTGATCAGATCGTGCTCGGGTCGGGATTCGTAACCCTTGCCGGGGAGTACGTCGCTGTAGAAATGATCGGCCACGAAGGCGCCGAGGTCGAACCCCAGCTGGCCGCGCTGCTGTTCATACGCTGCCATGATCTGCGCAGGAGGCTGCCGAGGTATGGAATCGGCAAAGGTCTTGGAATCATGGAAAATATGCGCGAGCGCGACGGCCTCGAACAATTCGCCGTAGCGATCGTAAGGAGTGATTGCTGCTTCGTCCCGAAAGTCAGCGTTTTCGGACCTCGTCTGAGGACTGTCGAGCATGCCGGTTTCCCTGGGTAAGGAGTGGTTGTCGGTGACGAAACCGTACTGAATGACGTTTCATACTGCCACAGTAGACCGTCGTCTACCGGCATTGAGTTCCGCTAGTGTGAACCCCTCGACTTCAGTCTCAAAACCAGCTTGGCGTTGTCGCCGGCGGTCTTGGATAGCATGATGTCGGCGACAAGCTATCGAAGACTCGATAGGAGCGCAGACAGGAGTCAACGTGAGCGAATTGCGACGGTGGGGATGGATGTGGGTACTGACCCTGATATTGGTGACTTCGACGTTCATGGTCAGTCTTCCGGCATCGGCGCAGTCCTTGTCATCAATGGTGAGCGGTGGCGGTCAAGGCAGCGGAACGAGTTCGGCCCCGACCCCGTCGCCGCAAGAGCTGCGCGCTTCGCTCGATCAAATCATCGCCACGCTCGACGACAGCGATCAGCGCCAGGCGCTGCTCGACCATCTCAGGCAGCTGCGTGACGCCACGGCGGTCGATGCAGGGAAGGAGAGCTCGGATGGACTGCTCGGTGCGCTGGCGCAGTCGTTTTCATCGTTGGAGACGGACGGTCTCGACAACCCGATCCGTTACTGGTCGGCGAAAGCGGAACAGGCCGGAAGCGATATCTCGGGGTTGAGCGATCGCGAACGGTTGACGACGATCTTCCTCGATCTGCTGTGGGTCACTGCGCTGTGGGTCGGCGTCATCGTGGTTCTCGCCATGCTGTGGCGTTGGGGCGTGGGGCTATTGGGGCTGATGTGGCATCTGCCTCCGGAACCCACGACCTGGATGCTGGTTCGCCATATCATCCGGCGCGTGGTGCCGCTAGCCATCGGTTTTGGCGTGGCGTTGACGACCGTTCATCAGCTTGCCACCGGTTCGGTCGGTAGCACGCTGGCCATGGTAGCGGCCTATGCCACGCTCTGCGGCGCGGTCTTCTCATCCATCTGTGAAATCGTCTTCTCGCTGTTCGGTAGTGGCCACCGCCATACCGCACTGCGCATTCTGCGTCGTCGCGGCGCTCGCTGGCTATTCGCCCTCGGCGCGCTGGTCGCACTGGGCGACGCAGCCAATGCCGAGGCCCTGGTAGGGCCGCTGGGTGAGGGGCTGACGGCATTTCTATCGCTACTCGCCAATGCCTGCGCTGCCGTATTGCTGGGCGTCTTCGTTCTGGTGTTCCGCCGGCCCATGCGCCATCTGATTCGCAACCGGCCCTATTCACAGCGTCAGGAGCGTCGCGCGACCACGGAGCTGATTCGGGTCTTCAGTCGAATCTGGCATATTCCGATTCTGATCATGGTCGCGGTTTCGCTGATCGCCATGATCATGTCGGCGGAGGATTCGCGGAGTGCCTTCTTCCGGGCGGTGATTACTGCGGGTGCCATGATCGCGACCCTGGTGGTCACCGGGCTGATTCACCGGCGTAGCGAGAATGTGCGCGATAAGCCCCCGTCCGAGTACATGGCGCGCCTGGCGCGTTTCGGCTTTACGCTGGCGCATCTGCTGAGCTGGCTGGTCTTCGCCGAGCTTGCAATGCGAGTCTGGGGCTCGTCGCTGTGGGCAGTGGGCAGCTCGGCGGGAATCAGTCAGCAGATTGCCAAGGGGGTGCTCGGGCTGGGGGTGACCTTCCTGCTCGCCTGGCTGATCTGGATTCTGGCCGACACCGCGATCAAGCATGCCTTGCTGCGAAGCAGCCGCCGCCATGGCCGTCGGGTCAATGCCAGCGCGCGTGCCCAGACCATCACACCGCTGCTGCGTAATACCGTGTTCGTGACCATCGCGGTGATCGCGGTGATCATCGCGCTGGCCAATCTGGGCGTTAACGTCACACCGCTACTGGCAGGTGCCGGCGTCATCGGTCTGGCGGTCGGTTTCGGCGCCCAGACCCTGGTTCAGGATCTCATCACCGGGCTGTTCATCCTGATCGAGGATTCACTGGCGATCGATGATTTCGTCAATCTGGGAACGCACATGGGCACGGTCGAGGCGTTGAGCATTCGCACCGTCAAGTTGCGCGACCTGGATGGCATCGTGCATATCATCCCCTTCAGTCAGATCCAGGGCATTCAGAATTACTCGAGAGAGTTCGGTATCGCATTGATGCGGATCCGTATTGCCCATCACATGAAGATCGACGAGGCGATCGAGATCGTGCGCGGGATTGCCGAGGATCTGCGCAACGATCCGATGATGCGTCATCACATCTGGTCGGCGCTGGAGGTTCAGGGTATCGAGAGTTTCGACGCCGGTGCCGCCATTCTGCGAGTTCGCATGCGTACCGCGCCGATCATGCAGTGGGACGTGGCCCGCGCGTTCAACCTGCGCCTGAAGCAGCGTTTCGACGAGCAGGGCATCGACCTCGCCGTGCCGAGAATGAGCGTGGTGATGGAGCAGACGCCAATGACTGCCGGCGGTACAGGGCCGAGGGAGCCGGTGACGGCACCGGGAGCACCGGATCCGCAGTAGGGGCGTCGGCGATCAGGGCCACTTCACTGATCGTTCGGAATGATCGGACGCTTGAGGCTGTAATGCACAGAGCCAGCCATGACGACTTCTAAGCCTCGGCTGCAGCCAATGTTTACCAGCTCGTTGTCGCTGGTTCAGAGAAATATCGGCTTGAATCACAGGTTTTAAAATTCCAAGCCAGCTTGGCCGTTAGTCTTAACCACTAAAGGGTAAGCATTGGTTCTGTAAGGTTGTAGTAGAGTTGTACCGTTAAGTAAGTGGAAAGGATCTCCACACGTTGAATTTGATGACGTCGCGACTCAGTGAGGATAACGATGTCGATATGTGGGGTACGCAATGAGTCTGCTCAGTTTGGGTTATATCATCATCGCCTTTTCCGCTTTTGGTCTGTTCATTGCACTCCAACTTTGCAGTAGCGATAAGGCACCGTGGCAACCGTATGAGCGTCCGGGCCAACAGACCCGATCACACGAGACGGGTATCGAAGATAGATTCTGATCCACCCCAGTTGTGTAGTGGTAACAAGAAACCGGCAGCTTTGAACTGCCGGTTTTGACGTTTCGGCTGATCCCGAAGTGCTTCGTGTTGCTTTTATCGAGAAAATATCGCGCGCGACGTTCTGGATGAAATGGCAGCGGGTACGTTTCGCACGTAGGCGCGCGTCAGCCAGGCCAGCGGCGCGAGCTCTGGACCGAGCGTGTTGAAACAGCCCCAGCGCACGGCGATGACAGGGCGCAGGAAAAAAGGTAGCCGGCGATGCGCGCGCAGACCCCGGATGCGCTTGGTGCGGGCGACTAGCAGATCGATGCGGTGGCGTTCCTGTAAAGGAAGCGACTGCAGATCACTGGTGACGGTCGCAGAGGGCACCTGCCCCTTGGCCGGATCGCAAGGCTCCAGCAACAGCCGAGCCAGCTGTTTGACGGTGTGATGTCGCATCCACTTCCTAATGGTGATGGTCATGTAGGTTCCCCTCAATGATTGTCCATGCTCCTGCAGGTCGTGAAGACATAAATAGCTCGAGATTTGTCAGTCATTTCGCGTGACGAGGCTATTCGCGAGACGCCTTGGCCTCCCTATGGCATCGTGGAGTTTCCCCGCTTTCACGAGACAGAATTCATGCAGCTCACTGACATCCCCTTCGGGACGACCGACTGGTCGACGATCGTTCCGACCGAACATCCCGGTGAAGCCGGGAAAGCGTTGTGGCGAACTCGGCATTTCGGCGCGTTGCGTGTTCGCATCGTCGAATACACGCCAGGCTACCTTGCTGACCACTGGTGCTCGAAGGGCCATATTCTGCTGTGTCTCGAGGGTGAGCTGGTCACCGAGCTGGAAGATGGTCGAATTTTTCGTCTTGCCCCGGGCCAGAGCTATCAGGTTGCCGATCAAGCAGAAGCGCATCGTTCCTCGACGGAAATCGGTGCCAAGCTTTTCATCGTTGACTGACTGCAGCACTCAGCCTAGCACCCACTGTCGGAACGCGCGCATCGGTTCGGTGAGGTGTCGGTGTTCGGGCGTGAAGAGCGAAAGATGGCCGCGACTGGGTAGCGTCTGCGGCAGTGCTTGAACCAATGTTCCTTGGTCGAGTTCGGCAGCCAGCAGCCGCATCCAGCCCAAGGTAACGCCTTGACCTGCCAGGGTCGCGTTCATCAGTAACTGGAAGCTATTGGCTCGCAGTGTGTGCGTAGGCGGGTGCCATGTCAGATCTAGCTCCCGGAACCAGAGCTCCCAGGTCAACCAGTCGTGATAATGGTCCTCGACCACCATCAAGGTGTGCCGGGTCAGCAGTTCTGCCGGATCGAGGACCTGTCCATGGCGCTCCAGATAAACCGGACTACAGACGGCGGCGACGCTCTCCTGTGGAAAGATGGCATCGGCGGACACGCCGGGCGGGTCTACTTCGTTTTTCACATGATAGTAAATACCGAGATCGAACTCCGTCAGATCCAGGCGGTGCGGGTCCTCGACGGTCAGGATACGAATCTCGATATCGGGATGGGCATGCTGAAAGTCGGGCAGTTGTCGTGCCAGCCAGATCGAGGCAATGGTCGGGCTGGAGGCCAGGGTCAACTGGCGGTCGTTGCCTCGACGGCGCAAGTTTGCGGTTTCGTCGCGCAACTCTCGTAGCAGACGCTGAACAATCAGAAAGTAGTGCTCACCGGCCGGTGTAAGGCGTAGCCCGTCAGGATGAAGCTCGAAGAGTGGTCGGCCGAGATCGATCTCGAGACGCTTGATCTGGCGGCTCACGGCGCTCTGGGTCAGGTGCAGTTCGCTGCCGGCCTGCGTGAAACTGCCATGACGGGCAGCCGCTTCGAAAGCGCGCAGGCAGGATAGCGGCGGAAGAGGATCGCGCGGGGTCATGCAGACATCCGGAGCCATGGGATCACGGCTCCGGAGCATAGCACGCGAGGCGCCGAGAGCGGCCTGCGTGTGGCGAGGTAGGATCAGAT
Source organism: Salinicola sp. V024 (assembly GCF_052645315.1). NCBI lineage: Bacteria > Pseudomonadati > Pseudomonadota > Gammaproteobacteria > Oceanospirillales > Halomonadaceae > Salinicola > Salinicola sp. V024. The sequence continues at coordinate 141,264 of NZ_JBQXYB010000009.1, forward strand.
CGCGGTACGCGGAATCTCGCGCGTCCATGACTTCTGGCTAACCAGCGTCTTGCCCTCGTGAGCGACCTGCTCGGCAGTCAGGTAGAAAATGGTTTCGTCGCAGTGCAGGTGGTAGCGGCTGGTCACGTCTACCGCGAATCGGCCTTCACCGTCGTCGCGGCTGGCGCGGTAGTGCCACTCGATATCGGCACGGGTTCGCGTGGCGTCGGTCGGGTGGCTGGTGTAAATCTCTTTCGCCTTCTGTTCGACTCGCAAGCCATGATCAGCGAAGCGGACGTCGCCCATATCGTCCTCGATTGTCACCGTGACTTCGCCACTGCCGACATCTTCGCTGATCGTGCGCCTGGGCTGACCGGCGCGTAGCGTTTCGACTCGGCACGGGGTGGCGCTCTCCGCTGGCTCGAACGGCACCGGAATGTAGTCTGCCTTCGATAGCGGCAGTTCGAGCGTTGGCGACCCGGCCTTGAGAGTCAGGTCAGCACGTTTTTGCGGCGACCATACCAGCGGGAAGCTGGCGCTGGAGAGCGCCACCCGCAGGCGGTGTCCTTTCGGCAGGCGGTAGCCGATCAGATCCAGCGGCAGCCGCACGTTCATTGGCTCGCCGGGGACTGGCGGCGTGATCGTGCCGGGATCGTCGCGCAAGTTGAGATTGAGCGTGCCGTAGGTGATCAAGGCACTTTCCCCGCTCGGCGCGACGTCGCACAGCCGCACATGCAGCTGACCGCAATCCTGGCTGCTCGTTAACGTGGCCGACAAGGTCGGCTGGCCTAGAATATCCAGGCCATCGGTATATGGCGCGGAATCGAAAGTCAGCGATAGGCCATCGTCGCGACGCTGATCCGGCGGGAAATCGGCGCCGAACCATAGCGGAATGTATTCGCCCTGCAGCGAGCCCGCGGTCAGGGGCGAGGCGATCAACCGATCGGCACTCAGCCAGCCACCGGATTCCAGTCCATGGTCGCCAAGGTTGAGCGTGATCGTCTCGACCTCGTCGGCCGGCGCAGGCCAGCCGTGGATGCGCACCCATTGGCCAGGTCGTTCGAGATACTTTGGCGCCGGTGGCACACCATCCTGCAGATAGAAGGTGCAGGGCGGCTCGTCCATGATCCCGGTGTCGACGTCCTTGAGCCAGTAATCCCACCAGCGCAACGCTTCCTGCAGAAAGCCGATCGCCGGATCGGGAATCGCGAAGTGCGGGTACTTGTGCATCCACGGCCCCAGCAGCGCTTTCTTCGGGCAGGAAAGATTCTCCATCATGCGCGGAATCGTATTGATGTAGGAATCGCCCCAGCCGCTGATCATGTAGACGGCGGCTTCGATGTCGCCATAGTTTTCGTTGATCGAACCATGCTTCCAGTAGTCGTCCCGGTGCTGGTGGTTCAGCCAGGTCTCTGCCAGCAAAGGCATGTTGTCGAGACGATGCTTCCACATCTCCCGCCAGCGTTCACCAACCAGCAGTGGGTCCGGCACCGCCGCGGAAAAGCTCAGCATGGTCGCTGCCCAGCCGAGATTCTCCAGCAGCATGTTGCCGCCCTTGTAGTGGATGTCGTCGGCGTAGCGGTCGTCGGTGGAGCAGAGCGTGATGATCGCCTTGAGCGGCGCGGGTCGCAGCGCGGCGACCTGCAGGCCGTTGAAGCCGCCCCAGGAGATACCCATCATGCCGAGCTTGCCATCGCACCAGGGCTGCGTGGCGATCCAGTCGATCACTTCCAGCGCGTCGGCATGTTCCTGGGGTGCGTACTCGTCCTCCATCAGACCGTTGGACTCGCCGTTGCCGCGCATGTCGACGCGCACGCTGGCATAACCGTGGCCGGCGAAGTAGGGGTGAGTCAGCTCGTCACGTACCGCTGTACCGTCTCGCTTGCGGTAGGGCAGATATTCGAGGATCGCCGGCACCGGGGTTGTTCCGGCATCCTCCGGCAGCCAGATTCTGGCAGCCAGTCGCGTGCCGTCGGCCAGCATGATCCACTGGTTCTCGATTTCGCGTATACGGTGCGGAAAATCCTGTCTGATCTTCATGCCTCGTCCTTGGCAGTGCGTGTAAGGGGCGAGCGGGTCGGTGCGGTATCGAGCCGCTCGGGATGCTTGAGCCACATCCACAGCGAGCCGGTGGCAAGCAGTACGATCAGCATGGCTGGCAATCCGCCCAGATTGGAGAGCATCTTGATGCCGTCGATCCCCACGAAGCTGACCATGACCCACGAGACCACGCCGACGATCACACCCCAGATCACTTTCATCGGGACGCCGGCATTGAGATCGGAGTCGGCGGTCAGGCCGCGAGTACAGAGATTGCCGATGGCGTCGGTCTGCGAATCTGCCGCGGTGACGTAGGAGATATAGGCGATGAACAGTAGCAGCGGAATCCATACCTCTGAGAATGGCAACTGACGGAACAGCTCATAGAGCACGTTCTCGACGCCGCGATCGTTGAGTACGGCATAGAGATCGGCGCCGCCCGTGTCGATGTGAGCCTGAAAGTAGAGAGCGGTACCTGAAAAGATCAGAATCCATGCGCTGGCGAACAGCGCCGGGTAGAGCAGGTTGACGCGCAGGAACTCGCGAACGGTGTAGCCCCGGGATATCTTGCCCAGAAACAGCGCCGCCACCGGCGCCCAAGCGAACCAGACCGCCCAGTAGAAGATCGACCACCATTGCGGCCACTGGTCATTGCTCGCGGCGCCGGTGAACAGGCTCTTGGTAAAAAAATTGTCGAGATAGACGCCGAACGATTCGACACCCAGGGCTAGACAGAACACCGTCGGCCCGACGATGAACATGAATACCCCAAGAATCGCGAGCAGAATGGCGTTCAGCGAAGATAGCCTGGCGATCCCTTTTTGCAGGCCGCTGGCGGCTGAAATTACGAAGGTCACCACGATGATGGCGATGACCACGCCGAGCCGCAGTGGGCTGGTTTCTCCTCCGAGATACTGGCCCGCGCCGCCGGCAAGGGTCAGCGCTCCGGTTCCTAGCGAGGATGCCATGCCAGCGACCAGCGCGTAGAGCGAGATTGCATCGATCAGGCCGCCGAAGCGTTTGACCCCGGGGCCGAAAAACGGCTCCAGCATGCTCGAGATCGAGAAGCGCAGGCGCAGGTTGTAGAAGGCAAGGGCGAAGATCAGCGCCGGTACCGCGTAAATGGCGTAAGGCGTGAACGACCAGTGCAGAAACATGGTCGACATTGCAAACAGCATGGCGTGGCTCGAACCCGCTTCCAGACCGCTGGAAGCGGGTGGGCCCATGTAATGATAGAGCGGCTCGGCGGTGGTCCAGAACAGCACGCCCACGGCCAGGGTGGTGCAGAGCGTGATCGAGAACCAGCGCAGCCGGGACAGCAAGGGCGTGGCGTCGCGGCCACCGATGCGGATGCGGCCCAGTGGGGAAAAATAGACGACCACCGCCATGATCAGCAGATAGACGCTACCCAAACTGAATAGCCACGAAAAATTGGTCAGAACGGCATCGTTGAGTGCGCTGGCGGTCGCCAGAAACGCATCCAGATCGACATAGCTGGCAATCACTGCGGCCAGCAGTATCAAAAAGGTCGGCCAAAATACCAGCGGCCGAAGCGAAGTTTGCATACCCGTCTCCCGTTATCGTTGTCGTAGACGCCAATGCGTATTGCTCATGGCAACATAACCTAACCCCTTGAGAGCCCGGTTGAGCAAATGGCATCTGGGAATGAGGGCATGCGCTAGACGCATGATGTGGTGATTCGTCGCTTTCGATGCCTGGGGTAGAATGGCGGAAATATTGAAAAAAGGAGGCGATATGGAGCCGGAGGACCTCAAGAAACTGGTCAGCCGCAAGATGCCGTTCGGCAAGTACGAAGGGTGGTTGATCGCCGATCTACCTGGCCCTTATCTCAACTGGTTCGCCCGGGAAGGCTTTCCCAATGGGGAAATCGGGCACCTGCTGGCGCTGATGCAGGAGATCGACCACAACGGGCTCTCGCCGTTGCTGGAGCCGTTGCGGTCTTCGAGGTGAGTCAGACTGATTTTTAAACTTCCAGCGACTTACTATTAAACTTCCAGCGACTTACACATCATGCCTTGCTTCGACATGTCGTCCGGGCGGAAAACCACGTTCGCACTCAAGGCTCAGCGCATCCCCGAGCTCTTGTTCAGATTTTCCGGGCCGAAGGAGTCGGGCAGCAGCTCGTCCATGGTGTAGTGCTTGAGCGAAGCGCCGTCGCCGTCGAGGACGATGATCTCGGTCGCGGGCGTTGCGAATTCGCGGATGCGCTGGCGGCAGTCGCCGCAGGGCGTGCAGAGATGCTCGCCGGGGCCGATGACGTAGATCGTACGGATCTGGCGCTCGCCGCTGGAGACCAGCCCGGCGATGGCGCTGGCTTCGGCGCAGAGGCCTTTGTAGTTGGCACTTTCGACGTTGCAGCCGGTATAAGTTTTGCCGCTTTCGCTGATCAACACGGCGCCGACCGGGTGATCGGAGTAGGGCACGTAGGCGTTGTCGCGCACTTCCAGTGCGGCCTGGCGGATCTCGTCGGGAACCGGGGTGTCGTTCATGGATTGGTGCAGGGTCGTGCTCATCGATTTGCCTCCTGGTCGTCTCGCAACAGCCCTTCCAGCGTGATCGCCATCATCTCGGAAAAGCCGGTCTGGCGAGCCTGTGAGTCGAGCGCTTCACCCTTGAGAATATGGTCGGAAACGGTGCACACCGTCAGCGCGCGGGCGCCGAATTCGGCGGCGACGCCGTAGAGACCGGCGGCTTCCATTTCGACGCCGAGAATGCCGTGGCGTTTCATGGTCTGGAAGAAGTCGCCATCCGGGATGTAGAACAGATCCGCCGAGAACAGGTTGCCGACTTTCACGGGCGTGCCGCGTTCGCGAGCGGCATCCGCCGCATGGCGGGTGAGATCGAAATCGGCAATGGCGGCGAAATCGTGACCGCCGAAGCGGGTGCGATTGACGCCGGAATCGGTGCAGGCGCCCATGCCGATGACGATGTCGTTGACCGCGACGTCATCACGTACCGCACCGCAGGAGCCGACGCGGACCAGGCGTTTGACGCCGTACTCGGTGATCAGCTCCTTGGTGTAGATCGAGATCGAGGGGATCCCCATGCCGCTACCCATGACGGAGACCTTGCGGCCCCGATAGGTGCCGGTGAAACCGAGCATGTTGCGCACGCGATTGACGCATTCGACGTCTTCCAGGAACGTCTCGGCGATGAACTGGGCGCGCAGCGGGTCGCCGGGCATCAACACGGTATCGGCGAAGTCGCCTGACTGGGCTTCGATATGCGGCGTGGCCATCTCATTCGTCTCCTTTCTGGGGGCTGTCTTTCGCCATTGTGCGTTCCTTCAACATCGATCGGCCGTATTCCATCTCGCTTAGGGTGAAATGGTCGGCCAGCGTCTGGCCGATGTCGGCATAGGTGTCGCGGCGGCCGTAATCGCCGGGAGCGATGACGTTACCGGCCATCAGAACCGGTACCTGTTCGCGGGTATGGTCGGTGCCGCGCCAGGTGGGGTCGTTACCGTGATCGGCGGTCAGGATCAATAGGTCGCCTGGTTCGAGCTTGGCGAGCACTTCCGGTAGTCGCTGGTCGAATGCCTCCAGCGCGCCGGCGTAACCTTCCGGGTCACGGCGATGACCGTAGAGCGTGTCGAAGTCGACGAAGTTGGTCATCACCAGCGTCTGTTTATTCGCCACTGAACGTTCGGCGGCCTCGTCGATGGCAGATAGCGTGGCGTCGAACAGGGCATCGTGACCGTGGGCCTTGATCACTTTCGAGACACCGCAGTGGGCGTAGATATCGCCGATCTTGCCCACTCCAAGCACTATTCCACCGCTGTCATGCAGTTTCTGCAGCACGGTCGGGCTGGGCGGTTCGATGGCGTAGTCGCGTCGGTTGCCCGTGCGCTCGAACGTTTCAGACGTCTCGCCTACGAAGGGGCGAGCGATGACCCGGCCAATGTTGTAGGGCATCAGCAGGGCGCGGGCAATTTCGCAGAGCGCATAGAGTCGCTCGAGACCGTAGTGTGTTTCGTGTGCGGCGATCTGGAACACCGAATCCGCCGAGGTGTAGACGATCGGCTTGCCGCTTTCGATATGCGCTTCCCCCAGCGCTTCGAGGATCGGCATGCCCGAGGCCTGGCAGTTGCCGAGCACACCGGGCAGATCGGCTTGCTCGATCAAGGCTTGCAGCAGTTCGGGCGGGAAGCTGTTCTCTCGATCGAGAAAATAGCCCCACTCGAACAGCGCCGGAACGCCAGCGATCTCCCAATGGCCGGAGGGGGTGTCCTTGCCGGAGGAGATTTCTCTGGCGCAGGCGTAAGCGCCGGTGACTGCCGCTGGGGGTGTGATGCCGCTAGCCCATTCGCCGGTGCTCAGGTGGTGGGCGTGATAGAGGCCGAGACGAGCCAGGTTGGGTAGATGGAGCGGGCGGCCGGCATCGGCGCGATAGCGGGCGATGTGGCCGAGCGTGTCCGAACCGGCATCGCTCGAACCGGAATCTCCCGAGCTGAAATCACCATAGTCGGCGGCATCCGGCGCGTTGCCAATGCCGAAGGAGTCGAGCACCAGCAGGATGGCGCGCTTCGATGCGAGCGTGTTCGATGTCTGGCCCATTACAGATCCTCCTGGCGCAGGGTGGCGTGGATCAGCGAGGGAATGGTGGCATCGTCTGCCTCGCTCAAGGTGAAGGCGTGACGCAGGCGCTGGGTGATGGATTCGGCATCGGCACGCTCCGCGGCGTGGATGCGCAGCAGCGGTTGGCCAGGTTCGACACGCTGGCCGAGCGCGGCGATGTGCGAAAGCCCGACGCGGTGATCGATGGCATCACCCGCGTTGCGCCGGCCGCCGCCCAGTTCGACCACGCCGAGGCCGAGCCCGCGGGTATCGATGGCACTGATGAATCCTGCTTGGTTAGCGTGGAGATCGACCGTGACCGGTGCGGAGGGAAGGTGGTGTTCGGCGCGCTCCGCCAGATCGCTTGGCCCGCCGAGACCGTGCACCATTTGCGAGAAGCGCTCCAGCGCCTCGCCGGAATCGAGAGCGCGGCCCAGGCGCTTACCCGCATCTTCGGCATCGCTCGCCAGGCCCGACTGGAGCAGCATTTCCTGGGCCAGCGACCGAGTGACCTGATAAAGCCGGCTCCGCTTTCCGTCGCCGCGCAGCAACCGCAGGGCTTCGAAGACTTCCAATGAATTGCCGGCACAGTCGGCCAGCGGCTGGTTCATGTCGGTCAGCAGCACGCTGGTTGTCGTCCCCGCACCGCAGCCGATGGCGACGATCGCCTCGGCCAGCTCGCGGGAGGCTTCTGCGGTCGGCATGAAGGCGCCGCTGCCGACCTTGACGTCCATCACCAGGGTCTCGAGACCGCAGGCCAGCTTTTTGCCCAGGATCGAGGCGACGATCAGCGGGATCGACTCCACCGTGGCGGTGACGTCGCGCACGCCATAGAGGCGCTTGTCGGCCGGTGCCAGCGAGCCGGTCTGGCCGATGATCGCCACGCCGACCTCTTTCACCAGCTTGCGGAAGGTGGCGTCGGACGGGGTGACGTCGTAGCCGGGAATCGACTCGAGTTTGTCCAGCGTGCCGCCGGTATGGCCAAGGCCACGCCCGGAGACCATGGGTACATGGCCGCCACAGGCGGCGATCCAGGGCCCCAGCACCAGCGAAACCAGATCGCCGACGCCGCCGGTGGAGTGCTTGTCGAGCACCGGGCCATCGAGATCAAGATCGGCCCAGCGCATCACCTGGCCGGAATCCCGAATCGACTCGGTCAGCGCCACGGCCTCGTCCCGGTTCATGCCGTTGAGATAGACGGCCATGGCGAAAGCGCCGATCTGTGCGTCGCCGATACGCTCATCGGCGATGCCCTGCATGACCAGATCGAGCATCCTGCGATCGAGTGTCTGGCCGTCGCGCTTACGACGAATGATTTCCTGCGTCAGCATGGCGTTCTCCGCCTGTGAACGAACGAAGCTGTCAGTAGCCGTCGGTGGCCGGCTGGATGCTTTCATCCGACAGCGTGGCGAGCAGCGCGTCGAGCAGACCGGAAGCGCCGAAGCGGAAATGCGCGGGCGTCAGCCACGCCTCGCCCATGATGCCCGCAGCCAGGTCCAGGTAAGCCTTGGCATCCTCGGCGGTGCGGATACCGCCGGCCGCCTTGAACCCCACATCGCGACCGCTGTCGCGAATCGCGGTCAGCAGAATCTCGGCGGCCTCGAGCGTCGCGTTGACCGGCACCTTGCCGGTGGACGTCTTGAGGAAATCCGCACCGCACTCCAGCGCAATATCCGCGGCCTGGCGAATCAGTACGGGATCATTGAGCTCGCCGGTCTCCAGAATCACCTTGAGCAGCCGATCGCCACAGGCGTCACGGCAGGCAGTGACCAGCGCGCGGCCCGATTCGGTATCACCGTTGATCATGGCCTTGTAGGGAAACACCACGTCGACTTCGTCGGCGCCGGCCGCTACCGCGGCGCGGGTTTCGCGACTGGCCCGTTCGACGTTGACGCAGCCGTGGGGGAAGTTGGTGACGGTCGCGATTCTGACGCGCTCGCGAACTCCCGTATTTCGCAACCCCATGTCGATCAGCTCACGATTTGCCGTCTCGATGAAGGCGGGGTAGAGGCACACCGCGGCGGGAGCGCCATGCGGAGTGTCGGTGCGGCGGCACAGCGCCTGGATCGTGGCGTCGTTATCGTCGTCGTTGAGCGAGGTGAGATCCATCATCGCCAGCGCCTGCCTGGCGGCGTGCTTGAGACTGTTCATCGTCCTGTTTCCTTGGTTAGGCGTGGCAGCGACGGCCTCCTGCCGTTGTCGTGTCCCGAGTCGGCCAGGATCCGGCATGCGCTCTCGAATTGACGCCTCTCGAGTCTGCCGGATCCTCATGGTGTTCGTGGTTCATGTATCCCGGATCAGGCTGTCCTGGATCAGGCAGTACCGGCCAGCGACAGAAAGATCCCGGCCAGGGTGGCCGACATCAGGTTGGAGAGCGTGCCGGCGAGTACCGCCTTGAGCCCGTAACGAGCGATCTCCGGGCGACGGCTGGGGGCCAGCGTGCCGAGACCGCCGAGCAGGATCGCGATCGAGGATAGGTTGGCGAATCCGCAAAGCGCGAACGACAGGATCGCGGCGGTGTGGGCGGACATCGCTTGCCCGGTCGCTTCCACCATGGTGTCGCCGCTGATGTAGGGCGCCAGATTGATATAGGCCACGAATTCGTTGACCACCAGCTTCTGACCGATGAACGAGCCGGCCAGCGTCGCTTCATGCCAGGGAATGCCGAGCACGAACGCCAGCGGCGAGAACAGCCAGCCGAGGATCATCGACAGGCTCAACGAGTCCATCCCGAACCAGCCGCCGACACCACCCAGGATGCCGTCGATCATCGCGATCAGGCCGATGAAGGCCAGCAGCATGGCACCGACGTTGGCGGCCAGCATCAGTCCCGACGAAGCGCCGGATGCGGCAGCGTCGAGCACGTTGGCCGGCTTGTCCTCGGCTTCCAGCACGTCCTTGGCCTGACGCGTGTCATCGTCGGGATTCTCCGTCTCCGGCATCAGAATCTTGGCGAACAGCAGACCGCCGGGCGCGGCCATGAACGAGGCGGCGATCAGGTATTCCATGGGAATACCGAGCTCGGCGTAACCGGCGAGAACGGAACCGGCAACGGATGCGAGCCCGCCACACATCACCGCGAACAGTTCGGACTTGGTCATGCTGGCCAGGAACGGGCGTACCACCAGCGGAGCCTCGGTCTGGCCGACGAAGATATTGGCGGTGGCGGAGAGCGATTCGGTGCGCGAGGTGCCCAGGACCTTCTGCAGCGCGCCACCCAGAATCCGCACAACCCACTGCATGATGCCCAGATAGTAGAGAACGGCCGTCAGCGACGAGAAGAAGATGATGATCGGCAGCACCTTGATCGCGAAGACGAAGCCGACATTGGTCGGATCGGCGAGGTTGCCGAACAAAAAGCCGATGCCGTCGTTGGCATAGCTGATGACCTGGCTGACGGCACTGGAGACGGATCCCAGCACGGCCTGGCCGAACGGCACGTAGAGCACGAAGGCACCGATGCCGGCTTGAATGGCAAAGGCGCCGATGACGGTGCGAAGGCTGATCGCCTTGCGGTTGCTCGAAAAGATCAGCGCGATCAGCAGCAGCACGACGACGCCGACCAGACCCATGAGGAGTGTCATGTTGTTGTCCTTGGTGTTGGTCCCGGTAGGTAGAAAACGCGATGGGAAAGAGCGATTTCTTGAGATCTTTTTAACATTTTTTGGTTTTGTTCGTCACTTGTTGTTTTTATCTTTACAAGCTCATAGAGTAGCGAAAGGCGACCTACTGCCCATATATAGTGTTTTTGGGCGCTTTTCAGCAAATCGTCATCGATAGTTGCGAGGCAGAATGCCGGTCGAGGTGCCAAGCCGGGAATGTAAGAATAGTCACAAAATGGGAACCAACACGCCATAACAACAAAGTAGGGGGATGGCATGGTAGAGAAAATTGCGCAGCCGGTCGCGTGGTCGGCGAGAGTGTCGTCGGCGAGAGTGTGGTCGACGGGGAGAAGTGCCAGCTTGCTGGCGCTGTCGCTAGGCGTAGGGTCGATGACGCTGGCAGCCGCGCCGACGTGGGCAGATGACCAGGGCGAGGCGCCGGTCATCGAGCAGGAGACGCCTGACGAAGGACCAACGTCGGAAGGGCAGACGGCCGACGGTCCCTATCTTTCCGACTGGTACCACCAGAACGTCACGGTCATCGGCAGCAAGAACATTCGCTTCGGGCCGCAGCAGGTCGACGATATCTATCTGGAGTACGAGTTTTTCGGGCGTAAAGGGCCGCTGGATCTTTACGGCTATATCGATTTTCCCAAGTTCTTCGGTACCGGCAACGCCGCGGATAGCGGGATCTTCGACAAGGGCTCGCCGGTGTTCATGGAGCTGGAACCGCGGCTGTCGATCGACGACATGACCGGTCAGGATCTTAGCGTCGGCCCGTTCAAGGAGTGGTTCGTCGCCTTCGACTACATCTTCGACTGGGGGCACACCACGGAAAGCCGTCAGAACACGCTCTATGCCGGTCTGGGCACCGATATCGAGACCGGTTCCCCGCTGGGGCTGTCGTTCAACTTCTACAAACGTCGCCAGTGGGAAAACTACGGCGCCGCCAACGAGAACTCGTGGGACGGTTATCGCGCGCAGCTGAACTACTCCTACCCGTTGGGCAGCTTCGATAACGGTGCCTCGCTGGTCTACGTCGGTTTCACCAACCACGACTTCGGCTCGGATCTGGGCGATAACGACCCGACCCGTACCAACGAGTCGACCGTGGCGACCAACGTGCTGCTGTACCAGTTCACGCATCTGCGGTTCATGGCAGTGGCGCGTTACTTCCATAACGGTGGCCAATGGAACGATGGCGAAATGGCGCCGTTCCCCAACAGCCACGGCGATGGCTTCGAGCTGCGCTCCACCGGCTGGGGTTACTACTTCGGCGTCGGCTGGCAGTTCTGACTTGGCAGTTCTGGCTTAGCAGCACTGGTCCGACAGTTCTGATCTGACATTTCTGGTCTAAACGCTTCTATCTGACAGCGATGGGCGTTATCGACGAGGAGCCTCCGGGCTCCTCGTTGCGTTCCAGAGAGAGATCGGGGATAAGGTCGATGGGCCGACAACATCGGGAGAAGGTCATGAATGGTCGCAGTGCGGTACGGCTGGAAAGACTTCGCGAGGCTATCAGGCGCAGTGGAACCCTCCCATTGGCCGAGGCGGCAACGCTGTGCGACGTTTCCGAGATGACGGTGAGGCGGGATATCGCTGCCAGCAATGGTGCCATCGTCTCCTTCGGCGGGCATCTGGTCATGGCCGACAACCCCCAGTTCACCGCCGCCTACAACCTCGATGCCCAGAAGGACCGCTACGCCAAGGCCAAGCAGCGTCTCTGCGAGACCGTGACATCGATGATCGAAGAGGGCGATACCGTCTTCGTCGACTGCGGGACGACGTTGATGCCGCTATGTGCACTGCTGCCGCGCGACATGAACGTGACCATCGTCACCTACGCGCTCAACGTCGCCAACGCCTTCAGCCAGCGCGACATGCCCAATATGCGCCTCGTCGTTCTCGGAGGCCTCTACTACGCCGCTTCGGAATCCTTCGGCGGGCAGGACGTCACCACGGCGATCCGCCGTCTGGGTATCAACAAGGCGCTGATTTCCGCCGCCGGCGTCCATGTCGACAAGGGCGCCAGCTGCTTCCATTTTCATGAGGTGGCACCCAAGCAGGCCGCCATCGAACATGCAGAACGGCGCATTCTCGTGGCCGACGAGAGCAAGCTCGACGTGATGCGCGCGGCGTTCTTCGCCGACCTGTCCGATTTCGACACGCTGGTCACCACCGGCGACCCGGGTCGAGCATGGCGCGCGCGAATGAATGGGAGCGATGCCTCGAAGGTCGAAGTGGTTTGAATTCTCCTGTCTTGAGTGGGTATTAGTGACAGCTAAATCCTGCTTTGTGCAGGAAGTATTCGTCTTGTCGCGGGGGTAGGATGGCTGGACTTCCTACTTTTCGAACAGGTGACCGGATCGATGTCCTCTTCAGCAAAGACTTCCTCATCATCGTCTCTTCAGAATCAATTCGCATCGCTCAAAGCGCCCGCTGACGGCGCTTATTATCCCGCCGCCATCGTTGGCTTCGACGCCAACGATACGGGTCGCTATGCCTTGCGCTCTCCTGCCACTGGCGAAGTCATCGCCGAGGTCGCCGATTGCGGCGTCGAACAGGCCAGACTTGCCGCCGACAACGCCCAGCGTGGCTTCGAGACCTGGCGCAAGACCACCGCGTTCGAGCGGGCGGCGCTGCTCAAGGCTTGGCATCAGGCAATGCTGGATGCCAAAGAGGTCCTTGCCGTCACCATGGCGCGGGAAATGGGCAAGCCGATCCGCGAGGCGCGAGGCGAAGTCGACTACGCTGCCAGCTTCCTGGAGTGGTACGCCGAACAGGCCAAGCGCATCGACGGCGATATTCTCCCCAGCCAGCATCCGGACAAGCGACTTTCTGTACTGCGTCAGCCGGTCGGCCCGGTGCTCGCGATCACGCCGTGGAACTTTCCGGCGGCGATGACCACCCGCAAGGTGGCGCCGGGGCTGGCGGCCGGCTGTTCGGTGATCGTCAAGCCGGCGGAGCAGACGCCGATCACGGCGCTGCTGCTGGCTCAGCTGTGGCAGCAGGCCGGCGGGCCGGCGGAGGTGTTTCAGGTCATCACCGCCGAGCGCCCGGCGGCGGTCAGCGATCTGCTGATGGAAGATCGGCGGATTCGCAAGGTGACCTTCACCGGCAGCACGCCGGTCGGCAAGCATTTGTACGCCAAGTCGGCCGCGACCATGAAGCGAATGTCACTGGAACTGGGCGGCCACGCGCCGTTTCTGGTCTTCGACGATGCCGACATCGATGCCGCCGTGACCGAAGTGATGGCGAGCAAGTTCCGCAACGGTGGCCAGACCTGTGTCTGCGCCAACCGCATCTACGTGCAGCGTGGCATTCTCGAGACGTTCTCCGCACGCCTGACCGCGGCCGTCGACGAACTGCGTATCGGCCAGCCGGAAGACGAGTCGACCCAGATCGGGCCATTGGTCAGCCAGGCCGGGCGCGACAAGGCGCAGTCCCACATCGACGATGCGCTGGCCAAGGGCGCCCGTCGCCTGACGGCCGCGCGTGATGTCGAGGGCTTCTTCGTCGCGCCGACGGTGCTGGCGGATGTGACCGACGACATGCAGATCATGCAGGAAGAGACTTTCGGCCCCGTGGCACCGCTGATCGCCTTCGACAGCGAAGACGAGGCGATCGCGGCCGCCAACGCCACGCCGTTCGGACTCGCCGCGTATCTGTGGACGCGAAATCTGGGCCGCGCGGCCCGAGTCTCCGAGGCGCTGGATTACGGCATCGTCGGCGTCAACGACGGTGCGCCGTCCGTGCCGCAGGCGCCGTTCGGTGGCGTCAAGGATAGCGGTCTCGGTCGCGAGGGTGGACGCTACGGCATCGACGAATATCTCGACACCAAGTTCGTCTCGACGCGGCTGGACGGCTGATAGCGATGCGCGATGACGTGTCAGTCGCTGCCCGGTTACCGGGAGCGCTCGACCTCGCGACGGCGTTGCGCGAGACCAACCTTCGCCACGCCCGGGTGGTGGCCGGCGAGCGCTCGCTGGGGCGGCCGCTGCGCTGGGTCCATATGGTCGATCACCCCGATATCATCGCCTGGGTTCGTGAAGGCCAGCTACTGCTGACCACCGGCTATCACTGGCCCGACGAACCGGCTGCCGAGCGAGCGCTGATCGAGGCGCTGGTCGAAAAGGGCCTGGCCGGCGTGGCGCTGGCGGTGCCGCGGTTTCTGACCGCATTCCCGGAGACCAGCCGGCATGTTGCCGAATCGCTCGATTTCCCGCTGTTGGAGATCCCCTGGGACGTGCCGTTCAGCCAGATCACCGAAGAGGTGCATGCCTGGCTGATTGCGCGGCAGGGCCAGTTGATCGCGCGGGCGGAGCGCATTCATCGCGATCTCACCCGGTCGGCCCTGACGGCGCGAAGCCTGGGTGACATCGCCAAGGCGTTGAGCCTTCTGCTCGAGCGGGACGTACTCTTCACCGGGCTGGAGGGTGAATGGCTGGGCGGCAGCGCCGAGTTCGACGCCATGCGCCAGCCTACGCCGGCCATGCTGAGCAAGGCGCAGTTTCTGGAGGAGGTCACGGCCCGCTCTCTCGGCGAGGGGGACGGATGCCGGTTGCTGGCCTGTCCGGTACGAATTCAGGGGGCGCCGGCTGCCATGCTATGGATCGATGAGACGGTATCCCCGATCAGCGAGCTCGAACAGCGGGCGGCCGAGCAAGCCGCACTGATCTCGGCGCTCCACCTGTCCCACCAGCAAGCGCTGCAGGCGCAGGAGACCCGGCTCGGTTATGCCTTCGTCGACTCGCTGCTCGAGGGTCGGTTCGAGGCCACGCCGGCGGCCCTGGAGCGGGCGTCTCTGCATGGGTGGGATCCTCACGCCGGCTATCACGTCTGCGCGATTCTGCTCAACGAGCCGGTACCGCTGAGCCGGGAAG
The DNA here is from genome assembly GCF_052645315.1 of Salinicola sp. V024. Lineage (NCBI taxonomy): Bacteria > Pseudomonadati > Pseudomonadota > Gammaproteobacteria > Oceanospirillales > Halomonadaceae > Salinicola > Salinicola sp. V024. The sequence goes on from NZ_JBQXYB010000009.1 coordinate 156,345, forward strand.
GTTTGCTACGACGCGAACGGTGGGAGCGCCGGCTGGGCGATCGTCTCGAGGAGCTCGGTCTGCCACGACTGATCTCGGTCTCGCTCAATCAACTGCTGTTCCTGGTGTGTGCCGAGGTCTCGACCGAGGTGCTGTGGCGGGCGTTGAGCGACGGCGAGGCGGCCATGGCGGTCAGCCGTGAGGTGCGGGGCGCGGCGGCCATCGCCGAGGGTGCCGGTGACGTGGCCCGACTGCTGCCCTCGCTCAAGGCCGGCGAGCGGCGGGATTTCGAAACCTTGCTGTTCAGCCGAGTACTGGAAGGCGACGGTGAGGCACGACGACTGTTTCTCGAGCGTATTTCACGCGCCCTGGGGCAAGGCGCGCGACGGCTGAGCGCTGTCGAGACGCTCTCGGCGCTGGCCGACAGTGGTTTCCAGCTGGCCCAGACGGCACGTGCCCTCGATATCCATATCAGCACCCTGCGCTATCGCATCGAGCGGCTGGAGACGGCGCTTGCCATGGACCTGAACGACATCGACACCCGGCTGCAGCTACAGGTGGCGATGCGCCTGCTCAGTGCCGATGCCGATTGGTGATCGATAGATAATCGAGAGACGCATTCGAACCTGCGACCCGATGTCCACAGAACCGTGCCAGACACGATCAGACACAGAAGAGAGAGACCCTCATGCAACTGACCGATTTCACCACCCTGACGTTCGACGTCTATGGCACTCTGATCGACTGGGAGAGCGGCATGGTCGCCGGGCTGCAGCCGCTACTCGAACGAACCGGCCGGAACCTGAGCCGCGACCAGATTCTCGAGGCGCACGCCCGGCACGAATCGACCCAGCAGCGTTACACGCCGCATCTACAGTATCGGCTATTGCTGGCAGTGGTCTACAAGCGTCTTGCGGAGGAGTGGGGCGTGGCGGTGAGCCACGACGAGTGCCTGGCCTATGGCGACTTCGTCAAACAGTGGCCGGCTTTCGCCGATACTGCCGAGTCACTCGCCTACCTCAAGCAGCACTACCAGCTGGTGGTGCTCTCCAACGTGGATAACGAGAGCTTTGCTTACAGCCAGCGCAAGCTCGGTGTCGAATTCGATGCGGTCTATACCGCCGAAGACATCGGTTCCTACAAGCCGGCACAGCGCAACTTCGACTACATGCTGGAAAAGCTCGGCGAGCGCGGCATCGACAAGTCGAAAATTCTGCACACCGCCGAGAGCATGTTCCACGATCATCAGCCCGCCAACCGCAATGGCCTCGCCAACTGCTGGATCTACCGCCGCCACGACAAGCAGGGCTTCGGCGCCACCATGAACCCTGGCGACATGCCCACGGTCGACTTCCGCTTCAACAGCATGGCGGAGCTGGCCGAGGCGCATCGGCAGTCGATGTGATCGGACTCTAGCGACGCGAGGACCACACCTGTGCTTCGCTGATGCCCAGCGTCGCAAACTCTTCCCGCCGCAGCGGGGCTTCTTCCCGCATGAAGAATTCATCCAGCTGCGGCGGGGCGACGTCGGTCTCCGCGAGCATGGCGTGAACCTGACCGCGGTGATGTGTCTGATGCACGAACAGATGAGCCAGCACGCGATGCGCCGGTTCGAGCTGCCGGCGATCGGCCCGTTCGAGTGCGATGTCGGCGGTCAGCTGCGCGTCGTCGAGCGCGTTGCAGATCGCGATCAAGCGTCTATCCAGTCCTTCCTGGGCGGGCCACAGCGTGTCGACACGCAAGTAGGGCAGCTCGTCATCGAAGGCCCGCTGTCCCAGCGTGCCGCCTTCAAGGGCATCGATGTAGTAGGCGTCGACAATCAGGATATGGTTGAGCGTGGCGTGGATCGACGGGAAGAAGCTGCTCCGCCTCGCCTGAAGCGCGTCCTCGGACAGGCGGGTACAGGCCTTCAATAGCCGATGATTCGACCACAGGTTGCAGTAGGCTTGCTGGCGAAAATATTCGATCATGGTTCGGCACCGACTCAATCGTCTTCTCTCCAGCATCTCAGGAATCGTCATGGAAATGCTACACGGCCTGATCGTCATCACTTTCGTGCATCTACTGGCGGCTGCCTCGCCGGGGCCGGACTTCGTGCTGGTGACCCAGCAGACACTGAATCACGGCAAGCGCGTCGGGCTGCTGTGTAGTCTCGGCATCGCGCTGGGGCTATCGATTCACATCGTCTACTCCGCCTTCGGGCTTGCCGCGGTGATCGCCAATTCCGCCGAGGCGCTGTGGGCGATCAAGCTACTGGGCGGAACCTACCTGTTCTATCTCGGCGTCAAAGGATTACGCTCGCGTCCGGCCTCCACCGAAGCGAGCTCGAGCGCGGTGGCCATCGCGCCGCCCCGTTCGGCGCTGCGCACGGTCGGTATGGGATTTTTCTGCAACGCGCTCAATCCCAAGGCGCCGATCTACTTCGTCTCGCTGTTCACCATCGTGCTGTCACCCGATATGCCGCTCTACCAGATCGCCATCTACGGCGCCTGGATCATGCTGATCCAGCTCGGCTGGTTCTCGGCGGTGGCCTTATTGCTCTCCACGCCGCCGATTCATCGCGCGTTCAAGCGTTTCAGCCACTGGATCGACCGGGTGCTGGGTGTGGCGATGATCGCACTGGGCATCAAGGTGCTGACGACGCGGGTGTAGAACGGTCGGCTTTCTTCCTCGCGTCATTTTCGGCATCCTGAGTCGCATCCATTCCAATGGCGAGGAGCGCTCGTGAAGACTTGGCTGCGTGAGTTACCCAAGGTCGAACTGCATTTACATATCGAGGGCTCGCTGGAGCCGGAGCTGATGTTCTCGCTGGCCGCGCGCAACAACGTTTCTCTCCCCTACGCGACAGTGGACGAGGTGCGGGCGGCCTACGATTTCAGCGACCTGCAGTCGTTCCTGGATCTCTATTACCAGGGGATGCGGGTGCTGCGCACCGAGCAGGATTTCTACGACCTGGCGATGGCGTACCTGGAGCGAGCACAGGAAGAGGGCGTGGTGCATGTCGAGCTGTCGTTCGACCCGCAGGCGCACTTGAGTCGAGGTGTCGAGCTGGCGGTGCCGTTCGAAGGCCTGCGACGTGCCATGCGGGATGCGGCGCGTCAATGGGACATGACAACGGCGCTGATCATGAGTTTCCTGCGTGATCGCGATGCCACTGATGCGATGGACGTGCTGGAGAAAGCGGCGCCCTATTACGAGTTGATCGATGCCGTCGGTCTCGACAGTGCGGAAATGGGCAATCCGCCCGCCAAGTTCGCGGCCGTGTTCGAACGGGCCAAGGCGTTGGGCATTCCTCGCGTGGCGCACGCCGGGGAAGAGGGCCCGGCAGCCTACATCAGCGAGGCGCTGGACGTGCTCGATATCTGCCGCGTCGACCATGGCGTGGCCTGTCTTCAGGATGCCGAGCTGGTGGCGCGTCTGCGTGAGTCGCAGATTCCACTGACGGTCTGCCCGCTTTCCAACGTGCGATTGAAGGTCGTCCAGGCGATGACCGATCATCCGTTGCCGGCGATGCTCGAGCAGGGGGTGAAAGTGACGCTCAATTCCGACGATCCGGCCTATTTCGGCGGCGGGGTGCTGGAGAACTACATCGCCTGTTTCGAGGCCTTCGATTGGGATCGCGACCTGTTCAGGCAACTGGCGGGCAACGCGATCGAGGTCGCGTTCATGCCAGAGGAGCGCCGCAGCGAGCTACTGGCACGACTGTCGGCCTGCTGATCGGTTTCGCGTCTGGTGTCACGACTGCCCGGCCCATGACGCCGGGCAGATTCGTTCCGGACGGCAAGCAGTCAGACGGTGACGTCCTGTGATGCCTCAGCCAGCGCGGCCAGGAACGGGACCAGGCGATCGAGCGCTTCTCTGGCAAGCGCGGGGTCTATGGCGAAACAGATCCGCAGATAGTCTTCGCCCTCCGGGCCGAAAGCGCTGCCTGGCGCCACGCCGACTTTGGCCTCCCGCAGAATCCGCTTGGCCGTGTCCAGGCTCGAGCCGCCCAGACCGTGCACCTTGAAAAAGAGATAGAAGGTGCCCTGCGGAGAAAACACCGTCACGTTGTCCAGCGCCGCCAGACCCTCGACCAGTATATCCCGCGAGGCCTGACAGCGTTCGACCTGTTCAGCGATGAAGGCGTCGCCATCTTCCAGCGCCGCGATACAGGCCCGCTGTATGAACGATGCCACGCCCGTGGTGTTGTACTGGCATAGTCGAGCGAAAAGCTGATCCATACCGTGCGGGAACACGATCCAGCCCGCGCGCCAGCCGGTCATGCACCAGTTCTTGGAGAAAGTGTTGGTTACCAGCAGTTTTTCGTCTGGCTCGCAGATCTGCAGGAAAGAGGCCGCCGGGCCGTGTCCACTCGGCTGCTGCCCGCCGTCCTGACCTCGATCATCGTAGACGAAGTGGTTGTAGACCTCGTCGGCCACGATCCAGAGGTCTTTCTCCCGACAGAAGTCTCGCAACCGCTCCATGTCCCGGAGCGGCATGCGCCAGCCCGTAGGATTGGAAGGCGAGTTGATGAAAACCGCGCGGGTGCGGTCCGTCACTTTCGCGAACAGCTTGTCCAGATCGAGCTCGATTCTGCCATCGGGGTAAAAATCGAAGGGAACCGATACGTTCACGCCGCCGACGATCTCGATCATCTGCCGGGCATTGGGCCAGGCGGGCGTCGGCATGATGACTTCGCTGCCCTCGTCGAGAATCGCCTGCATCGCCATGGTGACGGCGTTCATGCCACCAATGGAAACACAGAAGCGCTCGCTGGGGACATCGACCTGCCAGTGCCGGCGATGGTAGTCGGAGAGCGCCTGGCGAAGTTTGGGCAAGCCCTGAGAGTAGCTGTAGCGGGTATCGTCCTGTCCCAGTGCATCCACCGCCGCCTGCTTGATGTAATCCGGAGTAGGCAGATCTCCCTCACCGATCCATAGCCTCACGACCGAGGCGTCATGACGGGCTAGATCCGCGACGGCGACGATCTGGTTGTCGGGCATTTCCTGAACGCGGGAAGAGCAGTATCGGCGCAGGCCGGCGGGGATGACATCGGACATGGAAGGGCTCGCTGTTGGCATCGAAAGTGGAAATCTGGCCTTGATCGATCATATAACGCTCACCGTTGGCATGCTAATTGGCGCTTTGATCGGACGGATGCCAGTTAACCTCTCGCAAGAGTCTCTATTTGCTAAGCTTTGTAAAAAGTCGCACGACAATTAATGAGAACGTACCAGGGCATAAATAAAATTATGTTGATCCTGGATACTAAACGGTTACATTTTGCGCATTGATGAAGTTTACTTCGTCTCCGCTTTTCCAGATTGCTGAGGTAGATACCGATGGCTGCTCTCGTCACTATCGTCCGAGTGGATGGCAATGTTTTCCTGATGGATCCCCGCAAGCCCGTGGTTCAGGGGATGGCGATTCCAGAAGGTGCCTCGTTGTTCGCCCCGGATGGTGGTCGTCTTGTGCTTGCCGACGGAACGATCCTGCCGTTGAACGCCGGGCAACCGGTGGCTCTGCAGATCATCGAAGGCGTTGCCACGGTCATCGCAGCGGACCCCGCTTCTGCGGATCCCGATGTGGCATCGTTGCAAGCGGCCATCGCTTCCGGTCAGGATCCGACGGCGATCCAGGAAGCGCCTGCAGCCGGCGCCGGAGCAGACGGTGGCGGTAATCTATCGGAGGGCGGCGGGTTCTCCGCACCTTTCGATATCGCTCGAACCGGACGTGAAGAGTTCAGCACCTACCGCTATGCGGCGTCTTCGTCGGATCTCGGTCGAGTGACGGTGACGCCCGCGAGCTTTAGCCCTGAAGCCAGTTCGACAGCGGGCGAGGATACGGGGCCATCACCGGTGGTCAGCGTCAGTCTCGGTGCCATTGCGATCGACGATATCGTCAATCTGGCGGAGTCGGGGCAGAGCATTATGCTCAGTGGGAAAGGTGGCGGTGATGCCGTCGCTGGTGATCAGGTCACGGTCACGATTGGTGGCGTCGCCTATTCTACGGTTCTGGGCGAGGATCTTGGCTTTTCGGTGGTCGTTCCGGGAAGCCTGCTAGCGCAATTTCCATCGGCAACGGCGACCTTGACGCATATCGGTGAAGACAGTGTGGTCACGGCAACATCGACGCGGCCCTACAGTGTCGATGTCGACGCGCCGGCGCCAACCGTGCAGTTGAACACGATTGCGGGTGACGACGTCGTCAACGCTGCAGAATCCGGGCAGCCCGTGACACTGACGGGGCGCGCGGGCGGCGATGCCGTCGCTGGAGATATTGTTACCGTCGCCATCGGTGGCCAACAGTATCAGGCAGCGGTCGCTGACGATCTGACCTTCAGCGTCGTGGTGCCAGGCAACCTCCTCGCCAGCGCGGCGGGCTCGACGGTCACGGCGGTGATCACTCACACCGACGCCGCCGGCAACACCGGCACGGCAACGACGACGCACGCTTATGGTGTCGATACCACTGCGCCGACGCTCGGCATCACGCTGGATACCATCGCCGGTGACAATATCCTCAACGCGGCCG